>NZ_BAAIGG010000005.1:0-40276 GCF_054653435.1 Halostagnicola bangensis | reverse complement strand
GTGTCCCTTAAGTGGGAGACGGGGCGTTGATTTAATCCGAAGCAACGAACCAATGCACCACCCCGCGCAAGTGTGGGTGGGAAGGGTTAATGCAGGCCCGCTGTCTACGGGCGTGCAGATGAGACCGTGTGTACGTGTAGTCCAGGCGTCCACTGGACCCGTTCCCGGGTCACTACTGATCCGAAAGAACGTGGCTACTGTGCCAGCTGGTGGATCGCTCGGCTCAAGAGCTGAAGAAGGACGTGCCAAGCTGCGAAAAGCCTGAGGGAGCCGCACGGAGGCGAAGAACTCAGGATCTCCGAATGGGAATCCCCACCGCAATTGCTTCGCGCAATGGGGAACGTCGAGAATTGAAACATCTTAGTATCGACAGGAAAAGAAAGCAACCGCGATGTCGTTAGTAACGGCGAGTGAACCCGACACAGTCCAAACCGAAGCCCTTACGGGCAATGTGGTGTTCGGACTGACATTCAGCATCCGAAACTTGATGAGAAATCTCCTGGAACGGAGTACGAAACAGGGTGACAGTCCCGTACCGTCAAGAAGTACGATGTGCGTCAGCTCCAGAGTAGCGGGGATTGGATATTCCTCGTGAATGTTGCGGGCATTGACCGCAAAGACTCAATACTCCTTGAGACCGATAGCGAACAAGTAGCGTGAGCGAACGCTGAAAAGCACCCCAAGAAGGGAGGTGTAATAGGGCGTGAAATCAGTTGGCGATAGAACGACAGGGCACACAAGGTCCGACACACAATGAATCAGGTGCGAACCTGTAGTAAGCAGTGTCGGAAGCCGGTGTTCTGTCGTACGTTTTGAAAAACGAACCAGAGAGTGTGTCTGATTGGCGAGTCTAACCTGATCATCAGGGAAGGCATAGGGAAACCGATATGACCGCAGTGCTTTGCACCAGGGTCACCGTGTTCAAGCGCGGGGAGCCACTCGGACACGACCCGAAACCGGACGATCTACGCATGAGCAGGACGAAGCGTGCCGAAAGGCACGTGGAGGTCCGTTAGAGTTGGTGTCCTACAATACCCTCTCGTGACTTATGTGTAGGGGTGAAAGGCCCATCGAGTCCGGAAACAGCTGGTTCCAACCGAAACATGTCGAAGCATGACCTTCACCGAGGTAGTTTGTGGGGTAGAGCGACGGATTGGGAGACCGGCCTCCGAGAGGAGTTCGCCTCCCTGTCCAACTCCGAACCTACGAACGCTGTTGACGTGAGGAGTCCGGTGCGCGGGGTAAGCCTGTGTACCGTGAGGGAGACAACCCAGAGCTGGGTTAAGGTCCCCAAGTGTGGACTAAGTGCGATCGAAAGTGGTGCCGAGCCCTAGACAGCCGGGAGGTGAGCTTAGAAGCAGCTACCCTCTAAGAAAAGCGTAACAGCTTACCGGCCGAGGTTCGGCGCGCTGAAAATGATCGGGGCTCAAGTCCACCACCGAGACCGAGCGACACACCTTACAGGTGTGATTCCGTAGGTTGGCGTACTGTTCGGATGGAAGCATGGAAGAGATTTCGTGTGGACCGTTCAGTAACGAAAATTCTGGTCATAGTAGCAGCGTTAGTCGGGTGAGAACCCCGACGGCCGAACGAGTAAGGGTTCCTCAGCAATGCTGATCAGCTGAGGGTTAGCCGGTCCTAAGTCTCGCCGCAGTTCGAACGAGACAAAAGGGAAATAGGTTAATATTCCTATGCCAGTGTGAATTAGAAGTCGACGCTTTGGAGCCGCCCAGGCCGGGCATTCGCCCGGTGTAACCATCGAAATCCGTGGAAGCCGTAATGGCACGAAGCGGATGAATGGTGGGATGCCGCAAGCTGGGTCAATCTGGAGCCCGTGAAAAGACGATCACACTGTCCGTACCGAGATCCGACACAGGTACTCGTGGCGGCGAAAGCCAAGGTCTGTCGGGATCAACCGACGTTAGGGAATTCGGCAAGTTAGTCCCGTACGTTCGCAATAAGGGATGCCTGCCTCGGAGAGAGGCAGGTCGCAGTGACTCGGGCGCTCCGACTGTCTAGTAACAACATAGGTGACCGCAAATCCGCAAGGACTCGTACGGTCACTGAATCCTGCCCAGTGCGGGTATCTGAACACTCAGTACAATGAGACGAAGGACCCGTTAACGGCGGGGGTAACTATGACCCTCTTAAGGTAGCGTAGTACCTTGCCGCTTTAGTAGCGGCTTGCATGAATGGATCAACGAGAGCGCCACTGTCCCAACGTTGGGCCCGGTGAACTGTACATTCCAGTGCGGAGTCTGGAGACCCCCAAGGGGAAGCGAAGACCCTATAGAGCTTTACTGCAGGCTGTCGCTGAGACGTGGTCGCCATTGTGCAGCATAGGTAGGAGCCACTACACAGGTACCCGCGCTAGCGGGCCACCGAGGCATCATTGAAATACTACCCGATGGTGACTGCGACTCTCACTCCTGGCGGAGGACACCGGTAGCCGGGCAGTTTGACTGGGGCGGTACGCGCTTGAAAAGATATCGAGCGCGCCCCAAGGTTTCCTCACTCGGGTCGGAGACCCGAGTAAGAGTGCAAGAGCATAAGGAAGCCTGACAGTGTCGAGCACAACAATCGACGCTGACGCGAAAGCGTGGTCTAGCGAACCAATTAGCCTGCTTAATGCGGGCAATTGCTGACAGAAAAGCTACCTTAGGGATAACAGAGTCGTCACCCGCAAGAGCACATATCGACCGGGTGGCTTGCTACCTCGATGTCGGTTCCCTCCATCCTGCCCGTGCAGAAGCGGGCAAGGGTGAGGTTGTTCGCCTATTAAAGGAGGTCGTGAGCTGGGTTTAGACCGTCGTGAGACAGGTCGGCTGCTATCTATTGGGGGTGTTACGGTATCTGACGAGAACGTTCGTATAGTACGAGAGGAACTACGAATGGGTGCCACTGGTGTACCAGTTGTCCGAGAGGGCACGTGCTGGGCAGCCACGCACCACGGGGTAAGAGCTGAACGCATCTAAGCTCGAAACCCACTTGGAAAAGAGATACCATCTGAAATCACTCGTAGAAGACGAGTTCGATAGACTCGGGGTGTACGCACCAAGGCAACGAGGTGTTGAGCCCGCGAGCACTAACAGATTGAGCCACCATTCATACGCATTTGGATCATGTACGGACCCGGAAACGGGTCCAGGCGTGAACTGGACTACACGTACACACGGTTCGGCATCGTAACCGAGACTGGAGTCACACGCTCGTTAGTGGGCGTGTGTGGCGGTTCGAATCCGTAGCTCGGCGTTACGGCGGCCATAGCGGCGGGGTTCCTCCCGTACCCATCCCGAACACGGAAGATAAGCCTGCCTGCGTTTCGGTCAGTACTGGAGTGGGAGACCCTCTGGGAAATCTGATTCGCCGCCTCCATTCATACTTTATTACGCACCAAAGAGAGTCATCCATCGTGGTTGGCTCTCTTTTTTATTTACGCTTGAGGAGCGGTAGCTCCGCAATCCTCGTTCACACGGCGTCCGTCTCGGTAGTTTTCGACGGTAAGCCGCCTATACCGAATGGGCACCGTGTCAGAGGAATCAACCATGATCTCGAACGAAGAGCAGCGAGAGTAAAAATCACAAACAGATAATTCATAGCTTACCTATACGATAACCTTATTGGATATCTTGATATTATTAGCTACTCCGCGATTCTAATACAAATTAGGCCATACTCGTCCACTACTATCGGCGAATGTATCGGATAGACCAAGCTTTATCACGGGTGCCGTCGTATCAGTGTAGTGAATGGGACCTGTTAACATGCAACTCGTCGAGCAGGCCAGGTCGATCTTCGCAGAGCTCGGATACACTGTTGAAGGAGACGGCCCCGAGTTTCGAGCCCAGCGAGAATGGAAAGTCGTCCACGTCAGTACCGTCCTCGAGACAGGAACCCTCCCGAACGAATCGGGAGAATTCCACTGTTTCGTCGCACAACCAAGCGATGTAGATGAACTCGAGAGACGACTCAAACAGACAAATACAGACTACGAGTGGGCGATCATCGTGGTCGACGGAGACGAGTATCAGGTCGAACGAGCCCCGCCGGGACCGCGTGCAACAGCGTAGTCCGGCACTGTTTTTCGGTTATTCAGTGGTGTTGAGAGCGCGACGCGTCGCCGTGACCCCTTCCCCGGGGTCGACATTGGCTCCCATCGACTCGAGAACGTCGCCGAGTGCAGTCACGACGTAAATGACGTTTTCGGGTCGAGCGGAGTGGCCCATACAGCCGATACGGAAGATGTCACCTGAAAGATCACCGAGTCCGCCGGCGATCTCGAGATCATATTGTTCGATCAGGGCGTCACAGACGGCACCATCGTCGATTCCGGCGGGGACGCGGACTGCGTTCAGACTTGGGAGCCAGTACTCGTCGGGAGCGTTCATTTCGAGACCCATGCCTTCGACGCCAGCTTTCAGAGCGCCCGCGAGGCGTTTGTGGCGGGCCCAACGCGCTTCGATCCCCTCTTCGGCGACGAGGCGAAGCGCTTCCCGAAGTGCGTAGACGTTGGTGATCGGTGCGGTGTGATGGTACGCGCGTTCCTCGCCCCAGTAGCCCTCGAGCAATGAAAGGTCAAGGTACCAGGATCGGGGTTCCTCCTCGCGTGCGAGAACTTTGTCCATCGCCTCGTCGGAAAGCGTGAGGGGGCTCGCACCGGGCGGGCAGGAGAGACACTTTTGGGGGCCAGCGTAGGCGACATCGATGTTCCACTCGTCGACGCGAAGTTTGACACCGCCGATAGAGGTGACCGTGTCGGCGATGACGAGCGCATCGTGATCGTGTGCCGCGGCCGTGAGTTCGGGAACGTTCGGCTGGAGTACTCCCGTACTCGTCTCTGCGTGGACGAATCCGAAGACGTCCGGATCGTGTTCCGCGAGCGCTTCCTTGACGGTACTCGGATCGAGCGGTTCCCCCCAGGGTGCATCGACTTCAACGACGGTTCCTCCGGCGCGACGAGCCATCGACGCCATCCGTCCGCCGAAGTATCCGTTTGTCGGAACGAGCATCGTATCGCCCGGTTCGACGAGGTTTCCGATCGCGGCTTCCATCGAGGCCGAGCCGGTACCTGAGACGGGAATCGTCCATTTGTTGTCTGTCTGGAAGGTATACCGCAGTAATTCCTGGACTTCGTCCATAATCTCGACGAACGAGGGGTCAAGGTGCCCGACGAGGGGCGTACTCATCGCCTGAAGTACGCGGGGGTTGGCGTCGCTCGGTCCGGGCCCCATTAGCGTCCGATTCGGTGGGGTGAGTTCTCCAACTGCGGGCTTGGAACATGACTCATCAGTAGTCGTCATGTCGGAATGTGGTATCGGAACCCTCAAAAGCGTTGATTCATCGGCGACGATTAATTCGCTCGCCGTACGTTTAAGGGATATTGTGTCTTAGTAGCATAGGCAATGGTCTTCAAGAAGATTACGCTGATCGGGACGAGTACTGAAAGCTTCGATGCGGCGGCTGACAATGCGATCGATCGGGCCGAAGACACGCTCCAGAACGTGTACTGGATCGAAGTCGACGAACTCGGCGTCGAAATTGCAAACGCTGAAGGCCGAGAGTATCAAGCGGAAGTAACGGTCGCGTTCGAACTCGAGGAGTAGTGACCTATATCTCGAGCTAATAGTTGATTAAAAGCGTTTTCCGCCCGTCGCGAGACAGAGAGATGAGGAGGCCATCTAACGAGCCGGTAGTCGACGAAACGGCTTACGTCCGAAACGATTCGCCACAACCGCATTCGCTGACGACATTTGGATTCTCGACGTGAAACCCTTCGGCTTGTAGTCCGCTTTCGAAGTCGAGAACGCTTCCTTCGATGTACTTCAGGCTTGCCGGATCGACGAAGACACGCAGGTCGTGGTGTTCGTATATCGTGTCGTCGTCCTCGGGTTCGTCGTCGAACCGCATCCCGTAGGAGAGCCCCGCACAGCCACCTTGCTGGACGAACAATCGCAGCCCAGCGATATCGTCATCTAACCCTTCCCCCTCGAGCAGTGAGCGTGCCTGATCTGCGGCTTCCTCGGTTACCTCGATCTGGGGTCGCGCGTCCCCACCATCCATACTTTCGGTGCTCATATACTACCATTCCCGCGCAACGATGTTAACGTTGACGCCATTCGAGAGGCTATCAGTTTAGATGAAAAATCAGATCGTACTGTTACCATCCGATTGAACGGCGTTGTAATACTCTCCGAACCGTTTTTTGTCGTTCGGGGAAAGCTGAATGCCGTTGACTGCCAGCAGTTCAACCATCCGTTCGACATCGTACTCGTACCACATCGAGAGAATCCAGAGGTTCTTCTGGGCGTAATCGTAGTTACGTTCGAGCACCCGCCGATCGGTCGGATCGACGACGTCCGGTTGCATCTCGTCTTCGTCTCCATTATTCTCACACGTAAAACCAGCACCTGCTATTCTCTGGTTGAGAGTGTTCAGATTGCGAAAGGAGAACCCCTGAAGAGTTCTTTGAAAGATTACTCGTGATCGAATCGCATCCGGACGCTCTCGGCGTGGCCCTCGAGCCCCTCTGCTGTCGCCAGCGTTGTGATGGTCTTTTCTAGATTCTCGAGTCCGGTTTCGGAGAGCCGCTGGACGGTCGTCGACCGAACGAATGTTTCGACCGAGAGTCCGCCGGTCACGCGTGCGCCGCCGTTGGTTGGGAGCACATGGTTCGTTCCGCTAGCATAATCTCCCGCCGCAACCGGTGTGTGAGGTCCGAGGAAGACGCTTCCGGCACTGTCGATCCGCTCGAGGAGTTCCTCATCGTCGTCGGCGATAATCGAGAGGTGTTCGGGGGCGTACTCTTCGGTGAACAGAATCGCTTCGCTCATCGACCGCGCGAGCAGGACGCCGCTCGCGTCGTTCGAGAGCGCTGATCGGATCGTTTCTTCGCGCTCGCGCTCGTCCGCTTGACGCTCGAGCGCTTCGGTGATGGCTTCGGCGGTCGTCTCATCATCGGTGATTGCGACGACGGATGCGTTGGCGTCGTGTTCGGCTTGGGCGATTAGTTCCGACGCGACGAACTGTGGGTCGGCAGTGTCGTCCGCGATGACGACGACCTCACTGGGCCCGGCCAGGAAATCTATCGCAACGTCACCACGGACCTCGGCTTTGGCCGCCGTTACCCATCGGTTTCCGGGGCCGACGATTTTCTGGACGCGAGTAACCGACTCGGTCCCGTAAGCCAGTGCTGCGATGCCCTGTGCGCCGCCGACGCTGTAGACGGCATCCGCACCCGCGGCGTGAATCGCCGCGAGCGTTACTGGACTGATCTGTTCCGCTGGGGGCGTGACCACCGAGACGTGGTCGACACCGGCGACGACGGCCGGAACGATACCCATGATCGCGCTCGAGGGGTAGGCTGCGCTCCCGCCGGGCACGTACACGCCGACGCGGTCGATCGGACGGAATCGCCTGCCGAGTTCTCGTCCGTCGTCGAAGGACTCGCGCCAGTCTTCAGGGAGTTGTGCCTCGTGAAACTCCCGGACGTTCGCGGCGGCGGTATCGATTGCCTCGAGTAGTTCGCCATCGAGGTCGTCGTACGCGCGCTCACACTGGTCCGTAATCTCAAGGTTTCCGACCGAGACGTCGTCGAACTGCTCGGTGAACTCGCGAACGGCGACATCGCCTTCTTCGTGCACTCGTTCGACGATATCTCGAACGTCCGAACGGACGGACTCGACGCCGGCGTCGCGTTCGAAAAAGGCGACACGCTCGTCGGGGCCGAGTTCGGATACCTCCCGTTCCTGAATACTCATACCGCTGCTAATGTGGGCATCGCGAAAAACGGTTTCCTTCCGTTATGCGTCGCCTTTTTCAACGGTCCAGAGCCCTACTGCGTCGAGCGTCGCACGGACGAACAGGTACACGAGAAGCGAAAACCCGATGACGGCGATCGGGGCCTGGAGAATCTCGGCAATCTCGCGACCGAAAAGCAACTGGCTGAACCCGCGGACGAAGAAACTGAAGATGACGAGGCCGAACGCGATGACGGAGAGCTTGACGAATCCCGCACGGTCCATACGCCACTGTCCGGGCCGGTCCCCGAAAGTCGTATCGAAAGATCACGAGCGTAAGTATCGTAACGAGAACCGAATGGATCGATCGGACTGAGGGCAGTAGGCCGTCCATCGATTCGATTTGTCGTGGCAGTTGCGTAGCGCTCGAGCGGTAGGTCGGGTTCGTCAGTGACTATTTCCGGTTGACAGGCGATGCATAACTAATCCCAACTCACTGCATCCATCCGCTATGTGGCCCTGGGAACACGCAATCGTTGGATATGTGGCGTATTCGCTCTTCTGTCACGTCTATTATCGTGACTCGCCGGGCGGTCTCGAGGCGTTCGCCGCTGTTTTCGCGTCCGTTCTCCCGGACCTCATCGATAAGCCGCTCTCGTGGGAGTTCGGCGTGTTCGAGGCGGGGTATGCCATCGGGCATTCGATCTTTTTTGCGATCCCGCTCGCGATAGTCGTCGGTATCGGGACACGGTCGGTGGGGCGTTCCCGAACTGGGATCGCGTTTGGACTCGCCTATCTCCTCCATTTACCGTCGGACGTGTTTGACGCGTACGTTCGTGAAGATGTCGTTCACTACGAATTGATGCTGTGGCCGGTCGTAACGGTTGCAGACGGCGGGCACAATCACGGTTTTCTCGAGCAATTTTCGATCCTGTTCGATCAGTACCAGGCTGAGCTGTTCTCAAGTGATCCGTCGACGTATCTCTGGGGCCAACTCGGACTCGGGGTGTTTGCCGGGTTGCTCTGGTTGTACGACGGTGCACCGGTAGCCCGAGATCTCGTCGTCGGAGGCTTCAAGGTATTCACGGGTCTCCTCAAGCGCGTCGACGGATAAACGGGAAGACACCTTCGAGACGTTTATAAATAGTTATCAAGAGCGTTTTCTGATCCAGAAAATCGTGTTGTGGGATTACTATTATATGAGTCAATCATCGAACGAGGGCGCGATGTCCGGCTCTGAAGGACCGTGTTCCTCGATCATCAACTCGGTTGGGAGGTGCCTCTGACAATCACCTCTGACATTTCGACGATTCCCAACCGGGGCCACTCATACTCCATCAAACCGACTGAATTTCAGTGCTAACTCGAACAGATCTGTTCACGTCGAGACTGTAACCCAATTCGCCAGCACCGCTTGCTGGCGGGCACGTCTCTCACCCGGAAAAATCGAACCCACGTCATAACTCGAAGGCGGTGTCAGTGTCGCCCGTACAGCGAATACATGATGGACAACAATCCGAGCAACCGGCTCGTGTTCTCGAAGAACACGGTGACGACCTGCGACGGGCTGATAACCGTCGTGATGAAGACGTTGATCAGGAACGGGAACAACGTGAGTAACAGAAGACCGATCGAAAGGTACAGCATCGACATGCTGTCGTTTCGTCTGTACCCTCGGAACGCCTGGTAGGCGATGACCGTGCCGACGAGGGCGACGAGAAAGAGACTTGCGACCGTCAGTATCTCGAACAGTGGTGCTTCGTCGAGCCTGACGACGTTCTGGCTCATCGCATCCCCTCCCACATCTGTGTGAACTTATCTGCAACGTCCTGATCGCGATAGGAGAGGTCGAGAGAGAACTCACCTTCCTCGAGTGAAAGCTCGAGGCTGTCGAGATTGGCCGAGTAGACGCTGAAGTGGTTTCCGTCCTGTGCAAGTTCTGTTTCTTCGGTGATGAGTTGACACTCCGTGAGCCGATCGAGTCGACGATAAATCGTCGGCAATGAAGCGTCACACCGGTCGCTCAATGTACTGGCTGACATGGGTTCGACGCTCGTTTCGGTGAGGATCGCTCGTGCGTACTCGTCGTCGAGAACAGCGAGCAATTCCGTCAGGTCGCAGTCCTCACTCACTGGTAAGTTATCGTTTCGGGACTGATATGAAAAGGAGCCCGGTTTTTCTACTTCAGAAAATCCGCCTTGAACGAGCTAAATTCCACGTTTCGTTCCCTGTATACCGCCCGAACCGCGTGATTTGTCCTGCGTGTCTCCGCTCGACGGTTCGAACATGGAATCGAAGTCGAACTGGTTGAACTCCTCCGGTTTGAGATCTTCGGTGGCGTAAACGTAGAGCGCTGTCTTCGCAACGCCGGTAATGACACCGCCGACGAGCATCGAGAGGACGCCGAACGAAACGGCAATGGCGAGGGCAATCGCGACCATTGCCAGGCTCTGGGAGACAGCGATGATCCCAACCGCGAGGACGATGCCGGGAATCATGATGAGTGCAGGGATGATTCCCAGTCCAACTTTGGTCCCAACGGTTTCTCCCCACGTCTCTTTGAACGTCGATGCGCTCTCGGTAAACATCGAAGTCGCAGATACGTCGTCCTGGAAAACGATAATCGGGATGACGAAGAACGTCGCGACGGCCCAACCGACGCTGAATATCATCGCGGCAATCTGCGCACCGACTCCGCCGCGAGACTCGAGCGCCTGGATGAAGATACCCACGATTGCGCTCACGACCGACCAGATGAGCAACGTTCCCGACTTTCGTGATGCGGCTCGCAGACCATCCCCGATGTGGGGGTCGTTTCCGTGAAAGACCTCTCCGACGGAGTAGACCAGTCCGGCGTTGAACAGCGCGGTGATATACGTCGTGCCGAGATAGACGACGAACAAGACCGCAATCTCGATGCCACCGAGCGACATCTCGCTGGCCAGAAAGAGCGGTCCGAGTAGTGCAGCCATGAATACGGCCGACGCGATTCCGCTCACGAGCGGGTACAACGCGAGTTTTGGGTGAGATCGAAGTACTCGAAGGCTGGCAACCGACAGGACGAAGCCGGTCTTGAGGCGGCTGAAATAGCTCATGGGGCTGGCTAGGTGTTACCACCATATCAACATTCAGTAACGGTTTCTGGACCTGAAACTCTGCCCGAATAACACAATCGACCGATGTTCGAGGATGACGGAGTAGCTTACTTCACAATAACATCGATTTCGCCGACCTGATGTCCGTTGTGATAGTAACAGACGTACTGTTCCATCGCCTCGCTCGCTTCAACCTCGAGCGTTTCGGTCTCACCCTCGGATTCCACGCCTGTCGTCGCGTAGTCGTCTACGATTTCCCCGCTCTCGTCCCAGATTTCGAGGTTGTGTCGCATACCTTTCGCGTTCTCCCAGCTGATCTCGTAGGTCGATCCCGCCTCGAGGACGAGCGTGGGATTTTCGATGCCGTCGATGAGGTCCGCCGGCTCGACTCCCTCCCAGTGTCTGGCGTATCCGAGCAGGTGGATTTCGTCTCCGTCGATCCATTCCTCCGGATCAGTTACGCCGCCGCTTCCGTCGGCAGGGTCGGGGTCACTGAAGACGCCGCCCAGACAGCCAGCAACGGAAACGCCCCCGACCGTCGCGAGCGATGTCGTACAGAACCGTCGTCGCGTCGTCGATATGTCGGCCATCGATACTAGACGCATTCGAATCCGGAGACGTGAATAAGACACCACATTTTCGATTGGCGGGAGCGTGCCGACCATGTTCTGCGGTCGGCGAGACGACCATAGCCATTCGATGTTCGCGCTCGAGAACCCATATACGCCGCCGGGTACGAATATTTTTAAAGAGAGCCCCGAAACCGTCGCCCAATGGTCGACGGTGACGACGATCGCGTCTACTACGTTATCAGCGACATTCATCTCGGGGGCGACGAGCAACTCGAGGAGGCTGCGTTTCTGGACGAACTCCTCTCGTTTCTCGAACGTCTCGAGCGGACCGACGAGAACGCCGAACTGATAATAAACGGTGACGCGTTCGGTCTCTGGGAATTCACTCGCATCGAGGGAATCGAAAAGTTCGACGCGCTAAAAGGTGCGTATCCGGAGCTGTTCGAGCAGTTTCGTGCGACCGGCGAGAACACGCCGATCACGCTGTTGCCGGGAAATCACGACCACGAACTGGCCGCCTACGACGGATACGTCGAACGGCTTGCCGAGTATAACATCGATCTCGTTCAAGACCAGTCGATCAACCGGCCCGTCGGAGAGCAGGCAATTCACTTCGAACACGGACACCAGCAGGACCCGAACAACCGTATCGAAGACTGGGGAAATCCACACGCGTCGCCGCTCGGATACTATTATAACACGCTCGTGACGAGCCGCGCCGGCCAGGTGTCCGACCGAGGACGGTATAACTGGCTGAAGGACGTCCAGGCCGTCACGCCGACCGAGTGGATGCCGATCTGGCTCATTTCGAAGTACTTCTACCGCGAGATGAACCCGCTTATCCGGTACGCGATGGTTCCGTTCCTCCTGTTGTTCAACGTAAGTGCGATTTTAGCGATCCTCGCGGGACTCGATCTCGCCGGCGTCTGGTCGACGCCCGTCGAGGAAGCGACCGCATTTCTCGGACAGTTCGGTACCGCCGGCACGGCGGCCTGGTACGTGCTCGCGATAAACGTCGTCGTCACTGGCTTGTTGCTCCTGGTCGGGATTCCGCTGTACTTCCTACAGCGCGATATCAAGAAGACCATCGATCGCTTCGGGATTATGGATACCGAGATGACGGTCGATCCCGTCGCATCGTACGAGGAGGCCGCTCGAGACGTCTTCGACGACGATCCAGAGACGACGATATTCTGTTACGGACACACCCACCGTCCCGACGTCCGAGAGATCGACGGCGGATTGCTCGTTAACACCGGCACCTGGTTAAAGCGGCTCCACCGTCGAGACGGTGTGACTGGGCTTCTCCCGCCGGTGTTTTATCCATCGTATCAGCTCTGTGCGGTCCGTATCGCCGCCGAATCCGAGGGCGTCGTCGTCGAACACGAGGCGATCGAGAAACCGAGTCCCAGCGCCGACGAACTCACGCTCACCGAACGACTGCTCACGCTCGGCCGAGAGCCGAACCCCGAATTACCGGACCAGGCGGTCCTCGAGGATCGTGTGCAGGTTTCGACGCCCGAACCTGCCGAGTAACAGTGACGAACGCACACCCCTCGTTCGGATAGTATCGAACCGGTATGAATAGTGTCACCCGGAACACTAACGTCCAGCCTCATCCCGTGGCGGCATGCCGCGTCGGCTGGCTAACCCTCGTGCCGGGCGGGTGAGTTAGACGGCCTCACCATCCGTGTGGCGGTTTGGACCGCCAGACCGGTGATGAAACGCACCACCAACGTGTGTCGCGCGCCCGGGTTCGCCGTTCTATCATCGCACCCGAATGGGTAAGCTCGGACGGGGACTTGAGGCACGCATGTGACAGTAGCGTCCGCGTGCGTTTAAAGGCTATTGCGTGACCGCGGGAACGAACAACGGAGCCGCCGGCGGACCGAGCTGTCGTCCCAGCGTCGCTCTCTAAAACGAACCGAACTCAGTAGATGTATTCGTCCTCGCTGAACTGAACGTAGTTTCCGTTCCGGTACGCGAACTTCCGTTTCTTGTACGCCGCGAGGATTTTCGCCGCGCCGATTCCGGCGGAATACTTCTTCGAAATGATCGAGTCTCCGCCGCTCGAGCCCTGCATCTCGCGTACCGTTTCGAATGCCCAATCCCAGTCGTCCGGTTCGTAGTCGGCGACGATATCGGCGAACGCGACGTTCCGGCGGATTTCGTCGCCGATCGCGCGTTTCCAGACGTCGTTGTAGTTCCCGAGCGAGTCCGTCGCGGCGAGTCGACCCGCGATTTTGCCGGTTCGGACGGCGACGTGGTAGCCGCCTTCGTGGAACGCCGAGGTCGTTCCCATCGCGCCGCCCGCGACAGCGATGTTCGCGCCGACGGGTGACTCGACCGGCCGGGTCGACGAAATCGGATACGTCTCGGTTCCCTTGGACTTGCCCCGATCTTCGACGATCGGGAAATCCTCCTCGATGTCGTACTCGTCGCCGTACTCGAGCTCGAGCAGTCGGCGAATGTACTCCGAACCGGTCGGGATGCCATTGTCGGTGGCTTTCAGAAGCTTGTACGACTCGGGGTTGTCGACGTCGTCGAGGGTCATTCCGATGGGCATCGTGAGGCCAACGCGGGCGACCGTTCCGTCGTTGGGGAAGACCCACGGGTACGCAGTCTCGCCGGGCATGTAGCCCCACCAGAATTTGAGTCGATCCGATTCGAACAGTTCCTCGGGGAACTCTCGGTACTCCTGATAGGCAATATGGTTCGCTTCGGGCGGCGAGAGTTGTTCGGAAATACTCGAGCCGGGTTTCGTGAACTGATCGAGTGCATCGAGGGTTACCCGGCGCTGTGGGCCGTCGGCGAGAACGACGTACTCCGCTCCGACCTCGTCGCCGCTCGAGAGCGCCAGCGTGTGTGATGGGCCGGAGAGATCGGTATCGATCGATTTGACGCTGGTCCCGACGCGCAGGTCCGCACCGGCATCGATGGCGCGTTCGTGGAGCCAGTCGTCCATTCGGGCACGGTGGAAGGTGTATCCGAATTTCTGATAGGTGGCGTCCATCCCGGTCGTGTTCAACTCCACTGACGAACTGGGTCCGACGAAATCTGTTCCATCGAGCTCCCGGTGGACGACTTCGTCTGGGATCTCTTCAAACTCGAAGTCCATGATATCGATCCAGTAATCGAGCATCCCCGCGGCGTCGGTCGAATCGGGACCGGCTTCCGCACGGTCCTCTCGTGGGACGCCCTGTTCGAACAGGACGGTCTCCGCGTCGTGGTAGGCGGCCCGCTCGGCCGCGCTCGCACCAGCGGGACCACCACCGATAATCGCGACGTCGACGTGTTCCATACTCCGTTCGGACTCAGCGAGCCATATTAAACTGCCTGAAATTCGTATTCGCTATCCTGTGGTTCAGCATTGTTGATAGAGCGTCCCAACGAACAGTATCCGATTGTCGGATGGGAACGAACGTTTTTGGGGATACCACCCAACAGCACGGATATGGCCGACGAATTCGACGTTCTCGTTCTTCGCCAAGGAACGCACGGTATGCCCGTCGAGCAGTACGTTGAGACGCTACGTGACCGCCTCCCAAATCGAACCGTCGAACTCGCCCGAACGCCGGCGGCGGAACGGAAGAAGATTCGCGACGCGACGTTCGTTACCGGAATGACGCTCGATTCGGAACTACTGGAACACGCTGAAAACCTCGAGGTGTTCGCCTGCGCGTACGCGGGAACCGGTCACCTTCCACTCGAGGAACTCCGCGACAGGGGCGTAACGGTGACCAACGCCTCGGGCGTTCACGGCCCGAACATCGGCGAGCACGTGCTCGGTTCGATACTGTACTTTACTCGCCGGTTCCACGAAGGCGAGCGCCGCCAACGACGGCGGGAGTGGCGACACTACCAGGCCCACGAATTGTGCGGTTCGACGGTTACTATCGTCGGTCTGGGTGCGATCGGGGAGGCCGTCTGCCGACGGCTCGAGCCGTTCGACGTCGACACGGTCGGCGTTCGATACTCTCTCGAAAAGGGCGGTCCGACCGACGACGTGATCGGGTTCGAAGCTGACGCGTTCCACGATGCACTCTCCGAGACCGACTACCTCGTACTCGCGTGCCCACTCACCGACGACACTCGAGGACTGGTCGGTCACGACGAGTTCCTCACCCTCGATCCCGATGCCGTTATCGTAAACGTCGCGCGCGGACCGGTCATCGAAACGGACGAACTGGTCGATGCACTGCGCTCGAGTTGGATTCGAGGCGCGTCGCTCGACGTGACCGACCCCGAGCCGCTTCCCGAAGAACACCCGCTGTGGAACCTCGGGAACGTCCAGATTACGCCCCACAACGCCGGCCACACTCCCCAGTACTACGAGCGACTTGCGGAAATCGTCGCGACGAACGCGACACGAATCGCAGAGTCGGGATGGGACGCCGAACTCGAGAATCACGTCACGTTGTGACTTGATAGGGTCGGTTGTCAGTTATTTCCGGTCGTTCGCCACCCCCCTCTGGCGACGAACTGGTAAACAGGGACAACCGACCCTATGAGACGTTCGTGGCGAGCGGAGGGGGGAATCCTTGCAGAGACGACTCCACAATGTATTTAGTGACATAGGCGAAACAGTACGACGAATATGACGGTTCTCTCGACGGAAGACGAAGGCAAGTTCCTCATGGATGTCCGCGGCGAACAGATCGGTATCGTCACGGAGGTCGATGCGATCGAACAGTTCGCATACGTCGATCCCGAGCCGAAACTCACGAACGCGTGGATACAGAGCCTCGGATTCGGAGAAGCGGGTGAGGATGACATCAAGGTCCCGGCAGACAACGTCGCGACGGTAACCGATTCTGAACTTCGCGTCGATGCAGATCTCAGCAGCGAGTAACACGAACGCCCGTCGACCGGCTCCGCTCGATTGCTTTTATAACCGTCTAGGACGAACTCCTTTCTAATGAGTGGCCGACAGACCGACCCACAGACACGACGCCTCACGCGCCGACCTGCTTCGTTCGACGAGGTGAGCCGATGACACTGACGTTCGAGGGGACGATCGTGGTACCGCTGGCGGACCCCGACGACGCCGAGCGGACTGCGAGCGCGCTCGCTCCGCGCCTCGAGCCGACCGCGACGGTCACACTGGTGAACGTGATCGAGAAGGCAGGCGGAGGGATAGACAAGGCACCGATGGGTCAACGTCAGGAGTACGCCGAGGAAATTTTCGAAGCGGCACGCGGCGCTCTCGCGGACGCCCCCGGGGATATCGAGACGGACGTCCTTTACGGAACCGATGTCGTCGAGACGGTGTTCGACGGGGCACAGGAGAAAAACGCCGATGCGATCGCCTTTATTCCCCGAAGCGGGAACCGAATCACGGAGTTGCTTACGGGAGACGTTGCTCGGCGGCTGGTCAGGGAGGCGTCCATTCCCGTCGTTTCGCTTCCACAGTAGGAGTACTTCGACGAGTAGAACGGTACTCTGGTCGAATTCCCACGCCGTTTGTGCTTACAGAAACCCGTTCTCGAGCAACAGTTCGCCGTTGAGCACGCTCGCTCCGGCGGCACCGCGGATGGTGTTGTGTGCGAGACAGTTGTACTGCAGACCGAACGGCGACTCGCGAATGCCGCCCGCGGCGATGGCCATGCCGCCGCCGAGGGTGCGATCCATTCGCGGCTGTGGTCGGTCCGGCTCCTCGAAGACGTGAATGAGTTGATCGGGCGAGGATCGGAGATCCAGCGAGGGATACGACCGCATCGCCTCTGCGGCGTCTTCGGCCGTGATATCCTCCTCCGTTTCGACCCAGACGTTCTCGAGGTGGCCGTCGATGGTCGGAATCCGGTTACACGAGGCCGCGACCTCGACGCTGTTGTTCGCGAGTTCGACGCCGTCGAACTCGCCGAGCAGTTTCCGCGATTCGGTCTCGAGTTTGTCTTCTTCGCCCCCGATGTGCGGGATCGCGTTGTCGATGATCTCCATCGATGTCACACCGTCGTAGCCCGCCCCCGAAACGGCCTGCAGAGTCGAGACGTGGACCTTCTCGAGCCCGAACTGTGCGAGCGCCGCGAGCGTCGGAACGAAAGTGATCGTCGAACAGTTCGGGTTCTTGAGCATTGCGCCGTCCCAGCCGCGTTCCTCGCGCTGGACTTCGAGGAGATCGACGTGTTCTGCGTTGACTTCGGGGATCACCAGTGGGATGTCCGGATCCATCCGCCCGTTCGATGAGTTCGAAGAGAGGACGTAGCCCGCCTCACAGAACTCCGGTTCGACTTCGGCACCGACGCTCGAGGGGAGAGACGAGAATATGAGGTCGATGTCGTCGGGAACTTCGTCCGGATCAGTTCCAGTCACGGTCATATCCGAAACGTCGGCAGGGATCGGCGAGTCGACGCGCCACTTCGCGGCGTCGCGGTAGGAGCGACCGGCACTCGACGCGCTCGCGGTCAATGCCGCGATTTCGAAGGATGGGTGTGGGTCAAGGAGCTGAATCAACCGCTGTCCGACGGCGCCGGTTGCACCGAGAATTCCTACACGTACAGTCATTTTCCGCACCTCGGGTTTGTGCGCGCAAAACCGTTTGGATTTCCCTCGCACGCTACTGTCAGCGAAAATTGATTTGGTCGACTTTTGGGGAGTTCGACCCGGGACCACGAGACGAGCATAGAAGATATTAAGAAAACGTAGCCAAACAGTACGACCAATGGAACACAATCTGCGCCCGAATCGTTCAGTTATGACGATGTCGCCCGCCGATGACACGGATTCGATCGACACTCGAGTTGCCACCCATCGCTCGACCGGGTGGTCCAAATGAGCGGTTCGACCTCTGACTCGGCCGGTGTCGGACCGTTTAGCGGCGGATTCGGTATCGGAGCGGCTGCCGTCGGTGTCGTGAGTATCTTGATCGGTCTCCTGGCCGCTGTCGACGGCTACACGGAGATGGGAATGCTCGTCACCGGTGATGACCCGATACTCGAGGGGGTCATCATCCTGACGTTCGGTGTCGGGATCGGCGTCGTCGCGCTGTTTGCTGGCGCGTATATGGAGCCCGGATTCGGCGGCGACGATCACGAGCACTGATCGGCCGGCTCCGTGATCGAACGGGGCCCTCGAGTCGGTTCGGGTGAATAACAGACGACCGCTGTGACGTTTCTCACCGGGTAGGACGACATTCGGATGGATAGTGAAACCACTCTCCGGTACTAGAGTAGTCGTCGCGATAACACCTCGAAAAATTCAGGCAGCGACCTTTCCGCTCTTCTTTCGCGTGACGTAGCCCGCAATCCGGTTCCGAACGCCCTTCGATTCGATGTTCGTGAGCTTATCGACGCTATCTTTGTTCTGTTCGAAGTCAGTCGTGAACGCGTCCGGGTACTGCTCTAACAGGAGCGCTCCCGTCTTTTTGACGTAGGCCGGTTTGATTGCCATAGAGGGGTTTCCGTCTAGAGGGCCTTAATTGACTCCCTTTTCGTTCGACCGAAGGACGCGACTATCGGATCCCGTCTCCGCTGGCGATACTCTCGCTCGGTGGCTGAGAACCCTCCTCAGCCGATCGCCCGTCCGCCTTTCCGGCGAGTTCCTGAAACTTTTCCGATCGTTCCGCAACTCTGTCCATCATTTCGCTGTCGGGCTGCGTTTCTCGGGACTCGAGGAGGAAGGTGGTGATGACGACGGTCTTGACCCACGGTTTGAGAAATCCGGTGTAGATAGTCACAATCGTCCCGACGACGACCGCCCATCCTAGTAGCTGGTACTGGCCGGAAACACTTCCGAGAGTGGTTGCAACCGGTATCAGCGCCAAAGCCAGTACGAAAGCCACGGCGTACATTCCAACGACGATCAACAGCGTCGACCCGAGCACCGGCCTCCAGTTCTTGCCGTAGAGGACCACCCCGTCTCTGGCCGAGCGCCACCGATTTTGGTCGCTATTCGTGAACATGTATGCGATGATTGCTTCGTCGATATACGACGCCGCGATCGCAATCGCCTTTCCGAGAAGCTGAACGAGTTTCTGCAGATTTGGAACGACAGAAACCAGACTCGAGAACGAGACGACCGCCCCGTTGAACTGGGTAATGACCGCTTTGATCAGCTGGTCGACGGCAAAAAGTGCGCTCGCTTCGGTAAAGTGCTCGCTCACCTGCGACTTTCCATACTGGATCTGATTCGAGGGAACCTCGCCGGTTTCGATAACGTGAGCGATGACTGCGATATGAGCTACTTTGACGAGATACAGTACATACCTGCTGACCAGTCGCCACCCCGCTACGAACAGTCCGATAGAGAGGACCAGGCCGACGACCGCGACGAATTCGGAAATCGACCCCGACTCGAGCAGTCTGCGCCCGAACCAGGCGATGGCCCCGAAGTAGACGACGGCGAGAAGCCCACAAAGCAGTCCGATACCAAGCCGAAGCATCACGAACGGGAGCGTTTTCCGAAACACACTCGTCGCGGTTCTGAAATGAAACCTCATCTACGGGAGGGGTCCCGCCTAATCGCATTTAAATTCGAGTGTGCGGGGGCGACGAGAATTCGCTGGAACCGCTGGTCGAACGGTTGGGGATCGGGCCGCTGGTGTCCTGTTACTCTCGGGCAGGACGGTCCTACCACTCCGCGAGTTCGCGTACCCGAGACAGCGCTTCCCGTTCCCGGTCGCTTCCGGCTCGTTCGACGACCGATGCGTAGTGATCGAGTCGGTCGTGAAGGACGGACTCGTCGTACCCGTCGACGTCGAGTCTGGACGCGGCGACGGTCGCTTCGATGACGGCACCGAATCCTCGATTTATCGTCGGTACCGTCTCGGTTTCGACCGTCGACTCGAGGGGCCGAACCTGCCATTCTTCCCAGCGGGTGCCGTCCTCGCTTCCGGTATCGGTTTGCTCGACCGAAACTCGAACCCACGCGTCGGTCGACTCGAGGACGGGCTCTTCGAGTTCGGAAATCGAGAGAGCGGCATCGACGAAGTCGACGGGATCGCGCGTAAACTGCACGTATCCCGTCCCCTGCCTGTGGAAGTTCCGCCGGGTCCGCGTGTTCCCCCACGTGCGCGCAGACACGGTAATCGCATTTTCGGGGCACTCGATGTCATCCGACCTGTCGTCCTCTCCTGCGCTCTCGTCCGCTTCGGCGAACAGTCCGAGCGCAGCCGCGTTCCAGCGGCCGTTCGGCCCGAGCGTGGTGACGACCGTCTCCGTGACTCCCTCGAGCGTGACCGGCCAGTCCGCTCTCTCTTCTGACCCGCTCGTCCGGTCGACCTGGTCGCCGTCTCCGTCAGCACCGCTCATAGTTCGATCAGTTCGTTCTCGAGCGCGATGAACAGTCCGGCGGCGGTCAAATCCGCCGTCGTCCCCGGATTCACACCCCGGGAGACGAGTTCGTCGGAGAACGATTCGACCGCGTCCCGATTCGCCTCGATTGGGCCTGATTCGACCAGTACGGCGGCTCGTTCCGTCACTTCGGCCGCGACGGAATCGCCGTGGCGACCCGCAACGAGCGTGTCTGGACGATCCGCGAGGACGGAAAGAAACACCGTCGCAGCCCGATCCGCAACCGGCCCGGTTGCTTCGGCGAGTCGGTTGGCCGCGTCGAACGATCGCTCGAATCCGGTAACCCACTCGCGAGCCACGTCGTCGCCGGGAACGCTTCGATCCATCACGTCGAGCAGCGTCAGTCCGCGCGCCTCGAGCGCCGGAATCGCGTCGTCGCCCCGACGAACGTCGAGGGCCTCGAGTTCGGCGGGCGGTTCGGAAACGAAGACATCGACGTGTTCAAACGCCCGGTAAAACCCTTTTGCATCCGCGACGGTGGTGTCCTCGACGACCGATTCGACCGCGGATCGCGAGACGCCGTCGTCCGAAGCTTTGACGAGCGCGACGAGCAACAACAGCGCGCCGAACTGGGTATTCCCGCCGCCCTGTTCGGCCATCCCCTCGACGCTCCGCTCGAACGACCGGCCGATCGGCTCTCCCGATTCGGCCATCCGAAGTCCGCGCTGAGAGCCGACGGCACCCGCCAAAAAGTGTTCGAAGAGCAGGTCATCGAGGTCCCGCGACCGGTCGACGTTCCCCGGTTTCGGCGTTCCACAGACCTCGAGCAACAGCGCGAGTTCCGCGTTCTGGGAAGCACTTCGCATATGCACTACGTTCGAATCTGTCGGCTGTCGGCTTAGGACTTGCTGGACGATCGGAACGGGTTCGAGACGCGGTTCGTTCGATCGTCATCGGTTCTCGCAAGCGTCTCCGTTTTTTCGTCGGTGTCGAGCGTTCGGTATGAGCGATAGCCGCGGAGAAACGAGCGCGTTCCAGCGGGGGCGGTCGTTCGCCGAAACGGTGGTCAGGGGAATCAGCCAGGAAAACGTGACGTTCATGGCTGGAAGTATCGCCTATCAGGCGTTTATCTCCCAGATTCCGCTTCTGGTGCTGGTGTTCGTTCTCAGGACTCGATCGAATTCGACTCGAGACCGAGGTGGGTATCGACGGCGCTTCGGACCCGCTCGAGTACGACGGGATTGTCGCTGGGACGGCCGACGCTGACCGCGTCCGCGCCGTATTCGACGTACTCGCGGACCGTTTCGTCGTCTCGGACGCCGTTGTTCGCGATGACGAACAGGTCCGTCCGTTCGGCCACGTCGGCGATCACGTGCTCCGAGTCCATCGCATCGACGTGAACGAACGTCGCGCCGGCGGTCTCGAATTCGTTCGCGAGCGCCGGCAGATCGACGCCCGGTACTTCCGTCCGGACCTTGACGCCGACCGCGGCTCCCGTCTCGACCGCGGTCTCGACGTACGATCGAAGGCGTTCGGTATCCGCCAGTAGCCGTTCGCCACAGCCGACGGCGCACATCTCGTCCTGTCTGCAGTGGGCGTTGATTTCGAGCAGTGCGTCCCGGTCTCGACAGACGCGGGCGACACGCGCTATCGGTTCTCTCGTTGCGGACCTGACGTTTACTGCGGGCCGTATCGGGACCGTCTCGAGAGCCTCGAGTTGACTATCGATAAACGCGAACGGGTCTTCGGGGAGGAACTCTTCGCGGTCTCGATCGACCAGCTTGCCGGCCCCCGTCCGCGAGCGTTCGTCGATGGCGATGCCGCCGAGGAACGCACACCCGGCGAATTCTGAGCCGGCTCGAGCCCAGTCGGCGTCCGCCTCCCCGCTGAGACTTGCCAATGCGAGTGGTGGGTCGAACATAATCGCGCTCACTCGACCGTCTCGATGGCCTCGGCGATCGTTCGGATGATGCGCTCGGCGTCCTCGCTCGAGCCGATCTCGATGTCGGTCCGGATCGTCGGGCGATCGAATTCGGTCCCGTCGTTCTCGTCGACGACGAACGCATCGGCGAACGGATAGGTCGTCGCGAGTCCCGCCGTCGAGGGCTCCGCGCCGACGGCTTCCATCAGCTCTTCGGCGGGTCCGGAGAACGCCTCGTCATCGAGGAACGGCGAGACGATGACGACGGTCGTCTGGCTGAGCGCGTCGACGAAACCGGGGATAGCGAGCATCGGCCCGATGCTCGTCACCGGATTCGACGGGCCGACGACGACTGGTTCCTCGAGCGCCTCGAGGACGCCGGGAGCTGGTTTTGCCTCCTCGGAGCCGCGGAATTCGACGTCTTCGACGGTCGGGTCGGCGCGCTGATCGACCCAGTATTCCTGAAAGTGCATCGTCCCGTCTTCGGTGTGGACGAGGCTGGCGACCGGGTCGTCGCTCATCGGAAGGAGATCGAACGGGAGGTCGAACGCAGAAGAGAGTCGGGCCAGGGCCTCGCTCAACGAGTGGCCCTGATCGAGGAGACTCGTTCGCGTGATGTGGACGGCGCGATCACGGTCACCGATCGTCATGAACTCGGCGACCCCCGAGAAGCGCCGCCAGTTTGCGATTTCCCGACCCGCAGTCTGGCGATCCGCCGAGAGGTACTGCGGTCCGTCCGGGAGGTCAGCCGCATCGGCGATCTCCATGAGTTCGGCGTTCGTTCGGTGCGTGTCGCCCTCGATCCCCCACCAGGTCTCGCGGTCGAGCACGTCGCCGCCCTGAAAGAGAAGCGTATCGACGTCCGGGCAGACCAGCAAGCCGCCGAGTTCGATATCGTCGCCCGTGTTGGCGACGATCGTTATCTCGTCGGGCGAATATACAGCTTCCACTCCGTCGACCAGCTTCGGTGTCCCGGTGCCACCGGAGAGGAACGTAACCATACGCACACACGCGTCCGGTAGTACTTAGACCCTTTCAGCCTGAGCCCTGGAATGCGATATCGGGGCACCTTCGGTCGGCCGAGGATTAAAAATTCACGCGCTCAACGGTACTCGACGCCTTATTCGCGGGAGAACGAAATATATCGGACAACCGAGTCGCCTCACTCGCTGACCCAGTCGGCAAAGCTCCCCTCGAGGAGCGTCTCCGATTGGCGCTCGACGTATCGCCGTTGCATCGATTCGATCGCCGTCTCGAGATCCTCGCCGGACTCGAGGTGGCGGCTCACTTCGTCGTGTTTCCACTGGGCCGGCGTGAGCCCCTGCCGAACGCGTCGCCTGAGTGGGTAGAGGTACTTCGCGGCTTCCTCCTCCGAAAGGTCACGGTTCGTCAGGCCGTCCTCCGCGTGCGCCAGCAGGTCGTCGTAGAGGTCGACCAAATCGGACGTCTCCTTGCCGTCGTTCGTGATCCACGTCATGTCCGCGTCGAGGCCGTCGCGCATCGCGGCGTAGAAGTTTTCGTGGGCGTGCTCCCAGTCGAGTTCGTAGACGGGGTGCTCGAGACGAACCAGACTCTCCATCAGCCCGGCGAAGGCGGCCTGGAAGGCGATGGAGTCCCGAACCGTCGGCTGGGCGGAGATTGGCCGAAACTCGATTCGCGCGTTGGCGGCCGACCGCGTCGCGCCGTCGAAGACGGGCCGAACCCAGCGCCAGTAGGTGCCGTGTTTGCGCCGGAAGTGAGGGAACTGATCGTCGAATCGGTCGCCGGTTTCGACGGGCATCGGAACGAGGGTGTCGTCGTCGACGATCCGCTCGATCGCTTCTTCGACCTTTCCGAGGTCGCGCGGGAAACGAACCTTCCCTTCGGAGGTGTGGCGTTCGTTGAGCACCGATTCGAAGATGGCGATTCGGTGCTCCATCCACGCGTCCTCGAGGATCTCGTCGGGGCTTGCGTTCTCGTCGTAACAATCCGGGGGGAAAAACGGGGAGTTGACGCCGAGTGCCAGGAGGGGGCCGGCGATGCGAAGCGCGTAGTTGAAGTACAGCGGAAGGTCGATCGCGTGGGGAACTTGGTAATGCGGTTGGATCGACGTGATCAGGCTTTCGGGCATGACCGTGTCGGCCTCGAGCGTCACGTTCGGGGCGTCGATTTCCATCGCCGCGGATTGGGCGCGGTCAGTGTTGGCCATCGCGTGATACCGCCCCGAATCGCTCATGTTCGTCGCGATTCGGATCTGCTGATCGTCACCCTCGGCGGATCCGGACGCCTCGTCGTTCTCGCCAGCACCGGTAACCGTCCGCTCGACGCTGTCCGTGAGATAGGTCGTCGCATCCTCGCCTTCGGGCGGAATCGTCCACATCGCGTCGCTAACGAGGCGCATCCCTTCCGAGTGCGTCACGTCGAGTGCCGTCCGGAGGCGGGCCTTGACCTCCGACTCCTGTGCGCGAAGCCCGTGAGCGTTCAGCGGTTGGGGACTCGTCGTCATCTCCGCGTTGTGGAGGCCGAGTTCCTTCTCGAACCCGATCAACTCGAGGAGGCGGCGCGGGACCCGACGGAGCGAACACGCGTCGGATTCGACCGCGTAGAACTCGTACTCGAGGCCGACGATGGCCTGCGGGTTATCGAAGACGCCCTCGTCGATCGCCTGAATGATCGTTTCGGCGTCGGCCTCCGCCTGGGAGCGAAACTCCTCGGCATCGACCGTCAGTACGTCTGCGACCCGCTCAGCGAGTTCCTCCTCTGGCATACATCCGAGTGTGAGCCCGATTGCCTTGAAGGCACGCCCATCGAACCACGGGTGGGATCTGTTCACACGACCGCGCTCGTTGACCCGATTATCGCTCGCCGACGGGCGACGTTGCGAAGAATTCGTTCGTCGGTCGACCGACGGCCAGTCAATCCGTTTAACACCGTCAGTTACGTAGCCATCGTCGATGGAGTTCGCCACGTTCGCGGATCGCGCCGCCGAGATCGAAGCCGAGCCAGCGGACCTCGAGACCGTCGATCACGTCAGGGCGCTTTTCGAGGAGAGCACGGGGGAAATCTCCGAGGAAGACGGGGCGGATCTCGAGTGCGGGGACGACGAACTCGAGATCGTCGCTCGGTACGTCCAGGGTCGGGTCTTTCCTGCGTGGGAGTCGACGACGCTCGATATCGGTCCCAGTTCGTGTTACGAGGCGATCGCTCGCGCGGCGGGAACGAACGTGGGTCCGGCTGATGTCGAGGATCGATTGGCAGAACTGGGCGAGATCGGCGACGTCGCGGCGAGTTACGAGTACGGCGGTCAGCGGGGTCTTGGGGCGTTCACCGGGGACGCCGGTGGGAACGCGCTCACCGTCCGCGAGGTCGACGAGACGCTCCGCGATCTCGCAGCGGCGGACGGCTCCGGGAGCGCCGACAGGAAGATCGACCTGCTCTTTGGATTGTTCAACCAGTGCTCGAGCGAGGAAGCCAGATACCTCGCCAGGTTGGTCCTCTCGGAGATGCGAATCGGCGTCGGCGAGGGAACCGTTCGGGATGCGATCGCGGCGGCGTTCGACGTCCCGACGGAGCGCGTCGAACGAGCGCTACAGGTCTCGAACGATTACGGACGAGTCGCTCGCGTCGCACGAGACGAGGGGCTCGAGGGACTAGACGCGATGGACCTCGAGGTCGGGCGACCCGTCCAGGCGATGCTCGCCCAGACGGGAACGGTAACCGGCGTGCTTGAGGAGTGGGAGGAAGCCGCCGTCGAGTGGAAGTACGACGGCGCGCGCGTACAACTGCACTACGATCCCGACGGAATCGAGGCGTCGAACGCCGAAACCCGCGTCTTTTCACGAAATATGGAGGACGTGACGACCGCGCTTCCCGAGGTCGTCGAGTTCGCCGAGGAGGAACTCGAGGTACCGGTTATTCTCGACGGAGAGGTCGTCGCCGTGGATGGAGACGGTTCGCCGCTTCCGTTCCAGGAGGTGCTTAAACGCTTCCGGCGGAAACACGACATTGCGAAAGCGCGCGAAGACGTGACGGTCAGGCCCGTCTTCTTCGACTGTTTGCACGCGGAGGGGACGGACTATCTCGAGTCTCCGCTGACGGAGAGACACGGTCGGCTCGTCGAACTGCTCGGGGAAGCGGACGAGCCAGACAGCGACTCGCTCGATGAAATTCAGGGGCTCTCTCTCCTGTGGCGGACCGACGACCCGGACGAAATCGAATCGATCGATGCCGAGGCCCTCGAGTCCGGTCACGAGGGAATCATGCTCAAGGATCCGAACTCGGCGTACTCGCCGGGGCGACGCGGGAAACACTGGCGAAAGCGCAAACCTGACGTCGAGACACTCGATTGCGTTGTGACGGGGGCGGAGTGGGGCGAAGGGCGACGAGCGACGTTTCTGGGAACGTTCGAGCTCTCCGTTCGCAACGGCGATAGCGGGGACTCCCTCGAGACCGTCGGGAAGGTTGCGACGGGGATCACCGACGAAAAGCTGGCCGACCTCACGGAACTCCTCGAGCCCCACGTTCAGACCGAAGAGGGCCAGCGCGTCGAACTCGAGTCCGCGGTCGTTTTCGAGGTCGGGTACGAAGAGATCCAGTCGTCGCCGACGTATTCGTCGGGATACGCGCTTCGCTTCCCGAGATTCCGGAGCGTTCGCCACGATAAGGACCCGGCCGACGCCGATTCGCTCGAGCGCATCGAACGGATCCGGGACGAATAGGATCGAGGCCAGGTAAGCACCCTTAAGAGCCGCCGCGAGAAGGCTGTCGTATGCAACCGCGCGATCTATCCGACCACGTCGCGTATCAGGCCGGTCGGGGGATCGAGGAGGTCGCCCGCGAACTCGGGCGTGATCCCGCCGAATTCATCAAACTGGCCTCCAACGAGAACCCCCACGGGCCCTCGCCCGCAGCCGTCGAGGCGATCCGCGAGACCGCCTCGAGCGTCAATAGCTACCCGAAAGCCGCACACGCGGATCTGACGGAAGTTATCGCCGAGGACTGGGGAGTCGACGACTCGCAGGTGTGGCTCGCCAACGGCGGCGACGGGGCGATCGATTATCTCCACCGAGCGACCCTCAAGCCTGACGACGAGATTCTGGTTCCGGAGCCGGGATTTGCCTACTACGGGATGAGCGCCCGATTCCACCACGGCGACATCAGTACGTACGCGCTCGAGCGAACAGACGACTTTGAACAGACTGCTGAGCCGGTTCTCGAGGCCTACGACGGCGAGCGGGTCGTCTACCTGACCAGCCCGCACAATCCGACGGGTTCGACGATTGATCTCGAGGAAATCGAGCGGGTAGCCGAGGAAACGGGTGACGACACGCTCGTCGTCGTAGACGAGGCCTACGGCGAGTTCGCCGACGTGGAGAGCGCACTCGCGCTGATCGAGGGGAACGACGGATACGACGCTCGAGACGACGTCGCGACCCTGCGGACGTTCTCGAAAGCCTACGGCCTCGCCGGCGTCAGACTCGGGTATGCCATCGTTCCCGAAGAGTGGGGCGACGCGTACGCACGCGTAAACACCCCGTTTGCGGCGAGCGAACTGGCCTGTCGCGCGGGTCTGGCGGCTTTTGACGACGGCGAGCACGTCGATCGAACCGTCGAAACGACGCTCGAGTCGCGCGAGTCCATGCGTGAGAACGTCGAGGCGCACGTCTGGCCGAGCGAGGGTAATTTCGTCCTCATCGCCGTCGGCGACGCCTCGGCGGTGGCCGAAGAAATGCAAGAGCGGGGCGTGATCGTTCGGGACTGCACGAGCTTCGGATTACCGGGCTGTATTCGCATCACCTGCGGTACCGAATCCGAGACCGAACGCGCGGTCGAGACGCTCAATCGGGTGATCGAGGAGTTCGGCCTCCCCGATGGAGCACAAACAGGTGACACCTCCGACACGAACGCCTCGGAGGTGTCGGACACGTGAGGGTCGCCATCACCGGAACGCCCGGAACCGGAAAGACCACCGCGACTGCCGCACTCGAGTCCCGATTCGCCGAATCCGATTCGGACTCGAAGACGGGCGCGGTCTCCGTCGACGGCTCGACGCTCGAGGTCGTCCATCTCAACGAGTTACTCGAGGACGAGGAGTTGTACACGGAGGTTGACGAAGACCGCCAGAGCAAGGTCGCGGATATGGACGCCCTCGAGGCTCGGCTCGAAGGACAGGACGACGTGCTAATCGAATCTCACCTCGCACACCACTTCGAGGCCGATCGTGTCGCCGTGTTGCGCTGTGAACCCGATCTCCTCGAGAAACGTCTCGAAGAGCGCGGCGAGTCACCGGAGAAAGCGAGCGAAAACGCCGAGAGCGAAGCGCTCGATGTCATCCTCGGCGAAGCCGTCGACCGGCACGGTCTCGAGTCGGTGTACGAAATTGATACGACAGACAGCCGGCCTGACGATGTCGCAGACGCGCTCGAGGCGGTCGTTTCTGGTGAGCGAGAACCGGGTGCAGGCGAGGTCGACTTTATGGGGTATCTCACATGACGCTCGATCAATTCAGACCGTACATTTCGCGCTTTCTCGACCCGTTCGTTAAGGGCTTCGATCGAATCGGCATGACGCCGAACAGCGTCAGCGTGCTCGCGTTCGGGATGGCGGCCGCCGCGGCCGCCGCGTTCATGCTCGGCGGACGGGCGGACCCGATCTGGTTCGTCGTTGCGGCGGTACTCGTGTTCGTCAACGGCTGGTTGGATATCGTCGACGGCGCGCTCGCGCGTGAGCAGGGCGTCGCCTCTGCCGGCGGGGACCTGCTCGATCACGTCCTCGATCGGTACGCGGATATCGTCATCATCGCCGGACTGGCAGCCGGCATCGAGCGTTACTTCCTCGGTTTCCTCGCGGTGACGGGCGTCGTGATGACGTCGTATCTCGGAACGCAGGCCCAGGCCGTCGGTCTGGATCGGGTCTACGGCGGACTCGTCGGTCGGGCGGACCGGCTCGCGATCATCGGCATCGTTGGCTTTCTGGCCTACCCGCTGTGGGATATCGCTCCGGCCGACCTCACTGTGATCGGCTGGCTGTTGGTCTTCCTCGCCGTCGTCGGGCACTTCACCGCCCTCCAGCGGTTTTTCTACTCCTGGTCGGCGCTCGATTGAACGTCGATCGACGCCAGGTACCTGTTTCTCTACCAACTCGAGGCTCGCCGCATGGTTTATCACGCACCGGAATATAGAGTCTGCCATGGTTCAGTGCGAAATGTGTGGCGCCGAGACGTCGTCCCCGAAAACGATCAAAGTTGAGGGTGCCAAACTGGACGTGTGTTCGGATTGCACAGATTTCGGCACCGAAGTGAAAACCGGGTCCTCGAGTTCGAGTACGTCGACGAAGTATTCGACGGGGTCGAACGCCGGTAGTTCTTCGAGTTCGAGCGGGCAGTCTTCCGGGTCGGCCTCGAGTTCGAGCACCGCCAGCAGTTCGGGCGGCTCGACCCGAAGGTCGGACATGTTCGACGACATGGACGAAATCGCGACCGACTACGACGACCGGATTCGTCTGGCCCGCGAAAAGGAGGGACTCAGCCAGTCGGAGCTCGCAAACGAACTCAACGAAAAGGCGAGTCTTATCACGAAACTCGAGCGCGGCGACACGCTTCCGACCGACAGCGTCCAGTCGAAACTCGAGAAGTTCCTCAACATTAGCCTCACCGGAGAGGGCGGCTCGAGCGAGGATGCCGACTGGGACGGAGGCTCCTCGAGCGGGAGCTACACGCTCGGTGACGTGGTCAAGCGAAAGGACTGATCGCGCGGGTATCGACGTGGACCCGTCCGATTCCTCGGCAGGTAGCGGTTGACGGCCCACTCGGACCGCCCTCGCACAGTTGTCGAAACCTCTTTCTGTTCTGGCATGCCTGTCTCCGGTATGTTGATCCTCGTCAATCTGAAGACGTATCCGTGTGATCCAGTCGCCGTCGCCGAAGCGGTTCGCGACGTCGACGAGGAAACCGACGCTCGACTCGCTGTCGCTCCCCAGGACGCTCACATAGAGCGGGTTGCGGCAACCGGCGTCGAGACGTGGGCCCAACACGTTGACTCGATCGACTACGGAAGTAATACGGGTCACACGCTGGCGGAATCGGTCGCCGAAGCGGGAGCCGAGGGAGCGCTGATCAATCACTCCGAGAACCGACTGAAGCTCGCGGATATCGACGGCTCGGTTCGGGCCGCCGAACGTGCGGGCCTCGAGACGATCGTTTGTGCGAACAATCCGGCACAGATCGGTGCGAGCGCGGCGCTCGGCCCGGACGCCGTCGCGGTCGAGCCGCCGGAACTCATCGGAACCGGGACGCCGGTCAGTCAAGCGGATCCCGATATCGTCGAGGATGCCGTCGAGGCCGCCAGCGGCGTCGATGACGACGTTTCGGTCCTCTGCGGTGCGGGAATCAGCACCGGCGACGACGTCGTTTCTGCGGGCGAACTCGGCGCGGAAGGCGTCTTGCTCGCCAGCGGCGTCGCGAAGGCGGACGACCCCGAGGCGGCGCTCGAGGACCTCGTCGATCCGCTGTAACGCCGAACCGGGTGAGGACTTGGTCCCCACCCGTCTCGCACCCGCAGTTTCGTGCTTACCCTTTTCGTGCTCGCTCGCAAACGCCCGGTAATGAGCGAGGACCGTCCCGTTTCCGTGAGTCTCGAGAACCGATTGATGAGCAACGGCTACTACGTCACGGCGTACGAAGAGACTGCAGATCGAATCACGCTGACATACGAGGCGGTTAGCGAATCGGAGACGGTAACTAGTCACGAAGTCGGCGTGGTCGTCCGGACGCTACTCGCTATCGAAGACGAACGCGACGACTGGGAGCCGGGACGGCTCGAGGTGACCTCGACGACGACCGACGGTGCCGTTCGCGGCCACTGGCACGTCGAAGAGGCGTGGTTTCGGGGGCTCTCGGAGGGGTTGTCGGCACCCGAATTTTCCGAGCGCGTGCTCGAAACGATACGGGCTCCGTCTCAGGAGTAGGTCACGGCTCGAGAGAGGGTGGCGTCACTGCTGAGATGTTTGTTGTCTCGCGTAGTCCGTCCGTTAGCACGGAATACGCAAGGCGAAGTGTGCGATAGCCTCGGATCGGATTCGCCGCCGCAAGCTGTTTGTGTAGTGGTGGAAATCGGGTAACACAATAAGGGCGGGAATTGTAGCATATTCATGAGCACGAGAACTCGATTTGGAGACGTTGCCGGCGGTTTCACGCGCGAAGGGGTCGGTCTCGGCGTCGTCGATATCGCGCTCCTGTCCGGGCTCGTCACGTACGGACACCTTCACCACGGCGGCAACCCGCTGGCGAACCCGCTCGGAGCGGTCGAGGCTATCGTTCCGTTTCTTATCGGGTGGGTCCTCGTCTCGATGTTGGCGGGACTATACACAAGAGGTGTGTACGCCGATCCGGCTCGAGTTGCCCGGTACGCGACCCTCTGTTGGATCGCTGCGGCAAACCTCGGGTTGATTATCCGGTCTTCGCCCCTGTTCGACGGCGGCGCAGCGTACCCGTTCAACCTGGTGATCACCGGTACGGGCCTCGTGGTCTTCGTACTCTGGCGGACCGCGTTCGCCGTGAGCAGGTGAATGCCGCGACCGGGGGACGAGTCGGGGCCGATCCTTCTCATATTTGAATAAAGACACATCAAATTATAATTAATTGGATGGCTCGAGAGACGAGCGGAGCGTCTGGTTCGACAGCTATTGAGGATCCCTTTCGCTACTAGTACCGAAGCCGGCTTCGTACGGCGATTAGATGCAAATTAAACAGCGATATAATGTGTGGGTAGTTGTCTAATAGCATACTTATATCGAGAATGTACTATCTTGTGTCGGAGTATGTTATCTCCATAAGTTATGAGAACGTGCTGAAACAGATCCGTGTCTGAAACAAGTCCAGTATCAAGCGATTATGAGAAACACTTATATTACTATTCCACATACGTTAGAATACATTATGACTGGATACTACGACATTGTTCTCGGCCTCATCCCAGTCGCACTGCTCGGGATCACCGCAGCCCTCACCGTCGTTGGGATCTCCCCGAGCGCAGCGATACCGATCGGTTCGCTCGTCGCGATGGCGCTTATCGGTCACGCGATGTTCGTCAACGCCCCGGTCGACTCCACGGACGAAACCGGAACGACGCGACCGCCGATCAACGCTGACTGAACGCGACGCTGTCTCCCTGTCTTTTTCTCTCCTGGTCGCTATGGGTCATGTATGACCGATACACTGTTTCTCTCGAGCGATGATGTCTCCGGGCTCGCAACACCGGAAGCGTACGTCCAAGCCGTCAGAGAAGGGTACCGTCAGGTCGGGAACGGCGCGTCCGCCGATCCCCGTTCGGCGTACTTCCGCACCGATCCCGACGGTATGTTCACCGAGTATGGCGCCCTGCTGCCCGAAACTGGAGCGATGGGCGGGTATATGTACAGTGCGGGTTTCTCGACTGAAGACGCGTGGTTTATGACGCCGCTGTTCGACGCCGAATCGGGCGAACCGCTTGCAGTGCTCGACGGGGCGAGCATGAACCCGTTCAAAACCGGTGCCGCCGGAGCCGTCGCGGTCGATTATCTCGCACGAGAGGACGCCACGACGCTTGCAGTCATCGGAACCGGCTCGCAGGCCCGCGGACAGCTCCACGCCACGGCGACCGTTCGCGAGTTCACCGACGTTCGCGTCTACTCGCCGACTCGAGAAAACCGGGAGTCGTTCGCCGAGGAGTTCGACGATTCCCTCGAGGCGTCGGTCACGGCCGTCTCCTCGAGCGAGGACGCCGTCTCCGGTGCGGACGTCGTGATCACGGCGACGACGGCGACGGATCCGGTGTTCGACGGCGAGCACCTCGATCCCGGGACGCATGTGACCGCGATGGGCCAGTACGATCCGAACAAACGGGAACTGGACGCGACGACCATCGAACGCGCGACCTACGTTCCCGACCTTCGCGAGCGAGTAACCCAGGATGCGGGATCGTTCATCGCCGCGCTCGAGGCGGACCGCGTTTCGGCGGATCACGTTCACGCCGAACTCGGCGACGTGGTCGCGGGCGCCGAACCCGGGCGGACGTCCGACGACGAGATAACCGTCTTCGACAGCGGGGGAACGGGGATCGAAACGGTCGCTGCGGCGTCGTTGCTGTACGAACGAGCGCTCGAAAACGACCTCGGCACGAAAATTTCGTTCGCACCGGCGAGCGAAGCGCTGACGGGTCGACTCGACTCCCAGTAGCTCGACATCCTCCGCAGACGACTACAAAAAGGCCAATACGGCCTACGTTGGGTGCCCCCGCTGGTGACAGCGGCGTGGCAGTCGTCCTGGAACGCCCAGTGGTGACGACATCCACCCCGCAGAGGGTACTCTGGTGCAATCCCATTTCAACCTTATCGCCAGTTCGGAACGCTAATGAGGGGCGGAAATCACTCAAGCGGTCTCGAGCGGCCGAATCTTGAATCCATATCGAGTCACGCCCTCCTGCGTGTAGATTCGGCGAATCGTCGTCTCGACTCGGTCTCCGACCTCGAGCGTTGATGGATCGGCGTCGGTTCCCATCGCGGGGAGACATACCCTTTCGCCGCCAACCTCGAAGGCGACGATCGCCGCGGCGTAATCGCCCGACTGGGCCTGCTGTTCAGCGAACTCGGGCGGCGCTCCGCCCTGTGAAATCGTCGTTACTGCCTCGATCGTCCCCTCTCTCGGGAGCTGTACCGGGTCGTACTCGCCGAGGAAATTACAGGATCGACAGGCACCTTCGGGTGGGAACTCGAGCGACCCACACTCCGGACACCGTCCCGCTTCGCGTCGATACCGCTGTGGGATCGACCGCTGCCAGGCAGGGACGCTGACGTAGGCACCGCCGCCTGAGGGCGGCCCCGAGGTGACGACACCGCGTTGGCGCAGATATGCCGCGTAGGAAAGCGGCGTTTCGCCGCCGAGATCGAGCGTCGTCGGAACCTCGCTCGGGTTCTCGATCACGAACGCGTCGGCCCCTGCGCCGCTTCCGTGGGAAACGGCGAGGATCGTTTCGTAGCCGTTATCGAGGGCTTTAGCGACCGAAATTGGGACGCTCGCCGCCCCGAGATCGCCGAGGTCGTGAACCGTCGCGGCGGCTCGAATGTCGTCCGTCTCCACGCCCGCTGGCCCACTCGAGCGGTAGGGGAGTTTCCCGTCGGGTGCCTGAATCGCGGCGGCCGACGGCGACCACGTTTCTTCGAGTCCGTCGACAGCGCCGCCGATCGTCTCGGTAAACGCGTGTCGGTCGTATTGGGTCACGCCGAGCTCGTCGATAGTCTCCGAGCCGGATTCGCGAAAGCGGGTCCCGGGAAACGCACGGGCGTACTCTGCCCGGTCGACGATCCGTGCGGGACCGTCGTGCTCGAGGACGAACGCCGCTGCGCCGGCACCAGCAGCGTGGTCGATAGCGTCGTCCGGTTCGCCGCGGGGCGCGTCGGCGGCGACGATCAGCGCGCGCTCCGCGCCGGCTTGCACGGCGTCCATGCCCGCCCACAGCGCGCGTGTTCCCGCTCGCGTGCTCGACGTGAACACGTGTCTCGTCGTCCCGGACTCGAGCGCGATCATCGCGCCGAGGCGTGCAGTTAGATCCTCCTCGGCGACCGGCGGCCGGGAGGTCCCGAAGCCGAGCCAGTCGATCGACTCGGGGTCGACGTCGCCGACCTCGAGCGCCCTCGTCGCGGCTTCGTAGGCCATGGTCAGTGCGTCCTCGTCCGCTGCAGCGACCGCCTTCTGGTTCACGCCCGAGGCCTGGAACTGGCCCCACGCGTCGGAAAACTCCTCGGCGGTGATTCGAAACCGCGGGGTGTAGGTACCAATCGCGGAAATGCCGGTCATGCTTGCACCCCCGATTCGCCTCCCGATTCGCCTTCCTTCTCGAAGATGTGAACCACCGCAGCACCACCGCTCCCGCCCACGTTGTGGGTGAGTCCGCGAGTCGCGCCCTCGACCTGTCGCTCGCCGGCGGTTCCGGTCAGTTGTTTGTACGCCTCGACGACCTGCCCGGCACCCGTCGCGCCGATGGGGTGGCCCTTGGATTTGAGGCCTCCCGAGGTGTTCACCGGAAGCTCGCCGCCGAGTTCGGTCGTTCCGGACTCAACCAGGGAGCCGGCTTCACCGCGTTCGCAAAAGCCGAGGTCTTCGTAGGCCAGCAGTTCCGCGATGGCAAAGCAGTCGTGAACCTCCGCGAAGTCGAGGTCGTCGGGACCGACGCCCGCCGTCTGGTAGGCGGCGTCGGCGGCTCGTTCGCTAGCCGGAACGCGGGTATATTCTTCGCGCTCGAAGAGTCCGACCGAATCGCTTCCGGCTCCGACGCCGGCAACCCGAATCGGCTCGTCGGTGTACTCGGAAACGACGTCTTCGCTGACGATCAGCGCGCAGGCGGCCCCGTCGGAGGTCGGACAGCAGTGATAGAGGTTCAACGGATCGGCGACGACCGGGGCTTCCATCGCATCCTCGAGCGAACACTCGAACCCGAGCTGGGCGTGGGGGTTTCTGGCTCCGTTCGCGTGATTCTTGACGGCGACTCGAGAGAGCTGTTCGCGCGTCGTTCCGTAGCGGTCCATGTGGACGCTGGCCATCTGCGCGTAGACGCCGGAGAACGTCGTGCCCGAGAGGCGCTCCCATTCGGTCTCACCCGAGACGCCGAGCCAGTACTTCGTCGCGTCGGAGCTCATGTCGGACATCACCTCGAAGCCGCTCGCGAGGACGACGTCCGCCATCCCGGACTTGACAGCCTGGACGGCGCTGCGAACGGAAAAGCCGCTCGCGGCGCAGGCGTTTTCGACGCGCGTACAGGGAACGCCCTCGAGCCCGACGTGTTCGGTCACGGCGGGCCCCGAGAGCCCGAGTTGGCGCCCGCCGACGCCGAGGGTCCCGACGAACGCCTCGTCGATGGCCGACTTCTCGAGTCCTTTCGGAACGCTCTCGAGGGCCGACTCGAACGCCGTTCGGAACAGCGACCTGTAACTCTCTTCGGGGAACGCCCCGTAGTCCGATTGTCCGGCACCGACGAGGTACGCGTCTGACATAGAAGTGGCTGGGAGACCCGACGTAAAATAATTATATAATCTCAGTAGACAATGATAGGGGGACGCTGAATCAGTCCTTCGGGTGAATTGTTCCCGTCGTGGGAGAGAAATATATTCTGTCTGGTATGTTCCCGTAGTCGAGAGATACGCGTCGGGTGGAAAGGACAGGACAATCATACCATCTTATTCCAGCTTTCAATCGCGGATTTCTCGAGAATACGCGTTCCCTCCCGACACGACTTACAAGCCCCTCGTGTCCGTAGGATTAGGTATGTCTCGAGCGGAGGAGTTAGGGAACACTCTCGAGGAGATGGATTCGCTCACCATCGTCTGTCACGACAATCCGGATCCGGACTGTCTCGCGAGCGCCCTCGCACTGAAACGGATCGCACGGGCGCAGGAACTTTCCGAGATCGATATCGTATACGGTGGCGAGATCTCCCACCAGCAGAATCGAGCGTTCGTAAACATGCTCAACGTCGGGATCGAACCGTTGAGAGAGGTGTCGATGGCCGAGGACGATTGCCTGGCGTTCGTCGACCACTCGGTACCGGGCAGGAACACGCAGCTCCCGAAGGCGATCGAACCGGACATCGTCGTCGATCACCACCCGGACGGCGACGTCGACGCGAGGTTCGTGGATATTCGGACGAATTACGGAGCGACGGCGACGATATTCGTCGAGTACTGTTTCGACCTCGAACTGTCGATTTCGACCCGGCTGGCCTCGGCCCTGTTGTTCGCACTGCATCGAGAGCGCCTCGACTTCGTACGTGAGCCGACCGAACGAGAGTACGAGGCGGCACTGGCCGTGTATCCGGAGGCCGATCTCGAGATGTTAGAACAACTGTATGGAAGCGCCTTCTCTCCAGCGACGATCGACGCAATTGGGCACGCGATTTCGACGCGCACGCGGCGCGGATCGTCGCTGGCCGCGGGCGTCGGGCGAACCTCTGAGACCGATGCCCTCCCCCAGGCGGCCGACTACCTGCTCAACCTCGAGGGTGTCGATACCGTGCTGGTTTACGGAATCGTCGACGGCACGATACGAATGAGTGCGAGATCTATCGATCCGCGCATACAGGCCGGTAAAACGTTGATGAAGGCGTTCGGAGAGCTCGGAACGGTCGGGGGCCACCACGACATGGCCGGCGGTCACATCGACCTCGGTCTGTTCGCCGATGTCGCGGGAGACGAAAACGAACTGCTCGAGTTCGCCAGCACTCGCCTCGAGAAGCGGTTTTTCGATGCGCTCAACCTCAACGGGAGCGGTGAGTAACGCTATTCGAGCGAACGAAGCGGTTCACATATCCGAACGTTTCAGCGGATGTCGACCCAGAATACTGACCCGGACCTCCGTCGAATGCCGGCTTGTCTACTTCACTCGATGTCGATCGAGTGAGCCGCTTCGTCCGGCTCGAGCTTCGGCAGGTGGATCGTCAGAACGCCGTTGTTAAGCTGTGCGTCGACAGCCTCGGCGTCGACGGGATCAGGAAGGGTGAGCTGTCGACTGAACGATCGAGTCTGGCGCTCGCGCCGAAGGTAGGTCTCCTCCGACTCGTCGATTTCGTGTTCGCGTTCGCCGTCAATAGACAGCTTCCGCTTGGTCAATCGGACGTCGATATCGTCCTGTTCGAATCCGGGAACGTCGACGACAACGACGAATTCGTCGCCGCTATCGGTCATATCGATTCCCGTCTCCGGCGACCCGACGCTCATACCGAAGCGTTCCGGATTCATCTCGGTCGCGCGCTCGCTGGAGCGCTTTGCCGACTGTAACTGACGGGTCAATCGCTCGAGCAGTTCTTCGAACGGATTCGTTCGCTTTGACATATGACACTCTAGGACGCCGACGGCGAAAAAGCCCACTCTCGGCAGTCGTGACCGTTCGCTATCGAAATAGGTCGGAAAGGGCGATTGCGGCAGAACCGAGGGGTTGGACGGCCGTTAATGTGCTGGGGCCCGTACTCAAGCGTATGACTCGAGCACTGTTTGTCGTCAGCGAGGAAGGCTACTGGGGAGAAGAATGCATCGAGCCGCTCGAGACGCTCTCCGAGGCCGGGGTCGAGATCACGGTCGCGACCCCGACGGGCGGACCGCCACGGATCGACGAGCGCTCGGCGGACCCAGAACAGGTCGGCGAGGAGACCGCCGAGCACGTGATGGAGGTCCACGAGAGCGACGAGCGACTGAACGATCCCATTCCGCTCGCGAAGGCGCGAGCGGGCGAGTACGACGCCGTTGTCTTCCCCGGCGGCCACGGAGCCGAGTGGGATATCAACCAGGATAAACACGCTCGCGCGCTCTTGCGGGAGACGATCGAGGGCGACGGAAAGGCGCTTGTCGTCTGTCACGCCGTCGCGATCCTCGCGTTCGCTCGAGACAGCCACGGGGCGTTTATCGTTCACGATCGCGACGTGACCGGGTTCCCGAACGAGTGGGAGGAAGGAATCGTCGACGACGCAGATCTACTGGCCGACGGTCGAAAGCTTCCCTACTGGGTCGAAGACGAGGTGGTCGCCGCGGGCGGTAACTGGGACGCCGAACTCGAGTCGGACACGAGCGTCACCGTCGACGGCGACCTGATCACCGCTCGAGGTCCCGGCTCCTCGAGTGCGGCCGGAGATACGCTGGTCGAAGAACTCGGGATCGAAGCCTAACCGACGCCACGAGGGGTTTCGAAGTTCCACGTCAACCACCCGAATCGAATCAGTCCCTTTTTACGCAATGGCGGGGAAGAGCGAGCTATGAGCTTCGAGGAAGACGACCACGTCGTGCTACACGACAAACACAGCGAATTCGACGGCGAAGTTGGCACGATCACTCAGACGATGGAATCCATGTTCGGCGACGTTACCTACACGATCAGCTTCGAAGACGGCCAGGAGTCCGGCGTTCCCGAAGACGCCCTCGAGGCCGCTCCCGAGGACGCCGACGCGGACGATGACGCCGACGCAGACGACGACGCCGACGCGGACGACGAGTAATCGAACCACTAACTACGCCCGTTCTCTCACCGGACTGATGCCAAAAATCCCGCTTCACTACGTTGATCTGCGAACGTTCTGTTACGCCACCGAAGACGAAAAACGCGTCGAGGAGGCCTTGCGAACGTTCCTCCCCGAAGAGTTCGAACTCGAGCGCGTCGAGAGCGAAGGCCACTACGGCGATCGCATCCTCGTCCTTTCGGCGCGGGCCGAAAACGCCGACGACGTTCGGCACGTCCTCTCGAGACTCACCGATCTCGAGGATTTCGACGGACTGATCGACGAACTCGACCAGCGGGTCACTGAAAACACCGAACTCTATCTCACGCTCGACAAGCAGGCCGCGTTCAGCGGCGAGAGCCGACTCGGCGACGGAATAACGTTCCGCGCGAAAGTCGAAGCATATCCCGCGAAAAAGGAGGCCGCCGTCGAGAACGCCCAGGAGGTCCTCGAACGACTCGAGGACGAAGACGTTCAGTAACAACTCCGGATACGGGACCCGATTATTGGACCGCTCGAGTCGCTGCGTCGATACTCTCCAGCGCTTCTTTCAGTTCCTCCATGCCGGTCGCGTAGGAGAGCCGCGCGTAGCCGTCGCCGTTCGCGCCGAAGGCGTCGCCGGGGACGACGATCACGTCCCGGTCGAGCACCTCCTCGCACCAGCCTTCGGGGACCTTTGGCATGACGTAGAACGCGCCCGAGGGTTTCGGAACCTCGAGTCCGGCGTCCTCGAG
>NZ_BAAIGG010000004.1:0-477175 GCF_054653435.1 Halostagnicola bangensis | reverse complement strand
CCAGAGTAGGCGTGTCGGTTATTGGGTCGCGGTAGTGGGGCATTCGTATCCGGCTTCGCTCACAACCCATACCGAGCAAGCTTAACGACTTTTGCCGGCGCGCCCGTACTCCGATTCAATGTTCGTCCTCGGCGATGCTCACGCTTCCACGACGGACCGACGTGAGGCACTGTTGGCTCCGTATCGGATCGAAGACCCAGACGCCGCACTTCACGTCGGCGATCTGGAGCACTACGACCTCCCCGCGGCGACCTGGTTCGTCGCCGGCAACAACGAGGACCTCGACGTGATCGACGCTCTGCGGACGGGCGAGCGATCCAATGGCGTTCAAAGCGCCCACGTCGAACCCGTCCGAAACGCGAACCTGCTCGCGAGCACAGTCACAGAACTCGACGGGCGGCGGATCGGCGGCCTCTCCGGAAACTACGCATCGACGCAGTACGAGAAGCCCCGAAGCGATCTCGAGAGTGATCGGCGGCGACACTTCACGAGCGAGGATGTCGAACGCGCCGCGAACCTCGAGGACGTCGACGTCTTCCTGACTCACGAGGCCCCGACGGGGCTGTTCTGGTACGGGTACGATCCCGGTTGCGAGCACGTGACCGATCACCTGGAACGTCTCGAACCGGACCTCTGTCTCGTCGGACACCACCACCGCCACCACGAGGCCGAAATCGCGGGCGTACAAACCGTGAGCCTCGCACCCGTCTGGGAGCGGTACTACACGCTGGACCCCGACGAGTTGACGCTTGCGGACCACGAAACGCCCGCGGAGGCGGAACCACCGCCGTGATTTCTGAATAGCCGGAGCCAAAGCGGAAGACATCCATATCCTCGACCGTCGATCGTACACTCGCGGGGAGATCAGCAGGAATTTTCGCCGAAACGTCTCTGCGTAGTTTCATCGATGCGTGTCACCGGTTCCCGTTCGGACCTCCCTTGAAAAGGCCTATAGGTATCCCTTGGAATACTCGCCGTTATTAGCCGACACACAGGTCGCATCTGGACTGCCGTTCGATCGCAACGTTCGCTTCTCGTCGTGATAACGGCCACCCTCGCCGGTGTGGCGTACCCTGGGTTCGCAACCCCGATTCAACCAGTGATCCCGATTCTCGTCACGGGGTTGGTCTTCACGGCGTTTTACGGGTTCAACCTCGAAGAAATCACCACGCAGAATATCTCTACACCGGTACTCGTCTCCCTCGTCTGCCTCTATCTGGTCGTACCGGTCGCGCTGTATCCCGTCGCCGCCGTCGTTCTCTCCGGGGAGATATTACTCGGCGTCCTGATCGTCCTCTCTGCACCGCTGGCCGCCGGGAGTTCGATCATCTGGACGCGTCTGAGCGGCGGGAACACGGTACTGGCGACTGTCATCGTCCTCGTCTCGATGGTCCTTTCGCCTCTCGTGACTCCGTCTCTTATCACATTCTTTGCCGATTCGGCGGTTACTATCTCCGTATCCGAGATGGTCGTCGAACTCACAGGTATTATTCTGGGTGCGGGGGTCCTCGCGTATCTCGTCCCAGCGGGGACCGTGTCCGACGATCAGTTGGATAGCTTCTCCGTCACGACGATCGGTGTTCTGATTTACGCCGGAGTCGGCGGTTCGGCCCTCGCTTTCGATGTCTCTCAACTCCTGTTCGTCGGCGGTATCGCGGTCGCGGCGCTCTGTCTCAGCGCGGGGGCCGCGTATGGATTGTACGTACGCGGAATGCGAAGCGCCGATTGCCTCTCCGTTTTCTTCGCGAGTTCGATGAAAAACCTGAGCGTGTCAGTGATGGTCGGCGCAGTGTTTGGAGGGGGAGCGATTATCGCCAGCATAACCGCGTTTCACGTCGCACAGCAGGTCGTCTGTAGTTCCCTCGTTCAGCGCCTCAACGCGCCCACCCGTTCGCAGTTGTCGGAGACCGTCACAGCTCGACGACTCGGCGACTAACCGGATTATCGGGTTTTCACAGATCGTGATTTCCCCGCATAGAGTCGGTTGTCCCTGTGTACCGGTTTGTCGCCAGATCGGGGTGGCGAATGGCCGGAAATGACTGACAACCGACCCTATCAGACGACGAATGTCACTGCAGCTGAATCAAGATATTTGTCGGGACGTAATGAGATGGGCACTATGCCGATCCATCCACCAACCGAAAAAGACCTTCGAAAACTGGGCGAATCGATGTTTCTCGACCTCCGACCCGAGGAGCTCAAGGTCTTCCGGGAACTGATCGTCGACCGGCTAGATTCCTACGAGACGATACAGTCGTACGATCCCGAACCGCGACCCAGGGGAACGGAGCCTCGTCTCCGGAATTCGGGCACCAGAGCGACCAACGACCCCCACCACGCCTGGGTCTCTCGCTGTTTCGTCGAAGGCGACGAGGACGGCGACCTCGAGGGGTGGGACGTCGGTATCAAGGACAACATCTGCGTCGCGGGCGTCGAGATGACCTGCGGATCGAACGTCGTCGAAGGCTACGTCCCTAACGTCGACGCCACGGTCGTCACCCGCTTGCTCGAGGCCGGCGCGGACGTGGTCGGTAAGACTAACATGGACGACATGGCGATCACCGAAACGGGCCACAGCGCCTTCGGAACGATCACGAACCCGCACGACGATGACTATCTGGCCGGTGGCTCGAGCGGGGGAAGCGCGGTCGCAGTCGTCGAAGGCGAGGTCGACGCCGCGATCGGCACTGATCAGGGCGGGAGCATTCGGTTACCGGCCGCTTTTTGTGGAATCGTCGGGCACAAACCCACCTACGGGCTCGTCCCGTACACGGGCTGTGTCGGGTTGGAACATACCATCGATTACCCGGGGCCGATGGCCGCCGATGTCGAAACGACCGCGCGGATGCTTTCCGCGATCGCCGGCAGTAACAATGCGCACCTCCGGCGGCCGAGTACGGTTCCCGTCGAAGAGTACGAGGAGGCCCTCAAGGGCGACGCGTCTGCGTTGTCCATCGGCGTGCTCGAGGAGGGGTTCGGAAGATCGGGCGGTGACCCGGCGGTCGACGAGCAGGTACGCGATTCTCTGGCATCCCTCGAGGACGAGGGTGCAACCGTCGAAGACGTTTCAGTACCGTTGCATCGAGAGGCCCCGAAGGTCCACGCTGTCTGTATGAACGAAGGGCTCGTCGCCGCGATGAGCGGTCAGGGGGTGGGCCACAGCTGGAAAGCGTGGTACAACACGTCCTGGGTCGAATCGTTCGGTAAGTTCCGACAGGCCCAGAGCGACGATTTTCCGGCGATGTTCAAGCTAGCGCTGCTCATGGGCGCGTACACGGCCGAACGATATCACTCCCGGTTCTACGCGGCCGGGATGAACCTCATGGTGGACCTGGCCGAGCGCTACGACAAGGCACTCGAGGAGTACGACGTCCTCGCCATGCCGACGGTGAACGTAACCGCACCCGAGTGCGACCCAGATATGGACGAGTTCGAACGCATTCGAGAACTCGAGATTCCCGGGAACAACTCGCCGTTCAATCGGACCGGACATCCGGCGGTGAGCGTTCCCGCGGGGCAGGTCGACGGGCTTCCCGTCGGACTTATGCTGGTCGGCTCGCGGTTCGACGACTCGACCGTCCTCGACGCTGCATACGCGCTCGAAACGGTGCGATAACTGGCGGCGAACATCGACCGAGATGGCTGGAACTCGTCTCCTTGCCGTTGCGGTTTCTGGGATCAGTCATATCTCAGTCCGTTGGACTGTCACAGGACTGTCCGATGGTCACTGTACAACTTTCAGTACTGTCATGTGTTGATCATCTAGCCTCGCGAAGTAAGATCACGAACGAAGGCTATACTATGGGATATCGACCGATCAGCGAATATCGTATTATCGAAAACGACGATCGATACGTGCTCGTCGATCAGGACGGAACGATCCGAAACCGGGCGAACTGCTCGGAAACTTCCCGCAGATGTTCAGTCACATCGGCTTGCTCAATAGCGCGATTTACCTCGCGAGTGCGCGTGAAGACGCGAGACCGTTAGAACACGACCCGCAGGAACGGAAAACTGACTTGCAACCGTTGTTCAGAAAATAATCGGGGGACGACGGTCCAGGGTTGTCCAGTGGGAATCCACCTTCACTGAATCGGCCGTGAATCACCGAACGAGACCGGTAGCTGTCTTTTTCACTGAACAGTCCACGAGCTCACCAATTACTAGCTGACATATCCAACTGTAATTCGGCGCTAGTATGGGAAAACAGTTCTAATTTGCTCGAGGCCCTCTCCGCTCGGTTGAAAATGCAACGCGAGTTTATCATGATTGTAGAAACATAATTACGTTCTGAGATCTCGATGCTAATTACGAATGCACGATCCCGAAACCGTCTGGGACTTCGCGACTGCGGACCGGATCAAATTCGGCACCGGCGCAAGCGAGGAGCTCGGAGACGAACTCGCCGACCGCGACATCGAGAGTGTTCTCGTTGTAACCGACGACCAACTGCGGGAAACGGGAACCGTCGAGACGACCCTCGAGTCCGTCCCCGAACGGATCGACGTCTCGATCTTCGACGGTGTCGAGCCCGATCCCGGTATCGCCGTCTATGAATCCGCGATCGCGACCGCTGGCGAGCACGACCCGGACGCGGTCGTCGGAATCGGGGGCGGAAGCTCCCTCGACGTCGCGAAAGTTACCGGGGCCCTCGCCGACTCGGATCGGGAGGTCCTCGAGTACGTCGCGCCGCCAGTCGGCGGCGGCGAAGCAGTTCCGGACTCCGACGTGCGGGTCGTCGGCATTCCGACTACCGCCGGAACCGGTTCCGAGAGTTCCCCTGCCGCAGTCGTCTCGCTACCCGAAAGAGAGCTCAAAGTCGGGATCTCGAGTCGGCACCTGTTTCCCGACCTCGCGATCGTCGACCCGTTGCTCACGGTGACGCTTCCCCCCGCGATCACGGCGTCGTCTGGAATGGACGCGCTCACGCACGCTATCGAAGCCTACACGACCCGACGCTTCGACACGAAACCGGCTCCTGACCGGGCCGGTGACCGGCCCGATTACGGCGGTCGAACGGAGTTGACCGACATGTACGCAGAGCGCGCGATCGAACTCATCGCCGGTAGCTTACAGCGGGCGGTCAACAACGGCTCCGACGTGGAGGCAAGGCGTGATATGTCGCTCGGAAGTCTCCTCGCCGGAATCGCGTTTACCAACGCCGGACTGGGAGCGACCCATGCGATGGCGTATCCCGTTGCCGGCGAGAATCACACGCCACACGGCGTCACCGTCGCGGTTCTGTTGCCCGAAGTGATTCGATACAACTCGTCGACAGCAGTCGATCGCTATGTCCGCATTGGCGAACTCCTCGGTGAGGATCTCACGGGGGTCGACGATCGGTACGTCGGCGAACGAGCGGCGATCGCCGTCGAGTCGCTTGCCGCCGATATCGGCATTCCGTCCGGTCTCTCCGAGCTCGGCGTCGACAGCGAGGACGTTCCTCGGTTGGCCGAAAAAACCGAAGAGATCCAGCGCCTGCTCGTCGGAAATCCACGACGGTTCGAGCGGGAGGGTCTCGAGGACGTTCTCGAGGCGGCTCGGTGACCCGGTTTGATCTCGAGCACGCGAAACCGAACGAACGAGTGTGAGCACGCGGGTGGCGGACGCGACGAAGATTAGGTGGGGCGATCGCACAAAAACGAGGCTAGTCGAAAATACCCGATAAAGAGATCGATAAATAGCAGTCGATATTGTACAGTTTAATCAATTCTATAACTGTATAACGTTACTTCTCGAGAGTGTCTAGAATTAGTGCAATTAGCTTCACTTCCAAATATACTATTATTCAAATACCAAAAGAAAATTTTTTGGTTATATTACTCTTTTATCCAGGTACTACATTATTTAGCACCCATTCTGAACTCTCTCGATTCGAAGAGAGTCTGGATCGAGACGAAGAGCCACATAGTATTGCTAGTAAAACAAAATACAGATGCGAATTTACTACGCTTTTGCAACCGGCTATCGGTCACCACCGGTGCGATGAAACACCCCTCGAGCAAGCGTTCCGGCTCGATTCGATATCTGATTACACACATACACATGTAAACAATTGCCAGAATCGTAGAGCATCCCTGGCGTCCCTCAAGGGAGTCCGCAAACCGTTGGCGAGCGCTCGACGAATCGTCGCTAGCGTTTGAAGGTCACGAACGACGAGGTAAATCTGATTCGGTTCGGACCCACCCAGATCACAGCGACAGGTGAAATTGAACGACGTGTCTTGGCGCATTCAACGGATTTGAGGCGGAACAAAGCCGTTTTATCACTCCACTCGAGTTCGCCGAATGATTCGATGATCGGGTCTCGTTCGCACGTCCCAAATCGTCGTATTGGCCGACCTGAACGTCGCGAGATCAATACTGCAGTATTCATTCGGAGAAACCGGACATCGCGAGGATCGTTCAGGAAACGTGTATACTAAGGAGAACATATCTGTTTGCGATTTACGAACGCGATGCAGTGGCTTCGTTCCGACGCCACCGACAGTGCGGTCGGCTCGGTGTGGAGGTGTCGTTAGTTCGACATGGCCCTCAGGCCCGAAGAAGACAGTTGCGATAAGAAGCTATAAGATTCTTCCGCGAATTGGAACGCTTGTGCTTGATCGAGAATCTTACAGCCTCGGGTTCGGAACGTACAGTCTCACAGACGAAGACGGTATCGACTCACTCGTCACTGCGATCGAATCGGGGTACCGTCACCTCGATACCGCTCGGTTGTACGGGAACGAACAAGAAGTAGGGGACGCCATCGACCGCGCGAACGTCGACAGAGAGGAGTTGTTCGTTGCGACAAAAATCGCCCACTTCGAAGAGCCGGATCCGGATCCCGAATACGTCCGGTCCGGAGTTGCGGATAGCCTCTCACGACTCGGCTTCGACACGATCGATCTGCTCTATCATCACTGGCCACAACAGCAAGCCGATATCGAAACGGTACTGCCGGTCTTCAACGACCTCGTCGAAGCGGGGGTCGTCGACCGAGTCGGCGTCAGCAACTACACGCCATCCGACCTCGAGAAAGCCGACGACCTCCTCGAGGTTCCACTGTACGCACTGCAGGCCGAAATGCATCCGTTGTTGCCACAGGAGACGCTTCGAGACGCCGTCTCTGAACGGGACGCATATTTCGTGGCCTACTCACCGATCGCACAGGGAGAAGTCTTCGATCTCCCCGAGATTTCGGCGATTGCGGACAAACACGAGACCGACGAGGCAGCCGTCACGCTAGCGTGGTTGCTCTCCAAAGAGAGAGTTGTCCCGATCCCACGGTCGCAAACGCCGGCACACATTCGAGCCAACAGAGCCGCACTCGAACTCGATCTAGACGACGAAGATATCGAACAGATCGACGCACTCGAGCGTCGAAAGCGGTGTGAAGATCCAGAATGGATGGAGTGGGAGTAACGACTACGCGGGAATTGACGATTCCTTCGACGTCGTCGCTCTTGACCTGCTAAACGGATATAACACCACGAGAGTAGGGAACAACCCCAATCTATTTGTAATACAGTCCCAATTCGGATATATGGGAATCGGATACACGACCATACTGTACGATCAGGAAACAGTACGGACCGGGCTCAGCGATATCAGCGCCTGTCAGTACGACGGCGTCGAGATCGGGCTCGAAAAAGTTCGACACGCGGGAGCCACTGCCCTCGAAGAATGGCTCGAGGAATACGAACTTGAACTCTACTGTGTGATGGCAGAATGGCCGGTCGATGAGGCGGCTGTCGAACGCATCTGTGACGGTGCCCAACTCGTGAGCGATCTCGACGTCCCGTTCTATGGATTTCTCCCGCCCGAGCGACATCGCGAAGACCAGGAAACGCTTTCGAACTGGTTAGACAGGATCGGAAGGGCCGCGGCGGATGCTGGTGTCAGGCCACTCATCCACCATCACGGGGCGACCGCGATTGAACAACCCGACGAAATCGAATTCTGGTTGGAGACCAGCCCCGACAATTTCAAACTCTTATTCGATACAGCCCACTACTATCCGTACGCCAGCGTGACGGATGGAATCGAGCGTTTTGCAGACGACATCGAGTACGTCCATTTCAAGGATGTCGATCCGCCAGCAAACTTCGACAACCACGTCGCCGCGCTCTCTTCGGAGTCCCACCATCTCGATAACACGATAAATTACTTCCGTTCGTTTACAGACCTTGGTCGAGGTGTTCTGGACTTCGAGACCATATGCCGAGAATTAGAACAGATCGGCTACGATGATCACATCACGGTCGAAATCGAAAATCAAAGTGAATCACCGCTTATCCACGCGAAAGAAAACTACGACTTCATGGAAGCGCTCACTGACCGGAACTAAAGTTCGCCCGGTGGCCGACACGATTCTCTCGGCTACTACCCAGCAAAGAGACGCAGTTACGAAAGAGCAACAGCGATCGGCCCGTCAGTCCGTGCCGATTCGGACGCCGCCTCCGTAACTGTCGTCGCTCGAAGAGCATCTCGAGTCGTTGCGGTTACGAGAGCATCAAGCGGTTCAGCGTCGAGGAGTTCCTCGAGTGTTTCGTCGCGTGCGGCTGGCGGGTCATCGAAGCTGTCTCCCACCTGGGTTCTACTCCCAGCACTACCGTCAGAAAGGGCACAAAGGTCCGTCTGTGGTTGCCGTCAGACTTGTTTGCCGAGCATTGTTCCGGGTCTGTCGCTACCAAGCACTGCTGTCTGATACACGATAGCGTTGTGAAGAATTCGTCGAATCTCGGGCTGCTAGTACACCGGACTACGCATCCGAGCGAACGGTTCGTAACCAAGTCAACACATACCTGTTCGATAGGCACGAGCCAAGACAGCGCCCCCGGAAAAACTAAACGTGGAAGCGGCGAAGGCTAAATTGGTTGGTATGAAGGGGATCGCACTTCCACGAGGAGAGACAGAACCGCATGTTATAGAGAAGGAAAAGCCCATCCCAGCAGATAACGAGGCACTCGTCCGAACGCTCGCTGTCGGAATCGACGGCTCGGATAGACGGATCATCGCCGGCGAAATCGGCGAGCCACCCGACGGTGAAGATCATCTCGTAATCGGACACGAGGCAGTCGGTATCGTAGAGGACCCGAACGGAACCGAGCTAGCCGAAGGTGACGTCGTAGCACCGATGGTTCGACGGCCCGTTGACGGCCACTCGAAGTACGCCGAACGGGGCGAACTCGATATGGCTCCGCCAGGGACCTTCCACGAGCGAGGCATCCTCGGCGCACACGGGTACATGGTCGAATACTTCACCAGTCAACCGGAGTATCTGGTTTCGGTGCCCGAATCGCGTGCCGAATACGGTTTCTTCGTCGAGCCAGCAAGCATTGCCGAAAAGGCCCTCGATCAAACGTATGCGGCCCGCTCAGGATTCGATTGGCAGCCCTCGAGTGCACTCGTGCTCGGGAACGGAAATTTAGGCCTTACCGTGCTCGCTCGGTTAGCGTCCGAAGACGCGTTCGACGACATCTACTGTTTGGGCCGTCGTGACCGGCCCGACCCGACAATCGACTTCATCAAAGGGATCGGCGGGACGTACGTCGACTCGAGAGAAACCCCATTGAGTGAGTTCGCTGCCCAACACGAACCAGCGGATTTCATTTTCGAAGCGACGGGGTACCCAAAGCACGCGATCGACGTTGTGAAAGCCCTCGGCCCGAACGGTGTCGCAGCGCTACAAGGAATCCCCAGCTCGTTGGAGGTAGAGATCGACGGTGGCGAGTTCCACTCGGAACTCGTAGTCAGCAACAAGGCACTCCTCGGTATCATTAACTCCCGGAAACGCCACTTTCAAAGCGCAGTCGAGTGGCTCACTGAAACACCCGAAGATGTGCTCGACAAACTCGTTACGGGCATCTACGAACCCCAAGAGATCGATCAGGCGATCGAAAACGATGCGGCGGTCATCAAGACCGTCGTCTCATTTGATCAATAAAACCACGGCGTCGTTCTCGAAAAGCACACTAAAATAGTGGGCGTCAGTTACGAGTCAGGGACATTCGGTTTCGACTGAACAATCTCCTCAGTTTCGATTCGTTCGCCGGAGCTCTGTTCAAACGCATGCAAGTGCTCTTGTTCAAACTCGAGCCACACGGTGTCTCCACGTTCGACCGAGAGCGAGCCGGACGCAGTAACGGTAAACTGCAGGTCCTCGGAACTCAGATCACCGAAGGTGATGTCGATGTGTTGTTCGTTGCCGAGTGGTTCCGTGACTTCGACCGTCCCTGGAATGCAACGTGGGTTTTCCGTCGTACGGACCGCTACGTGTTCGGGACGAATACCGAGTGTGAACGTCCCGTCCGTTCCGTAAGCCGATGCGATGTCGTCGTCGAGTTCGAACTCGAACTCAGCGCCGTCTATCAACGGACGAACAACGGCACCATCTTTCTCGACTTCGAGAAAGTTCATCGCAGGACTTCCAATGAAGCCAGCGACGAATCGGTTCACCGGCTGGTGGTAAATTTCGTCGCCAGTTCCGACCTGCTGGACGTTCCCTTTGTCCATCACGATCAGTTTGTCACCAAGCGACATCGCTTCTTCCTGATCGTGTGTGACATAAAGCGTTGTCACGTCGAGTTCTCGCTGGAGCCGTTTAATTCGCGTTCGCATGCCCATCTTCAGCTTGGCATCGAGGTTTGCGAGTGGCTCATCCATCAGGAAAACCGCCGGTTCACGGACGATCGCTCGTCCGAGGGCAACGCGTTGTCGCTGTCCGCCGCTAAGTTCGCCGACGCTTCTGTCGATGAGTTCCGAGATTTGCAAGATATCGGCAGTCTCCTCAACCCGTCGATCTCGTTCCTCTTTCGAAACGCCGGCGATTTTTAATGGATAGCCAATATTTTCGCCGACCGTCATGTGTGGATACAGTGCGAAATTCTGGAACACCATCGCGATATTCCTGTTTTTCGGATGGACATCGGTGATATCCGTTCCATCGACGAATATATTTCCATCGGTCGGTTTCGTTAGCCCAGCCAGACATCGCAACGTTGTCGTTTTTCCGCATCCGGAGGGGCCAAGCAAGACCGCAAACTCACCGTCTTCAACCGTTACCTCTGCGTCTTCGACTGCTATTGTATCTCCGTATCGTTTTTCGACTGAGTCGTATTCTACTTTGACCATGCGTATTCACCTGTGTTAGTCGCGTAATCGTAACCCATACTTGTAATGCTGTCGTCCACAAAGCGCCACGAATTCGCTCTCATCCGTCAACCCCCATACTGAATCCGCGAACCAGTTCGTCTCGAACGATGAACGCGAAGATCAACACCGGGATCATCGCGATCGTCCCGGCGACGCTGATCAGTTCCCACTGGATCGTGTACTGGGTGATCAGCGAGGATAGGCCGACCGGGAGAGTTGCCGCATCTGCACTGTGCGTGATGATCAGCGCGAACAGGAGCTCGTTCCAGGTAATGATCATCGCGAAGATGCCTGAAGCAAACAGACCTGGCTTCGCTAACGGAAGGACGATCTTAAAGAAGGCCCCGAGATGTGTGTGGCCATCGATCATCGCCGATTCGACGAGACTATCGGGTATTTCATCGAAGAACCCTTTCATCATCCAGACGACGAACGGGACGTTGAACATGACGTACAACAAGATCAGTCCCGGTAGCGTATTCACAAGAGCGATATCTCGGAAGATGACGTAGATCGGAATCGCAACGACGATCGGCGGCATGAACCGTGTCGAGAGAATATAGAAGGGTAAGTGAAAGTCAAGATCGTACGGCCAATCGAACGCCACGAATCCGTACGCAGCACACGCTCCAAGGAAGGTTGCAATGATCGTCGTCGCAATCGTCACGATCATACTGTTGAGGATGAACCGCCAGAACTCCGGCCGCTGGGTGAACAAAACCACATAGTTGGAGATTTCCATCTGCAGTGGAATCCACTGTGGCGGGAAGGTCAATAGCCCTTCACGGGTCTTCAGCGATCCAGTGACCATCCAGTAGACCGGAAACAGCGTCCAAAGCAAATACATGGACAGTCCACCGTATATCGCTACTCTGGACCACTTCGTTCCCGCGTATTCGTTGTACAACTTTTCGAATCGACCTGGCGTTTCAAACACAGGCGTATCGGTTTCTGGTTTCGTTGCCATTGTTAGAACTTCACCTCCGCGATCTTCACAAAGGTTATCGCGATCAAGAGCACGATGAGCAGCAAGCTTATCGCCATCGAGGCAGCGGCGCCCCAGTTAGTAAACTCGAAAGCCGCTCGATACATCTCCATACTCACGACGTTCGTCGATTCGCCAGGTCCTCCTCGAGTGAGTATGTAGACTTTATCGAAGACGCGGATCGAGTCGATCACTCGGATAATGAGGATCAACACGATCAACGACTTCATGTGGGGCAGCGTGATGTCCCAGAAAATGCGCAACCGGGAGGCACCATCCATCACCGCGGCTTCTTTGAGGTGGTCCGGAACTGACTGAAGTCCCGCAAGCATCACCAACACGACCAAGGGCGTCCACTGCCACACCTCGGTGAGGATAAGCGAGTACAGTGCGATGCTGGAATCGCTAATCCAGCCCACATTTCCACCGACAATGGGATAGAAGATGTAATCAAGCAATCCTCCGGGCGCATAAAGCAATCGCCAAACGAGTGCGATGACCGTCGGTGCCAAGATCATCGGAATGAGGATTAGCGTCTGAATTAGTCCTCTAAATTTCAGTTTTCGGTTCAACAGAACTGCAATCACAAATCCGACGACAAACTGTACCGTCACCGAGAGAAAGACGTACCAAGCCGTAACCATCAGCGAGTTACGCCAAGTGCTATCATAGAAGAGGTTGACGTAGTTATCCAACCCGACAAACCCAATACGCTGTCCCGCCGTATACTGGTACATTGACATCTCTATCGCCCGTATCATCGGATAGAACGTCATCGAAAACAGAAGCACCAGTGTTGGGATAACCAGTAGCTTTGCAAGATGCTCGTCGGCCCAGAGGGCAAGGCGTTCTTTGCGGGACCCCTCAGATTCGCTGGCGTGGATTGGGTTTTCAGAAAGCGTATTCGTCCCTTCGCTCATCGGTGCCAGACACCTCTAAGTTGAAGGAGAGAACGGGTGCGATCGAGCGGTATTGTATCAGGATCCATGTGTGCTATTTATGCATAGTATCCGGCGCGGTCTAGAATGTCTTCTAGATCTTCTTCGGCCTGTTCGACCGCTTCATCAACCGTCATGTCGTCGGTAAGGACGTTATTCAGTATGATTCCGTGATCTTCTTCGATCTCGTTCCACTCCGTCGTCCGCGGTCGCGGTAGTGCTTCTGGCAAGCTGTTATAAAGTGCTTCCATCCAGGGCTCGTGATCGATGTATTCCTCGAAGATGTCGTGACGGAACGGGACACCGCCGTCTTCGACGTAGAGCTCCTGAGCCTCGCGTGATATGAATTCCTGAAGGACTTCGCCCGCAGCCCGCTTTTGTGGATCGCCAGTGTAGGTGTTAATACTCGCGATCCAGTTACCCTGCGTCGGTGCGTACTGTGTCCCTTCGGGAATTACTGTGAACTCGATGTTGTCTCCCTCCGAAGTTCCGTCCAACATGTCAGAAGCTGCGCCAGGCCAGACAAGTCCCTGTGCGGCTTCACCGGAACCGATCGCCGTAATTACTTCGTCACTGTCGTAGGCAGTCACGCCCTCGGGACTGATATCGGCGAGTTCGTTCGCGAAGAGATCGATTGCGTCTCTGCCTTCTGTGCTGCTCCAATTGTAGCTCCAGTCGTCGTCGAACATCCGTCCAGCCATCGATCCGCCGACCGCGTAGAAACTCGCGTTGATCGGATTTCCTCTCTCCCCACGTAACACAAACCCTGCTGTATCGTCAAGTTCGCTGTCGATCGCTTGACCCGCCTCGAGCACATCGTCCCACGTCTCTGGTGGATCTTCACCGACTTCGTCAAAGTGATCCGTATTGTATGCGAACAACTGTGCGTTACCGACCGCGACGGTTCCTCGTACTTCTTGCTCTAATTCATCAGCACCTGGAGGGACAGCCTCGTTCGGCGTCGGCCAGGTAGCGATGTCGACGGTCGATTGGATGAGTTCATCAGGAAGTCCTTCAGGAAGCCATTGCTCGAGAGGTTCGAGATGGTTCGCCATTCGTGGGAACCACGGATCGTCCATGAATACGACATCGAACTCGTCTCCTCGATTATCGAGAACGCTAACGAGCTGTTCGAAGAGGCCATCGAAGGGGAGCAACTCCACATTGATCTCGATACCCGTTTCGTCCTCGAGGTATTCGTCGGCAAGGGTATCAAACCAACTCCCCTCACCTTCGACCGCCGCGACGCTGATACTCTCTGCAGTTCCTTCCTCCGATTCGTCCCCCAAACACCCAGCGAGCGAAAGGGCCGTAATCGTTGCGCCACTCGACGCGAGGACTGATCGACGATCGACGAGGCCCCCACTACTATCCCGTACAGGTGTGTCTCGTGTCATACATTGACACAATAGTAAGCTTAGTGTATAAAATTATCGGTGTATACAGTTCCGGACTTGTCAGATATTTTGCTACTGGAAAGTGCTGTAACCAAAGTCAGATCGTTGGTGTGGGAGAGACAGTGAACAGTTGCGATCGAGTTCGACCAGTCGAGTTAACAGCAACAACTCGCGGAACGAGCAAACCGATACGAAACACTGCCGGAACGTCGGTACTACTCCCGTCGTTGAACGAGGGGGTGTCCCGATAAACTCACAGCCAATCGCGAACACCACATCGGCGAACTCGCGAGTTCGTTCCCGTCGATCGAGCTGTGCCGCGACGAATGGCGCCGTAAAACGTCGAATTCGGCGACGATGAGGTCATCCGACGCACCATCCGACGTTCGTGATACCTGCAGGATGATACCGCCAGCAACGATACAGACGATTCCCACGCCCGGGACGACAGTGAATGACTCTCCGAGACCGGTACGGCCAATACCGCGGCAATCGCTGGATTCGCGACGACGACGGCAGCCGCGACTCGAACCCCCAACACGATCGATTCCGCGAAAGTAGAGCAGTCGAAACGCCGCCGGATTTGCGAGCCCAGCGATCGCAAACGGCAGTAGTCCCCGACCGACGAGATCGTCGACTGCAACGCCGCGAACGCCGAGCAATACCCAAAAGACGGCAACGCTGACGACGATCGAATTGATCGCCGCTGGGAGCCGAAGATGTTTCGTCGGCTTCGGGGCCGTTTTTCAAGCCGTACTCGACCGATACGGCCTGCAGGCCGGAAAACACCGATGCGAGCAAGGCGAGTGCGGCACTGAGTTCCAGAAGTATCAGTGGATCTGCGATCGATCAAGCCAATCGTCGGCGAGATCGAGTGACAGTTGGTCGGTTACCCGAACAACGACGCGATCAGTTCGACGTCGTCGCGCGCTTGGGCAAAAGACGTGCGGACCGCTTGTTCGTCGCGAGCACACGCCATGAACGCCTCGAGCTCACGTTTGAAGCTCTCTTCGCGAGTCGGGCTGTACTGGCACTCGACCGTCTCGTCGGTACCCTTGCGAACGGAGAGCGTCGCCGAGTTGTACTTGACGAACGGGTGGTCAAACTCGAGGCGGAGCGTCCGGTCGGGCGCGTCGACGCGCAGGAACTGCTCGTGCCAGTGGCGCTCGGAATCGCCCGTCTGTAGGATACACCGTTCGCCACCCTCGAACACGAGGTGAGCGGTGCCGTAGTAGCCGTCGCGGACGAAGTCGACGTGATCGATCGACTCGACATCGCCGAACAGGCCGCAAAGTGCGTTGACGTCGTGGCAGACGTGCTCGAGCTGGAAGTCGTACGCGGCTGCGAGGTCCTCGTCATCGGTTCCGATCGCCTGTTTGCACTGCTCTATCCGGCGATCGGAGCTTCGTTCGATAAATTCCTCGTCGAGTTCGGGCGCGATTGTATCGTAGATGTCCGGCAGTGACTTCGAGAAGTCCGCGTCCACGGCATAGGCCGTGATGCTATCGATCTGTTCGACGTCCTCGAGTTCGTCCGCTAACCGCTCGTACCCCAGCTCGAACCGGCGGTTGTACGCGACCATTGCCGTCGCGTCGCTTTGCTCGGCAGCTTCGACCAGTCGATCGGCGTCCGACGGCGTGACCGCCAGTGGCTTCTCGACCAGCGTGTCCAATCCGGCGGCGAGCGAGCGCTCGACCACGTCGGCGTGGGTCTGCATCGGCGTGGTGACAACGACCGCGTCGAGTTCGGACTCGAGATCAGTGATCATGGTTTCGGGATCAGAATAGCGGTGTTCGGACCCGACGTTGTACCGTTCTCCGAGCTCCTCGGTGACGTTCTCAGCGGGATCACACATCGCCGTAAGTTCCGCGTCCGGCACCTCGAGGAGGTTCGGGATGTGCATGATCTGCGCGATCGTTCCGCAGCCGATAATTCCAACCTTCATGAAATCGATAGGGTGGGATAGCGACTAAAAAGTTTCTACTAGATAGCCACCACGACGAATAGCCACGCGTCGCGGGGGAACGATCGACATAGAACCGTTCGTAACCGGTCGTATTTCGCTCGAAAATCTTGTCGAGGAGGAATCGAACCGGTGCTCGATCCTGAGACCGAACACGTCCAGGTCCTCGTCGGGCCGTAAAACGAGACGGCGTTTTCGTTGTTTAGATAGATAGATAGACATAGCCGCCGACCCACGCTGTTTAGACTTCGATAAGGACTTTCCCGTCGACACGCTCTGCCGCCCGATTGATCGCCTCGTCGGCGTTTGGGAGGTCGAACGTCGAGGTGACGATCGGAAGGTTGTCGAGTCTCCCGGCTGCCATGAGCCGAATTACTCGCGGGAAGACCTGCTGGCCGGTGTGGCCCTCCGACCCGTATACTTGCGCGCTGTTGCCCTGCAGTTCGCGAAGCGCCATCTCCGGATCCGAGCCAGCGTTACTAATGTGGACGACGTTCGCACGCTCTGCGAGCGTTTCCTGAATCACCGGGTACGTCTGTAAAACGGCACCCGAGGTTTCGACGTGCACATCGGCACCCTCACCGTCGGTCACCGCCTCGACCACCTCAATTGGATCTCGAGCGATCGGATTATAGACGTGTTCGAACCCGAGTCCGCGAGCGATTTCCCGACGTTCGTCCGACGGTTCGAACGCGATAACTTTCCCCGCACCCGCGGCCCTCGAGACGTTCATCCCGGTGAGGCCGATGGGGCCGACACCGTGGTAGACGTGGTAATCCCCGGGCATAATGCCGTCGGCGCGCCCGAAGAGTCCGTAATAGCTGATCGTCGAGGGTTCGATAGTCGTGGCGGCCTTGAGTACCTCATCGTCGTCGCCGTAGGCTTCTCGGAGCGACGAGACATCCCAGAGGATCTTTTCGGGGACGGCGACGTACTCCGAGAACGCCCCCGGAATCGTAAAGCCGAGTTGTTCGAAGTACTCGCAGTGGCCGTGAAACCCCTGTCGACACATGTGACAGCGACCGCAGTAATCCGTTACCTCCGCCGTAACGAGGTCGCCTTCCTCGAACAGCCGGGTGTCGGAACCGGTCTCGACGACTTCCCCGGCGAACTCGTGGCCGGCGACGTTCGGCAGACGAAGGTAAGCAGAGTAGTGGACGTACCCGTCGTCGTCCGTCTCGATCATCGACGTATCGCTGCCACAAATTCCGGCGTATCGGACGCGGACGAGCACCTCGTCGGCTTCCGGGACGGGTCGTTCCCGTTCGGTCACACGCAGTTCGGGATCGCGCCACACCTGCGAGGCGTTCATCGCTTTCCTCGATTCTCGCTCGGCCTCGGTAACATCGTAGTCGGGTCGCGGATCCCACTCGGCATCCACTACAAGTGATTTCATGACGCGACCTTTACGCGCGTGGAGCATAACAATACCGGAACGACAGAACGAACTCGGAGCGAAAAACGCCATCAGAAAGCGAGAATCGGTACGGAAACGGTATCGCGAACGAATCGGCCCGGATGTCGAGACGGATCGATCGTAGGGGGCGTTAGTGCTCTTTCTCGAGATTCGCCAGATCCCACTTCCCGGTCACGATCGCACCGGAATCTTCGTTATCCGGCTCGACGACGGCTTCGACGAGTGCAGGGCCGTCGTGGGCGAGTGCATCCTCGAGGGTCTCGGTGAGTTTTTCCGGTTTGACGACGCGTTCGGCGAACTCGACGCCGAACGATTCGGCCATCTTCACGAAGTCGGTTCCCTCTTCGAACGGCGTGTTCAGGACGCGGTCCCAGCCGTACTTGTCCACCTGCAAATTGCGAATCGATTTCCAGCCGTCGTTATTCACGACGAGCCAGGTGACGTCGACGTCGTGTTCGACCGCACAATCGACCTCCTGGTTACACATCAGGAAACTCCCGTCGCCTTCCACGTCGACCACCTGTCTGTCCGGGCGTGCAAGCTTCGCTCCGATAGCGGCCGAGACACCAAAGCCCATCGTGGAGAACCCGCCACAGGAGATGTTCGTTCGCGGTTCGTAGACCGGGAACTGCGGGTTCGTTACCTCCTGGGGTTGGCCAGCACTCGAGACGACGATGCCGTCTCGCTCGAGCGCCTCGCGGAGGCTGACGAGCGCCCGCGAGATGCTCATCGGGACCTCGTCGGTTTGTTGGTCCTCGACGATGTCCTGCCATTCGGCCCACAGTTCCTGCATCTCGTCGTAATATTCGTTGTCTTCCGTGCCGACGGGGTCGACGCGGTCGGCGACCGCTTCGTGGAGCTGTCGGGTGACGACCTTCGAATCGCCGAGGATGCCGACTTCGACTGGGTAGTTTTTTCCGATCTCCTCGTTGTCGATGTCGACGTGGATGAGCTTGCTTGGCGGGATGTCGAAGCTCACGCCGTCCTCGAACGAGGAGGTGTGCATGTCGGTAAACCGACAACCGATCGCGAGCACCACGTCGGCGGTGCTCGCGAGTTCGTTGCCCGCCGTCGACCCGATCCAACCCGCGTAGCCGACGAACAGGTCGTGATCTTCGGGGATAATCCCCTTGGCCTGAAACGTCGGGATAACGGGCGCTTGAAGGTGCTCTGCGAGGTCCTGTACCTCGTCCCAGGCCTCGCCGAGCATACAGCCGCCGCCGGGGACGATGACTGGCCGGTCGGCCTCCGCCAGCAGGTCGGCGGCTTCGTCGACGGACTCGGGATCGCCGCCGGGCCGGCTGTGAGTCCGCGTCTCCGCCGGCTCCGGGATCTCGACATCAGCGGCCCCGCCCTGGACGTCCATCGGTACGTCGACGTGGACCGGGCCAGGCCGGCCCGTCGTCGCGATCTGGAACGCGCGTCGGAGGACTCGAGGCAGATGCTCGACGTCGTCGACGACGAAGCTCCGTTTGGTCACCGGCTCCATCACGCTCGGGAAGTCGCCGGGTTTCTGGCGCTCGATCTCCTGGAGAATTCCCTGTCCGTACTCGTGGGTCTGGGGCGCGCCTGTAAAGACCACCATCGGAATCGAGTCGACGTAGGCCGTCGCGACACCGGTCACCGTATTTGTCGCCCCGGGCCCGATCGAGGTGAACACAGCGAGTGGGTCACCACTCGCTCGCGCGTAGCCGTCCGCGAGGTGCGTCGCACCCTCTTCGTGTCGCGGTTGAATAACGTCGACGGCAGAATCGTTAAACGCGTCGAGGAGGTTCGTGCTTCCGTGGCCGGGGATGCCGACCAGATACTCTACACCCTCTTTCTCGAGGTACTCGGCGATAATCTCGCCACCAGTAAGTCTAGGCATCGTCTCTATCGAGCAATTATCACGGTGAATCATAAATATTCGCCCTCGGCGTTCCGAGTGAGAGGTGACACCAGCAACGAGTTGTCTGATCCGCTACCGACCGACGAAGGCGTTCACATCGTTTGAGGCGGTTATCACTGACGGACGAACGTAACGGGACACGGCGCGTTCAACAACACCGACTGTGCCGTATCGCCGAACAGAGCCTTGCCGGTTGGGCTGCGGGCTTGGCCATGAATGTACAGGAGATCAGCGCCGACGGCATCGGCGATGGAGACGAACGTCTCGCCGGTATCGCCGACGCCACCGCGAATCTCGTATTCGATCCCAGCGTCAGCAAGGCGGTCCGTTATCGACCGAATCGTTGCCGAACGTGCCGCGAGTTCGTCCGGCGTCGCGTCACCCTCGAAGTCATCCAATACGGCCTCGTAATCGTCTTCGGGGTGTCCGACTCCAAGGACAACCGTCGCGTCCGACGGACCGGCGGTCTCGAGGGCAGTATCAAGTAACGATTCGTGGTCGTCGTCTTGTCCCAATGCAACGAGGATTGTATCGAGAGCCATTACACTGTCACTGTAGCAACCAGAGCCTATAATACTTGGTACGGTCGTTCAGCGAGACGGTCAATTATCTGATACAGGCCGACAGAGCCACGGCGTGAAACTTCGCCGAGCAGAAACGACATGCCGACTGTCTCACAGCGACGGTATCACGTCGTCACGCATTACCTCGAATAGTCGCTCTGGATCCGGACTCGTGTTCGCGACGGCGATACGGTCGAATCCCATCTCGGCGTACTCCTCGAGTTGGCCCGCGATCGACGACGGATCGTCGGCGATCAGAAATTTGGCTTCGATCTGTTCGCGGGTCGCGTTCTCGCCTTCCGCTTCGATCGCTCGCGGATCGGCGATCGCTCGGTCGAAGACGTTCTGGGTCGTTGCCCACCACGGTCGGGTTGCCTCGAGGGCCGCCTCGTAATCTGGATCGTACGACGCGGTGACGAGCAGGGTCGTCTCGATCTCGTCGGGGTCGTTGCCTTCCTCCTCCGCGTAGCGGCGAATCGCGGGATAGAGCCGGTCTGTGTATTCCTCGCCTTTTTTGACGGTAATAAACCCGTCGGCATACCGCGCCGCGAGCCGCGCGGTGCTCGGGCCGTTTGCTGCGATGTGAATCTCCGGCGATTCCGCGGGCTTGGTGTAGAGTTTCGCGGTATCGAGATCGAAGCGCTCGCCGTCGTAGGACACGAACCCGTCCTCGTCTATCTGCTCACGGATATCGTCCTCGAGCCACTCTCGGTCTTCCCACAGCGCGCGGATGATCTGCAAAGACTCTTCGAGTCGATTCCGTCGCTCGGGATACTTGGGCCAGTCGAACCCCAACGGCGTTTCGTTCATCGCCTCGCCAGTCGAGAGTCCGAGTATCACTCGGTCGTCGTGGAGGAGTTGAAGCGTTGCGAACGCTTGAGCGATTTCACCGGGATGGTAGTGTCCCGTCGCCGGCGTCACACAAGTTCCGATCGGCCCGTCGAGTCGCTGGGTGGCGGCTCCGAGCCACGACCACGCGTCGCCGGACTCGGCGTCCGTGTGGAACCACGGGTGGAAGTGATCCGAGGTCCAGACGGTTTCGTATCCGGCGTCTGTCGCCAGATCGCTGTATGTTAACAGTTGTGCTGGGTCGTACTGCTCCTGATGCGCCATATAATCGATTTCGACCATCGTACCGCCAAGTACGAACAACGGTGCATTAGGTTTTGTGCTCCTCAACAACCATATACACGCTTTCGGTGGCCACACCGTGGCATGCAAGCACGTGCGTGCCGATGGCTTACAAAACAATGTACGAAAGCAATCGGAATCAGAATAAGCGAGTCGTCTCGTCAGGACGGCCGTTTGCGGTGCGTTTCGACGGCGTCCCAGTCGAGTTCGATACCGAGGCCCGGTTCGTCCGGCACCTCGAGTCGGCCGTCCTGGATCAGCGGTTCGTCGTTGATCACGAGGTCATCCCACCACGGCACCTCTCGAGCGTGGTACTCGAGTGCCACGAAGTTCGGGACAGTCGCCCCCACGTGGGCGGTCGCGACGGTCGCGACGGGGCTGCCGATGTTGTGTGGCATAAGCGCTTGATAGTACGTTTCGGCCATCTCGGCGATTTTCTTCGTTTCGGCGATACCGCCGGTTTTCGGAACGTCCGGGGCCAGAAAGTCGACCGCCTGCGTTTCGATCATGTCGCGGAATCCGTGCCGGCCGTATCGGTTCTCGCCAGTCAGAAGGGTCACATCGACGCTTCGTTTGAGTTCCCGCATCGCGTCGGTGTTTTCTGGCGGAAGGGGATCCTCGACCCACGCCAGGTCGTAGGGTTCGATCGCGCGACAGAGTTTCTCCGCCGTTTCGGGGCTAAAGTTCCAGTGGAGGTCGACGGCGACTTCCGCTTCATCGCCGACCTCGTCGGTTACTGCCTCGACGACCGAGCGCTTGTGTTCGATCTCCTGTGGATCGAAGTGTCTCGAGAGCGTATCGATGTCGCGACCGGACGGAACGTCGAGATCGAACTTGATGATGTCGAATCCGTCGTCAACGGCGCTTCGTGCTCCCTGGGCGTATGCCTCCGGCTGGTAGACATCATCTTCCTGTCCGTCTTCCGCCGAAGAAACCATTCCTTCGCCGGCGTGACAGTCCGCGTAGACTCGAACGTCTTCGCGAAGTTTGCCGCCCAGTAACTGATAGATGGGCTGATCGAGGAGCTTTCCGGCGGCGTCCCAGAGCGCGATTTCGACGCCGCTTATCGCGATCGTTCCGACTCCCCACTGGGAACCGCGGCCGGAGAGGCTCTCGCGCATGAGGTTGTAGAGGCGCTCGACGTCGAGCGGGTTTTCACCGACGAGAACCGGCCGAAGGTAGTCGGTGATGATCTCGTGAACGCCCGGCGAGGGATACGCTTCGCCGATTCCCATCACTCCTCGGTCGGTCTCGAGCGTGACGATGGTCCACGGGAAGTTCCCGTCGATCACGAACGAGTCGATATCGGTTATTTCGGCCGTGGGGCCGTCTCGAGCGGGCGTGTCGTCGAAATCCGCCCACATCGTCGCTGCGAGCGTGGATGCGAAGTCTTCGTACATATCTGTTAATATCTGTTAGCTGGTAACGTGTGCGTGAGCCGCGTGTCTCGACGGTACGTCGTCGGTCGTAACCGGGTCGGTTCCACGATGACGTTCGGGGCCAGCAAGTACGGGACGATCCGTTTGCCGAGCCGATCCGCAGCGCTTCGACGCACCGCTTTCACGACATCGGGTTCCGACGAAACCGTACGACTCGAGCCAAATAAGATCGAAACACCCCGTCGAGACAGCCACGGAGCGATCACGATCGTGAATCTCGAGTCGCATTATCACACGGATTGTAGGAGGTGAGTGTTATAGTTTCCGGTGAACTGATACTGCCGGCTGTAACTATGTGAAGATTCTCACACCCCCGGGGCGACGAGAATTGTGAACGACGTACAGCCGGCAGTATGAGGGAAGAACCCGTCGGGAGTCGTCGATCCGACGGGGGTTGACCGCATCGACCCTCCATTTTTATATATCTCGGCCAAAGATAGTACGGTACGTTCCGATCTATGAAGACGAATGTATCGACGGCCGCCGTGAGACCGATGTCTTTCGCTCGATCACCGACGCCCCATCGCGGACTGCGTCGCGAATCGAATCCCTTCCAACCGACGCCAACTACAGGGGGTCCATGACGCGTCACCTCAAGCGGGCGCTCGAGGAGGGTGACAATCCCGTCGGGAACTGGCTCTCGATCGGTCATCCCGCCATCGGGGAAGTGAGTTCCGCCCTCGAGTTCGATTTCGTTCTTATCGACACCGAGCACACGACGATGAGCCTCGAGACCGTCGAAAACGTCTCCAGAGCGATCGACGCGAAAGACGCACCCACGGAGTCGATCGTGCGGGTGCCACGAAACGAGCCATCCCGAATTAAACGCGTCCTCGATATCGGCGTGGCCGGGGTGATGGTGCCGATGATCGAGTCCGCCGACGAAGCGCGTCAACTCGTCGAGTCGGTCCACTACCCACCGGAGGGGGTCCGCGGCATCGCGAGCGGCCGCGCTGCGGAGTACGGGATGGATTTCGTCGAGTACGTCACCGACGCGAACGGCTCCATCGTGACGGTCGCACAGATCGAGTCCGAAGCGGGACTCGAAAACGCGGAGGAGATCGCCGCCGTCGACGGGATCGACGCCTTGTTCGTCGGGCCGGCGGATCTCTCGGGAGCGCTCGGTGTCTTCGCACAGTGGGATGCGAGAGAACTCCAGGAGGCGATGGATCGTGTCCTCCGAGCCGGGGCTACCCACGAAACGCCCGTCGGAACCCTCACCGTCTCGCCCGAACAGATCGACGACCGGGTCGAGGCCGGCTTTGACTTCCTGATCGTGGGCAAAGACACGGCGTATCTCGCGAACTCGAGCCGCGACGCAAAAGAGCGGTACGAATCTGCACTACAGCGCCACGAAGAGTCAGTAACGCAGAACGAATAGCGCCTCGGTAGCGCGAACGCGATCACTCCGGAATCGCTGGTGGTTCGATATCTCCTATTTCGAATAGAACCTCTCCGACAGGGGAGCTGTACCAGCGCTCGTCTACGACGGGTTAGTTGTACCAGCGCTCGTCTACGGCGGGTTAGTTGTACCAGCGCTCGTCTACGACGGGTTAGTTGTACCAGCGCTCGATCTGGATCGTTTTCTCCGTGTAGAAGTTGACGGCGTCTTCGCCCTGTGCGTGGAGGTCGCCGAAGAACGACGCCTTGCGACCGCCGAAGTGGAAAAAGCCCATCGGCGCGCAGACGCCGACGTTGACGCCGATGTTTCCGGCGTCGACCTCGTACTTGTACTGGCGAGCCTCGCTTCCCGATTCGGTGTAGATCGACGACGCGTTGCCGTACTTCGTCGAGTTGACCATCTCGATCGCGTCGTCGAGGTCGTCGGCGGCGGCGAGACAGAGGACGGGACCGAATATCTCCTCCTGAGCGATTTCCATATCGGTCGTCACTCCCTCAAGCAGTGTCGGGCCGAGGAAGTTCCCTCCCGAGAGTTCCTCGTCCGAATGTTCGAAGTCACGGCCGTCGAGGACCAGTTCTGCGCCCTCCTCGAGCGCGGTGTTTATCAGATCGAGAACGCGCTGACGGGAGTCCCCGGTAATTAGCGGTCCCACGTCGGTATCCTCGGCGACGCCAGCCCCGACGGTGAGTTCCTCGGCGGCGGCGATCAGTTGCTCGCGAAGATCATCGTATGCGTCGCCGACGCCGACGACGACGTCGTTGGCGAGACAGCGCTGACCGGCGTTGCCGTAGACGGAGCCGGTGATATTCGGCACGCATTCCTCGAGGGCGGCGTGTTCGGTGACGACTGCGTAGTTCTTCGCGCCACCCTGTGCCTGCACGCGTTTGCCGTGCTGGGCCGCCGTTTCGTAGACGTGTTTTGCGATCGGAGAACTGCCGACGAACGAAACGCCGGCGATATCCGGATGCTCGAGGAGCGCGTTGACGGTGTCCGCGCCGCCGTTGACAAGGTTAACGACCCCGTCGGGAAAGCCGGCCGCGTCGACGGCCTCGAAGATCAGTTGCGAACTCAGCGGCACTTTCTCGCTCGGCTTAAGAACGAACGTGTTTCCTGTCGCGACCGCGTACGGGAGAAACCAGAGCGGGATCATCGCCGGGAAATTAAACGGCGTGATCGCCGTGAAAACGCCCAGCGGCTGGCGAACCGCGTACTCGTCCATTTCGGGGGCGACGTCCTCGACGTTGCCGCTCCCCTGCCGGATCATATCCGGCATCCCGCAGGCGACGTCGACGTTTTCGATTCCGCGACGGATCTCTCCTCGAGCCTCCCCGACGGTCTTTCCGTGCTCGCGGGACAGCGCGACCGCGATTTCGTCGATGCGATCCTCGAGTTCCGTCTTCAGGTCGAAGAGGTACTGGACTCGCTCGACGACGGGCGTCCGTCGCCACTCCTCGAAGGCGTCGTTCGCCGTCCGAACCACGTCGTCGACCGATTCCTCGGGCGAAAATTCGATCGTCGTCAGCGATTCGTTTGTCGCGGGATCGATGACCGGATGAGATTTTTCACCGGATGGGCTCTTCCACTGACCACCGATGTAGTTGTCGACGCGCGTACGGACTGCTGGTGAGACGGCTTGCTCTCGTTGCTCGGACATACGTGCCAACTGTTGTGATACGAGCACAAATACGTTACGCTCACTACATCGACGGCCCGACTCCGCAATCGCCTGCAGTCGTTGGCCAAGGGACGATGCCGAAGGGGCGCGCTCGTTCGTCGGTCGCAAACGAAAGGAAACTGTTCGTAACACACAAACAGTTTAGTGGGAGACGGTACAGATAGGCGTATGGGCGAAACGACGGAACCACGGACGATCCAGGCGGTGGGGATCACACTGGAGATTATCGATTACCTCCACGAGACTGACGGCGCTCGAATCACCGAGATAGCGGAGGGAATCGGCCGATCGAAAGGGACGGTCCACTGCCATCTGGCGACGCTTCTCGATCATGAACACGTTATCAAATCCGGGGAGCGATACACGCTCGGCCTTCGCTATCTCGAACTCGGAGAGGGCGTAAAACAACACCTCGGAATCTACGATGTAGTTGCTGACGAACTGGACGACCTTGCGGGCGAGTGCGAGGAGCTGGTCCAGTTTGCGACGGAAGAACACGGACGAGCGGTCTACCTGTACAAAAAGGGCGGAGAACGAGCCGTTCAAACGGCTTCGACGGTCGGAAAACGAGAGCACCTTCACTGTATTTCACTCGGCAAGGCGATGCTCGCACATTATCCACGAGAGCGCGTCGAAGAGATCATCGACCGGCACGGATTGCCAGCGTACACGGAAGAAACTATCACTTCGCGCGAAGAACTCTTCAGCACACTCGACACGATTCGGGAGCGCGGCTACGCCTTCGACGACGAGGAGAAAATCGACGGACTACGGTGCGTTGCCGCACCGGTAAACGGTGCGAACGACGAAGTGATCGGTGCAGTCAGTATCTCCGGTCCGTCGAGTCGAATGACGGGTGATCGCTATTACGAGGAGCTTCCGAACAAAGTCATCCGATCCGCGAACGTCATCGAAATCAACGCGAAGTTTTCTTGAGCCGCCCGTGGTGCGTTCATCGCCTCGACGAAATCGATCGACGGAGCGCGAATCGACGGTTCATAGCTGTTTCATCGGAAGGGCATTTCCCTCCCATTCGCGAGTCACCGCATACTACGATGGCCTGACTCTTGTTTGAGAAACGCAAACGAGGTTCCCCGGGTAGCTCCAAGAATTCCTGTTCCAACTTCGGCGAACCGTTGGGATGATTTTCGACCAGTTATTTACACACATACCTGTGTAATCGAATTACAAATACCCTTGGGACACTAAGACAATCGATGGATTACGACCATACTAGCGTATCCGATAATGGTATTCGAGTAGATAATAGACTTTTATGTAGCAAGAAAATTCAAGATGATTAATGGAATAGTTGATTTCGATACGTACACAAATGTCCGGAAGAGGGGGTATTCACAACTATTAGGAGAGACAAGGCACAATCCAAGCCTAAGTAAACCAAATATGTTTGATTATATACTTTATTGGGGGACACGAAAGGGAATGGACGCGAACAGAACACCCCCTGAAGTCGTCTCCAGAACCAATTGCGAGTCAGAACATTTTTTGCAGTAAGCCTCTACTGGTATACCAGTGACTGAACAAAACACCGAATCGGAATCGACCACCTCCTGTGGCTGTAAACTCGGTCGAGTTAGCAACCAGTACGGGCTGGCAGAGCTCGACGATGACCTCGTCGCGCGCTGGACCGGGAAAGCCGAGCAACAGTACAGTACGCGTAAATTAGCGAAATACGTCAACGAACTCGTTCTCGAACAGGCCCTCGAGGAGGCGAACGTCGCGGCGAAAGAAGGGGAGATCGAAAACACGTATCGCTTGCTCACCGACGACGACGTCAGTAGCGGGACGCAGGTCCAGACCCGAAACGAACTCGAGCGCGACGGCGTTCCGGTCGAAGAAGTTGAATCGGACTTTATCTCCCACCAGACGGTCTACAACCACCTGACGAAGTGTCTCGAGGCATCGCTTGAGGAACCGACGGACGAAGAACGACTGGAACGGAGCAGAGAGAAAGTAGGCTCGTTGCAAAACCGAACCGAAGCGGTTACCGGGGACACCATTGCGCACCTCGAGCGAAACGATATCCTCGACATCGGGGAGTACAACGTGGCAGTTTCGATCACAGTAACGTGCGAGGATTGTTTCGAAGAATACACCGTACGGGAACTGCTCGACCAGCAGTCCTGTCGCTGTGGCGGGTTGAGTGATTGAACGGGTTGACAGAAAATCGTCTCAGTAGCCATACTGTTAATCTGAACAACACGTGCAGGTGAAGTGGTAATGCCTATGTGTAAGGAGATAGAATGTAGGGGCATGGAAAGTGAATTAGCCACGAAGAAAGAAGAAGTCCCGACAGCGGCGACGCTCACCGTCGACAACATCGGCGGTATCGACAGTGCCGAAGTGAACTTCCAGCAGGGTGTTACCGTCCTGTCCGGCCGTAACGCAACAAACCGAACGTCGCTTCTCCAGGCCATCATGGCGGCGCTGGGAAGTGATCAAGTGAGTCTCAAAGCCGATGCGGACGAGGGCAGCGCCGAACTCGAGTTCGGCGACGACCGATACCGACGAAAGCTCGAGCGCCAGAACGGGACGATCATCACCGACGGCAATCCGTACCTCGACGACCCGGACATCGCAGATCTGTTCGCCTTTTTGCTCGAGTCGAACGAAGCGCGCCGAGCAGTCGCTCGAGGCGACGACCTTCGGGAACTGATCATGCGCCCGGTCGATACGGCCGCGATTCAGGCCGAAATCGAACAGTACGAACAGCGAAAGCGATCGATCGACGAGCAACTCGAGGAACTCGACAACCTCGAACAGCGACTCCCCGACCTCGAAGCCAAGCGCAAACGCGTTTCCGACGAAATCGAAGACCTCGAGGCGGAACTCGAGCAAGCCCAGGAAGAACTCGATGAAGCGAACGTCGACGTCGAAGAACGCCGCGAAGAGCAATCCGAACTCGAGAACAAGCTCAGCGACCTCCGAGAGACCCGGTCGGATCTCGAACGGACCAGGGATCGAATCGAAACCGAACGCGAGAGCATCGACGCACTCGAGGACGAGCGAGAGGAGGTCCAAGAGCAACTCGAGTCCCTCTCGACCGGCGAAGAGACCGATATCGGCCGGATCGAGGCCGAAATCGAGACCCTGCAGGAAGAAAAGGCGGACCTCTCGAAAGAGATTTCCCAACTCCAGAGCACCATCCAGTTCAACGAACAGCTCCTCGACGAGCCGGATTCGGTTCTCGCGGACGCGAACCAGCCGGTCGACGACGGCAACGACGACGGGGCGATCACCGACCAGTTGCTCGACGATTCCGAGACGGTCACCTGTTGGACCTGTGGCTCCTCGGTCGCCAAAGAACAGATCGAGACGACGATCGAACAGCTCCGCGACGCGCGCCAAGATCGAATTCAGGAACGAACCGAGATCAACAGCGACCTCGAAGACCGTCGAGAGACCGTCTCGAACATCAACGAAAGTCGAAGTGAGTACCAGCAGACACAGCGTCGACTCGACTCGATCGACGACGAAATCGAGAACCGAACGAATCGGATCGACGAGCTGACCGACGAGCGCGAGGAGCTCACCGACGAAATCGACGATCTCGAGGCCGAAATCGACGACCTTGAAACCGAAGAGTACGACGGCATCCTCGACCAGCACAAGGAAGTCAACCAGCTCGAGTTCAAACTCGAACGGAAAGAGCGAGAACGAGACGATATCGAGGACGAGATCAGTTCGATCGAAAAGCAACTCGGCAACCGCGAGGATCACGAAGCACGCCGCGAGGACGTAACCGACGAACTGACCGACCTCAGAACGCGGATCGACCAGATTGAGGAAACCGCGGTCGAGGCGTTTAACGAACACATGGAAAACTTGCTCGAGACCCTCGAATACGGGAACCTCGACCGCGTCTGGATCGCGCGAACGACTCGGGAGGCTCGCGAAGGACGCAGAAAGGTAACGAAATCGTCGTTCGACCTGAAAATCGTCCGGAGCACCGACGACGGCGCGGCGTACGAAGACTCGATCGAACACCTGAGCGAGAGCGAACGGGAGGTGACGGGGCTCGTCTTCGCACTCGCGGGCTATCTCGTCCACGACGTCTACGAGACGGTTCCGTTCATGCTTCTGGACTCTCTCGAGGCGATCGACTCGGATCGGATCGCCTCGGTTATCGAGTACTTCGAATCGTACGTGCCGTACCTCGTCGTCGCACTGCTGGACGAGGACGCCCAGGCAATCGAGACCGAGCACGAACTGGTCACCGAAATCTAACACTAGTAGACGCGGAAGTCGTTGATTTTTGTCGGATCGAATCGCCCCTTCCTTCGAGTCACTCAGTATAGGTGACAGTCGTCAACGAAACGCCCAGAGGACAGCCCCAAAAGGGCCTCGAGACGGAGGTATCAGATTTGTGGATATAATCTAACTTACCGTCCAAAAGACGGAGAATCGCTTAACAACCAGATAATCACTGTTTCACACATATTCATTTATCTGAAAGATATTACGTTCGTCTAATTCGTATGCGGCCTCGGAGCGAACGGTCAAATAACAGACAGGCTGATCCGGTAGATAGTGGTGAGAGAGTTGTTCTACCCACCCCGAATCCGGTGTGACCGGAAATATTACGAGTAAGTCATGTTCACTTCGATGACGTTTGCGGTACTCAAGACGCTCTTCGGTATCTCTGCGTTGAACGTCGACTCGTCGAATCGGTTCGTCGGTCCTGAAACGCTAATCGCACCGATTGGCCGTTCGTTCTCGTCGCAGATCGGTGCCGCGACACAGCGCATTCCGATCACTCGTTCTTCGTCGTCAATCGCGTACCCTCGGTCGCGGATTTTCGCGAGTTGTTGTTTCAGTTCCTCGATGTCGGTGATCGTCTTTCCGGTTACGCTGGGGAGGCCGTGTCTCTCGACGATTTCGTCGATGACTTCCTCGGATTCTCTCGAGAGGATTGCTTTCCCCAGTGCCGTCGTGTGAAGATGCACGCGCTTGCCGATGTGCGTATCCAGATTGACGGCGTCGGGCCCCTTCGACTTGTTGAGGAAAATTCCCTTTCCGTGTTCCTCGATCATCAAATTCGCATGCTCGCCCGTCTCCTCGGCTAATTTCTTGATTTCGGGAGATGCAACCTGATACAGTTTCATTTGGCTACGGGCGAACCCACCCAGTTCGAGGAATCGCGCACCGACGTGATAGGTTCCATTTTCGTTGACCAGGTATTCCGTTTCGGTCAACGTCTGTAGGTGATCGTGAACCGTGCTCTTTGGCATCTCGAGGGCTTCTGAGAGTTCGGAAACGCCCGCGCCATTGAGTTGATGGAGCGTCTCGATAACCCGGAACGTTGTCGCGGCCGCCTGGACTGGGTAGCGTGATTTGCTCGCCATGTACGGTATGTTAAAGCACATCCTATATAATAGTTGTCCGGCGTGGCCGGAAAAATTTGGTCGAGATCCCACCACTATGGAACCGTGGCGGTAGGTGAGAACCGGCAATTAGTTCACAGTGAAAAATCGCATATGTCCGGTAATGCCGGATACGGGATTTTGCCGCGGTGTTTCCATCGATTTCAGTGTATAGAGATGTAACGCGCACAATCACCGTTGTGTGCACCAGAGAAGCAGAGAGTACAGTTCGTCCAAGAGACCAAGACTGGATCTCGAGTCACTCCCCCCAACCACGACCGAGAGAGTAAATTTATATAGTAGAACGCTAATTTGTGCGTATGGCAGACAGAGCCAATCGTGGGTTTAGGGGTAGTATGCACGATGAGAACAGTATTTCTCGCCGAAACGTTCTTGCGGCGACCGGTGCCGCCGGGATTATCGGGGCGGCGGGTTGTCTCAGTGACAATGGAGACGAGGAACTGGACATCTCGGAATACGACGGCGAAGAGGTGACGGTCGAATACAGTACCGCTCCGCTCTTCGGCGATGTCGAGGATCAGATTCAGGAAGCACTACGCGATGCGGGCTTACACGAAAATATCGAAGTCGACGTCTCGACGGGCGTCTGGGGGGCAGACGATCAGGAGGATCAGTACAACCAGATCCTTCAAGCCGGTCAGTCCACCCCGGACATCATGTTGACCAATTTCGCGTACACCTCCTCGTTCGCACCTCGAGGGTGGTTGGTCGACCTGAACGAGGCACTCTCCGAGGAGAAACTCGAGGAACTCGAGGACGACTACCACCAGGAAATGGTGGATTCGATGCGCTACGACGGTGGATTGTACGGAGTCCCGCAGTTCGTGGACATTCCGGCGATCCTCTACCGCAAGGATTACGTCGAAAATGCGGGATACGATCCCGAAGGAGAGAATTGGGCGACGGAGCCGATGTCGTGGGAGGAGTTCGCTGATATCGTCAGCGACTCGGTCGAAGCGAACGACGTCGACCACGGCTACACGACGACGCTGGACCAGCGGACCGTCGGTCACCAGACTGGATACGAAAAAGTCGTCACAATGGGTGGGAACTACTTCGGTGACATGGAAAATCAACACGGGCCCGTTGGCGACCGGCCGGTAACGATCGACGAGGAGCCGGTGATCGACGCGCTTCGTTTGCTTCGGACGTTCATGTACGGCTCCGACGACGAGCATGCGATCGACGGCATGACGGGCGATATTTTGCCTTCCGAAGCGCTCGGCTGGGACACCCAACCCTCCCAAGAATCGTTCGCCGCGGGCGAGGCCGTCTTCCACCGAAACTGGTCGTACGCGATCGCAGACTTCGCGAGCGAGGACGCCTTCGGCGAGGATATCGGCCTCATGCCGTTCCCGTACGGCGTCTCCGAGGACGAAGCCGAGTACGAGGGTACCGGCGGGACGAACGCGACGCTCGGCGGCTGGCACCTGTCGCTCAACCCGAACTCCGAAAAGCTCCCGGCCGCCGTCGAACTGCTGAAAGTTATGACCTCCGACGAGTTCTACCTCGATATTTTCGAAATTACCGGCTCGACACCTCCAAAGCCGGAACTGTTTGGATCCGAGCAAGCGGAGGAGGTTCCGGTGATGAGCCGGTATCTCGAGACGCTTCAGTTGCAGTCGGAAAACCAGTGGGTTCACCCGATCAACGCGGTTTGGGACTCACAATCCAGTTCGATTGCCGAGGAGTTCCACGCCTGTCTCAATCAGCAGAAGTCACCGCAAGCGGCAGTCGAAGCCGCTCAAGTGGATGTCGAAACGATCGAATCCGAAGAGGCGCAGTAACCCCACCCGATCCACTCACGACACAACGAAAGGTACAAGATTGTTCACAATCGCCATGATTACTGTGCAATGATAGAGAAGCTATATCGAACCGTATCGCCCATCCTATACAGGATCGAACGATTAGACGAGGATAAGTACGGCTATCTTCTCATTGGCCCGATGATTCTCGTGCTTTCGGTCCTGGCGTTTTATCCGCTCGTTCGGACGTTCTGGTTGTCGCTCCAGAGTGACGACCTGTACGGAGAACATCCGATCGGCGAGTTCAGGGGGATCGACGGCTACGTAGAGATACTCACCGGAGAACTGAACATCATCCTCAACTATCCCTTTTTCAGCTTGAGCGATCCGCTCTCGAGCGCGTTAGTTGTTACGCTACTGATTACGGGTTTCAGTGTCGCGATCGGGACTGTTCTCGGTCTCGGGATGGCACTCATCCTCAACAAGGAGTTTCGCGGCCGTTCGGTCGCCCGGATGATCGTAATTCTTCCGTGGTCGATCCCAATCGTCATTCAGGGAATGATGTTTTACTTGATGTTTCAACCTAGCATCAGTCCCTTCGTCGAGCCGCTCAACCAGCTCGGGATACTCTCTTCGAGACCGCTTGGCAGCACTCGAGATTCCATTATTATCGTGATTCTTATCGATGTCTGGCGAAAGATCCCGTTCATTGCGCTCATCATCCTCGCTGGCTTAGCGAGCGTCGATCAGAGTCTGTACAACGTAGCGAAGGTCGCGGGAGCATCGAAATGGCAACAATTCAGGCTCATCACGCTTCCGTTGATCAAACCCGTCGTGCTGATCGGGATGATCTTCTACACAATCAGTTCGATGAAGGTTTACGGCGTCGTCGAAGCGTCTGCGGGCTGTAATACGGTTCCAACCCTTACGTGTCTCGTAGTAGATACGTTCCGCATGCAGCGATGGGCAACCGCCTCAGCGATTGCCTTCCTGACCGCACTCATCATCGCGGGGATCGTGATGGTGTATCTGGTCAAATTCCGTGACGAGGTCGATACCTATGAGTAATGCAGTGGAAGACGAATCGAAAGGCCGCGTCGGACAGTTCGTGAATCTGATGGTCAACAATCCGTACGACACCTACCGGATTCTGTTCTACGTCGGGCTCACGTCGTTCCTCATGATCACCCTGTTTCCGTTCTACTGGCTGCTCGTTCTGGCGGTCTCTGGCGGGGGTACGTACGGAATGGGCTTTCTCCCGGACAGTGTCAACATCGGAGTCTTCGTCGAGATATTTAGCCAACAACCGATTCATCTCTACATCTTCAACAGTATCGTCATCGCGATGATCACCGTGGTCATCTGTCTCGTCATCGGGAGTCTCGCAGGATACGCGTTCGGTCGCGTCGACTTCCGCGGCAAAGGACCGCTAATGCTCTTGCTACTGATCGTCTCGTACTTCCCCGGAATCGCCTACCTGATTCCGCTGTACGAGATGTTAACGGGGTCGCTCACGGTTGGTCCGTTCATGACGCCGGACCTCTATAACACACCGTGGGCGATGGCCTTCCCGTTCACGATGCTGACCCTTCCGATTACGATCTTTATCCTGACGACGTTCTTCAGTCAGATCCCCGACGGACTCGAGGACGCCGCCAGGGTTGAGGGGACGACGCGACTGGGTGCGTTGTTCCGGGTTATCCTCCCCCTTTCCGCACCGGGAGTCGTGACGGCCGCGATCATCGTGTTTATCAGCGTCTATCGAGAGTTCTTCTTCTCGTTCATGATGAGTCGCGGTAACCCCGACGACTGGGCCGTGCTCGTCTACGGCATCCTCGCGTTCGAACAGCAATCCGGCAGCCAACACCACTTCATGGCAGCCGCAAGTATCGTCGGGGTCATTCCGGTCGCGGTACTAGTAATATTCGCACAGAAACACATCGTTAGAGGCTTAACGCAGGGCGGTCTAAAGGAGTGATATCATGGGACACGTTACACTTACGGACACGACGAAGCGCTACGAAGAGGTCGTCGCAGTCGACGAAATGAATCTCCAGATCGAGGACGGCGAGTTCCTCTGTCTCGTCGGTCCCTCGGGGTGTGGCAAGTCGACCACCCTCGAGATGATTTCGGGCTTGACGCTCCCAACGAGCGGAACGGTCGAAATCGCCGGCAAGGACGTTACGAACGAGCCGCCGAAGGATCGAAACATTTCGATGGTCTTCCAGAACATCGCGTTGTTTCCCCACATGGACGTTCGGGACAACATCAGCTTCGGACTCCGCCTTCGAGATTTCGAGGACGAAGAGATCGAACGACGGGTCCAACAAGCGGCTAAAACCGTCCAACTCGAGGGGATGCTCGATCGGACACCGAGCGAACTCTCCGGCGGTCAACAACAGCGCGTCGGAATCGCCCGAGCCATCGTTCGCGAACCAGCAGTGTTCCTGATGGACGAGCCGCTGGCCAATCTCGACGCGAAACTGCGTGTCCACATGCGAACCGAGATCCAGCGCCTCCAGAAGGAGTTAGACATCACGACGATCTACGTCACGCACGATCAGGAGGAGGCGATGACAATGGCCGACCGTATCGCCATCATTAATCAGGGGAACCTCCAGCAGTGTGCACCGCCGCTCGAGTGTTACGATCGGCCCGCCAACAGGTTCGTCGCGAGCTTTATTGGAAGCCCGTCGATGAACCTCTACGACGGCAGTGCAACCGGCGACGTCCTCGATCTGACTCACTTCCAGGTCGATCACGCACTCGATCTCGACGCCGATCACAACGACGTGACGGTCGGCGTCCGTCCCGAAGACGTCTACCTCGTCTCGAGCGAGGACGAACCCGCGACGCCGAGTACCGCGTTCGAAGCGGTCGTGGACGTCCTCGAGCCAGTGGGCGATCAGACGTACGCCTACTTGACGCCACAGGGCGCACAGAGCGACTCCGATTCGGTCATGGGCGAAGGTGGGCCAGAGTTACTCGTGAGTATCGATCCGGATACCACAATCGAAGAAGAAGCGACGATCGAAATCGTTTTCGACCGGGAGAAAACCCACGTATTCGACGGGGAGACTGGCGATGCAATCGCCCACGGAGTCATTGATGAAACGGTCGCCGAGCCGACAGCAGTCTCCGCCGAAAACGAGGCCAGGGGGGACTGATCGATGGTCCTAACCCCAGAAACGATGTTCGTCGGCGCGGCGTTAGTGCTGTTTTTCTTCTGGTTCTACGGCATCGTCTCGTTTTACTTCGATCTGCGGTACCAGTTCGTTCCTGCAGTACGCCGGTACTTCCGCGACGGGGATAACGACGAGACGAACAACCGTCCGGATCCTGAAGAGTACCTCTAAGAACTCCTCGTCCCAAAGCTTCGTTTTCTGCCGTCGTAATTCTCGTCGCCGTCGATACCCACTCTTCGAGGTGAGAAGTGACAAGTGAGAGGGGACGAGCTATCGCGCGTGTGAGTGTCCTCGACAGTCGAGACTTAAATCTATCAACGCGTTCGACACCGTATCGACGAGCGGAACACGAGACGATGGCCAAAACGGTCGAAAGGGCTGTTCGTCGGTCGAATTCGTGGAGGCATCGACTGTCTCGCTTGCGGGTTACAGTCGTTCGAACGTCCAGATCTGGTGGGCCCCACCTTCCCACTCGCCAGCACGTACCGTCGCCCCGGATTCATCCGAGGCCTCGGCGACCTCGAGACGCCCGTCGGGAACGTCGATCTGGAAGCCGTTTTCGTAGCGTTCCATCCGGTATTCCTCCGCACTGCCCTGGACCGCATCGGAACCCGAGAACGTGACACCCATCCCGCTGTGTTCGGCGGTGAGGGTGAATTGGCCCTGCCGACCGTCCATCTCGCCCTCGACTTCCCAGCGCTGGTGTGGCTCGTCGTTCCACTCGCCCTGCTGAATCCGTGCTCCGGACGACGGGGAGCCGTCGGCGACTTCGAGCACCTGACCGCTATGTTCGGCGACGACTCGATACGTTCCGGGTTCGATGGACTGTACGCCCGCCTCCCAGACTGCGTTTCGATCGATGTCGCGCCCGATGGCCGCCCCCGGTTGATCGACGACGTAATCGACCTCGAGACTCGTCCCGGGATCGGTTCGCCACTCGAAGACGAGGTCCCACGCTTCGGACTCGGCGTTCCACTCCGGATAGCTTTCCCAGGCCGCCGACGCGCTGGCACCGCCGTGCGGCGCAGTTCGGGCCTCGAGCGTCGAGTGATAGTGCTCTGAGACCCCTTCGACGCGCGCGGCGGGTGACGCATCCGGCTCGAGCGTTGCCGTTCCCCGATCAACCCCGCCGCCGACGTTGCCATGGACGACTGTCATTTCGGATGCGACGTGGATTCGGTCCGTTTCTCCGTCGGCGCTCACGTCGTCGGAGCCGGGCAACCGAACGTCGTTGTTAACGAACTGGTTGTGCAAGCAGGCACCGCGTTCGTTGATCGCCCACGGCTGTTTCGGCTCGTCGCGATCGTCCGTTATCCGGAGGTTCGCGAGCGTGATCCCCTCATTGATCTCCGAGGATTCGCCCATGAGTCCGAGCGACCAGAAGTTCACCCCCGATGCGTCCGTATTCTTGATGATTCCGCCGAGGATTTTGATGTTCCTCACGTCAACGAGGAGGATTCCGGCCTTCGAGGCCCCCTGAACGTTGACCTCTCCGACGGTCACGTCCCGCGTTCCGGTGATAATCGAGAGGCCGCGAACGCCGCCGCGGCTGACGACGCGACCGACGGAGATGCCTCGACAGCCGTTTGCCAACCGGAACGTGGCGTAGTCGAACTGCGGATTCTCGCCGATTACTTGCCCAACTGACGCATCGAACGTCTCGTTCAGAAGGACGACGCAACTCCCCGGATCGACGCCGATCACCTGCCCGATCTGGATCCGTTCGACGTCGTAGGTTTCGATTCCGTGGTGTCCCGTGTTCGTGACGTAGGCGGTATCTATCTGGACATCGGTACACCCTCCCTCGAGGCGAACCCCCTGGCCGGTGACGCCGTCGATCCACAGCCTGCCGAAGGTGAGATTCGACGAATCATCGGCGAATACCGCTCTGCCGGCCTCGCCCTCGACGGTAAGTTGTGGCACGTGGACGTTCTCGACGCCGCTCATCGACAGGACGTCACCTGTCTCGCCCTCGACCGATACCGTTCCCGCGATATCGAGGCGAGTGTAGCTCGGCACGTCGACACCGTGTACGTCGTGGTCCTCGCTGACCACGAGGTCGCTCGTCACGCGGACGGTCGCTTTCGTCGTTCGAGCGTCCTCGAGCGAATCGAGTGCATCCTGCAAAACTGCCATCGGCTCGTCGTCGCTCGAGATCGTTCCGTCCTCCGTGTCGGCATGATACGTGCCGTCGCCGTCACACCAGACCGTTACGTCGGCGTCCCCGGCACGCGTATAGGTGTGATCGACCTCGAGCGACTCGAGGTCATATAATCCGTTTTCTCCCGCATCGACGTCGCCGTCCCACTCGTACCACGGCTGGGTTCCGGTGTTTGCCGTGTTCGCCCCCTCTTTCCCTCCCGCGCTCGCCGAGCCGCTGATCGCCGCACCGAGGCCCGCAGCCCCGAGTGCTGCCAACGCACCACGGCGTCCCATCGAAAGCGGGACCGGCGCGGCTGATCGAGTCAATTCCTCTGTCTGCTGTTGTTCGGTCTCGTCAGTCATGATATGCTCTGTCGCCCGATAGCGACAGACTCACATATCGAGTGTGGCGACCTTAATTCTTTGCCGATATTCAACACGATTGATGCGAAAGCGGCTCTCGCGAGCGGCTCATTGCGAACACCTAATCCGCAGGAGAGCGCTTCGACGACCGAAATCGTTATGCCGCAGTTGGGACACTATCCGACGATGGCTGACGAGCAACGCAACTACATCGACGGAGAATGGATCGAATCCGAGACCGACGAGACTGTAGCGGTAGCGAATCCGGCATCGCCGAGCGAGACCGTTGCGACCTACCAGTACTCGAGCGCCGCGGACGCCAACCGAGCTATCGAAGCAGCGGCGGACGCGGCCGACGAGTGGGCGGGAACGCCCGCCCCCGAACGCGGGCAGATACTCACGGAAACCAGTCGAATTCTCGCCGATCGCAAGGAAAAACTCACCGAACTGCTGGTCCGTGAAGAAGGCAAAACGAACGCCGAAGCCGGGGGTGAGGTCCAGCGCGCGATCGACATCTTCAGCTATTACGGCGCGAAGGCGAGCGATCTCGGCGGAACGGTCAAATCCGCCAGCGGACCGCGGACGAACCTCTACACGATCAACGAACCCCTCGGCGTCGTGGGACTGATCACACCGTGGAACTACCCGATCGCCATCCCGGCATGGAAGCTGGCACCAGCGCTCGTAACCGGCAACGCCGCCGTACTCAAACCGGCGTCGCTCGCGCCCGGCGTCGCACACGCGATTTTCGAGGCGCTCGACGAAGCGGGCCTTCCCGACGGCGTCGCTAACTTCGTGACCGGCTCGGGAAGCGAAGTCGGGAACGAACTCGTCACGAGCGAGGCGGTCGACGCGATTTCGTTTACCGGGAGCACCGCGGTCGGGACCACCGTCTACGATCAGGCGACCGAGGACGGCAAACGCGTCCAGCTCGAGATGGGCGGGAAGAACCCGACGATAGTCACCGGCAGCGCGGACGTCGAGGAAGCCGCCAATATCGTCGCCAACGGTGCGTTCGGCGTTACCGGGCAAGCCTGTACTGCCTGCTCTCGTGCGATCGTCCACACCGACGTCTACGACGAGTTCGTAAACGCCGTCGCCGAGCGCGCCAGCGCGATCGAACCAGGTCCGGGAATCGAAGACTCCGATATGGGTCCGCACGTCTCCGAATCCGAACTCGAGGGGACGCTCGAGTACGTCGATATCGCCCGGGAAGAAGGGGCGAATCTCGAAGCCGGCGGGAGCGAACTCGACAGAGACGGCCACTACGTCGAGCCGACGGTCTTTGCCGACGTCGATCCGTCGATGCGTCTCGCTCAAGAAGAAGTGTTCGGTCCGGTTCTCGCCGTGCTCGAGGTTGAGGACTTCGAAAATGCTCTCGAGGTCGCAAACGGCGTCGACTACGGCCTCTCTGCGAGCATCGTCACGGACGACCACACGGAAGCCAATCGCTTCATCGACGAGATCGAAGCCGGCGTCGCGAAGGTCAACGCGAAAACGACCGGGCTCGAACTCCACGTTCCCTTCGGCGGCATGAAAGGATCCTCGAGCGAAACCTGGCGCGAGCAGGGTGACGAAGGCCTCGAGTTCTACACGATCGAGAAAACCGTCTACGACAACTACTGAACGGAATCGGAATCTGCGCAACAAATTCGGTCGACGATATCGATTCGGACGCGCTCGTCGACGCGGAAAACCCGTTTCGATCGACCGATTATTATCGGTACGTTAGAGATCCGCCGCGCCGCGTGCCGAGCAATGACAAGACCCAAAACCGTGGCATCCGTTAGTCACACACAACTAATGACAACCCAACTCGAAACGTTCGAAACGAGCCTCGAGGAGGTCCGGACAGGGGTCACTCGGACGACATCGGACCGGTTCCGGGAAACGCTCGCCGAAATTATCACGAAGCCGGCGATCGGTTCCGAACTGCCGTTCGAAGACGTTTCGCTCGAGGGAACGGATGTCGTCCTCGAGCCGACACCCGATCAGCTTCGCGAGGCCGCTTGTGGCGTGACAAGCGCCGCGTTGGGTGTCGCTGACTACGGAACCGTTGTCCTCGAGTCGACTCCCGACGGCGCGGAACTCTCGGGGCTCTTTCCCGACCAGCACGTGGTCGTGGTCCGCGAGCAAGACCTCGTCGACGACATGGCGACCGCGTTCGAGCGACTGGGAGAGCGGTTTCGCGACGGACACGACGACGCCGTACTGGCCACCGGACCGAGCGCGACCGCCGACATGGGCGAACTCGTCTACGGCGTGCACGGACCGAAAGAAACGCACGCGATCATCGTGGAGGCATAATGTCGAGCGAACGATCCCAGAAGGCCGAACGAATCCGCCACATCATGGAGACCGAGGGCGACAGCGTCGAACGAAACGCGCGCGGGTTCAACGAAGGACGATACGAGTCGGTGGACCGACTCGAGGACTACGACGCGTACAAGGATCGAGCGCGGGCGATCAAAGAAGACGCGATCGAAAATCTCCCCTCGCTGATCGAGCAGGTTCGCGAGACCGTCGAAGCCAACGGCGGCACCGTCTACCTCGCCGACGACGCGGCCGACGCGAACCGGTACGTCCGCGAACTCGCCCGCGGGCGCGAGACCGAAACCATCGTCAAGTCCAAATCCATGACGACGGAGGAGATAGACCTCAACGAACATCTCGAGACGGAAGGCTGTGAGGTCTGGGAGACCGACCTCGGCGAGTTCGTCCTGCAGGTCGCAGACGAGGCACCCAGCCACCTGGTCGCACCGGCGATCCACCAGTCTCGCGAAGAGATTGCCCACTTGTTCAACGAACAGTTCGATCCAGCTGAGGAACTCGAGACGGCCGAAGAGCTGACCGCGTTCGCTCGAGAGTACCTCGGAGAGCGAATTCAGGACGCGGATATGGGCGTCACCGGCGCGAACTTCGTCACCGCGGATACGGGAACGATCGCGCTCGTGACCAGCGAGGGCAACGCCAGAAAGTCGATCGCCGTTCCCGACACGCACGTCGCCGTCGCAGGCGTCGAGAAGATCGTACCGACGTTCGAGGAGCTCCAGCCGTTTGTCGAGTTGATCGCGCGCTCGGGAACCGGCCAGGACATCACCTCCTACGTCTCGTTGTTCTCGCCGCCGGTCTCGACGCCGACAGTTGATTTCGACAGCGACGAGCCGATCGCCGGTACTTCAGCGGACCCGTCCGAAGACGAATCCACCCAACGGGACTTCCACCTCGTGCTTCTCGACAACGGGCGCATGGAGATGCGCGAGGACGAGCAACTTCGAGAGACGCTGTACTGCATTCGATGTTCGGCCTGTGCGAACTCGTGTGCGAACTTCCAGTCCGTCGGCGGTCACGTCTTCGGCGGCGAGACCTACTCAGGCGGAATCGCGACCGGTTGGGAAGCGGGCGTGCACGGACAGGAGTCCGCCGACGAGTTCAACGACCTCTGTACGGGCTGTTCGCGCTGTGTCAACCAGTGTCCGGTGAAAATCGACATCCCCTGGATCAACACCGTCGTCCGGGATCGGCGGAATCGAGGAGCCGACGACGGGGACCTGGACTTCCTCGTCGAGGGGCTTACGCCGGATGAGGAGCCGGTGGGACTCGACCTGCAAAAACGCTTTTTCGGCAACTTCGAGACGCTCGCGAAACTCGGCTCCGCGACCGTACCCGTTTCGAACTGGTTCGCCGGAACGCCGCCCTCGAGGTACCTTATGGAGCGAGTGCTCGGAATCGACAGCCGCCGCGAACTGCCGACCTTCGAGCGCGAAACGCTCGTCGAGTGGTTCCGGAACCGGGACGAACCTCGACCCGTCGACGCGGAGTACCACGCGGTCGTCTATCCCGACCTCTACACGAACCACGTCCGAACGGAGCGAGGGAAGGCGGCGGTTCGAACGCTCGAGGCCCTCGGCGTCGCCGTCGAAATCCCCGACGTGGCCTCCTCCGGTCGCGCACCGCTCTCTCAGGGCATGATCGCCACGGCCGAAGAACACGCACGCGAGGTGCGCGACGACCTCGACGCCCACATCGACGCCGGCTACGACGTGGTCGTCATCGAACCGAGCGATTTGGCGATGTTCCGCGGCGAGTACGAACGGCTACTCGAGGACGACCGCTACGAATCGCTCGCAGAACGGAGTTACGAACTCTTCGAGTACATCTTCGGACTGCTCGAGAACGGCGCGTCCGCGGAGGCACTTCGCGACGCTGAAAGTATCGGCGCTTCAGCGGATGTCGCCTACCACTCACACTGCCAACAGCGAACGCTCGAACTCGAGACGTACACGACGACCGTCCTCGAACGACAGGGATTCGACGTTCTCACGTCCGACGTCGAGTGTTGTGGCATGGCCGGCAGTTTCGGCTACAAGAGCGAGTACTACGACCTGAGTGTGGACGTCGGCGAACGGCTACAGGCGCAGTTCGAGATGCCCGATGCGACGAATCGGACGGTCGTCGCGAGCGGCACGTCCTGCCTCGAGCAACTCGACTCGATGTTGACCCGTCAACCCCGACATCCGATTACCCTCGTGGATCCGAAGCGCTGATTGATACCTTCGAGCAGTTTCTCGGATTAGACGACACATCCAGAAACGTTGCGTTCTGATACTGTTACAATACTAACGGAAAGTTATATTACATCTAATGGTTATTGTCATCACGTGTCACGAGTAGTGGCACGACAAATTATGAGTAACAACACGCCACCGCAGACGGAGCAAGCGGAGCGGACGAATCGAACGGGGTCGGCGATTCCGAGACGAGGCGCCCTTGGACTGATCGGGGCCGCAGGGCTCGGAGCCGCGTTTTCTGGGGCCGCGAGTGCAAGCGGATCGACGAGCGGGGAACCGGAAACAGGAAACCAGCCGTGGTACAAGTGGGACGCCGATGTCGATGCCTGTGATAACGGACTCTACGATCTGAACACTCTCGAGGTCGATCACACGTATACGGGCGCTCGAGAACCGGACGTCATTGTCTGGCGGGACGACGATGGAACCTATCACGCCGACGGAACGGACGGCCACGTCGCCAGCGGCGACGACTATCTCGGGATTATTCAGGCCGCCGTCGACAGCCTCACCGAGGATCGAACCACGAAAGAACGCGTCCTCGTAACCGCGGACGGAACCGTCGAGGCGACCGACGAACTCGAGCAAGTCGTTCTGCCGAGCTACACCGTCGTCGACGTTCCGGCGACGATTCACGTCGAAGACGAGGGGCAATCGCTGGTCATCCCCTTCCGCGGCCTCGCCGAGGAGGAGATAGAGATTCCGCGCCTGAACGTCACGGGCAACCCACGTTTCGGGCTCGTCCTCCAGAACTGCGATAACGTTCGGCTTGGACACATCAACGTCCAGTTCGAGAACCTCGACGTCCTCGATCCGTATCAGGATCACCCGAACTTCGATCCCGATAACGACGACTTCCCACCCTCACACGAACCCGACCGACCTCGCGACGAACAGCTCGCCGATCCCGTCCACGTGGGAGAGATCAACGAAGGCATTCGCGTCTCCGGGCGTTCGCGCGAAGGCGATGCGACCGATATTCTCCTCGAGTCGGCTTACATCGAGAACGCGAACCACCACGCGGTCGAGTTCTACGACATCGACCGGGTCCAGATCGGCCGGGTTTTAGGCAACGAAATGCAAGGATGCGGACTGATCCTCAACGGTATTACCGACGCCACGGTCGACAGCGTCATCGGGCGAAATCCGAGTTCGAGTACGGCTTACGCGACGTTCCGATGTGCGAACGATTGTGAAAACGCGACGATCGGAAACGTTCTCAGCCGCGACGCGCCGCGAGGGATCCACATCACGTCCGGTTCGAATGATATCACTGTCGGGAACGTAAACATCATCGGCGCAAGAAACAACGCCGGGATCGCTATCGACGGCGTCGAGAACATCACCATCGGCGGCGGCCTCATCAAGAACACCGACGGCGAGGGCGTCCGTGCCTGGGGCGACACCGTCACAATCACCAACCTTCGAGTCGTCGACGAACGAGACGAAGACGAGCGCAATCAAACTCACGGGATCGAGTTCACCGGATCCAACGGCCGGATCGTCAACAACGACGTCAGGGACGGCGGCACGGTGGCCGACCTCCACATCGACGTCAATGACGAGACCGTGGTTCGGGGCAACATCGGCGGCGGACTCGAAGCCGGGACGGCGACCCTCGAATCCGACGCGGAGCCGGCAGCCCGCGTCAAAGGCGTCAGCGACGACTGGGCCGGATCGCTCTCGGCTCGAACGCACCTTCAGGACGAACCACCAGGGCCGTACGCTCTCGATCACCGGTTCGAGTGGACCGGCGAGGAGTGGGACCTCGTCTTCGAGTGGGAGGCCGACCCGGGATCGAATCTCGAACTCGAGTACGTCGTCGACCGACTCTAGCGATTCGACTCGACGAACGACTACACTCGGCTCCCGAGCAGACCATCCATAGCTTTCTTTACGGAACTGCCGGCAACGACGCGAGACTCGAGGACGGGGAAATCCGAGCAGACACCACTACCGAGCAGACACCAGCATTTCGTGAGTTGCCACTCGAGGGCCCCGTTCGATCCATCCGTTATTCGCCTGATTGCTCTCGAATTACCCGGGCCGAAAATTCGACAACCGACAGAAAGATTCAAGGTCCAGCCCTTGGATTTGAACACGATGCAATTCATTCGATTCGCGACTAGCGGCGGCGTCCGCTGGGGCGTCATCGTTGACGACCAGCCGTACGCGCTGGACCGATTCGGAGAACCGACCATCGAAGACCTCGCGACTCCGGGGTACCGCCGGCGCGTCGAGCGCGCCGTCGAGATCGGAGCGCTTCCGGCTATCGACGACCCGACGGATTATCTCGCGCCGATTCCGTCGGTGGAACAGATCATTTGCGTCGGACTCAACTACTACGATCACGCCGAAGAGCAGGACGAGGAGATCCCCGAAAAGCCGATGCTGTTCGCGAAGTCGCCCTCGAGCGTCACGGACCCTACCGCACCCATCGTCCACCCCGACGACGTCGAGCAGGTCGACTACGAGGTCGAACTTGGCATCGTCATCGGACGGACCGCCTGCGAGGTCAGCGCCGACGAAGCCGAGGAGTACGTCGCCGGCTACACGGTTATCAACGACGTGAGCGCTCGGGACGCACAATTCGAGGACGAACAGTTCTTCCGCGGAAAGAGCTACGACACGTTCGCGCCGATGGGGCCCGCGCTCACCACCCCCGAAGCGATCGATCCCAACGATGTGGACGTCGAACTTCGCCTCAACGGCGAGGTCAAACAGGAGTCGACAACGGCGGAGTTCATCTTCGACGTCGGCGACACGATCGAGTACTTAAGCCACGTCACGACCCTCCAGCCGGGGACCGTCATCTCGACCGGAACGCCGGGGGGCGTCGGTATCTTCCGCGATCCGCCGGAACTGCTCGCACCGGGCGACACCGTCGAAGCCGAAATCGAAGGGATCGGAACGCTCGAGAATCACGTCGTCGAGCAGTAACCCGACGGGACGGCAGATAGCCGCTCAGATATCGGCGACGGTTCTGAACGAACGGCCGGTGAGCCACGTTCGATCTTTTTTCGAGAGACAATCGACATGCTCGAGCCAGCGTAGACTCTCCTCGTACGTCGCCTCGTCGCTGACGTTCGGAAAGTCCGAACCCCACGCGATCCGCTCGCGGCCGAACGTCTCGAGCAACCAGCGGACGTGATCGTGTACGTCTCGGTACGGAAACTCCGCTTCGGAGCGGTGGACGACCTCGGATATCTTCACAACGACCTCGTACTCGTCCGCAGCAAGTGCCTCGAGAGCGCCGAACTTGCTTTCTTCCGGCGGGACGGTCGGATCGGCGTGACAGAAGTGATCGAGCGCGTACCGCAGGTCGGGGTACGTCTCGACCAGTTCGATAACGTCTTCGAGTTGGTCGGTATCGGCGAGGATCTGTACGAGCGCGTCGGTATCCCGGGCGGCCTCCCAGAACGCCGTCTCCTCGATTGACTCCCGAAGCCAGGAGACGGTCGGATCGAACGTCTCCCACATCCGATCGTACGGGCAAATTGCACCCAACCTAAAACCGAGGACGCCCTCGACGGCCATCCGATCGCGCAATCGATCGGCAGCGCCGTCCGCGAACTGATCGAGCATGACGATTCCCGAGAGCCGATCGTTCGCTTCGACGCACTCGAGCGTGTAGTGATTATCCGTCCACTCGCAGATCGGGTAGCCGACGACGACCGCCTCGTCGACGCCGGCCGCATCCATATCCTCGAGTAGCTTCTCGGCCGTGTAGACGGTGCCCACGCCGAACTCGTCGACGGTTTCGACGAGCGGGCCGTTGACCCAGGGGTGGTCTCGCGTCGGTCGCGTCCACGCGTGTGTGTGAGTGTCCAGCACCATCAGTTACGAAACTGTCGTCTCGAGTGATACTAAACGTTTTGTTATACGGGTGTTGGTCGAAACTGTACCACATACATCGAGACAGAAAGCGCAACGACGAGACCGCGTGCTCGCGATGAGAACGAAGCGATAACGCAGAAATCGAGCGCACGGAACCTGCCGGAAGCGAAACTCAGAGATCGGCGAACGAAAAGACGGGTTTGCAGGTTTCGGACTCGAGGAACGCTTCGAACGCCGACGTCGGTTCATCGATACTGAACGAGCGATCGATGATCGCATCCGCGTCGATCGAGCCGGCGGATAAGAGCCGAATGGCCTGTTCGAAGTTCTGCCAGGTCGAGCCGTAGGACGTATTCAGATCGACTTCGCCGCGGACCACCGGCGTCATGAACACTTCACTGGGCGCTCCGGGGAGACCGACGACGACGACCTGTCCGCCTTTGCGCACGTGGTCGATAGCCATCTCGACGCCGCTTTGATGACCCGTCGTATCGAATACCACGTCGAATCCGATCCCGTCGGTCCGTCCATCGACGATTTCTGACAGAGCACTCATCTGAATATCCACCGTCTCGATGCCGAGTCGTTCGACCAATGGAAGGCGATATTCGGTGTCTTTGCCCAGCCCGGAAACGAGGACGTCAGCGCCCATCGCGTCCGCAACGGCCGCCACGAGAACGCCGATCGGGCCGGGACCTTCAACGAGGACGGTGTCGCCGGGAGTCACGTTCGATTGATCGAATACCGCTCGCGTGGCGATGCTGAGCGGTTCGGTGATGCTCGCCTGGCCGAGCGGAACGTTCTCGGGGATCTTGTGGAGATCTCGAGGTTTCACCGTCGTAAACTCGGTATAGGCACCGTCTTTGTGCATCCCCGTGATTTCGAAGTTTTGGCAGACGTTGGGCTGGCCGTTCTTGCACTGAAAACACGACCCACAGTCGTGGATCGGTTCCTCGACGACGGAGTCGCCGACGGCAAAGTCCGTCACGTCGTCGCCGACTTCGACGACCTCGCCGGAGTACTCATGGCCCATAATCCGCGGCATTGGGATCCATTGGTAGCCATCTTCGTACTTGTACGCATGTGCATCACTGCCACATAACCCGGCTGAATGGACGCGGACGAGTACTTCGCCGTCGTCGGGAACAGCTTTCTCGCGCTCTCGGATTTCGATAGATCTAGGACCGGTATGGACTATAGCCTTCATGTAGGGTTACCTCTCGCTCTGGTCAAGCTATCAGTAGTTGGGGGGCTCTCCTACAAATATCTTTAGGTGTCAGAACCGTCGCCGACGTTCCGTTGGCGGCGCTCGAAGCCGTCGATTCGTCCCCGCGGGCTCGAGAACGCCGCCCAGCATGTTAGCTGGTGATATTGCCTTCGACGACGGTACTGCTCGAGTACACCTCGAGCTCAGCGGTCGTGCCGCCGTCGCGGACGTCGTTATCGAGAATCTCATTATCGGACGTGTCCGGGCCGGTTTCGCGGATCCCGTATGGTTGTTGTGGGTCATCCCGATCGTCGACGACACGCAAATTTTGGACCGTGACGTCCTCCGCGGGGTGGTGTTGCCCGTCGTCGCGCGAATCGATTCGGACGCCTTCCGCGCCGTTGTTGCGAACCAGTCCGCCGTCGACGAGGACGTCCTGACAGTCCTGAATCAATACGCCGTGTTGGCCCGATTCGTAAACGTCCAAATTCTCTATTGTAACGCCGTAGCTCCCCGAAACCCCGAAAACGCCGCGGCCGCTTTCGACGCTGGTTACCTCGCCGACGTGGATGTTCGGCCCGGCACCGTTTGCGAATCGGAAGGCGGCGTATCCGCCACCCGCATCGGCTCTGAAGGCGTCGACGCTGTCGACGATAGCATCAGACGTATCGTTCAACAGGAGCCCACAGCCGCCGGTATCGAACGTCTCGACGGACCCGATCTCGATCCCGTCGACTCCGTACGTTTCGACGGCGTGGTGTGCGGCGCCCGCGATAGTGGCCGACTCGAGGGTGACGTTCGTCGAGCGACCGCCGTCGGCGTCGTCGATGCGGATGCCCAGCCCCAAATCGGTCGTCTCGGAGAGATCCATTCCGATCTGTCCGAGAAACACGTCGGAACAGCTCTGAATCCACACGCCGTACCTCGGGTTCCCTTCTATCTGCAATCCCGGAACGGCGATCGATTCGGCGCTCCGTGCACGGATCGGAACGACGAGATCCTCGCCCGTGTCCTCGACGAAAATCGTCCCGCGGAGGTCCAACTCGGTGAAACTCGGGAGGTCGACAGCCTCGAGCGAGTCCGTTGGGCCGAACGTCCCCGAATCCATGACGACGACAGTCTCCATACTGGTGCGACCGTCCGAGAGGCTGTCGACACCAGCCTGGATCGCAGCGCGCATACTGGGTCCGTCGTAAACTGGATCGCCCGCGTTGTCGGCGTACCACGTACCGCCGTCTTCCCAGACGGTCGCTTCGTGATCGTCAGCTCGCACACTGCCGATGAGTCCGAGTGTCGTTCCAGTGCCGACGCCGATCGTCGCGAGCACGTGCCGCCGTGAAACGCCAGCGCCTGGAGTACTCGTTCGATTCGAATCCGTCGTGCGGTGGATGCCATGTTCTGACATAGTCAATTGGCACCACGAACCAACTAATATAATTTTTGATTATAGTCAATGGTTGCTTAAAACTCCGTGCCAAATGGACAAGAATCGACGAACAAGGTTCTTTCAGTCTGGCTTCGAAACTATCGGTTGGACCGGCTCACATACGGACCGGCGATGGATTCAGCAGGAACTGCTGAGCGGTTCGCTCACTATAAACACTTATGGGGCTGTTGAACGCATCTCAGCATGAGTCTTCGAAACGTGATTTGAACTTATGGAAATAACAGATATCACCGTCACGAAGGTTAGTACCGATTCCTGGGGCGAGTTCGTCGAGTTCCCGCTCGTCACCGTCATGAGCAAGTTCGACGAGTACAACAACGCGGACGGCGACAACCCGCAGGCCCGCCGCAAGTGGATGGGGCCGGTCGGCGACGTCGTCGTCGAAGTCGAAACCGACGCGGGCATCACCGGCGTCGGCGTCGGCAACTGGGCGACCGGTTCGATCGAAACTATCGTCAACGAGACGCTCTCGAAGCTGATCGTCGGCGAGGACCCACACGAACGCGAACGCCTGTGGGACATGATGTACCGCGCGACGATCCCCTTCGGTCGAAAGGGTGCCGCCATCGAGGCGATCAGCGCGGTCGACCTCGCACTGTGGGACATCGCCGGCAAGGAGGCGGAAAAACCCGTCTACGAACTGCTCGGCGGTCCCGTAACCGATGATATTCCGTGTTACGCGAGTAATCTCCACCCCGTCGACCACGAAAAGCTCGAGGAAGAAGCACTCGAGTACGCCGAGAAGGGATTCGAGACGATGAAGCTTCGCTTCCTGCACGGCCCCGAAGCGGGTCGCGAGGGGATGAAAGAAAACGAAGAGATCGTCAAGACGGTTCGAGACGCCGTCGGCGACGACATCGGGATCGCAGGCGACGCATACATGGGGTGGAACGTTCGCTACGCCAAGAAGATGCTCAAACGCTTAGAGCGCTACGACATGGAGTGGGTCGAAGAACCCGTCATTCCCGACGATATCGACGGCTATGCGGAGCTTCGAGAGGCTTCGAACGTCCCGATTTCGGGCGGCGAACACGAGTTTACCCGATGGGGACACAAGGAACTGCTCGAGCGCGAAGCCGTCGATATCCTCCAGCCGGACGTCCACCGCTGTGGCGGCCTGACTGAACTGCTGAAGATCGACTCGATGGCGAGCGCTCGGGACGTGCCGGTGATCCCTCACTCGGGAACGAACCCGCACCTGCACTTTATCGCGGCCTCGACGAACGCGCCGATGGCGGAATACTTCCCCATCCCCGAGTGGTATCAAGAGCGCCAGGGCGAGCAGGAATCGACCTACGCCGATGCGATCTACGCGAACCCGCCGAACGCTGAGAACGGGTCGATCCCGATTCCTCAGAGCGTCGGCCTAAGTTCGGAAGTCAACCGCGACGCACTGGAACACTACAGCGTCGAGTAACATGAGCACGAAGGACATCACGTTCGAATACAACGTACCGGTGTTCGCTGGCGCGCCGGAATCGGGAACCGATCCCGTCCATCGCGACACACCGTCGTACGAACGACTCGAGTGGGAGACCACCCGAGACTGCGTCCTGAAAGCCGAAGAACTCGGCTTCGACGCCGCCTGGGCTCCCGATCACCTCATGCTCGGGCGCGACCACGCCGAGTACGAGTGCTGGACGCTACTCTCGGCCCTCGCCGGCTGCACCGACGAGATAAACCTGGGCTCGCTCGTCCTCTGTAACGACTACCGGAATCCGGCACTCGTCGCGAAAATGGCGGCGACACTCGATGTCATCTCCGGCGGTCGCCTCGAGCTTGGACTCGGTGCCGGCTGGCACGAACCCGAGTACGAGGCCTACGGCTGGGAGTACCGGGACGGGTTCGAACGACTGATGCGTCTGGACGAAAGCATCCGCCTGATGAAAGAGATGTGGAATAGCGATCCCGCCGAGGGCGGTTCGTTTTCGGGCGACCACTACGAAATCGATGGGGCGTACTGCGAGCCCGGTCCGGTTCAGGATCCCCACCCGCCGATTCTCGTTGGCGGACAGGGCGAAGAGGTCACGCTCAAACTCGTCGCGAAACACGCCGATATCTGGAACACGGACGTGTTCAACGGGACGCCGGAAACCCTGACACACAAGATCGGCGTCATCGAAGATCACTGTGCCACCGTTGGACGCGACCCTGATGAGATCGAGTACTCCTGGGACGGCCACGTCATCTGTACGCGAGACGAGGAGAAAAAAGAGCGCTTACTCGAGTTGATGCTCCCGATCCAGTTCGAAGAAGCATATGTCGATCAGGCGGATATCGAAACCGAGGCGGACGCCCGCGAGTACTTCCTCCTCGGCACGCCAGAGGAATGCGCCGACGCGATCGAACGACGCATCGACGCCGGCGTGACCAAGTTCCAGTGCTGGTTCGTCGACGTTCCGGACACCGACGGGATGGAACTGTTCGCCGACGAAGTCATCCCGCAGTTCCAGTAGCTCCCGCTCGCGTGTGGTCGTTTTAGGGGCCCTATTTTCCCGAAGTTCCTTCAATTCGACCGAGATACGACGCCACAACAACGCAATCGAGGGTTTCAGCGCGCCAAAAATAACGAACAGAATACATATGGGAGCCCCCTCCGATAATCGGAACGCATGGCACGAATTGCATTTCACCTGAAGATCGCCGACGGACAGCGAGACGCCTACCGAGAAGCCCACGAAACCGTTCCCGAGTGGTTGGAAGATGCCTACCTCGACTCAGATGCCGGACTCGAGACCTACAGCGTCTTCGAGTCGGACGGGCACGTCTTCGGATTCATGGAACTCGACAATCCGGAGGCGATTCACGACGTAATGGAAACGAGTGACGCTCAGGCTCGCTGGGCGGAATCGATGGACGGCATTACGGTCGACGACGACTCCGATCAGTGGATGGACGAAGTCTATCGGATGATTTGAGAGAGTAATCGAAACGTCAACTCATACTGCCGGCTGTAACTATGTAAAGATTTTCGCACTCCCGGGGCGACGAAAATTGTGAACGACGTACAGCCGGCAGTATCAACGGACCGCGAGCACCGAATGCGTTCTCAAATCGTTCGCCTTCTCCGGATAGAAACACCACTCTGTCCGTAGTAGTCCGCTAGTTGGACGGCTATACTCGCGTTCGACGGCCTCTCGGTTCGTTTCATTCCAGGTCGTTCGGTACTACCGGATTCGTAACTTGAAAGGGGTGTGTGCCCCTCTCCGTCAGGAATCCATCGTTCCTCGAAGAGAGATTGTCGTGACACGCCGAATATTTACACCCATACTAACGTAAGATATCTCCCTCAAATCTCGCGAGTATAATCGGTAGTGTCCGGCACAACCGGACGCTTGCCGGCCTGTGGAGGAACGTAACCCAGCTCACAAAATCAATAAATACTGTAACACTCAGGACAGGTCCATTGGGTGAGTACCTGCCCAATCCTCCGTATTTCCGAAGAGAGTACGACTCGAGCCCAAACGATCGACTACCGGGTTCGAGAACGATCGAGGACAAAACAGGCGTCTCGGAGAGCGTCCAACTGAAATCTACTGCTCAGAGGATTCGGTCGAGATCGGACTGCAATCGTTCGTATAACTCCTCTGCGTCGGTTTTCTCCGACTCGGTGAGGGGAACGATCGGCTCTCGAACGTCACCGCCGTTGTAGCCGGCCAGTTCGAGGCCGTACTTGACCGCCGGGACGCTGATCGCGTCCGCGAGGGTGTTGTCCTCGCCCGTTCGAGTCCGGAACTGCTGGTAGGGAACGGCCGCGTTCTGGAGTTCTCGAGCGCGTTCCCAGTTTTCTTCACGCAACGCCGTCAGCAATGCGGTTCCGAGTCGAGGTTCGAAGTTCGTTACGCCGGCGGTAAAGCCTTCGGCCCCCTGGGACCAGAACGATAGCGCGTACGGTTCTGCCATCCCGTCGACCCAGATCACGTCGTCGTCACCCGCCGCTATCGCCTGGCCAAGTTTTACCTCGTCCGGAATCGCGTACTTGATCCCGGCGACGTTATCGATCCGGGTGAGATCCGCGAGAAACTCGACCGAGGGTTCGAATCCTCGAACGTACGGCACGATGGCGCTCTCGGCCGTTTCAGCGAGCGCTTCGTAGTACTCGAGGAGTCCGCGCTCGTGGAGGTACGTATGATCCGGGGGCATGATCATCATCGCATCGACGCCGAGACGGTCGTAGGTCGAGACGAGGTCCTGTGCAGTCTTCGTGCTTCCCCCGACTCCCGCGAGCACGCAGTCGTCGTCCGACAACGCTTTTACGCTGGTTTCGGTGATGTCGATGCGTTCCTGGTGGGTCAACGAATGATACTCGCTGATATTCGCACACGCCAGAAAGGTACCGAGTCCCTCGCTCGAGAGGGCTTCGGCGTTTGCGGCCAGCTTTTCGTGATCGATTCGGCCAGCTTCGTCGAACGGTGTCAAGAGACCGACTGCAACGTCTCGTAACCCGTCCCGCAGCTTTGTAGAGGCCATACCAGGCAATTGGATGGCTTTCAAATAAAGATATCGTCACCGGCTCTCGAGCGATTCGCCACTACTCGGTTCGCCGGACTTCACGATTGGCCGAATCGATCACGGTCGCGCCGTCAAGCAAGATTTATCATGTATCCGTGGGAGTATTAGCTATCGTTACTATGACTGAGTCCCTCGAAGAGGCAGTCTCGAACGTCGCATCGTACACCATCGATCACGACATGGAAAACGAAGTCTGGCAAAAAGGCGTCGCGATCAACGGACTCCTCGCAACGGAGCGCGAGGACTGCGTCAAACGTGCCAGAGATCTCGTCGACCGCGCCGTCGAAACGCAAGACAGCAACGGACAGCTATCGTACGGCCCGAGCTACCCCATCGAAGTCTTCCAGCACGGGAAAGAGTACGACGCCCACTGGCATATCGACGAGCGAAAGGCGATGAACACCAACAATACGACCTCCATCGGTCACGGGGTTCTGGACTTCTACCGACGAACCGGTGAGGAGCGATACCTCGAGGCCGCGCGAGGCGAGTACGACAACCTGCAATCGATCGATCGCACGGAAGACGGCGGAATCCCCCACCACGTCCCCGAGCTTTCGGGCGTGAAAGGACTCTGGATTGACTCCGTCTACATGATGTGCCCGTTCTTCGCTCGCTACGGGGCCGCCGCCGACGAACCCGAGGCGTTCGACGAAGCTGCCAAACAGATTATCGTCCACGCGAAGCACCTGCAAGACCCCCACACCGGTCTATTTCGACATATCTGGCACGAACAGCCCAACAGCTACCCCCAGAGCACCTTTTGGGCCCGCGGAAACGGCTGGGTGCAGGCCGCGATCGTCGACGTCCTGGAGTACCTGCCGGAGGACCACGAGGACCGGGACGAACTGATCGAGATTTTCCGGGACGTTTCCTCGTCGATCATCGAACGCCAGGACGATTGCGGAATGTGGTACAACGTAGTCGACGACCCGCACACGCCCCTCGAGAGCTCGGGGACGCTCATGTACACCTACGCGTTCAAGCGCGCCCTCGAATTAGGAATCGTCGACGACGACGCCTACGAGGAGGCGGCCGCGAACGCGATGGACGTTGCGGTGGGACTCGTCGACGACGATGGCGCGGTGCGTCGAGTCGCCGGCCCGCCGGGCGGGCCGGGCGCGCCGCTGACGAGCACCTCCTACGGGCAGGGCTTCTTCCTGCTCGCGGCGAATCAGTTCTAGGCGTTCCGTCGGACTTTCAACTCGCTCGTCTTCGGGTCCACACCCATGACTCAGCCGGCGACGCGTTCTCACGTAGTGTTTCATAGGGTCGATTGTAACTGTTTACCGGTTATTCGCCAGATCGGGGTGACGAATGGCCGGAAATGACTGACAACCGACCCTATCATGCCAGCCTCGACGAGATTACTGCGAGAAGAATATGACCAATGGTAACATAACGCTTTTAGTGGTCACTCGAGTATCGTTCGATCGTCGGGCTAAATGAAGTGACACTCCGCGTAACGCTCTCGCGCGACGCGCTTCAATGGCTTGGCAACGAGTCGTTCCATAGCACGTCTCGAGACCGGATCGGCCGCGGTTTCGGTGCCGATATCGAGTCTCCGAGGCGATCCGGATCGGACGCGATCTCCGTGACGACGCGAATCCGCGTCTTTGGGCCCGTTCGAAGTGATTTACGGCAGCGGCTGCGCTAGAAATCGAACGATTATAGTGACGCCCGTCCCTGCGTACCTCTGTGAACGTTTTATTGACTGGCGCGTACGGCCGGTGTGGAACCGCTATCATCGACCACCTCCACGACGAACCCGCCTACGAGTTTACCTATCTCGACCGGGAGGACCCCGACGGCGGCGAGGATTACGGCAGTCACGAGACCGTGGCCGCAGACGTCGCCGATGGACAGGCGCTTCGAGATGCGGCGACAGGACAGGACGCGATTATCCACCTCGCGGGCTATCCGTTTACCGACGGAACGTGGCAGGACGTTCACCAGCCAAACATCATCGGGACGCTCAACGCCCTCGAGGCGGCCCGCGAGGCCGAACTCGAGACGGTCGTCTTCGCCTCGTCGAATCACGTCATGGGGATGTACGAATCCGAAAACGCACCCGAACTGTACTTCGGAAGCGACGCTCCGTTCCGACTCTCTCAGGAGGATCCCGTTCGACCGGATTCGTACTACGGTGTCTCGAAGAGTTTCGGCGAGGACCTCTGTCGGTACTACGTCGAGAACCACGAGTACCCGAAGCGGGCCCACGCGATCCGGATCTGTAGCGTGCGCATGCCCGAGTACGACCATCCCTACGGTGACGCCGAAAACGACGTCGATAGCGGCGAATACGAACGCGGGAGCGACGAGTACGAGCAACAAGTTTCCCGTATGAAGGGGATGTGGCAATCGCGTCGCGATTTCGCTCACATGATCGACCGCTGTCTGCAGACCGACGAGAACGGGTTCGAAATCTTCAGCGGCGTCAGCGACAACGACCGGCGCTGGTACAGCATCGAAAACGCTCGAGAAACCATCGGCTACGATCCACGGGACAACGGGGAAGAGTGGGACGCGCCGCCCGAGTAAAGCGGGTCGGATCGATGGGATAGCGGCGGTTTCAAGTGAACTCGCGAGAAAGTGGCCGGTCATGCAAGTAACCTGCGAACTCTACGGGCCCCTTCGGGAAGCGGTCGGCGGAAAGTCACACGAACGCGAGGTCGAGACCGACGCGACCGTCGGTGACGTTTTCGAAGCACTCGCCGCCGAGAACCCCGAACTCGAGGGCTTCCTGTTCGATGACGAGGAAGGTTTCAGCGACTCAGTTTCCGTGATTCGAAACGGGCGAAACGTCGCGTTCGAAGATGGGATCGAAACGCCCGTCGACGAGGGGGACGTGCTTCGTGCGTCGCCGCCGGCGGAGGGCGGGTAAGATCGGGGAGAAAGTTCCTAATCAGCCTGTGCGTACTCCGCGACGGTCCCGGACGGGACCGTGCCGTCGTCGTTCCAGCCGCGGAGTTCGTAGTACTCCTCGATCGATGACTCGAGGTCCGGGAGGTCGTAGGGCAGTCGGTCCTCCTCGCCGCCGTGTCCGCGCTGGTTCCGGAAGTGGCGCTCGAGTTCGACGATCCGGGCACCGACCTCGAGGATGTCGTCGTACTCCGCGTCGAACAGCGCCTCGAATCGGTCGCTTTCGACGGCGCGACCCACGCCGAACTGGCAGATAACGCCGCTGTCGCGGAACGCGTTTCGGTTCTCGTTCTCGACCACGAGTTCCGCCTTCCCAGCGGTCCCACGGGGGTCGACGTCACCACCGTACTCGTCGGCGAGTGTTGTCGAGTACATGTGATCGCCGCCGCGGTTCGCGACGGCGTAGGACAGGCCCTGTCCATTGATCGCGCGCCCGTCGTGAGCGGCGAACTCCATACCTTTCACGGAGAAGTTCTCGACGCCGAGTTCCTCGTGGCTTCGCGCGACGCCCTCCGCCAGCAGGTCGCCTTCGTCCTCGCGGAACGCGATCTTCTCGACGATGTCGTGGACGAGTTCCGCGTTTCCGAACTCCTCTTCGCTCGCCAGATACGCCGCGACGACGTTTCCACAGGAGATCGTGTCCATGCCGTACTGGTCACACAGTTCGTTCGACTGCATCACATCGACCAGTTCGCCGACGCCGCAGTTCGAGCCAAAGGAAAAGACCGTCTCGAGTTCGGGTCCCTCGGTTTCGATCCCGGTTTCCTCGTCTCGAGTCGGCAGTTTACAGGCGAAGGCACAGACCGAACAGGAGGCCTTCTCGTACTTTTTCTCCTCGACGGCGTCGCCGCCGATATCCTCTGCGTGTTCGAACGACTGTTCGGAGAAGTATCGCGTCGGGAGCGAGAAATTGTCGTTGACGAACTCGATCGAGTTCGTCGTTCCCTGTCGGCGCATGATGTGATCGCTGGTCGCGGCTTCTCGGTGAACCGACGACTGGACGTCTTCGGCCGGTATCTCGACTTCGGGGGGCGAGTCACCCTGGAAGGTGATGCACTTGACGTTTTTCGACCCCATGACCGCGCCGAGTCCACCGCGGCCGAATGCTCGACTGTCGTAGGTCATCACGCATGCAAATCGCACGCCGTTTTCGCCCGCCGGGCCGATCGTCGCGAGGTTCTCGCTTTCGAGGCCGTGGCGTTCGTTCATCACTGCGGAAACTTCGGGGACGGTTGCCTCCTCGAGTTCGGGGACCTCCTCGAACTCGACGCCCTCGTCAGTGACGTGGACCGCAAGCAGTTCGTCGCTCGAGCCGGTGAGTTCGACCACGCTGTGACCGGTTCCGACGAAGTTTCGGGAGAGATACCCGCCTGCGTTCGCCGAGGCGACGCCGTCAGTTAGCGGGGAGAGCGCGGTGCAGTTCATTCGACCGGTAAAGCTCATCTGGGTCTGCTGGAGCGGACCGGTCGAGAAGTAGAGTCGGTTTTCCTCGCCGTACGGCTCCGCATCGAAGGGGATCCGGTCGTGCGCGAGTTTGGTTGCAACGCCTCGACCGCCGACGAATTCGGACAGTTCGTCGTCAACCGTTTCCGTCCGAGCGGCTCGGTCGCCGACATCAATCGTACACAGTGTACCTTTTGCGTGAAGCATTATCGGTGCCAACGGAGTTCGTAGTAAAAAAGGTAGGGATAACGATCGTATTATCGCGGTGAAATTGCGCGTGAGCCGAACACCAAACAGCGCTTGCGGCTTGCCGCGGGAAGTGTGGGTCCAACGGATTCCGCAGTGATCGAAACCGGAGAGTCTAAAACCGTGCTGTTTGTCGGTGGTTGTAGATGACCATAGGCGTCTGTTACTTCCCGGAACACTGGCCGGACGAACGATGGCGAACCGATATCGAGCAGATGGCCGACGCGGGAATCGAGTACGTCCGCATGGCGGAGTTTGCCTGGTCGAGACTCGAGCCCGAACGCGGCGAGTTCGATTTCGAATGGCTCGAGCGGGCGCTCGAGTTGATCGGCGAACACAATATGCAGGCGGTACTGTGTACGCCGACGGCGACGCCGCCCCGGTGGCTCGTCGACGAGCATCCAGAAATACTACAGGAGGAGCCAGACGGAACGACTCGACACTTCGGCAGTCGACGCCATTATTGCTTCAACTCTCCCGAATACGCTCGGGAAACGGACCGTATCGTCGAGCGGATGGCCGACCACTTCTCGGACCACCCGGTCGTCGCCGGCTGGCAAACCGACAACGAGTTCGGCTGTCACGGCACGGTTCGGTGTTACTGCGACGACTGCTCGAGGGCGTTCAGCGAGTGGCTCCGCGAGCGCTACGACGACATCGAGACGCTCAACGAGGAGTGGGGAACCACCTTCTGGAGCCAGCGCTACGACGCGTTCGAACAGATCGAGCCACCACGTCACACGGTAACTGATCACCACCCGTCTCTGTTGCTCGATTTCTATCGCTTCTCGAGCGACAGCGTCGTCAACTACAATGAACGACAGCTCGACGCCCTGAAGGCCGAAAACGACGACTGGTTCGTCACCCACAACTTCATGAGCCACTTCGGCGCACTCGACAGCTACGACGTCAGCGAGCGCCTCGAATTCGCCTCGTGGGACTCGTACCCCACGGGTCACGTCCAGCAACAGGGAGAACCCTCCGTCGACGAACTCCTCGCCGGCGACCCGGACGTCGTCGGACTGGATCACGACCTCTATCGGTCGGCGGCCGACGCGCCGTTCTGGGTGATGGAACAACAGCCAGGGGACATCAACTGGCCGCCGTACTCGCCACAGCCGGCCGAGGGGGCGATGCGACTGTGGGCCCACCACGCGGTCGCCCACGGTGCGGATGAAGTGGTCTACTTCCGATGGCGGCGCTGCCGTCAGGGTCAAGAACAGTACCACGCGGGGCTTCGCAACGCCGACGGCACTCCAGCGCGGGGCTACGACGACGCCTCGGCGGCAGCCTCCGAACTCGAGGAGCTTCCAGCGCTTTCGAACGTCGACGCCCCTGTCGCGATCGTCCACGAGTACGACAACCTCTGGGCGCTGGACAATCAGCCACACGCTCCCGAGTTCGACTACTGGAGTTACCTCGAGACCTACTATCGGGCGCTGCGGGCACGCGGCGTCTCGGTGGATATCGTTCCGCCAACCCGCGATCTTTCGTCGTACGACGCTGTCGTCGCACCGACGCTCCATCTCGTCGACGAGAATATCGCGGACACGCTTCGAGCCTACACAGAGGACGGCGGCGAACTCCTCCTGACGATGCGTTCGGGCGTCAAAGACCGTGCGAATAAGCTACTAAACGAACCAGCCCCGGGTCCGCTCGCGGATCTCGTTGGTGCGACGGTTACCGAGCACGGAGCGCCGCATCCGAACATGGAACGAGTACTCGAGTACGATGGCGAAACGTTCGAGTACACGGTCTGGAACGAACGTCTCGAACTCGAGTCGGCGACCGTCAAAGCGACCTATCAGGGCGGGGGAGCGCCGGGAACGCCAGCAATCACTCAAAACGAAATCGGCGACGGCTGTGTTACCTACTGCGGCGTCTGGCCCGAGAGCGAACTCGCCGACGCGCTGATTTCGACCGTCCTCGACCGGGCGGAGGTTCCGAGTACCGACGAGGCGCTCCCGACGAACGTTCGGGCGATCGAACGAGACGGGTACACGTGGGTTACGAACTTCTCAGGCGAGAAGATTACACTCGACCTTCCCGAACACGCGTCGATAATCCAGGGCGATCGAAGGGTTCCCGAATACGATCTCGCGGTCCTCGACGCGCCCGTATCCAGTATCCAGGTCGAACGCCAATAGGGGGCAGCTTCGAAGAGAGACCTACAAACAAGTGTCCGCCAATACCGGATAGAATCTGCCGTCAGCCAATATTTGTGACGAGAGCGGTTAGACGGGACCACAGGAAGGACGTATAGCACTGATTACAGTCAGTGCAAACGCGGCAATGAGAGAGTTTTATTACATCCATATATTTGTAATGGACTGTGAGCAGATCATACGGTATCGTCGGACAACGAGGTGTTTCATCGGTACCCGTTTTTGGGCGGGACTTCGTTGCAAACGCGGCGCACGCAGGACAGAATAAATGGGATCAGAACCGAAGACAAGACGAAAAGTAACCACGGAAAGACCCGAAACAGGGGTCAAGACACGGACTGACCGAACACTCAGATCAACAGCTCTCTTCGGTAATCCGATGTAGCCGGATCGCAATAGCTGTTCAGCATCATCTCTCTGGCATCGGTTGGACCTAGAAATCGGCTGACGCAGCGCCTTGCTATTCCAAAGACAGTTTATAGGGAGACGTTATAGCTGTGTGTGTAATGCAAAGCCAGCAGACGGTTTCACTAGACGAATCGAAAGAGATCTTAGACGCCGCAGAATCGAAAGCACAAGAGCTCGGAGTTCCGATGAACCTCGCCGTGACGAACAACGAAGGCAACTTGATCGGATTTCGCCGAATGGACGGTGCGAAACTCGTCGCCGCGAGTATCGCCCGCGACAAAGCCTACACCGCGGCAGCCGTCAAAAAGCCGACCGAAGATCTCAAAGAGGGATCCGAACCGGGTGGCGACGTCTACGGACTCCAATCGACGGACGACAACCGAGTCGTTACGTTCGGCGGTGGAATCCCGCTCGAGGTCGACGGCGAGGTCGTCGGTGCGGTCGGTGCAAGCGGCGGCGACGTTTCCGAGGACATCGCGATCGCCGGAGCCGGTGTCGAGGCGTTCGAAACCTCGAGGTAAGCGAGTAATCGCGTGAGTTCGTCGATTGGATTCGAATAGATCGAAGCTGGTTCGTCATGTTTGGACAACGGGCGACCGTGGGTAACTGGTTTAGAGTCGCGCTCTTTACAAATATATAATATATCTTAATATTCAATTTTGTTGGGTTTTTCGATCATCACCGGCGCAGTTGTTCGGTTCTATAGTCGTATCGAATACGACCGGTGCTTCGTTCATGAGCGAATAACCGAGGGGTATCCCGGCACCGTGGTATTTCACCGGGCTTTTAGACGTAGTCATCGGTACGACAACAATTTGTCGTCGGGTACTGTTTTTGGAGAATAAACGCCCCACATCGAAGGTCTTCGAGTTACTGTGCAGTATCGAACCTGCAATATAACCGAAAGTCGCCTATTTCAACAAGTGATTTGTAGCTTAAAGGAATTTATAAGAATACGCTGAATGACATAAATATAGTTTAATACAGAGGTATCGGATCGACGCATCGGCCGAAAAAACGAGCGGTGTGTTCGTTCGAACCCGACCGGGCGAGAGAGCGGTTCGTTACCTGGTGTAGGAACTCTCACCAACTACTTCCAGAAACTCACCGCGACCGGTCGCGGTCGCCTCGTCGAACTCGGTGATCCGAACCCGAACGCGTTTCTCGACGGTGTCAAAGCCGGCGCCTTCGACGATAAGTTCGGTGTCGCCGACGTACGCGTGGCCGTTTCCATCACCGTTCGCTTCGGCGATGAAGACGGCTATCTCGTCGCCGACATCGAACGACGGCGTGGTGCTACGGAACGTCCATCCTTTGAGGTACTTCGTGAACAAGCTCATATTCGTGCCACCTCCTCGCTTTCGCGGTCGGTAACGTACTCTCTCCCGAACCCGGTGATCGCTGCGATAACGAAGACTGCGACCAACAGCCAACCCTGAAAGACGAACGGAACCACGTCGATGGGCGTAACGAGCATGTCCGCCTCAAGCCAGTCGTAGGCCTCGGGGAGATCCCGCATCGCCGTATAGCCAGCCAGCACACCCCCGGACCACGGGAAAATGTAGCCGAGTGCGGCGGTCTGTCCGTCCAGAATATTCGCCCGGCGGTAGCCGTTCAAGTTGAACCGCTCACCGATCTTCGAGATGTAGGGGCCGATCGCGACCTCCGCGGCCGTATTGATAGTGATGACGCCGTTGATCAGCGCCGCGGAGCCGACCATCGTCAGTTCGGCGTTGCGAACGTTCGTCGCGAGGTTCTCGATCGACCACTCGAGGATCGCATCGAACGCGCCGCCTCGTATCATGATCTGTGCCGCCGCGATGATAAACAACACGAGGATCGCGAGTTCGAAGAAGCCCGATGCGCCAGCAATGAGGCTCCCACTTACGCCGACCGCGTCGGCGTCCTCGACGACCGTCAAAAACGGAAGCGCGTCTAGCGGCTCGGCAAAGGGGGCATCCGGTGGGGCGTTGAACGAAATGATCTCGCCGACCGTCGTCAACTCGAGAACGAGATTGGCGACGATCGCGGTCACGATTCCCCAGGAAATGGCTTCGACGATGTGACGTCCTGCAACGGCGGTCCCGATGACGACACCCATCGAGACGAGGTGAACGAGACCGATCACCTGGCTTTCTTGGTCGAGGATCGCCTGCGCATCGACGCCGATATCGAGACCGGTCATCGCCGAGCCGGCCACGAGGTACCCGCCGAACGCGACGACTGCAGCGATGATCACGTACTTGAATCGAGAGGCGACGACGCCGCCGATATCGGAGTCCTGCGTGACGGCACTAACGATCGTCGTGTCGCTTACTGGTGCGAGGTTGTCGCCGAAAATCGCCCCCGACAGGATCGCACCGAACATGAGGACGGGATTTGCTCCGAGTAAGATGCCAGCGGGGAAAAACAGGATGACGAACGCAACTGCCGCCCCGTATCCGGTCCCGATACCTGTCGTGAACAGCGCCGCCAGTACGAACGTCACCGCGGGGAACAGCGTTGCCCCGATCCCGGCGATATCAGCGAGCCAGATCAATCCACCGACGAACCCTCCGTCCTGAAGCAGTTCGGCGAACATCCCGGCCCAGATCCAGGCGACGATAGCCGTCACCGCCACGGGTTGAGTCATCCCTTCGAAAATCGTGTTCGCGTAGGACGCCCAATCGCCGCGGACGAAGAACATTCCCGCGATAAGCCCAATCAGAATGCCGACGATCAACCCGCTCTCAGACTGGATGCGCAACAGCGCAGTCTGAAAAATTGCCCAAACGATGAAAAACACGATCGGCAGGGCGCTCGTCCCTCTGCCACCGTAAAATGATATTCGTGGTTTGGTATCGTCGTCACCCTGGACGAATGAATCGGTTGGATCGCCTGTCGACGAAGTATCATCGATTCCGCTCATTGGAAATCACGATTCGTATAACTAAATCGATCTTGATAAGTCTTACCAGAGGTGCCCCCAGATAGTCATAGCGTACGGAAATACAACACTCGAGGAGACCGAGCCGAGAGGAAGACCAAGTCGAGCGGAAGACCGAGGGAGTTACCCGACCGCAAGCGGCTAATGACTGGAGGTCGCACGGATAGACATGCAATTCACACCCGGACCGACGACGGTGCCGCCGGCAGTACGGGAGGCGATGGCATCCGAGCAACCGAACCCGGATATCGAAGCCGCGTTCGCAACCCGCTACGACGAGACATGTACGAAACTGGCGGAAATATACGGAACGGCCCACGATATCGTCGTCCTCGGTGGCGAGGGAATCCTCGGGCTCGAGACGGCGATCTCCTCGCTGGTTTCGCCCGGCGACCGCGTCCTCTGTCTCTCTAACGGGGTCTACGGCGACGGGTTTGCGGATTTCGTCGACGCTTCCGACGGTGACGCGACGCTCGTTTCCGGGTCGTACAACGAGGGGTATGATATCGATGCCATCAAAGCGACACTCGAGTCGGCAGCGGCCGCTGACGATCCGTTTTCGCTCGCGACACTGGTTCACTGCGAAACGCCGACGGGTGCGCTCAACGATTTGGGGCCCGTTCTGGACCTCCTCGAGGAGTACGACGTCCTCAGCGTCGTCGACGCCGTCTCGTCGCTCGGCGGGACGTCTGTTCCAACCGATCGAATCGATGTCTGTCTCGGGGCCTCCCAGAAGTGTTTCAGCGCGCCGCCGGGGCTGACGACTGCGGCGATCAGCGATCGAGCCTGGGACCGGATGGAAGAGCGAGAGCCGGCCTCGCTGTATACCAATTTTCTTCCGTGGCGGGACGTCTCCGATGGGTTTCCCTACACCCACCTCAGCGCGAACATCGCCGCACTCGAGACAGCGCTCGACTTGCTCCTCGAGGAAGGACTCGAGAACGTCTTCGCTCGTCACGAGAACGCAGCGACGCGGTGTCGCGAACGCGGTTCCGAACTGGGCCTCGAGTGCTACACCGACCCCGAACTGCAGTCGCCGACCGTGACGGCGTTTCGTCTGCCGGGAGAAGCGAAACGAGTACAGCGACGAATCGCAGAAGAAGAGAGCGTCGTCTTGGCGACCGGACTCGGAGAACTGGCCGACGACATCCTTCGGATCGGGCACATGGGATACAATGCCGACGTTGAGAAAGTAGATCATGTAATGGATGCACTCGAAGCCGTTCTCGAGTGAGTTTTGAGCAGTACTGAAGTAGTTGGGTTTTTCGGTGTTATGTATATATCATTGTATATTACTCACAAGCCACTTTAGTAGTGGAATAGTAGTACAATTCTGATTTATTATAAAATTCCTCGGATCAACCATACAATACCCAGTAGTTGGGGGAGAAAAAGCCATACATTCTCGATTTTCGAGTGAAATATACCAAAAGGGTCTCTCTTCACCAATTTTCAAATTTTGGCTACGGAAGCCACCGGAGAACACGTGGAGGTAAATGCCACGAGTATCCGCTAGAGGATTCTATAACCGGTAATCAGTTAAACTGAACCAATGTGGATCATCGATATTCGAAGAGAATTCACCATATTATATTGTTCTGAACATTCAATATTACTTAGAGCCAGCGATGGCAGTAACTTATTATGAAACGCCCACGGGAGTGTCCATCTAAAGAGATAGTTACCGACGGATGAAGAAGTCAATTGCGAGCCATTTAGAAGGGGACCGCAAGTGAGCCATCAGACAGTGGGTCGACAGTATCACAACGGGTTTACTCCGTAGAAATCGATCAATCTCCCGAAACAGATAACATCGTTCGGAATGATATCGAAACATGTCCGTCGATGCCACTGACGAGCAGCGTTCGAACCAGTCCAACTCGACCAGCGCCGCATCTTCGTTCGGCCTGGGACTCGCCGAACCGCTTCGCGGGTCGCGTTCGATACAGGTCGCCCTGATCGGGTTGGTAGTGACCGTCGTCGCGGCCATCGTCAACACAGGCGTGTGGCCGGCAATTATCGGCGTCTGGGGAATCGGCCTCATCCTGATCGGTGTGATTTCTCACCTGGCAATCCGGTACTCACGGCGCAGTTCTCGAGACTGAGAAACGATCGGTGCCGCTCTCGGACCATCAGCACTCGTTTGGCACCGGCGGCGATTCGCCGCCGGACCGAGCCGACTCGTTGAACTGTCGACCTACGGACGAGCGACGAACATCCCCCGGAAACGATGGTGACCGTTCGCGAATCCGACCCTCGAGACTGACAATTCTCGTGTCCGCCGTCGACGATCACACTCGAGAGCGGTTGTAACCGTCGATACGTTTATTAAAAATAGTCGTGTGGTCTATCGTATGACGCGAAATTCCTCGGCACCCATAGCTGACGTTTCCGATCCGGGCGTCCCGAGTCGGTACGACGGGTGTCGATCGGCCCCCGAATCAACATTCCGTGGGGCATTGATTGACGCGCTCGACGGGATCGATTCCAATCTGACGACGTTTCACGATCGGTTCCCGACGGCCTCGAGCGACGACCTCGTCTATCCGTCGACGGACAACTCGAAGGGGTGGACCAGCGGATTCTGGACCGGGCAGTGTTGGCTCGCCTATGAGGTAACTGGAGACGAGCGGTATCGAAATGCGGCACAAACGCAACTCGAGACGTTCGATCGACGGCTCGAGGACGGCGACGTGGAGACACACGATTTGGGATTTCTCTACACGCTCTCGGCGGTCCCCGGCTATCGACTGACCGGCAAGTTCGAGTACCGGGAACTCGCGGTCGCCGCCGCGGAGTTGCTGGCAGATCGATACTGGGATGACCTGGGATTGATCCAGGCGTGGGGACCGCTCGACGCGTCGGCACCCGACGAGTGGGTGCAGGGCCGGATAATCGCCGACACCATGATGAATCTCCCGTTGCTGTTCTGGGCCAGCGGGGTCACCGACGAGCAACGGTACGCGACGATAGCCGACGCCCACGCCCGAACGAACGTGCGACACATCGTCAGGGATGACGCCTCGACCGCTCACACGTTCAAATCCGATATCGAGTCGGGAGCGCCACTCGGCGTGGAAACCCACCAGGGATACGCCGATGACTCCTGCTGGGCGCGCGGCCAGGCGTGGCAGCTCTACGGATACGCGATCGCGGCGACGTACACGGGCGAGTCCGCCTACGCCGAGCTCGCGTCGAAGCTGGCCAACTACTACCTCGAGCGCGTCGAAGCGGATCACGTTCCGCAGTGGGATTTCGACGCCCCGGCCGACGACGGAGTACGTGACTCTTCGGCCGCCGCAATCGCCGCGTGCGGCCTCGACGAACTCTCGAGGATCCTCCCGAGCGCTGACGATCGAACACGCCAGTATCGCAACGCCGCCCTCGAGACGCTCGAGTCGCTCGCCGGGAACTACACCACGGATCCCGACGACTCGAACGGGCTTCTAATGGAGGGTGCGTACCATCGGACCGACGACGACTTCGACGAGTGTTGTCTCTGGGGCGATTACTTCTACGTCGAGGGGTTGGTTCGGGCGACCGAACAGTGGGAGCGATACTGGTAGGGGCGAAAACCATCGTCTCCCGCAGTGTCGACTCGTTCGACCGCAGATCTAGACCGGTTACAGACTCGACGGCAATGACGGTCTGTGCCGTCTGGACGGAAGCGTTCACTATTCGCGTTCACGTCGAATCAGTTCCTCGCCGTCGGCGTCGGTCACGACGAGCGGGGCGGCAGACGCGAGTTGCGGTGCCCGATTCCATCGGTCGTCGCCGTCGGCGCGAGCCGCCGTGACTGCCCCAACTAGCCAGTGAGTTCCCGGCTCATGCTCTCCGACGAGCATCGGCACGACCGTTCGCGGGTGACAGACGTTCGTGTTCGGATCCTGCCCCGTGGTTTTGCCCTCGCGTCGTTCGAAGAGATCACGAATGCCGCTCGTTCCCCCCGGCGACCGACACCGCGCGCTCCCGCCGCCTGTTTGGTTCCCGTTGTGCTCCGATCTATCGGCATCGTTCCGGGGCAACGCAAAGCCGCCCTCGGCGCTGTGGACCGGTCGATCCGTCTCGAGCCGGTGGACGCGGACGTGCCACGGGGTGGCGGGAGCGAGCCACGTTTCGACGCGGACGTCGTCCCAGGGAGTCCACCGGGAGTAAAGCGTTCCGTCCCGGACGGCAGTTTCGTCGACTGCGAGTCGGATTCGGTAGTTTTTGCCGTCTTCACTCAGCGCGAGCGCGCTGTCGTGACCTGCTCCCTCGAGGCCCGACCGACGGCTTTGGACGCTGAATCCGAACGCGTTCGAGTAAGCGAATTTGGTGTACTTCTCGAGGTAGGGGGTCGACTGCCCCGCCGCGAGCGCGTAGTGATGATCGGCCGTCCGATCCCGACAGACGACCAGTTTCGGTTCGGATTGGACCACCTGCTCGGGTAACTCCGAAAGCGGCTTGGGATCCGCCTGCCAGAAGGGGTGATCCGACTCGAGCGCAAGCGGGAGAAATACCTTGAGCGCCCAGTAGGGCGAACTGGGCGAGTTGTACGGCTCGCTCACCTTCAGCGTCGGGTACCGATAGCCGACCGAGAGCACGCCGCCGTCGGTGAAGATTGGCTGGGTAGCCCACCACCGAAGGTTTCGGAGCCACAACCCCTTGATCTCACCCCACGGGAGCGCTTTAACGTCTGCGAACGCGAGCGCACCCCAGAACGCCGCCTGTGCGAATCGGTAGGTCAGACTCCGACCGTAGGGAAGCGCGGCACCGTCCTGGCGGAACCAGTGTCTAAACTGCGGCGCGAACTCGACGGCTCGCTCGCGAAAGCGGTCGGCTCGGTCGGGGTCGTTCTCCTGGGCGACCGTCGCGTAGATGAGTCCATACGTGTGCATCGCCCAGGGAATGTAGTAATCTCGCGCGCTCTCGTCGGGCGGTCCGTCCGCGTACCAGCCGTCTCCGATCGCGAACGACTCGAGTTTGTCGAGCGTTTCCCGGGACAGTTCGCGGTCGTACTCCACCCCGACGCGCTCGAGCCCGAGGTGAACCAGCTCTCGGAAGAACAGCCAGTTACAGTCATAGAGCGAGGCGTCGTCCACCTGTCGGAGGTACGTTGCGAGGCGATCCTTCGTCTCCGCCTCGAAGGGGTCCCAGAGGATTTCGGGAACGAGCGCAAGTCCGAATCCGATGGCGGCGGTTTCGACGTGTTTCTGGGAGTTGTCACCCGCAGGCCCCCAGTACTCCGGATGGTCCGGGTCGGTACCGTGTTTGAGCCCCTCGCGGATCCGCGGCCAGCCCTCGAAGTCGCCGCCGCCGGCGGCGAGCGGCGCGAGTCCCCACAGCGGACGAGCGAATCCCTCCAGATCCGCCGCCGTATCGGGAAACCAGGCGCTCGACGACCCGGGCTTCACGCGAGCGGAGCCTGGGCTACGGTGTGTCTCGAGTGGATCGACCAACTGTCGAACGGCTCGTTGAACGTCGGTTCGTGACGCTAACGGATTGTCGGCGAGGGAGTTCATACAGGAGACTCTCAAGCGAATCAGTTAACCCTTCCGCGCCAACCGTTTTGTCGCGTATCGCTGATCGACCGCTCGTCGGGCGATTCGACTCGATCACGGATTACTCGGGTTCGAACCGGTACCGACCGGATTCGACATCGACGGAAACCGTCTCGCCGAAACGAGTTCCGGTGACGCCCTCGGGAGCCGGTTTCGATAACGGAGCCGATTTCGACGACGGAGCCGGTTTCGATGACGAAGCGTCATCCGCCGTCAACACCGTGCCGTTGACTCGCACGGCGTCGGCGGCGACGGGGACGGTCACGGAGGCGGTCGCGTTCCAGGGCACCGTCACCTTGAGGTCGAACGTCTCGCCCTCCCGACTCCAGGAGACGTCCACCGTTCCCCGTTCGGTTGGAACACGGCCGGACGCGGCCTCGAGCCCCGACGCTGGTGGGCGAATCTCGAGGTGGCTTCCTTCGCGCTCTGCGAGTCGAACTCCGAGTAAGGCGCGCTGGATGCTCACCAGAACCGGTCCGCCCATCGCGTGGGATTCGCTCCGGTTTCGCCGCTCGCTCGTCGGGAGGTCGGGATCGCGACAATGCCAGGTTTCCCAGGTGAACGTCCCACCCTGCTCGAGGATGTTCGCCCAGCCGTCGTCGTCGGGGTTCGTCAGCAGATCGACCAGCGCGTCGGTTCGATCCGCGGCCTCGAGCGCTTCACAGAGCCACGGAACCATCATCGGTCCCATTTGCATACCCATTTCCGCGACGTGGTCGGCAACTCCGTCGATTGCCTCGTCGGGGACGAGTCCAAACGCGAGTGCGAAGGCGTTGGCGTGCTGGGACCGACTCTCGCTCCTTCCGGAGGCTCCACAGCCGTCGACGTACAATTCCCCGTCGAAGAGGTGTTCCTGAACGGCGGACTCGAGGGCCGCCCGCCGTTCACGATAGCGCTCGAGTTCTCCGCCGGGACACTCGAGTTCCTCGGCGATGGCCGCGGCTTTGGCGAAAGCGTTGGCACCGAGAATGTTGATCGTCGTCCGGGCGGGCCAGTCCCGATCGTAACCGTAGCGCATCTCGGGGGGCCAGTCGACGATCCCCTCCTCGTAGGGACCCCCCTCGCCGCCCGAGAGGTTCATCACGAGACCGGTTTCCGCGTCGACGTGGTCGGCGATGTACTCGGTGATCGCTCGCACGACGGGGTAAGCGGCCTCGAGGATCGCCCGGTCGCCAGATATCCAATAGTACTGCCAGACCCACTCGGGAAAGGCTTCGGTGAAGTCGGGAATGTCGCGCTTGCCGTCGCCGTTGGGATAAACGGCGTTTATCCGCCCCTCGGCCTCCCAGTAGCGGTAGTGCGAGCGAACGAATTCCCGAATCGCCTGGCGGGTTAGCGCACGCTCTCCGAACGCGCGCGTCGACACCGTAGAGATATTCAGCGCGTCCACGAGGAATTGTCCTTTCTCCCGCGTCGGCGTATCGATGAACTGCTCTTGACACCCATAGAGCGTCGAGTGGCGCGCGAGATTGAAAACATCGTCGACGGTTTCGTTGGACGATTCGAAGGTCGCCGCGTGCTCGTCGGGTACCTCATTGTGAAGCGCCCGAAGCGCCACCTGTTCGGGATCGAGTTCCTCGCCCGGCGCGTCGATCTGCAGGTACCGAACGCCGAGGTAATTAAACGGCCGGAACGTGCACTCACCGTCGCGCTGGACGTACACATAGTGCATGTCGGTCCACTGGGTCCCCTCCTGTTCGTCCACCATTCTGTCAGCTCGGAGGCGATATCCCGCCCGCACGTCGACGCGGTGGCCTGCAGTTCCGCCCTCGAACGTGATCTCTGGGATCCCGGCGTAGATCCGACCGAAGTCGGCGACGTAGGTCTCGTCGTCGACCCTGGTTACGGTCACCGGTTCGACCTGCGAGCCGACGACCTCGCGATCCTGGGCAATGAGTCGCTCCCAGGGCTCGGTCGGGTGCCGGCCGATGACACCGGCAGGCTTCCACGTCTCGTCGTCGAACCCCGGTTCGGCCCAGTCCGGCGGCACATCGCGGCCGTCGATACGTTCGACCGCCTCACCGACTTCTTCGTTCCGTACCGGGGCGTCCTCGTCCCATTCGGCTTCGCGAAGTCGCCACGCTTCGTCGGTGACTATCGTGCGTTCGCTCCCATCGGCGAATTCGATCTCGAGTTGGCAGAGAAAGCCGGGCTCGCCCGTTGGACGTCCCTGTCCCTCTCCGTGCCACGTAAAGAGCGCGCCGACCGCGTTCTCGCCGGTCTCGAGCGCATCGGCCAGATCGATCGTCTTGTAGTAGTGGTGATCGGGATAGGAAAACGACTGACCGCGATCGACCCGCTCGCCGTTGACCGAGAGTTCGTACTGGTGGGAAGCGGCCACGGAGGCGCGGGCTCGTTCGACGGAAGCGTCGTCGGGGAGGGCGAACTCGCGGCGGGCGTAGGTGAACTGTCCGCGTTCGAAGTCGGTTGCACCGTCGATATCGATCTCGGAGGGACGGCGGATCCAGTTTGCGTCCCAATCATCCGACTCGAGCAACCCCATTCCCCACATCGCCGGATCGCTCCAGGGACTTTCGTCGTCGTCGTCCCAGATGCGCACCTTCCAGTGGTAGTCCGTGCCGGACTCGAGCGTCGGTCCGTCGTAGGGTATCGAAGGTTGCGGGCTCTTCTGCTTGCCAGTGTCCCAAACTTCTCCCTCGTCGTCGGCCAGTCGTTCCCGACTCGAGGCGACGAGTACGCGGTAAGCGGTCTGGTGTGCACCGCATTGGTCCGTGTCGACCCGCCAGCGGAGGTCGGGCTCGCGCTCGTCGATGCCGGGCGGATCCGAGACGAATTCGGTTCGGAGATCGGTCGGCCGGGTCAGCGTCATCTACGTAGTTCTTTTCCGGCGACTCAGTAATACGTACCGGGATACTCAACGAGGGTGCCGGCGCGAATGAGTGTCTGCCGAGACAACTACCGTTATACGCCGACACGTCCCTGAGCGGGTAAATCGCGATCGAAATCGTCCCGTGAACGCCCGACACCCAATCCACCGAGCCGACCCGCGCGACCCTCGAGGCCGACGGCGAGGAAGGAGACGTCGAATCCGGTGTTCTACACTGATGTGAAACCAGTATTATAAATAGCGCACTGTTGACTCGGCCCGCGGTATAGGAGGCCACTCGAACGCTAATCGACGACGGAACCACGTCGGAGAGTCCGTCCGGAGACGGCGGACGGACCACTTCGCGTGCTATCACAGTAGTTGTGAGAACGTCGCACGAGACGCTCGAAGCCGGTCGAATCTGTTCTTGAAGCGTTACCGTCTCTCGTTCGTGATGATTAAATATCCGCTATGAGCGGAGTGGCCGACACTCGTATTACACAAGTACCTATGTAATCCCGCAGGGCAATGACCACAATTTTGGAGATACCGGCCGCTAGCCCAACGCTACCCTCTCTTTAACGAAAACGGGTCGGTGACGAGCGACGATTAACAGAGAAAATGACATCCGACCTGACCGGATGAGTGCTTATAGATCATGAAGGTTCGACAGAACAGGCTTTCGAGAATTGTCTCCAAGCGGTTCCCTCACCTAAAGTTATATGTGGGCAACTCACACAACTATCAGTAGCTCGATGACAGAGCGAGGGAGCTTCATGATGAAGGCTATAGTCCATACCGGACCCAGATCTATCGAAATTCGAGAGCGCGAGAAAGCTGTTCCCGACGACGGCGAAGTACTCGTCCGCGTCCATTCGGCCGGCCTATGCGGCAGCGATGCCCACGCGTATACGTACGAAGAAGGCTACAAATGGATTCCGCTCCCGCGAATTATGGGTCACGAGTACTCAGGGGAGGTCGTCGATATCGGCGACAACGTAACCGAATTTTCGGTGGGAGATTCGGTCGTCGAGGAGCCGATCCACGACTGTGGGTCGTGCTTTCAGTGCAAGAACGGACAGCCGAACGTTTGCCAGAACTTCGAGATTACGGGGATGCACAACGACGGTGCGTACGCCGAATACACGACGGTAAATCCTCGAGACCTACACAGGATACCCGACGACATGGCGCTCGGTCAGGCGAGCGTTACCGAACCGCTCAGCATCGCCACGCGAGCCGTGTTCGACCGGTCGAACGTGACACCGGGCGATACGGTCCTCGTCGAAGGACCCGGCCCGATCGGGATACTGGTTGCGACCGTCGCCGATTCGATGGGCGCGAACGTCCTCGTCTCGGGGCTGGGCAAGGACACGGCGTATCGACTCCCGCTGGCCGAACAGCTCGGCATGGACACCGTCAACGTCGAACGAAGCGATCTCTCGGAACTCGTGGACGAGAAAACCGACGGCATCGGATTCGATGTCGTTTTCGATACGACGGGTCACCAAAGCGGCGTCGAAATGGCGGTCGAGCACGTCCGAAAGGGCGGACAGGTCGTCGTCGTCGGCCTTCCCGGTGCCCCGAGCGAACTGTTCATGACGCCGGTCGTGCGCGGCGAGATTGATCTCAACACGTCCTACGGCTCGACCTGGCGGAACTTCGAACAGGCCATCCGATTGCTCTCGAGCGGCGAGATAGATGCCGAACGGATCATCGACCGGTCGTTCAGCGTCGACGAACCCGCCGCCGCCTTCGACGCCTTCCTCGCCTCCGAAACCTGCAAACCAGTCTTTTCCTTTTCGGATCTCTGAGCGGGTTGGTATGGACACCTACTTCGATACCAAGATCGCTATTATCAACCGTGAAAGGGAGACGACGAACGCCTCTCTGAACGGGAACACTTTTGGGTGTCTCAACCCCTCACGGTAGTATGCACCAGCTCAGTGCCACGGGCACATCGTTCCCGGAGAGCGTCTCAGACGTTACGATCGGCTACATCGGCGGCGGTAGTCGAGGATGGGCACACACCCTCATCAACGACCTGCTCCAGTGTTCGGACGTCTCGGGGAATGTTGCCCTGTACGACGTCAATTACGAACCGGCCGAACAAAACGCGAAACTCGGCAACGAACTGGCGACTCGCGAGGACGTCGTCAGCGACTGGACGTTCGAGGCACACGAGAGCCTCGAGAACGCCCTCGAGGGAGCCGACTTCGTTATCTGTTCGATTCAGGATCCCCCAGAGGAGACCTTCGTTCACGATATCGACGTCCCACAGGAGTACGGCTGCTATCAGACCGTCGCCGACACCTGCGGTCCCGGCGGCGCGGTTCGAGCCCTTCGCGCGATTCCACAATATCGCGAAATCGCCGCCACGGTACGCAAGCAGTGTCCCGACGCATGGGTGCTCAACTACACGAATCCGATGACCGTTTGCACGCGGGCGCTCTATGAAGAGTACCCCGAGATCAACGCCATCGGCCTCTGTCACGAGGTGTTCCACGTCCAGGAGATGCTAGCCGAAATCGCCGAGAAATACGTCGACGAAGCCGAGAACGTCTCCGGGAGCGAAATCGACGTGAACGTCAAGGGCGTCAACCACTTCACGTGGATCGACGAGGCCTCCTGGTACGGACACGACATCTACCAGTACCTCGATGCGGAACTCGAGGAGCGAAAGCCCCTCCCCGGATTCGAGCCCGGCGATTTCGAGGGGGCAGATTACTGGATCAATCACCACCAGGTCGCGTTCGATCTCTACGACAAATTCGGGCTCCTCGGTGCCGCGGGCGACCGCCACCTCGTGGAGTTCGTTCCGTGGTACCTCTCGATCGACGACCCCGAGGAAATCCACCGGTGGGGGATTCGGCTAACGCCGAGTTCAGCCCGCGTGGGCGAAAGCGAGGAGGGGCCGGCGAAGATGGAGCGATATCTCTCCGACGCCGACGAGTTCGAGTTCAAGCAGTCCGGCGAGGAAGCCGTCGACATCATCCGCGCCCTGCTGGGATTGGACTCCATGAAAACCAACCTCAACTATCCGAACGTCGGCCAGACGCCGGATCTTCCCGACGGGGCGATCGTCGAGACGAACGTCCTCGTCACCGGCGGCGGCATCAAACCGATTACCGCCGGAACGCTCCCTCGAGCGGTTCGGAACATGGTCACGACCGCGATCCACAATCAGGAAACGCTCGTCGAAGCCGGCTTCGCCGGCGATCTCGACCTCGCGTTCGAGGCGTTTCTGAACGAACCGCTCGTCACGCTTTCTCGAGAAGCGGCCCAGGAACTGTTCGCCGAGTTGATCGACCGCGAGCGCGAGTACTTCGAGGACTACGACCTCGAGACCGCGGCCGTTCTCGAGTCGCGCTAACCCAGCCGTAATCTGTCCCGCAGTTGGCTCGCACTCGAGGGCGATTATCGAACGAACGCAAAAGCAGGATACCACCGCCGGCACCCGTTACAGACCAGTACAGCACGATGCGATCGGCTCAGTTCTCAGGATGACGCTTCGAGTTCGAGGGTAATCTCTTCAGCCTCACCCTCCTCGAGTGTCACGTCCGCCTCCGCGGATTCGTACGCCTCACCTTCGGCGACGACCGTGTACGAACCGGCCTCGATGAATTCGGGTTCGGCGACGCCGTCCTCGATCCCTTCGTCGACGATGTACCGGTGATTTTCGTTTTGGGCGTCGATCTCGACGGCAACCCCCTCAGACACCGATTCGCCGTCTTCGTCCTCGAGAAACACGACGAGGCTTCCTTCCTCGACATCCTCGCCCCCGTCGGAATCGTCGTTCAAACCGGGATCCGTTTCGTTCCCATCCGCCGAATCGTCTCCGTCGTCATCCGTACAACCGGCGACGCCGATTGCGAGTCCTGTGCCGATAAGCGAACTCACCTGTCGTCGCGTGAGATAGTCTCGTTGTCCCATATTCGCAGTTGTACAGAGCAAATAGAGCGAAATAATACTATCGACCAGACTGGGGCGGAGAGGATACTGTGACGGAAGGAGAACGGACGAACGAAACCGCTCCGCAGTCCGATCGTCGGTTCGTGATGGCGACGGGATGAGGCACAATTCGGCAAAGCGATGGACCCCACCGAATCACTGTCGACTACTCGGAGACGTTCACGCGATCGTCGTCCTCGTCCCCGTCGAGTGTATCGTCCGTAATCGGTTCGCTATCCCAGTACTCGTGATCGTCGTCGACGCGGAAGCAAGCGGTCCGTTGTACTCCATCCTCGTTACTGAGATCAACCAGTTCCGGTTTCTGGGTTCGACAGGTTTCTCTGGCGTCGGGACAGCGGGTGTGATACCGACAGCCCGATGGCATGTTCTTCTGGTCGGGGACGTCGATCGTTCGGATCGGGTTCTCGTCGGGGTCGTCGTCCTGCTCGAGTTCGGGCGTCGCCCAGCGCAACGCCTGTGTGTACGGATGCTGGGGATTCTGAATGATCTGTTCGGCCGATCCGATCTCGACGAGTTCCCCGAGGTACATGACCCCGATTCGGCCGCCAGTTTTCTCCGCGAGATACCGGGCGTTCGAGAGGTCGTGCGAGACCGACAGGAACGACGTGTCGAACGCGTCCTGCAGTTCGATCATCAGATCCATGATACTCACTCGGAGGGATACGTCTAGGGCAGACACCGCCTCGTCGGCGAGGATGAGATCTGGATTGACCAACATCGCCCTGATGAGCGCGACCCGCTGTTTTTCGCCGCCCGAGAGCTGGTGTGGGTACCGTTCGATGTAATCCTCGGGCGGACTGATCCCGACGTACTCTAACATTGCCAGGATCCGCTCACGTCTGTCGTTGCCATCGAGGTCGGGATGCCATCGGTTGAGCGGGGTCGAGAGAATCGATCGAACCCGCTGATGCGAGTTCAGCGAACTGCCGGGGTCCTGGTGAACGATCTGGAGCGCCCGACGAATTTCTTTATCCTCGAGCGTGCTACTGCCGGAGCTTCCCTTCCAGATGTCTCGGTCTTTGTACTCGATGGTCCCGTCCGTCGGTCGCTGGAGGCCGACCGCGGTCTTTCCGAGCGTGGTTTTCCCACAGCCGCTTTCGCCCACCAGAACGACCACATCGTTCTCGTAAATGTCGAACGAAATCCCGTCAACGGCTGTTACTACGTCGGACTCGCCGAAATCGAGCCAGCCGTCGTTCTCAGATCCGAACTGAACCTCGACGTCCTCGAGCGACACGAGCGGCTCCGCATCATCCGAGCGAGAAGCGTTCCGCGTCGCGGGCGAATCATCGGAATTCGACTCCGTAAACGCCCCCTCGAGGTCGTCGATCGACTGCTCCCAGTGATGGCAGTAGACGTCATGATTCCGGGAGTCTCCGGCGTCGTACGCACCGGGATCGATCGACCGACACTCCTCGTCAGCCAGCGGACAGCGGGGATGATACGAACAGCCGGGCGGAATATTGACCGGATCCGGACTCTCCCCTTCTATCGGCCGCATCTGCTCAAGCGGGGCCGACAGGTTCGGCGTGGCGTTGAGCAAGGCCCGCGTGTAGGGATGAGCCGGGCGCTCTAAGATCTCGTCGGCAGGCCCAATTTCGGCAAACTCGAAGGCGTACAGGACGGCCAGCCGATCGGAGAGATCCGCCACCAGCGGCAGGTCGTGCGTGATAAACACGATCGTGAGATCGTGTTTTTCCTGGATCTCGTTGAGCAACGAGATGATCGATTGTTGCATCAACAGATCGAGCGCGGCCGTGGGTTCGTCCATCACGAGCATTTCGGGCTCGAGGACGAGGCTCAACGCGATCAACACGCGCTGTTTCATCCCGCCGCTGAGTTCGTGGGGGTACGACTCGAGCATCCGCTCGGGCTCGAGATACAGATCCTCGAGGAGCGCTTTAGCCCGTTCGATGCCGGCATCGACGTCGTAGTCGTGTGCGCTCAGCGTTTCGACGAAGTGGGTTCGAACGGATCGAACGGGATTGAACGAGCTCATCGCGCCCTGGAAGACCATCGAAATCTCCTCCCAGCGGAACTGTTTGAGTTCCGACTTCGAGAGCGCAGTAACGTCTACCGGATCGCCGCCTTCAGGGTGATAAATGACGTCACCGGTCGTCCTACCGGGTGCGGGAACCGCATCGAGCAAGGCCGAGGCGAACATCGATTTCCCCGACCCACTCTCGCCGATCACGCCGAGAATCTCGTTGCGTTCGATATCGATGTTGACCTCGTTGAGGACGCGCGACTCGCCCCGATCCATGCCAAAGCTGACGGACGTGTCCCGAAGTTCCACGATGGTGTCGGTTCCGGTCGAGTCGACCAGACTCGCATCTGATTCTGATATCGTCATCTGTACACCTCGTCTCGAACGGCCGGTTGATCGTCGGTTCGATCGTGGTCAGTGTCGTGATATTGCTCGTTCATAACGTAGCTCACATCTGCGTAACGTTAGTTGTGTTCGGTTCCGACTCCGGCTCCGATCCCTTGCCGTCGTCGCTTCGCTCGTGTCGCGCTCTCGCTCGAGGGTTGAACACTCGGTCGAGGGACTGACCGAGCAGTACGAGCCCGATCGAGATTCCCGAGATGGCGATCATCGGGACGACGAGCCAGTGAATCGCGTCCGGGCGATACACGGCACCGGCCCGGTACGCGCTCTCGAGCATCACGCCCCAGTTTGCGTCCGAGTACGGGAGGATGCCGAGGAAGTACAACGCGACCGCGGCGAAGATGATTCGTCTGGCCGCGTTGACGAGGTTCACCACGATGTAGGGCATGAGATGTGGCAGGATCTCCTTGCGAAGGAGAGACACCGTCGGGACATCCATCGCTCTCGAGGCTTCGACGAACGCCTCGCCTCGGAGGGTAAGTACCTGCGATCGAATCGCCCGCGCGAGCCCCGCCCACGCGGCCGCAGCTAGCAGGATCCCGACGAGCGCCGGATGCTCGGGCTCGAGCAGGACCGACAGTACGATCACCAGCGGGAGACCCGGGATATTGATGAACACGTCTGTAATAGAGCTCAGGACCGTGTCCACCATTCCGCCCTTGTATCCCGAAACGAGACCGAAACCCGTCCCGAGAACGATGGTAAACAGCGCACCCGCACCCATCATCTGCAGGATGGGGACCGTCGAGTAGACAGTCATCGACAGGATATCCTGGCCGGACTGGTCGGTTCCGAGCGGGTGGCTCCAATCTTCAAACGGCCCGACGAGCGACTCACCGTGGGTCGGATGTGTCGGTTCGATCAAGTACACGCCGACGGTTCCTATCAATAAGTACACCACGAGGATCGAAACGCCGACGATCGCGCGCCAATCGTTTCGCATGATCGACCACGGCGTCCACAGGTAATCCTTCAGCTTTCGGTCGATTCGATCCCGTCTCGTTTCCTCCACCGTCGCCGTCCGCTCGAACGGCGAATCCACGGTTCCGCCATCGCTTCGGAGAATGTCTTCGACGCTGTCGAGTTTCGTCTCCGAATCACCGCCGCTATCCAACCCGTTCGGCGTGCGTTCGTCGGATCCATCGGTGTCCTCAGAACGCTTCACGGTTCTCACCCCCTGCGCGCGGATCGATCTTTCCGTACGTGAGATCCGCGATCAGTAACGCGATCACGACCGCGATCGTGATGACGGTAAAGGCCCCCATCATCAACGGGTAATCCCGAGCCCGAACCGCCTCGATCAGGTACCAGCCCATGCCCCGGTAGACGAAGATTTCCTCGAGCACGACGGCACCGCCGAACATGCTCCCGATCGCAATCATGAGACCCGTGTACATCGGAAGGATGGCGTTCCGAGCGACGTAGTGGATCGCAATGGTCGGGTCCGAAAGGCCCCGTAGCCGCGCGACCCGTAGATAATCGGAACCGAGGACGCGGATGCTGTTTCCACGCATGGTTAGTGCGGCCATCCCGGAGGTAACGAACATCGAGAAGACAGGGAGCATCGCGTGGTGGACGATCCCCGTGAGATAGAGGAAGTTGAACCCAGGTTGGACGCCCTCCGGTTGCCTTCCGCCGGTCGGGAACCAGTTAAGACGATAGGCAAAGATCGTCAACAGCACCAGTGCGAGGACGTAAAACGGGATCGAGGTGATGATCGTCGCATAGCCCGTAAGCGCCGTATCGAACTTGCCGCCTTCCCAGTAGGCCATAACCGCACCGATCGCGATTCCGGCGGTAAATCCGAGGAAGACCGCCCAGCTCATGACGAATAGCGTCCACGGGATGGCGATAGCCAACACCTCCTCGACCGGCATGTTCATGCTCATCGACCGACCGAGGTCACCCTGCATGAACGCCGTCATATAATCGTAGTACTCGATGTAGAGGGGATCTTCCGGGTTGATGTTCATGTACAGTTCAGCCATTTCGTACGCTTGCGCGGGATCGTCCAGGTCCGGCCCGACTTCGACCAGAAAGTAGTCGATCGGATTCCCGGGCATAAAACGCGTGAGGACGAACGTCAGCGTCATCACGGCCCAAACCGTGAAGACAGACTGCCCTAATCGCCTAATTCTCCAGTCCATTGTGGATATGAGTGGTATTCTGTATCATCGGATTTAAAAATGTCTATCCGGCGGCTCGGTACCGTCGATCTATTGCTCGTACGGAATAAGATCCGCGTCTTCTAACTTCAACAGGTTGTACTCCGCGACGCGGTTGTCGATGATCGAGTCCGGACCCTCCACGTGCCAGTAGTCCGCTCGAATGCCACCGTGGTCGAGTCCGGCGACAACTTCGAACTGCGGTAACACCTGGTTGTACATCCAGGTCAACCGCTGAAGGTGAACGTCGTCGTCACCCGTCCGGTGCCACTCGCCGAGTTCGTCGCCGAGGACGATGTCTTCGGTTCCGTCCGAACCGCTCGGATCGCCGACGGGCATCGGAACCTCGAACGAGTCGTTGTACCAGTCGACGTGCATCAGTTCCGAATACCAGTTCCAGACGGCATCGATCCACATGATCCCTCGAACCGAGAAGCCGCCACCGTCGTCCAACAGGATGTCGTACTCGCCGTTCAGGCGTCGATTCCCGTAGGTTGCCTCGTCGACGATGTTGAGTTCGGGATCGAGCCCGAACTCCTCGAGTTCGTAATTGATGGCGTTCAATCCGTTCCGCTGAATCCCCGACCCGGTGTTCGCCATGAGGATGATTTCGACGGTCTCACCGTCCTCATCGTACCAGAGTTCGTCTCCCTCGTCGTACTCGTAGCCGGCGGCCTCCATATGGTCGTGTGCCGCATCGAGATCGGTTTCGTAATGATCGTAGCCGTCGAGGTCGACGATCCCATCGTTGGCGGCCTCCTCGGTGAGCCAGCACGGCGGGAGGTCGATTGGTTCGTACGAATCCCCCGGCGCGGTTTGTGCGACCGAACTGCGGTCGACGGCGTACGCGATGGCTTTCCGGAAGTTCCGATCGTCGGTGTAGGGATCGTACGCACCATCATCCGCCGCCGAGGCGGGAATATCGTAATCCCCGAAATTGAACAGGACGGAGTGGTAGTGCAGGTAATCCCCGTTGATTTTGTGATAGTCACCCAACTGTTGTTCGATGTCGGCGGGAGCAGGGAGCGTCACGGTGATACCATCCACCTGCCCCTCCTGGAAGGCGATGTGCTGGTCCTCGTACTGTTCCCAGACGTAATCGGTGAACAGGACGTTCTCCGCGTTTGGATGCCCTTCATACAGCGTGGCGTGCATGGTGTTATCGCCAATATCGTCGAGTTCGAAGACGCCGTTTCCGATCGCTTCCTCCTGATTCCACTCGAGGAGATCGTTCGCCACCTGTTCTTGCTCGTCCCCGTCGGTGTTTTGTAGTTCCTCGAGCCACTCTGCGTACGTCCGGTCGTCGCCCAGGTCGGCTTTGACGATGTTGAGGTCGTTGCCGAGGGCGTTCGCCATGATGAACTGCTCGCCGAACTCGTCGTGGAGGTGGAACCGAATCATGTGATCGTCGACCGCTTCGGCCTCGTCGACGAAGGCGTTCGGATCCTCGTCATCGGATAAGATGCGTCCGAGTTCGAGGTGGAGGTTCCACTGAGTCGCGTAATCCTGAGCGACGACGGGGTCTCCGTTGTGCCACTCGTAGTCGTCGCGAAGTTCCATCTCGAGAACGTCGCCGTCCATCTGCCAGTCCTCGGCGATCACCCCTCGCGTTTCATCTGCGCTGTGAAGGTAGACGACGTACGGATCGTACAACAATCCCGGCGGATCGAAATCCGACATCGAATTGTTCGGATCGTACGGACTCCAGTGAGCCGTCTCGAATTCGTAGGCCCCGCGATGGTTCGCGACCCGAAACTCCTGTTCGACGCGCTCTTCGACCGGATCACCGACCGGACCGTCGCCGTTCGTCGCACAACCCGCGAGTGCGACAACCCCACCTGCGATCCCCGTTTTGAGGGCAGTTCGTCTGCTAATTGGACTGCTCAACCCATTGCTATCAGTTGGCATCGAGCACACATTCATGATAGACCCATATATATTTTCCTATCAACTTGTTCCGATGACGTTTTTCAGCACCGAGGAATCTCCAGCCGAGAAAGACGTTGCTGGAAACAAACTTATTTCTCTGTCGATTCGGATAGTCTACTCAATGAATCGCACTCGATCCGTGCTCAAAGTGGTGTTCGGAATCAACGTCTTCTTTTTAGTCATGCTCGCCTTCTCGTATCCTTACCTCGAGCCCGGTACCGGTTCGTACGTCGCTGCGACGATGACGTTCGTGCTGTGTCTACTCATGTTGCTCCTCGTCGCCGTCCTGACGTACTTCGAGTTGGATCTCTTCGACCGAATTTGAGCGACTTCGCAGTCAGGACACGACCTCGAAATCCTCGAGCCTCGGCAGATCCTCGAGGTCGTCGGGGACATCGACGACGTAGACATCGCTTTCGTTTCCCCCACGCGAACTATCGAACGCGATCCTCGAGCCGTCGGGGCTCAGGCGACCGTGCGGGTGGACATCGTCATCGCCCGTCCAGTCGTGAGTCGCGAGCGCCCACGGACCGTCGTAGCCATCGGCGTCGGCGTCCCACCGCCAGAGGAGGAGGTGTGGAATCCCGCGGTGAGTGCCGTCCCCGACGATCAGATCGCGGGTGATGCTGTGAAAGTGAGTGTAGATGTCCGGCGCGGGCCACTCGCGCCGATCGGTGCCGTCGTATCGAACCTGTCCGAAGAACGCGTCGGGATCGTCGCGGGAACCGCGCCAGCCGTGGTAGCCGACGTGTTCGCCGTCGGCGAGCCAGTGCTCATGGCCGACAGCCTCGTCCGCATCCGTCGGCCGAACCTGCCAGGTCTCGTCGGTCTCGAGATTCAACCCCCAGATCCTGTCTGCCTCCTCCCATGGCCCTTCCTCGCAGTAGGTGATCAGTTCCGGTTTCGTCGGCGACGTGTTGACGTGAGTCAGCCAGCGCTCGGTATCGACGTGAACGCTGGGCTCGGCCGATCCGTCCTCGATCGGCACCGAAATCACCTTCGAACGCGGTCCCGCTTCCATCCGCGCGTTCATCCAGACCTCCCTGTTTTCGGGATCTCGTTCGTCGTCGAGGTCGAGCGCCTCGGACAGCGCGACGACGGCGCGGGTCCCGTCGGCCGTCCCGCCGAGGTGTCCGCCGTAGTAACCCTCGGGCCGCTCGTAATGAGTGGCGATCTCGAGCGTCTCGAGGTCGAGCGAAACCAGCCGTCGGCCACACCAAAACAGCGCGGTATTTCGATCGGGGAACCGCGTCGTTCCGTCGATCTCCTGCGGGAGATCGGTCAACTGCGTGAGTAAACCGGACTCGAGATCGACCGAATAGAGGTCTCGAGACCCGTCACGATCCGAGCGAAACAGCAGCCGGCGGCCATCGTCATAGAACGCCGGCTCGGTGAAGTAGAGGTGGCGGTTCGTGGTGTTCGGATAGTTCGTGAACCGTCGAACGGTCGTCCCAGTGATTGGATCTTCGTACGTCTCGGCTTCGGCCGGCCAGTGTCGGCCAGCTTTCGGGCCCTGCTGAAGGATCGTCTCCATTGGATGTTCGATGACAGAGGGCGGGTAAAAAGATTCGCCTCTGGTGTGCACACGTCGAACCCTGTCGATTGGGGGCCCCGTCTCGTCCCCGACCAGTCCTCGACAATTCCAATTTTTGCCGTCCAGATTACCTGGAACGACTCGAGACCACGGAGCCGGAACGCCGGCTATCGCCTCGGAGACCGAACGACTGCTATCGACTAACCGTTTGTTCGGGGCTCACGACTCGTCTAGCCGGTACCGCTCGAGCGCGTCCTCGTCGACCGCGATTCCGAGCCCCGGCTCCTGCGGTACGTCGAGAGTGCCTCCCGACGGGTCAAACGGCGTCTCGAGGAGGTCGTCCCGAAGCGGGTTCTCGCTCCGATCGAATTCGACCATCATCGGCTCCGGCACGTTTCGGGTGTGGGGATAGTCGGGGACGCTCGCGGCGAACTGCACCGCGGCGGCTAACCCGACGGCTCCGTTCCAGACGTGGGGCCTAACGGCGACGTTTTCGGTCGTCGCCATATCGGCGATCAACCGCGCCTCCGAGAGCCCGCCACAGCGGCCGAGATTCGGCTGGACGACATCGACCGTTCGGTCGTTGATGAGTTCTTTGAACGCGAACCGGCCGTAGTGGGCTTCGCCGGCCGCTATCGGGATGTCGACCGCTCGTTTCACCTCCCGATAGCCGCTCGTGTTCTCCGGCGGGACGGGCTCTTCGATCCATGCGACGTCGTAGTCGGCGATCGCATTTGCCGATTCGATCGCCTGCCGAGGTCGATAGTTCCCGTTCATGTCGACCATCACCCGACCATCCTCGCCGAGAATCTCGCGAGCCACACGGACCCGTTCGGCGTCGTCTTTCGGACCGGCTCCGATCTTGATCTTTACCGCCTCGAACCCCTCCTCGACGGCCTCCTCGATGGGTGCCTCGAGCGAACGATCCTCCTCCGTGAAATACATCGTCGACGCGTAGGGAACAAGCGAGTCGCGACTCCGGCCGCCGAGAAGCTGATGAATCGGGCGTTCGACCGTCTTCCCGATGATGTCCCAGCAGGCGACGTCGATCGCGCTGACGACGCTCTGGACGAACACGTCCCCGCCGAAGTGGTACGGGTCGGTGTAGGAGTCGATCGCCAGCGACTCCACGGCGAATGGGTCCATCCCGAGGACATCGTCGACGAACAGTTCTTCGAGCGTCGCCTCGACGATCCGACCGGGCACGAACGCTTCGCCCCACCCCACGACGCCGGTGTCGGTCTCCAGCCGGAGCAGGGTCGTCTTTCGCGTGTGTCCGAATCCGCGAGCGTCGCCGAGGCCCCGACCGTCGGGCAGCGAGTGTCCGAGCGAGATCGGTTCAATGTGAGTTATTTCCATGCATACTGACGCGATTCCGCGTCCGATATAGCTTGTGTTTTTTGGCTCGAGACGGACGAGTAGTCGCCTACCGGGACCGAACACTCCTTTAGCCACCCTTCTCGAAGGAGGCGACGAAGTCGTCCCGGGCGTCCCGCCAGCGTGCGATGAGTCGATCGTCGAATTCGACCTCGTCGCTGTCCCGAATTCGATTGCGCTCCTCCAACCAATCGACCGTACGCCTGACGCCCGTCTCCCAGTCGATCGTGTACTCGAAGTCGAGATCCCGCCGAGCCTTCGAATTGTCGAAAACCGCGCTATACTGCAGGAAATCCTCGAGATGGTCTGTCCGGTCCGGCGCAACCGCCCGCAACACCTCGGTCGGAATCGTCACCAGTTCCGGGTCGGGGGCATCGAGCGCGTCCGCAACCCGCCGGTGGTACCGTCGCCAGGACATGTTGTCGTCGCTCGTGACGAGGTAGGCTTCGCCGAACGCTCGCTCGTTCCCCACGGCGTTGACGAACGCTCGAGCGACGTCGTCGCGATGGCAGGGGCCCCAGACGCCGCTTCCGTCACCGTGGACGACGATGGGTTTTCCGCGGCGAATGCGATCGATGTAATAGGTGCCGTCCCCGAACGTGTGCAAGAGAGAACCACCTTCGCCGTAGGTCTGCCACGGGCGAAGTATCGTCGCCTCGAAGGCGCCGTCTTCGTGCGCCTCTACCAACAGGTCCTCGCAACAGGCCTTGTCCGCGCCGTATTCGGTAGTCGGTGGTCGTCGAGGCGCGTCCTCGGTGACCGGCATCGATCGAAACGGTCGACGATGAACCGACTCCGTGCTACAGAGGACGAACTGTTCGATCCGTCCCTCGAACGCTCGGATCGCGCTTCGGGCGTCAGCGGGACGGAAACACACCATATCGATTACGCAATCAACCTCGATATCGGCCATCCGCGTTTCGAACGTGTCGTAATCGGTCCGGTCGCCGTAGACGTGTTCGACCGAATCGGGAAGTGCAGTGGTCGTTTCCCCGCGATGGTACGCGGTCACGCCGTGACCCGCCGCGACCAACTGTCGGACGATTCCGGTGCTGATGAGTCCCGTGCCGCCGATGACAAGTACGTCCATACTGGCGGTTCAGCGCTAAAACGGATGATAATTCGGGTGCGAGCGGATCGAGATCAACGGTTCCAGGCACCGAAATCGGGATCGATGAGCCTGTGTTCCCGTTCGAACGCGTCGATCCGCTCGAGATCGGCGGCGTCTAGCTCGAGATCTGTCGCCTGCAGATTCTCACGCATGTGGGGTTCGCTACTGGCTTTCGGAATCGCTGCGACGTTGTCCTTCGAGAGCAACCATGCCAGCGACACCTGCGCGGGCGTCGTTTCGTGTTTGTCCGCGATTTCGCTCAGCGCGGAGACGTCGAACTCGACGGGCGTCGCGAATGGATCCGCGATGTCGCGGTCGCCCGATGTGGCGAACACTTCTCCCTTCGCGAGGGGACAGTACGCCACCAGCCAGTGATCGTGTTCGCGAGCGTAGCGGCGCAGTTCCGTTTGCTGGCAGAACGGGTGACATTCGACCTGGTGAGCGACGATCGGCGCATCGAGGACATCGCGCGCTCGATCGAGCTGGTCCGGCTCGAAGTTCGAGACGCCGACGTGGCGGATCGCTCCCCGATCGCGCAATTCGTCGAACGCCGACAGCGTCTCTTCGGGTTCGTAGGTCTCGTGGGGCCAATGAACGTAGAGCAAGTCGACGTAGTCCGTCTCGAGACGATCGAGACTCGCCTCGACGGACTCAAGGACGTCGTCGTACGCGAGGTTGCCCGTATCGACCTTCGTCGCAAGGAAGATCTCGTCCCGGTCGACGGCCGATTCGGCGATTCCCTCCCCGAGGTACGCCTCGTTCTCGTAGCCCTGTGCCGTGTCGACGTGTCGATACCCGACCTGAAGTGCAGTTTCGACGCGCTCGGTCCACTGATCGCGATCGTTCTCGGAGTACGTCCCGAGCCCGATCCTCGGTAGTTCTTCGGGTGGCATGGATAACGGTGTGTGAGGATCCGACATGATTCTTTGGGTGGTAGAAAGATCGACGGGAGCGCGACCAGACGAGCTACCGGTCCAGTCGACGGTCGCGCGTCTCGAGCGGACCGAGAGACGATCGACGGACATCGTCTTCGGTGTAGACGGTCACTCGATCGACGACGACGTCGGGATCGACCGCATACAGCGACAGCACGTGCCTATCGGACCCGCTCAGTTCGTGATCGGTCGTCGAACGGACGCAGGATCTGAGGACGTTTCGCTGCCACTCCGGGTCGTGTTCACCCCCGTTCGCGTCGAAGTCGACTATCGTCGGGTCGGCGTCGTTGATCGCGACCGCGTACCGGTGGGGCGTCGAGTCCGACGGCGCGTGGGTCGGCAACAACTGTACCTCGACGCGAACGTCGCCCGCACTCGCCTCGAACACGTACTCGAGTCGAGCCGCTCGCTCGCGAACGTCAGTCGCATCGACGATGCCAGCACCGGCACCGATTCGCGGCCCGTCGATCGGACGACTGGCCATCGCAGTCCCGGTCGTTCGGCTCAGCCCGTCGACCGGCTTCCAGCGCGTCGCACCTTGCACGAGTTCCGTCGGGTGATCCGCCTCGATAGCGACCCGACCGTTCGATTCGACGAAGACCGGTCGCTGATCCGGTTCAGAGGAGGACACAGATTCGGCTCGAGAATCCGGCGACGACGACGTTCGCGGCCTGATCGGTACTTCGACCTCGAGTTCGCGTCCGGCACCCTCGATCCGAATTCGGCCCGTCGTCTTCGAATCGGGGGCTGCTTCCCAGTCGATAGCCACGCGGACCCGTCGATCGCCGTCGAACGCTCCCGACGAGTGCTCGAGGTCGATCCACTCCTCAGCTGTCGCCGTCCACTCGATAGTTCCCGTTCCCCGATTGTAACAGTCGACGAACCGACAGCGGTCGACGCCCTGGACGAACGCCGGGAGCCGCCGTCGGCGCGGACCCCTTCCGGCGACCCCGGACGAGCCCTCAACGGCGACCTCGAGCGTCGGCCCCTGTTCTTCGGTCACGCCCGCAGTCGCCGGCTGGTCGAACACCGGGAGATCGCGCGGACTCGCGGACATCATTCCTCGCCACTTCCCGTCCGAAGAGGCGTTGTACCGCTCGGTCTCGGCCGCGACGCGCTCGAGTGCCGCTCGCGATCGCCGCGCGTAGTTCGTCGCGCTCGTTCTTCCCTGTCCTGCGTAGAGGCGACTCCGCATCGCCTCGAGAGCCGCCTCGTTCATCGCCCGCGCACACCGGACCGGATAGCCGACGAGGTGGAAAAACGCCGTTCGGAAATGCTCGGGGAGCGTTTCGTATAGCTCCGTCGCCGTTTCGTCGATCCGTTCGTAGGCCTCGAGCCGTCGACGAGCCTCGTCGCCGTGGTGGATCGCGCTGAACTCGGGTTCGTTTTTCTCTGTGTTCGGATAGACGCCGTTCCAGCCGACGTGTTCGGGTTTGCGGGCGAGCGCGAGTCGATAGTACTCACAGAGCACGTCGGCGATTTCCGCCGCGTGGCTCTCCCCGAACTCGCGGGCGGCCCACTCCCTCAGCCACTCCCGTGCCGACCGTTCTCCGACGCCGTCGATATCCCAGGCCAACTCGAGGAAGTACTCGGTTTCTTTCTCCGCCGGCTTGAGATCCCCGACGTTCGCGATCCACAGCGTCTCGGCTCCGTGGTGGTACGCCCGTCGCATCTCCTCGCGGATCAGCGCCGGCGGGATCGAACAGAGCCACTGGTGGTCGTGAGGACGCCCCCAGTAGGAGAGGTGGTAGTAGACGCCGTGACCGCCGCTTTGCCCCCGCTTTGCTTCCGTCGGGAGCCGTCGAAGGTAGCCGAAGTTGTCGTCGGGCCAGACCACACAGACGTCATCTGGGATCTCGAGGCCGTTACGGTAGAGTTCGAGCGTCTCCTTGTACGGGCAAAACGCCTGTGGAACGTCCGCGACATTGGGTTCGAGAGTCTCCTCGAGCAACTCGCGCTGGTCGTCGATAACCCGCTGGAGCAGGTCGACGCGCTTCTCGAGGGTGTCCCCGCCGGGCATACCGGAGTCGTGGATCCCGCGCATACCAATCGTGAAGATGTTTTCTCGGCCGGCGACTTCTTCGACGCGTTCGGCCCAGTACTCTCGGACCGCCTCGGCGTTAGTCTCGTAGTTCCACTCGCCCTGGCTGTCCGTCTCCCACTCGTCGACGTTGTTTCGGTGCATCGGCTCGCAGTGGGACGTGCCGACGATGATTCCGTACCGGTCGGCGGCGTCGCGGTTCCCGTCACACCGGTAGAAGGCTTTCGTGCCGTCGTGCATCGCCGGCCATATCGTGTTCGCCTTGAGCCGCAAGAGGAGTTCGAACACCCGCTCGTAGGTCTTCGGACCGATTCCGTCGGGCGTCTCCGGATCGTACGTTTGTTGGGCCCACTCGCGAATCCCGAAATCCTCGTCGTTGATGAAGATGCCACGGTAGCTGACCGATGGAGGTCCCGCCTGCTCGATTCCCCTCGTCGCATAAAGTTGCTCGCACTCGTCAGTCGGAACGTCTCCCCACCAGTACCACGGCGAGACGCCGATTCGCTTCGACAGTTCGTAGATTCCGTAGGCCGTCCCGCGCGAATCGCTTCCTGCGATCACCAGCGCTTCATCCACGCCTTGCGGTTCTTCGCGGGCCCCGTCCCCGACGACCCCGAGAAGGAAGCTCTCGGTCTCCTCCTCGAGTCCGTGGTCGGCTACGATCCGGTCGACGTGTCGGTCGAATCCATCGTGAACTCCGTACGTCCCGACGAGAATCGCACGTTCCCCGAGGTCGTCGAACCCGCGACGACAGTTCGGTCGGTGCCCCGTAACGCGCTCGATGTCGTCTCGAAGGTCGCGCGACGCAATTTCGACGACCGGTTCGGCGGCGACGTATCGAATCGGTGCCACGGACTCTGCGACCAGCGACATCGCGTCTGCTCTGCGCTCCTCGAGGATCGAGATTCGGTTCGTATCCATTGAGAACGGTGTTCTTCGCTAAGCTAATAGTCTATTGGGATATGGACCCTCTCGAGACGGGCCCGGATCGGATTCGTTCCGGAGCTCGAGACGGCGCTCGCCATATTCCTCAGGAGCATCGGTACCGATCCGGAGTAGTCGTCGAAATAGCGCGTTACTGATTGGACCGCTCGAAGACATATTGTCCGGTACAACCGGATTGGAGTGGATTGCCGACAGATTTTTGGCGAAGATATTACAACAATATGATTGTAAATAAACTGCCAGTCGATCGGTCATTCATCCGTGATTTTTCGGTGAAACCGATTCTAAGGACTCAATAATCACGTTATCGATAATATCCGCTCTAGCCGAACGAGGTGTGATACCGTATAACTCGACAAATCGAACATTCAACGACCCACAGAGAAACGAACGACTACGGCTCTATTGAGTAACGACGTTCTGTTACAAAGAATTTCCTCTGTGAAGGGGGCTGGGTCCGAAAAGTCAAGGGAACGCACGAATATCAGAGGACAGGCAAAATGGAGCGCCGTTCGTGGCGAACGCGAGTCGAAGCCGCAACTCGAGTCATCACGTGACCACACACCTTGTAGGCAGTTAAAGATACGAAACGTAGCGGCGACGACAGTAGTCGTGACAGACAACCAATACGGACTCGTATAAATACAAAATTTTTTATTATGGTCGAGTAATAATCCGATCGTCGCAAACGCGACAACACTACCCATGACAGAAGACAGCAATAATCAGGTTGCAAAGAGAGACAATCGAATGGTTGCAAACGGTGCCGAACAACCAGATCGAACCGCAAATACGGACAGGAGCGGTCTCGACGATAGATCACTTTCGATGGGACGACGGGGAGCGCTGGCCGTGCTCGGAGCGACAGGGCTCGGCGCCGCACTCACTGGGAGTACAACCGCTACCCGGGACCCATCGACCGCCCCAGAGACCGGAAATCAACCCTGGTACAACTGGGACGGAGACGTTGATGCTTCCGACAACGGGCTATACAACCTTGACAGGCTGCAGACGAACCACCACCACACCCCAGCTCGAGAGCCCGACGTGATCGTCTGGGAGAACGACGAGGGCTGCTATCAGGTAGATACCGACGAAACAACCGTCTACAGTGGCGAGGAGTACGTCAAAGCGATTCAGACCGCCGTCGACAGTCTGAGCGAGGATCGGACGGTAAAAGAACGAGTGCTTGTTACCGCGTCCGGAACGATCGGGCCCGTCGACGAACTGACCCAGATCGTTCTGCCGAGCTATACGATCCTCGACGTCGCGGGAACCATAAGAGTCGAAGACGACGGCGATCAGCCGCTCGTGATTCCGATTCGAGCGTTCGACGAGGAGGAAATCGAAATCCCGAGACTAACGATTACCGGGAATCCGCGATTTGCGGTATGGCTACAGGATAGCAACTCGATCAAACTCGGCGACATCGACATCCGGTTCGACGACACCGACGGATTCGTAAACTACTGGGAGGTCGACGAACCCGATTGGCCGCCGACATCGTTCGATCCGGACGCCAGTCGAGCGGAAATCCTGAACGATCCGGGGTGGGTCGGCGACTTCTTCGAGGCCGTCAGGATCGACGCCCGCGCTCGAGAGGACCCCGCTTCGGACGTGTTCATCAGTTCGGTCTACGTCGAGGGCGGTCGACACCACGCCGTCGAAACGTACGACGCCGAGCGCGTCGTCGTCGACCAGGTAATCGGCGTCGACATGGGAGGCTCCGCTGTCATCCTGAACGAAACCGAGAATGCGGTGGTAAACAGCGTCGTCGGCGAGAATCCCGAGTCGCCGACCTGGTACGCGACGTTTCGCTGTGCCAACGGCTGTGAAAACGTCTCCGTCGGACAGGTCGTCAGTCGCGACGCCCCGCGCGGAATGCACCTCACGACCGAGTCGAACGAGATCACGGTCGGCGAAGTCAATATCATCGGCGCCCGGTTCAACGGAATCGTCGTCGACGACGTCGAGAACATCACGATTCAGGGCGGCCTCGTCAAGAACGTCGTCAACGAAGCCGTCACCTCGACTGCGGACGGATTCTCCGTCTCGAATCTCCACGTCGTCGACGACCTCCCCGAGGCGGAACGAGACGAAATTACCCTTCCCGATGGTGACGGTGCACCGGACGATCCGACCCAGACACACGGAATTCGCTTTTTCGGACAGAACGGCCGCATCGTCAACAACGACGTTCGCAACGCGGGAACGAAAGCGGACATCGAGGTCGAAGCGCTGAACACGATCGTCAGGGATAATCTCGGCGGTGGAATCGCATCGGGGACGGTCACGCTCTCGTCAGGCGCCGACGAAGCCGCACGGGTCACAGATATCCACGGTCGCCCCAACGCCGCGTTCGACGTCCGAGCCGAACTCGAGTCCGTTCCGTCCGAACCGACCGCCTGGACGCACTACTTCGAGTGGGCCGGCGACGGCTGGGACCTCGTCTTCGAGTGGCAAACCGACCCCGGCGAGGCGGTCGAACTCTCCTATATCGTCGACAAGACCCAGGCGGGAGACGGCGACCCCGAAGTCGATCCGATCGAGCCCGGCACCTATCGAATCAACGCTGGACACACCGGGATGCCGTTGACTGTGAGTGACGGCACCCTCGAGATGGATGACTGGGACCACGGTGACGACCAGCGCTGGATCCTCGAGGAGGACGGCGATCACTATCGCCTCGAGCTCGAGGCGACCGGTGAGGTCCTCGAGGTCGAAGATGGCGAAATCGAAAACGGATCGAACGTGCAAGTCGCCGAGGACAGCGGTGGGGATCACCAGCGCTGGGACATCGATCCGATCTTCACTCCCACCGGCGAGTTCCGCTATTCCATGCACCCGGCCGGTGAAGACGTAGGGTTAGACGTCGAAGGCGGCAACGAGGAGCCGGGAACGGACGTGCTCCTGTGGGGCCACACCGGCGTTGCACACCAGCAGTTCGAGTTCGACGGACTGTAAGATCCGCGACGAACTAGACGCTCCTGTTCGACCGCACCACAGCGGTCGACGGCAATCAACGGCGGAACGTTTCAGGAAGTGTTCGAACCGAGGCAACGTGTTCGAATCAAGACAACGTGTTTGAATCAGGGCAACGTGTTTCAACCGAGACAGATCCACTCGAGCGCCCGACTACGACGGACCGGATTGGACTGCGTCGATGACACCGCGAAGGTAGCCAACGGTGTAGCCACGGCCCCGGTGACGCCAGTCGGTATCACCCGCCATTTCGGGGACGTGATCGGGGATAACGACGCCGTCGTATCCGATCTCATCGAGCGTTTTGATGACCTCTGCCGGGTCGAAATTGCCTGCATCGACGAACGTCTCGTGGAAGTTCGGCACGGTCCCGACGACATCGCGAAAGTGAACGAACCCGATCTGGTCGCGCTCGCCGAAGGTGCGAACCACGTCGGTCACGTCTTCACCTAACTGCGAGAAACAGCCGAGACAAAGTTTGAGACTGTGGATATCGCTCGGGACCGAATCCATCGCGCGTTCGAAATTCTCCACGTTCCGGCAGAGACGCGGGATACCACACATCGACTCGAGACCCGGCGGATCAACCGGATGGAGCGCCAACTCGACGCCGGCGGATTCGGCGACGGGGAGTACTTCCTCGAGAAACGATTCGTAGTTGTCCCAGAACTCGTCCTCGGTGTAGACCCGATCGAGACCCGGCGCGAGTTCGTCAGGATCCTCGAGCGCGTCGTAATCGAATGCCGTGCCGCGTGCGCCGCCGCGAAGTTCGGCCGTTCCGGTCCGCATCGGAACGACGCCGCGCGGATTCCACTGATAACCCAGAATCGGAATGTCCGCCTCGCCGAGGTTCCGGACCAGCATCGTGATTTGCTCGAGCGCCTCGGTTTTCCCATCCCGGTCGAACATAATGTCGCCGTACAACGAGTAGGGTAACGACTGGATCCCGATCAGCGTGAGATCCGATGCTTCGACGCGGGCTTTCGCCGCCTCGAGTTCTCTTACCGACGGAATCGCATTACGGCCGACCTCGAGGGTCGCACCCGCGTCGCGGTCGTTGAATTCGTCGGGCTCTTCCTCGACGTCGGCGTGATCGATAAAGACGTCCGTCGCACCCAACTGGCGGATGTACTGAAGCCGCTCGTCCGTCAATGAGCGCGTTCGAACGCCGACTCGGATGGTCGTCTCAGTAGTCATAGTGGTATGATCGTACGGTTTCCGTCGTAAGCATCGTATATAATAACTAGCATCACCGACAGCAGAGAGAAACGCGCCGGTAACCCACCTCCTAAACGGCCTCCGAATTTTACGGCTGATCCGCTGGCAATTCAGCGCTATCGACGGATTTCATCAGACATCAGGCCGAATGGAGACGCCCGTCGAAGTTTGCGAGTCTGTCTATGACACATTCCAAAAGGTGAATATAGCGGGGCCACTACTCGACCGGTAGCCCATGCAAATAACTGATTACGAACTATTCGAGGTTCCGCCTCGGTGGCTGTTTCTCAAACTGACGACGAGCGACGGCACCGTCGGGTGGGGAGAGCCGGTCGTCGAAGGGCGAGCGAAGACCGTCCGAAGCGCCGTCGAAGAACTGTTGGACAACTACCTCCTCGGCGAAGATCCGGCGAGAATCGAAGACCACTGGCAGCGAATGTACCGCGGCGGGTTTTATCGCGGCGGCCCGATCCTGATGAGCGCGATTGCGGGTATCGATCAGGCGCTGTGGGACATCAAGGGCAAACGATACGACGCGCCGGTGTTCGAACTGCTGGGCGGGCACGCTCGAGACCGGATTCGCGTCTATCAGTGGATCGGCGGCGACCGACCGGAGGAAGTCGGCGAAGCGGCCGCAAAGAAAGTTGATGCTGGATTTACGGCGTTAAAGATGAACGCGACGGCAGAGCTCCGACGAATCGATTCGCCCGACACCGTCGCGGCGGCGCGCGACCGACTCGCCGAAGTACGGGACGCTGTCGGAGACGACGTGGATATCGGCGTCGATTTCCACGGACGGGTCAGCAAACCGATGGCGAAGCGACTCGCGAAGGCACTCGAGCCGTACGAACCGATGTTCATCGAAGAGCCGGTACTGCCCGAGCACAACGACGCGCTTCCGGAAATCGCCCAGCACACGACGATTCCGATCGCGACAGGGGAACGGATGTTCTCTCGCTGGGACTTCAAACCCCTCCTCGAGAGCGGTGCGGTCGATCTCATTCAGCCCGATCTCTCTCACGCAGGGGGGATTACCGAAGTAAAGAAAATCGCAGGGATGGCGGAGACATACGATGTCGCCATTGCACCCCACTGTCCGCTCGGTCCCATCGCCCTCGCATCGTGTATCCAGGTCGACGCCTGTACCCCGAACACGCTCATTCAGGAACAGAGCCTCGACATCCATTACAACAAAACCAGCGATGTGCTCGATTACCTCGCGAAACCGGATATCTTCGAGTACGACGATGGGTACGTGAGCCTCCCCGACGATCCCGGGCTTGGCATCGACGTAGACGAAGCCGCAGTCCGCGAGCGGTCACAACAGGATGTCAATTGGCACAACCCGGTCTGGAAACACGAGGACGGAAGCGTCGCAGAGTGGTAACATCCCGGGTCACAGACAGCGACCATCCTGAGTCGCCTCGCGAAACCGGACGTCTTCGAGTGCCGAGTGTACCTCTCTAAAACTGAGCGTCAACGGGAGCCCCAGCTCGGGCAGGATAGATATATCCGACAGCCGCCCATCTGTACGCGATACAATGACCGACGAACAACGATACGGTGCGCGAGTCGTCGACGGAACGCTCGCTCTCGAAGGCGAAAACGATTCGCTCGAGATCGGGCCAATGGCGGCCGTGGTCGATTTGATCGGTGGTGAAACCTACACGATCGAGTACACCGCTCGACAGGGAGCGGTTTCCTGGCTCGAGACTGATGACGATGATACGCTGACACTCGACGTGCGAACGGAATTGACGGATTGGGCCTACACACCCGAGTTCGTCGCCACGCTTGAGGACTGTTCACTCGAGGAAACGGGCGAGCACGGCTACCCGATTCGGACCGAGGTTTTCGTCGACCTCGTCACCGAGATCTGGGACGCGAAAGGCAACCTCGAGAGCTGAGACGCCGATAGATGTCGAAATGGAACGCGAGCCCCAACAACGTCCCCAACCTCTAGACGCCAGGAACAACTATCGAGTCCGAAACAGCAACTAAACTTATTAATCGGGGAGTCTATGGGTTTGGATATGGATCGTGGATTAGTCGTTATCAACGACACGGAAGCACACAAGCGGCTGCTCCGGGAGGCCGGACAGTTCATCGCGGGTACCGACGCCGAACTCGTGTTGTTCTCCTGGATGACACCCGAACAGTACGAGGAAGGAATCGACGCCCTCGAAACGATCGGCAACGTCGAGCACACGACCTACGACGAGTCGACCGCCCTCGATATGACGACTCGGTTCGCTCGAGAACTCGCCGACGAGTCGTTCGACGAGGGAGACGCCGATATCGACTACGAGGTCGAAGGAGTCGTGACGGAGGATGACGACATTTCTGACGAGGTTCTCGACGCAGCCGAGCGCCTTGAGTGCGATCACATCTTCGTGGTCGGACGAAGCCGTTCCCCCACCGGGAAAGCGATTTTCGGCGATATCGCCCAGCGGATCATCCTCAACTTCGACGGGCTCGTAACGACCGCGACGACATAATACAGCGACCCTCGAAACGCTGTAATCCGTCGCCGTATTTCTCGCAACCCGACTCCCGCTCAGTACTCGCCGAGTGCCAATTAGTCCACCGAGTTAGTTGAACAACACTAAGATAAGAATCAGATTTCGATAGAACTAATTTCTCGTTCAAATGGGGCTGGTCCAGCGGAAACGCCTCTAGTTGTACCGGAACGACAACTCGGCAGTTCATCGAACGAAGGCGTATAGTAGCGGTAGACACGAGATCAAATCATTTGTTCCGATCGATGGACGGGAGATTTCAGTTACTTGTAGACGGAGTTCGGACATCAGCCACAGTAAATTTCGCCAGTATATTCCGAATATAATATAATTATACGCGATACAGACCCAGTGTTCAGAAGTTTATCAATCATTTCATACAAATATAGTCGATTTATTCAATTATATAGCCAATCACAGAATCAGTGAACACACCAGTGCACTCTCGGCGTGATTATGCTATCGCCTCCCCGTTGGCACCGGACAAAGACCTCCTCATGATCACCCGACCAGAACGACTTATTTGATAGCATATCGAGTGATTTTTTCTAATAGAAATGTATTAGAGACGGCATCTGTTGAGCCATCTCCCAGTGCCTACCAAAAGACGCGTCCGCCTGGTAAGCAGAGTGTGGGAAGGAAATACCAATACGTCGCTCACGTCCAATTCTGTTTTCTTGGAGCTTTTCCGTACCAATCACATGCGACACGACCGAGAAGCAGGAACGGTCACGGAATCATTCGTAACCGTCTGCAAGCAAGAACCCCCGAATCAGCACCTACTCACTCGAACGGGAGACAGCACGACGATACTGTACCGGCCACTTCGTTTCGGCGTCTTCGATCCCTAACTCGTCTGCCGCGTGCGTCCCGAAGTAGGGGTCTCGAAGGAATTCTCGGCCGACGAGGGCGAGATCCGCTCGTCCGTTTCGAATCGCGGCATCGGCCTGCTTCGGTTCGGTGATCCCGCCGACTGCGCCGACAGCGATTTCAGTTGTCCCTGCCGATCGGATCTGTTCGGCAAGTGGGACCTGAAAGTTCGGCCCGCCGGGGACCTCCTGATCGGGATGAATGCCGCCGGAACTTACGTCTAGGAGATCGACGCCAATATTCTCGAGGTCGCCCGCAAGTCGGACCGAATCATCGATATCCCACGAGTTGCGATCGGCGAGCCAGTCCGTACCGGAAATACGAACGAACACCGGTTTTTCGTCCGGCCAGACGTCACAGACCGCCCGTGTTACTTCACGCAGGAGCCTCGTCCTGTTCTCGAAACTGCCGCCGTACTCGTCCTCGCGTCGGTTCGTCACCGGCGAAAGGAACTCGTGGAGCAGATAGCCGTGAGCGGCGTGTACCTCCGCGATTTCGAAGCCCGCCTCGAGCGATCGAGTCGCGGCATCGCGATAGGCTTCGATCACGGCGTTGACGTCATCCAGATCCGCTTTTCGCATCGCAGGCGGCTTGTCGCCGAAATCCGGGTACGCTTCGGGTGACGGAGAGAGAACCTCCCAACCGCCCTCTTCGGGCTGAATCGGGTCGTTTCCCTCCCACGGTCGGCTCTTACTCGCCTTGTGGCCGGCGTGGGCGAGTTGAATAGCGGGGACCGAGCCCTGTTTTCGGATAAATTCGATCGTCGGTGCCAACGCGTCGGCGTGTTCGTCGCTCCAGATACCCAGATCGTGAGGAGTAATTCGACCTCGCGGCTCGACGGCCGTCGCTTCGGTCATCACGATTCCGGCGCCACCGACGGCACGACTGCCGAGGTGAACGCGATGCCACTCCGTCGAAAGCCCATCTGGGTCACAGGAGTATTGACACATCGGAGAGACGGCGAGACGGTTCGGAATTTCGTAGTCGTCCAACGATAGCGAAGTAAACAGATGAGACATCGTCGTTGTTTACTAGCTGTCGAGTAAAAACGATCCCGAAGTGCGAGCCCTTTGCCGCTGTTCGTGCATCTTTGGTACAGGGCCGACCAGACCGATCATGAAACTCCTCGAGCAATTCGACGGTGACCGACCGATCATTGGGATGGTTCATCTCCCGGCACTACCCGGATCGCCTGGGTTCGACGGTGATCGCGATGCAATTCGTTCTCGAGCACTCGACGATGCGCGGACGCTCGAGGCGGGCGGCATCGACGGAATTATCCTCGAGAATTTCGGTGACGCGCCGTTTTATCCGGAAACCGTTCCGACGCACGTGGTCGCGGAGATGACTGCCCATACGAACGCAGTGACAGACGCCGTGGACGTTCCCGTCGGCGTCAACGTTCTGAGAAACGACGCCGAAGCGGCGGTCTCTATCGCGGCCGCGACGGGTGCCTCGTTCGTTCGCGTCAACGTCCACATCGGCGCGGCAGCAACCGACCAGGGGGTCCTCGAAGGGAAGGCTCATGAGACGATCCGGCTGCGGGAGCAGATCGACGCCGACGTCGGAATTCTCGCAGATGTCCACGTTAAACACGCGACGCCCGTCGGCGAAACGTCGATCGAACAGGTCGCACTCGAAGCGACCGAACGCGGGTTAGCAGACGGTGTCATCGTCTCAGGGGCTGGAACCGGAGTCGAAACACAACTCGAGGATATCGAACGCGTTTCGGACACGCTCGGGGAACTCGAGGACCCCGTGCCGGTCTTCGTCGGAAGCGGCGTGACGGCCGAGACGATCAGCGACTGTTTTGAGGAGGGCTCGAGCGGCGTTATCGTCGGAACCGCACTCAAAGAGGGGAAAGTAACGACGAACCGGGTCTCGAGAGAGCAGGTCGAAACGATCGTTGAAACAGGGCGAGATCCGCAGTAGGGCGGTTTAACCACGCGTGGTCGACCGGATTTTTTCTCTCGTATCAGCTACTCGGGTTCTCACTCTTACTGGCAGTGTCTAGTTAGGCCAGTTTGAGGAACGAGCAGGTCGTGGAGTTAATTTGGACCAATGCTCGCAGACCTGCTCAGTGAGTCTTACGCAGCGGAATTTGATGAATGTTGGGAGCGTGAGCGGACGGCAACGCCCGCGGGGGTGTTCGCCGTCCGCCTCCACGCAACCGGATGTTAGCTTCGAGAGACACAAGCGGTTCTTCGCTTGATCGGCGTTGAACGGTCTCATCAAGCGATCTATCAGTGGGTACATCGGCTAGCTGACAGCGTGCCAGACCCGCCGAGGGCTTCGCCCTCGAGGGTCGCGGTTGATGAGGCTGCTGTCAGGATCAACAGCAACTGGTATTGGGAGTACGCTGCAATCAACCTAGACTCATGACTCATTCTCGATGTCGCAGTCTTCGGACGGAAAGGTACCGATTCAGCTGCTGCATTCTTGTACCGACTCACCGAGAAACACGATCTCGCCGACACCGTGTTTCTCGTCGATGGCTACGGCTATCTGACTGCCCTCTTTCGTTTAGGGTTGAACGGTCAGCTCGACTACGTCGAACAAAATCTCATCGAAAAGTGGTTCCACACGCTGAAGACGCGAGTCGATCGCTTCCACAACTCATGGGTGAGCAGTCAAGCAAGCGTTAGAAGCTGGCTTGAACAGTTTATACAGTACTACAACACCCAACGACAGCACCAATCACTCAACTAACAGGTACCAACGGAGGTGTAAACTAGACAGTGCCCGACATGCTCGATTCTACAAACTTCACAGTCTCAGGCGGGTTGGATCGCTCTATTATACAACCCCCGTTTCCTCATGGGAAACTCTGATCGGAACAAATGAGAAAGACGTGAAATACACACATACAGGTGTAAAAGTAAATGTTGCATCAACAACTCACGATGACGGTGTTTCCATAGTTTGGTGGGTTAAGCAGTTGAAGAGGGGTATTTGCGATTTGAAAGCGACATTACACTGCCAATGGGAACGGGAGATCGGTATTCTAACAACACCGAGGGGACGGGTTGGGACACCATCACCATTTCCATAATTGATTGCGTTTCCTATTTCGAAACGTCGTTCCAGAATCACACCTCCTGAAGGAGTGAGACCTCCACAGCATTACTCGCGCTGATTACGAGTCCAGCGATGTCTTCCTCGAGTTTCTTCCCACTCATTTTGTCGATATTTCCTGCTGCTGTGATCGAAGCAACACTCCCCGAAGGCGTCGTAATCGGTGCCCCAACACACTGAATCGAAGGAACGTGCTCACCGCGTTCGAACGCAAGCCCGCGGTCGCGAACAGACTGGAGTTCTTCAGTAAGTTCATCCTTCGTCGTGATGGTTTTTTCCGTACACTCGGTGAGACCCCGCTGCTCGATTACTTCGTCTATTCGTTCCGTGGAGAACTGAGAAAGAATCGCTTTGCCGCCTGCTGTGGCATGGAGATAGACAGAACCACCGACTGGCGGAAGAAAGCCACCCGTATCGTAAGTCACACCGGATCGATACGCATAGACACCGAGATTGTGTTGGTGAATCATTAAACTCACCGTCGCACTCGTGGTTTCAGCCAGGTTGTCGATCGCAGGTCGTGCCGCAAGACAGAATTGATTGTGACTTCGTACCCGCTCTCCAATCCCGAGGAACCGGAATCCGAGGCGATACGCTCCGTTATCCCGTTCAACGTAGCCTAACGACTGAAGCGTTGACAGGTGCTTGTGAACGGTCCCTTTCGAAATGTCGAGTTCCCGGGCGAGTTCCGTTACGCCTGCTTCTCGACGATTTTCGAGTGCTTCGATAAGTCGAAAGCACGTTCCGACAGCCCGAATAGGTAACTGATCTTGGGTCGTTTCCATAGGAGACGTCCACGCCGAACCATAATAATTGTTTATCATCGAGAAACAGAGACAGCCATGGATACCGTAAACACCCTTTATCGACACAGACACGGATCCGAGTCAGTAGATATCCCGCTCAAGCTCGGACAGCGTATCACTATAGTGAACAGCGATCACGATCGATTGACAACGCTCAACCGTTGTTCGGTACCTCGAGATGGCAACATCGTTACCACTCAGCAACGCTCCCGTCATCATTACACCAGACGGGATTGTGCCAGTCCACCACTCGTTGGGCCTGTTGTTTGACGTACTGTTCGTTGATCTCGATTCCCAGCCCCGGCCCCTCCGATACGTCGACGTAGCCGTCGTCGTACTGGAACACGTCCGGGTTTACGAGGTAATCTAACACGTCGCTAGATTCGTTATAGTGTATGTTGCGGCGCTGTTCCTGAATGAACGCGTTGGGCGAACACGTATCGAGTGTATGCAGGAAGCGAGCGCAATCGGTCCGAGCGGACAGTGGGGCCCGACGGAGATATCGTGTGCTTCAGCCATCGCGGCGATCTCCGGCAGGGCTTCGTTGTTCTCCGGCAAAACTGGCTCTTCGATAAACAGCGACTCGTGTGGCTCGAGCGCTTTCGCGAGTCGTTTGGCCATGTTTTAGACGCGCGGCCGTGGAAATCCACGTCGATATCCACCTCGGTAGAACCCGCCACGATACATTTGCTTCCAGTGGTCCTCGATTCGAAACGGATCTTCTCCCAGAAGACAATTATCCAGTAGTTCTTCGACAGCGGCGCAGACGGTTTTCGCGCGACCTTCCACGATCGGTTCACTCCAGCCGACGATACCGCTGTTTGTCTCGATACGGAGGAAAAGCCATCTTGGCGGGACTTCGTACAGATCGTAATCGATACTCTCGGTCATTGGCTTATCTCAAGTTACCGTTTGTGTCACTTTCGGCAAACACGGTTCGTTCACGAAAGTCGAGGGTCGATTTAGTAGCTGCGGTGGTATTTCGACACAGCCGACGACAACAGACTGTCCGCATTACGGACAAAAACGACCGCACCCATATCGCCACTACAGCCGTTATCTCCGCCCACTGTATCGCGATATCCGATCCGGACGTTGTTAGATGCGTAATGGGAACATCGGGTGTTACGATAAAATGATATATGGGATTTACCGAAACTTTCATTTAATACCTTCTCTAACATGAGTTTGGATGACAATGACACGCAGAACCACTCATAGTGTTCGCCGTCGTAGACTGCTTCAGGCACTTGGAATCGCCGGTGTGTCTGGACTGGCAGGCTGTGTAAGCACAGGCGGTGACGACGATACCGACCTGACCGGATGGGGATGGAACGTCGCGGCGCAATCTCTCCAGGACGCTGCGGTGCAATACAACGAAGAGAACGGGACCGACATCTCGGTCGACGAACTCGGGGATGACGCGTGGGAACAGCGGTTCCAGACCGCGATCACGAGCGGCGAAGGAGCACCAGAATTTTCACCAGTTCAAAACTACGAAGTCGCATCGTTCGCCGACCTCGGCGGGCTAACCGACCTCACCGACCGAATCGATGAGGCGGAGATACGGGACGATATCATTGACGGAAAGTGGGATACGGTCAACATCGACGGTAACGATTACGCGCTTCCGTGGGACCTGGGGCCGACCGGTGTATTCTATAACCGAGAACGGTACAGCGAGGCGGGAATCGATCCCGATGATATCGAAACGTGGGACGACTTTATCGAAGCGGGAGCATCCCTTCCAGACGATATCGCGATGCTCGATCTTCCGACCGAAGAGATACCACAGCTTTGGCGAACGCTGTTCCGACAACTCGGTGGACAGCCGTTCACCGAAGACGGCGACGTAAACATCGCCAGTGGGGAAAGCGTTCGTGCCGCAGAACTGATCAAAGACTTGGACGATGCGGGCATTACAACGCGCGTAGAGATGTGGTCCGGCGGTTGGTTTACCGCCTTCGCTGAAGGCAATATTTTGTCGATGATATCGGCAGCCTGGATGGACGGAACGCTTCGCGCGGAGCTTCCCGACACCGAGGGGAATTGGGGAGTCTACAAGTTGCCCGCGTTCGAAGAAGGCGGTTCCCGTGCATCGAATCGGGGCGGCTCCAATCTGGTTATCCCATCGCAGATACAAGACGAGGAGGTCGTCGAGGAGGTCTGGGAGTTCTGCCTCTGGAGCATGACGACCCCCGAAGTACAAAACACGATGCTAGAGGAGTACGGGTTGTTTCCGTCGTTAGCTACTGCTTACGACTCATCGATTTACGAGGAAGAACAGGAGTTCTACGACGGACAGGCGGTCTGGGAACTCTTCGCGGAGGTTGCCGAAGAGATCGAACCGTATCGATATACGCCAGATACGCCTGAAGTCATGAACGCACTCGAGACGGAACTCAATGATATGCTCGGCGACGAACAATCACCGGAAGAGGCGATGGAAAACGCCGCAGAAACGGTCGCAGACCGCACTGACCGTGATCTGGCATAATATGAGCACAACCGACGGACAGAATCACGCGAACACGACCCGGAACCAGTAGTAGCTATGGATACAAGACAAACTCATGTCAATACGCCAGAAGGATCGAAGCCGCCGAATTCGACGGTTTCGGTCCGCTCGAAAAACGACTACTTCCGCCACGACATTCGATCGGTATCCCGTTCGAGCACTCGGGCGGAGAGACAGATGAACGATGTGAACGCTGAGAGGCATCGAACTGAATATGGGCAAACCGAGATTTCAATAGAGACAGATAACACGGTCGTTCTGGTATGACCCTTGGAGCTATTATTTCGAAGGTTCAGTCGTCACACTCGTATAAACGAGCGTCCGATCAGCTTCGGTACAAGCGTCAGACTATTGCCGAATGGCTACCGACGCTTCCAGGGCTCCCTTACCTGTATATTTCGCCGTTTTTCATCCTCTTCGGGATATTCCTGCTGTTTCCGACGGTGTACACACTTTATTTGTCCTTTTTCACATATCTCGGCGTAGCCGATGGAAACCTCTTTGAGATACAACTGGGAGCAGTCGAAATTGCGATTCCGCGGATAGCAAACCTGGAATTCGCCGGTCTATCGAACTACGAGCGATTGCTACTCAGAGATTCGCTCTTCCACCGGTCGATGTACAATACAGCGTTTATTTTCTTTGTACAGGTGCCGCTGATGGTCATCCTCGGTATGGCCACCGCGCTCGTGTTGGATGCCAAATTCATTCGCGCAAAGGGGCTATTTCGGACCCTAATTGCGCTTCCGGTCGCGACTGGCCTCGTCGCGTACTCGACCATCTTCCTCTTGCTGTTCAACGACGACATCGGGCTTATCAACTACATGTTAGAGTCCGTCGGCACGACGGCGATTCCGTGGTTGACGGACGGGTTCTGGGCGCGAATCACGCTCGTGATTGCAGTCACCTGGCGGTGGCTTGGATACAACATGATCATCATACTAGCCGGGTTACAGACGGTTCCACAGCAGTTGTACGAAGCGGCCGAAATCGACGGTGCGAGTCGTTGGCAGAAGTTTCGGTACGTGACCCTGCCCCAACTCCGTCCAGTCCTGTTGTTCGTCGTGGTCACCTCGACGATCGGAACCTTCCAGATATTCGCCGAGCCGTACGTCATTACCGGCGGCGGCCCGGGCAACGCAACGATTACCGTCGTACAGTACATCTACGAACAGGCGTTCTTGCAGTTCAACCTCGGATACGCGAGCGCGGCCTCGGTGATTCTGGTTACCATGGTTAGCATCCTATCAATACTCCAAATAAAATACGGAGGGGGTGAAGACTGATGCGCGAGGATACCAGGAACAAAGCGCTCTGGAAATTCGGGAGCTACATCTTCTTGCTCATCGTCACCGCTCTCGTGACGATTCCGATCTACTGGATGGTGGTCACCGCGACGATCCCTCAATCCGAGTTCTTCTCGTGGCCGCCGCGGGTCATCCCCGGGACGTACTACTTCGAAAACCTCGCGGCGCTACAGGAGAACACGAACTTCATCAGGAGTATCGGGAACAGCCTCATTATCGCGATTTCCTATACTATCCTCTCCTTGCTGCTCTGTTCGATGGCGGGCTTCGCCTTCGCGAAGTACGAGTTCCGGTTCAAAGAGCCGTTGTTCTACTTTATCTTGGCGACGCTTATCCTCCCGATTCAGTTGCTGATTATTCCGCTGTTCCTCCTAATGGTCCAGTTCGGGTGGACGAACTCGTTCCTCGCGGTGATCCTTCCGTGGGCGGCGAATCCCCTCGGGATATTTCTGATGCGCCAGAACATGCGAGCGATACCCGATTCGCTCCTCGAGTCGGCTCGAATGGACGGCGCAACGGAGTTCCAGCTGTACTACAAGATCGCGTTGCCGACGATGATCCCGTCGTTGGCGGCGCTTGCGATTATTCTGTTCTTGTTCCAGTGGCAGGCGTTTCTCTACCCGCTGGTTATTCTCCAGGAACCGGAGATGTACACGATTCCGCTCGCGTTGGCGGATCTCGTCGGGGCACAACGAGTGTACTACGACCAGATAATGGTCGCGACATCGCTCGCGATTATTCCGATCTTCGTGGTGTTCCTGACGCTCCAGAAGTACTTCATCAAAGGGATCCTCGCAGGGTCCGTCAAACAATAAGGTGATCAACAATGGCTACAATCGACATTACGAATTTACGAAAGGAATTCGGTGACGACGGCGAACAGATCGTGGCAGTCGACGACGTCGACCTCACAGTCGAAGACGGGGAGTTTCTCGTCTTTGTGGGGCCGTCCGGCTGTGGGAAAACGACGACGCTACGGTGTATCGGCGGCCTCGAGGACGTTACGGAGGGCACCATCGAATTCGACGGAACCGACGTAACGGACGAACGTGCGCGGGAACGAAACGTCGCGATGGTGTTCCAAAATTACGCTTTGTACCCGCACATGACCGTCGAACGGAACATCGGCTTCCCGCTGAAGCTATCGACGAAGCAATCCTCCGAAGAAATCGCCGCTCGAGTGACGGAGGTCGCGGAGTTACTTGGGATCGAACCGTTGTTGAACAAAAAACCGAAGGAGCTCTCCGGCGGGCAACAACAGCGCGTCGCGCTTGGTCGGGCGATCATCCGCGATCCCGAGGTGTTCTTGATGGACGAACCGCTCTCAAATCTGGACGCGAAGCTCCGCTCGACGATGCGGACGGAGCTTCAGGAGTTACAAAAGGAACTCTCGGTGACCACCGCGTACGTAACTCACGACCAGACCGAAGCGATGGCAATGGGCGACAGAATAGCCGTTCTCAATCACGGGCAGCTACAACAGGTCGGCACGGCCGAGGAAGTGTATCGATCGCCGACCAACGAGTTCGTCGCGGGATTCATCGGCAGTCCGAGCATCAACCTCTTTACGGCGGCCATCGACGGAAACACGCTCACCGGACCCGGCGGATTCACCTACACGCTCGAGGACGCAACACCGCTCGAGGGCAGGGACCGCGTCCGCGTTGGCGTCCGGCCGGAAGACCTGACGCCCGTTTCGGACGGAAGCATGCCCTGTGACGTCACCGTCGTCGAGCAGATGGGGAACGAAAACTTCCTCTACGCGGAGATGGGCGACATCGATCTAACGGCGCGTATCGAAAGCAGGCTCAACCCGGCGGAAGATATCGGGATCACGTTCGGATTCGAGGAGGAGGATCTCTACCTCTTCGATCCGCAGACCTCGTCGGCCCTCAAAACGAAGACGAGCGAGACGAACGTCGACTATCAACAGTACGTCCAAACTGGGAACGTCTAACGGTTGCGGAGACGGCACCCAAACTCGGAATCGGTTTTGGGACGAAGGCACCCGCGTAACGATAGCGACGGTAAATCGGTCGGAAACGCTCTCTCGCGGTGATTGTATCGTTCAGTTGACTTACGGAAATAGCTATACGTATCGCCCGCCATTATTCGATGAGCCATGTCAGACAGAGACATACCAAGCGAAGCCGTTAGCCGGCGAATGATGCTTTCGTCGGTATCAGGTGTTGCATTGAGTGCCATCGTCGCACCCAGCGTGGGCGCTCGCGACCGAACCCCCGTCGAAGCGGACGAGGTTCTCTCCAGCTTCAATGGAGATACCGTTCCGTCGGTTTCGCTCACTCCTCAACCAGCGGAGACGGAGCGTCGGCAATCGCTGAACGGAGAGTGGGAGTTTACTGAACGCGCGGGCACGGACATCCCGGAGACGGACGACTGGGGATCAGAGGACGTTCCGGGACAGTGGAGATGGGACGAAATCCTCGAGGACGAGAGCGAATGGTACCCGCCCGACGACGCCAGCGGCTGGTATCGGAGAACGTTCACGATACCGTCGTCGTGGGACGGTGATCGACTCAAACTCCGGTTCGGGGCCGTCTACAGTCAGGCGACAGTGTGGATTAACGAAACGAAGGTCGGTGAACACACGGGGGGATACACCCCCTTCGAAATCGACATCACCGACGAAGTTTCGACCGACTCGGACAATACCGTTACCGTCGCGGTCTCTCACGATTCGGCCGCCGACGAGATCAGTTGGCAAAACGTCACCGGCGGAATTACGCGAGACGTAACGCTCTATAGCGTCCCTTCGGCCTTCGTCTCCCAGTTCCACGTAGACACCGAGCTCCGCGACGACGGAACGGCGACGGTGTACGCAGAAACGACGGTTTCGAACGACGGGGATGAGGCCGTCGAAAACGCCGTCGTCGACATCGAATTGACGAACCCGGACGGAGAACGTGCCGGCTCCACCGAACGTGAACTCGAGCCGCTCGAGAGCGGCGAATCGAGGACGGCGGTGCTCGAAATACCCGTCTCGGATCCTGTCACGTGGAACCCGGAGCAACCCCGGTTGTACGATATCGAATGTACACTCGCCGCCAGTGACCAGCAAACAAACCTCGAGAAACGGGTTGGCATTCGCCAGCTGACCGTCGTCGGAAACGAACTCCGACTCAACGGAACGGCACTTACGCTCCGGGGAATTAACTGGGAAGAGATTCACATCCCCGAGCACGGCCACGCGGTCCCGGAAGAACTGACCCGCCGTGACGCCGAACGACTGCTAGAAGCAAACATCAACTTCGTTCGGACGGCCCACCACCCGACCTCCGAAGCGTTTCTCGAGGCCTGTGACGAACTTGGAATCGTCGTCGAGGTCGAAGCGCCGCACATGTTCGTCGGACGGGGCCGCCCCGATCCCGAGTACGATCTGGTTCTCCAACAAACGGCGGAGATGGTTGAGCGCGACCGAAGCCGAACCTCGGTCTGTCTGTGGTCCATCGCGAACGAATCCGAGTGGTACCAGGCGTTCGAGGACGCCGCGACTCTCATCCGCGAACTCGATCCGACCCGTCCGACTATTTTCCACTACGACATCTACGACGAGGGGCAACCGTGGGAAGAGCACGTGGACATCGACAGCCACCACTATCCGGCCAAACGAGTTGATTCGACGGTCGACCAGTTCGAGGACCACAACGATCCGATCATGTTCGGAGAGTACGCCCATCTTTACTGTTACAACGACCAGGAGCTCGTCACCGATCCCGGCCTTCGGGACGAGTGGGGTCGCCTGTTCGACGAGATCTGGGAGCAGTGTCGATCGCTCAAGGCGTGTATGGGTGCGGCGATCTGGGCGGGCGGCGATCACCTCGAGCAATGGGGCGATTACCTCTGGGGCATCGTCGACCGACACCGGCGGCCGCGGCCCGAATACTGGCACGTGAAGAAGACGTATTCTCCGGTCAAACTCGCGACAACGGAATGGGTCGACGACGAATCGGTTCAGCTTACGATCGAGAACTGCTACGAATTCGTCAATCTCTCCGATCGTCGCCTCGAGTGGGAACACGCCGAGGGCGAGGGTATCGTGGACGCGGACATCGAACCCGGAGAACGCGGAGAGATCGTCATCCCCGCGGAGAACGCGGACGAAGTTACCGTTCGCGCCTGTCATCCGGACGGATTCACGATAACGTCGTTCGCGCTTCACCGAGAGGAGCCGGAATCGGAACGGACGAACGAGACAGGGGGCGGTCCTCCTGATGGTGCCGGATCCGTCTTCGAAGCGAACGGAGCCGTTTGCGCGGAGACGCCGACCCACGCGCTGTCGGTGGACTGTCGGTCGGGAGAGCTTGCTGTCGGATCAGGGGGTAACGACTCGGTCGTCTCCGGAGCCCTCGAGCTCGCCGCAACGCCGATTCAGTCGGACGCCGGGAGAGCGTACGACGAGGCCATCGACCACCGGCTCGAGGAACGAACGGTCGACGACGTTCGGATCGGAGACGACGGCGAGACGATCGTCACGGAAGTGAGCTACGAGACGGCAACTGGTGAGTTCGTGATCCACACCCTCTCGGGGGGTATCGAAATCGAGTACGATTTCACGCTCGAGGAGTCGCTTTCGCTGCGAGAAGTCGGCCTCTCACTGCCGGTTACGGACGACCACACCACGCTTTCGTGGACGCGGGATGGACACTGGAGTACCTACCCTGCGGATCACATCGGTCGACTGTCGGGGACCGCGAGCGCGTTTCCGACCGGCGATCGGCCGGACGACGACACGAAGCGACTCGACCCCGATCAGCCGTGGAAAGACGACGCGACAATCCGTGGGTCCAACGACTTCCGGAGCACGAAACGGAACGTGCTCGCCGCAGACCTCAGGAGCAACGACGAGGACGGAGTAACGATTCTCTCCGAAGGCGACCAACACGTTCGGTGTCAGGTTCGCGACGACGCCGTCGACGTGCTCGTTCTCGATCGATCACTTTCGGGTTCCAGCGCTGACTGGATGGACCGGTATCCAGTTCTGGATCAAGAGCCGGAACTCGAGTCGGGTACGCAGCTAGCGGGGAGTGTCCGGTTCCAGGTAACCGGATCTCGCGCCGGTGATCCTCCTGCGATGGACTGAGTTGGGAGGTCGAAAGACGCCGGCAGTCCCTCGACGAGCGGCGGATCTCACCGAGAACGTGCCAGATAGATTGTTTTTCACCCGACCGTTTATGATCGATCGATTCGTGGTGTTCCTATGGCTCGACGCCCAGTAGAACGAAGCTCGCTCTCCGAGTACATCGAAAACCCGGCTCAGCTCGGCGAGAACGTCGAACCGGTCCACTGTCCAACGATCAGCTACGAAACGATAACGCGCGCCGTCGACGCAAACGAACCGCTAACCGAACTCGAGTCCCGGTGGGAGCGCTCGAACTACTTCGAACGGCTCGACGGGGAGTGGGAGTTCTGTTGGGCAGAAACGCCGGCAGCCCTCCCCGAGGAGCTCCCGGTGGACGGCGACTGGGACACGATTCCAGTTCCGTCGGTCTGGCAACTGCACGGGTACGACAGACCCATTTATCGGAATCACGCGTTGACGTGGGAGCGACTACCCGAAGTCGAGACGCTTCCAGATGCGCCCGACGTCCCGGACGAATTCAATCCGGTCGGCACGTATCGACGAACGGTGACCGTTCCCGATACCTGGGAGGGAAACCGGCGATCGTACCTCCAGTTCGAGGGCGTCAAATCCGCCTTTTTCGTCTGGATCGACGGCGAGTACGTCGGGTACGATCAGGGATCGATGACTCCCTCCGAGTTCGACGTGACCGATCACCTCCAGCCGGGTTCGGATCACGAATTACTGGTTCAGGTGTTTCGGTTCTCCGATGGGAGCTATCTGGAGACTCAGGATATGATCCGATTCAGCGGTATCTTCCGGAGTGTATTCGTGTATTCGAAACCGGAGAGACACGTTCGAGATTACACCGTCCGCACCGACTTCGACGAGGCACTCGTCGACGCCACGCTCTCCGTCGACGCCGATATCCGTGGGCCTCGGACCGCCGGAGATGAACTAACGCTCGTCGGCGAACTGTACGCTCCGGGCGGGTCACTCGTCACGACGATGGAAGCGCTCGTTGAGGGCCAAGACGGGAACACCGTGGGGCTAAAAGCGGATATTTCTGACCCGGAGAAGTGGTCCGCAGAGAACCCGACACTGTATACCCTGGCGATCGCGCTCCGAACGGCGACCGGCGAGACAACGGAGGCGCTCACCCAATTCGTCGGCTTCCGCGAATACGAGATCGACGACGGAGTCCTCACGGTTAACGGGAACCCGGTGACGATCCGCGGGATGAACCGACACGACCATGATCCGCGGGGCGGACGAACCGTACCGTTCGATCGGGCACTCGAGGATCTCAGAGCGATGAAGCGCAACAACATCAACGCGATCAGGACCGCTCACTATCCGCACGATCTCTCGGTCTACGCCATCGCCGACGAACTCGGGCTGTACGTCTTCGACGAAGCGAACGTCGAAACCCACTTCGATCTGAACTTCGTCAACGACCACCCCGAATTTCACGACGCGTTTCTCGAGCGATTCGAGCGGATGATCGCCCATCACAAAAACGTCACCAGTATCGTCGCCTGGAGCACCAGCAACGAGGCGGGAACCGGGCCGGCACACGAGGCGATGGCCGAACACGCCCGCGACGTGGACGAGACGCGATTCGTCTTCCATCAGGGCGACGGCGAAGCGCCTTACGAGGAGTTCCACGACTCGATGACCGGGACGGCGCCGTTTACCGACATTTCCGGGCCGCGATATCCGATTCCGGATACGCTCGCGCAGTTCAGTTCTGTCGACGACCGCCCGCTGATCATGGGAGAGTACGCCCACGCGTTCTGTAACAGCCTCGGTTTGCAGGACGCTTACTGGGGCCTCGTCAATACGATCGACGGGGTGCAAGGCGGATTCATCTGGGAGTGGACCAATCAAACGCTTCGGGCAGATACCGTGGCGGACGGAAACACGCGGAGTGACGGCGTGTGGTTCGACGACGACAGCTTCCTCCTTGACGGCGTCGTTTTCTCGGACCTCTCGGCCAAGCCGTCGCTCGAGCAGGTCAAGTGGATCCAGCGACCGATGTCGGTAGAGCCGATAACACCACGCGACGGTGTCGTAACGATAACGAACACCTTCGATTTCACGAATCTGTGTGAGTACGAACTCCGGTGGGAACTCAGTATCAATGGAGTAGTCGATCAGGAGGGAATCGTGGACGTAGATATCCCCGCAGGACGCACCCGAGGAGTCATACTCCCGTTCGAAGAGCCGTCCCTCCACCCGGGTCAGGAGTGTCTGGTGACGGTTAGTCTTCGTTTGGAGTCCGACACGGAGTGGGCCGATCGCGGCCACGAAATAGCGTTTGAACAGTTCGAGGTGCCGATTTCCCCTCCCGTAGAAAGGGCGACCGCTGTCGAGGGCGAACCCGACGAGTCGCTCGAGATCACCGAACGCGGCGCGGAACTCGTCTTTGCCGGAGACCGGTTCGAGTACAGCTTCGATCGACGTCGAGGCCGGTTTCGGGACCTGTCCGTCGCAGGGGAAGCCGTCGCACGGAACGGCCCGGTGTTCGATGCGTATCGGGCACCGATTCCGAACGAAGGGCACGTCCGAACCGCAACCGAGTGGGGATACGACAACGAAACGGAATGGACTAAGCTCGGATTGGATGCCGTTTCCCACGATGTTCGGACGGTAACCCTCGAGCAGTCCTCGCCAAGGCACGCCCTGCTCGAAGCGCAAACGGCGCTCAGAGACGAACGAGGAACTCGCTTATTCGATGTTTCCTACAGATACGACATCTACGCGACCGGCGAGGTTGCCGTCGCGGTAGACGCCGAACCGACCGAACACCTCCGGGACCAGCTCTCGTCGTGGCTTCCACGCATGGGCGTCGATCTCGACTTGCCGCCCGCGATGGCGGCAGTCGAATGGTACGGACGCGGCCCGGGCGAAACGTATCCCGATAGAAAAACCGGAGCCAAAATCGGGCGATACGCGGGGAGAATCAAAGATCAGTACGTCCCCTACCGGGTTCCACAGGACAACGGAAACAAAACCGACGTTCGGTGGGCGACCATGATGAGTGACGAGGCAGGCATTCTCGTCTCCGGTGAACAGCCGTTGAACGTTCGTTTCGACCAGTACAAAAATCTCGATTCGGCCACATACCGTGACGAACTCGTACCGAGCGAAGAAACGACAGTATCCATTGATGCGCACGTTTCGGGTGTCGGCGGAACACCGGTGAAACCGAACGAGGAGTATCGGGTGACACCGAGGGAACTCTCGTTCACATTCGTTTTGCGGCCGTACACCCCGGACGAATGGTTACCGGAAACGGTTGGACACGACCAACTCAAGTAACACGTACGAGAGGGAGTTGATTACAACTCGGTTGAAACGGCGAGTAATCGAATCGCAGGGCGACAACTCGTTTCGGTATTGTCGACTATTAGTCAGGAATGTCACCACCACAGACAACTGAGAAGATATTGTATGATTTTTTAGTTTGTGAACTAATATTGTATGATATTAGAAATAGTGCCTTTCAAATAGATTTGTTTTTTCTCATCTAGTACTCATGGATCAAATGAGGATGCCTATTTATCGCCATATTATAGAATAGTGTGAGAATGTTAGTTGAGTATAGCAGTGAAGTCTGAAAAAGGGCGATAATCGATTGTTTCTCCTCTCATGAACGGATAACCTAGAATATTTCCGATATATAGCATCCAAAACGGTCTTTCCACGTCTATCCCCATGAAAATAGATGGTTTCTCCAAAATGGTATTTTATGATATTTACAATTCCAACATAATTGTTAATCGGCAGGTGCGGTCACAAGAGATTCAAATCTGCCTACATCATCGACGTTATCATCAGAAGTTAATACATTAGGCTTGGTTCCGACCTATATTTCATCACTCTTGTTCTCGAGAACCACAATAGTCGCGGTCCCGAATATGCCGGTTCCCACCTCGAGGCGGTGTACAATCGTAGGCAAGACGCGAACTTTGAATACGATGGGGTCTAATCCAAGACGGAACGCGGCTATGGTACGAGACCGCGATATGCGACTGTTTGACCCTCAGTTACCAAATAAAATTGTATAACTAATTTATGATACGTGCAGTGATTTTCCGGTTATCTAGGACCGAAATATCTGCCTTCAAGGCCAAAATGCGTTCTTGGAAACATATGTAGAACTGCAACCGAAGATATATCGATCAGAGAGAAAGAGACAACTATAACACTATTAGAGGTGTTCTTGGCCATTCCCTCCCTGGCGCTATTGAACAACCACATGCAGAGAATCGTAACGTTTTGAAAAAATGACGAATAAGCGGACCTACTAACATAGATGTACAGTAGATACAGAATAATCAAAACCATATAACATTCACAAACCATAATACAAGACCTATCTTTGGATAATAAACGGCTACTTCCACGAACAGTAGACACCAGTCTAGGAATTTTTAACATGGACAATGGTGTGGATACGGTATGGACATCGAAGACAACGGGGGGAGACGGACGATTACGTTCGACCGACCCGAATCGCTCAACGCCGTTACGGCTACCGTCGCCGAAGAGTTGGCGGAGGCTATCGAAGGGGTCACCGTCGACGAACACGATGCGGTCGTCCTCACCGGCGAGGGTGACGCGTTCAGCGCCGGCGGCGATCTCGAGGCGATGGCCGAGCGCGACGAGACGCCGAAAGAATCCGTCGACCGGGTGAGTCGAACGCTCGGTCGGGTGGTCGAAGCGGCGCTCTCTTCGGAAGTGCCGATCGTCGCCAAAATCAACGGCGACGCCGTCGGTGCCGGATTATCGCTCACTGCAATCAGCGATTTTGCCTACGCTGCGGAATCTGCGTCCTTCAGTTGCGCGTTCGTGCGCGTCGGGCTCGTTCCCGATACGGGTGGAACCTTCCTGCTCCCGCAACTGGTCGGCCTCCGGGCCGCAAAACAGCTGGCTCTCACCGGCGAATTCATCTCTGCGACCGAAGCGACTGACCTGGGCCTCGTAAACGAATGCGTCCCGGCCGACGAACTCGACGAAGCCGTCGAAGGGCTCCTGGAGACCCTCGAGAAACGGCCGACGGGCACCATCGGGCTCACCAAGCGGGCGATCCACGAGAACATGAGTCGACACTGGCGAGACGCACTGACCCACGAAATCCACACGCAGTCACTCGCCTACGGCTCTCCCGAACACGAGGAGGGGGTTCGAGCGTTTTTAGCGAACGAAGAACCGGATTATTGAGGGGTGTTGTTCGGCCACGAAACGACCCCGACCCTTCGCTTCCACGGAGGATATCAAAAACCAGATCTGTTTGATAAAATAAGTAGGGTTTTTATTTGGAGGACTTACCAATATCTGGTAGCAAGCATGGCAGGGAACTACATCACATCGGAAAACAATTTACCGGAGGATCCTGCGGGGGAAGAAACCAGATTGCAGATAAGTGATGCACAAACGAAGGAGATTTCCAGCGTACGAGCCAGAATAGATACGAATCCGGATAACCTTACGGATCCTGACATACTGACCGTGGTTAAGGGACCACACGAGAACACCGAAGAAGAGTGGTATATCGATATCATCGAGACAGACGAGGCGGACAACATCGACGTCGAACTTCTCGAGGCGACGATGGAGGAGATCGAGGGCCAGTCGACCGTTATTAACACCCGATCGAAAGAAGTGAAAACGTTATTACAGTACCTGGCCGAGAAGGGGGAGTTTCAATCCGTCTCCGAAGCGAGCCGATCCATCATGTTACAGCATCTTTCGGAGAACTACCCGGCTCTCGTCCGCGAATATATCGACCTCAAGGTCCAGTCAGAGCGTTCGGATCTCGCCGAAGAACTCCACGAGCACGAATGACCATCAATAGTCTCCGAAAGTACTTACAAACCATAGAATCGAACGGGGATCTCCATCGAATCTCCGAGCCGACATCCTGGAACTTAGAAGCCAGTGCGGTGACGATGCTGTTGAACAAAGAGGACAGCAAGATCCCGTTGTTCGACAATGTCGACTCAGCACGGTTGGTAGGCGACCCGTTCCGCGGAACGCAGGACAAACCCTGGGATCGAATCGCACTCGGACTGGGACTCCCGCCCGACCTCTCCGCTCGAGAGTACTACGAAATCGTCATCAATCGCCTGAAAAATCCGCGCGATCCCGTGACGGTTTCGGCCGACGAAGCCCCGTGTAAAGAAACCATCGTAGACGGGGACGACGTCAACCTATTGGATTTTCCCTGGCCGTACATCCACGGCGGCGACGGCGGCAGGTACTCGAACTTGCACACGCTGATCGCACCCGATCCAGACTCGTCGTGGGTCGATTGGTCGACCCACCGCTCGATGATCCACGACGGGGAAAACGCGAGCGTGTTACTGCTGGCCGGAGAGCAAACGCCCAATCTCTACTACTACAAATACGAGCGAAGAAACGAACCGATGCCCGTCGCGATTGCGGTCGGTGTCGAGCCGGCGGTGCAGTACACGTCGGTCATGTGGATCCCGACGGGACGAAGCGAAGCCGAGTTCGCGGGCGGACTCAAACAGGACCCGGTCGAACTCGTTCCCTGCGAGACGAACGACCTCATGGTTCCCGCAACAGCGGAACTCGTCATCGAGGGCGAAATCGTCCCTAACGAACGCCGAGACGAGGGACCGTTCGGCGACTATTTCGGATACATGCACGGCCCCAGGCGGTCTATGCCTCTCCTCCGGGTCACGTCGATAACTTATCAAGAGAACCCGATCATTCCGTTTTGCGTCGAGGGGACGGGTGTCGGCTACTCTGAGAACTCGACGAGTTCGATGGAAGTCGGCTGCGTCGGCCCCGACGCGACGCTGGGGCTTCGAGCGGCGGGATTCGACGTCGAAAGCTGCGTCCCCTGGAAATCGACGCCGAGAACCGTCTACGTCATCTCGACCGACACGACGAACGGCGGCTACCTCCACGAGCTGGCGAATTTTATATTCACGACCTGGGGAATGCTCCACGTGGATTTCTTCGTCTTCGTCGACGGCGACGTCAACCCGCTCGATCAGCGGGCGGTACTCGAGGCGCTTTCTCTCCACGCCGACCCGGACAGCGACTTCCACCAGTTCGGGGTCGAAACGATGCCGAAGGTTCCGTTGAACATTTATCAGACGCCAAACGAGAAGGGGGACGTACAAACGGGGACGTCCAAAGCGAAATCGGCGAAAGCGTACATCGACGCCACGCGCGAAGGGACTGAGACTGACGCGGAGGTGGATGTGACCGAGTTGGGGTCGGCGGGTGACGTCGAACCCGAGTATCGAGCACAGAAGATCCTCGAGCGCGCAGGCGTCGAGTTAGAAACCCTCCCGTTCGGCGGTCAGGACGAAGGAGGCCACGAATGACGCTTCGAACGCAACTCGACCGACTCGAGGAAACGGAGGATCTCGTGTCGATCACGGAACGCGTCCACTGGGACGAGACGGCTCCGAGCGTCGCGCGAGAGGCGGCCCGTCACGACGGACCCGCGACGCTGTTCGAGACCACGCCCGGAACGGTACGGCTCGCGGGCGGCGTCTACGGCGGCCCCAGTCAGTTCGCAAGCCGATCACACCAGTCGGGCCAACGAATCGCCCAGGCGCTCGGACTCGGGCCGGACTGTTCGTACGTGGAGTTACTCGAGCGGCTATCCAGACGCGAAACAGCCCCGATCGGAGAGTCGATGACACCACCGGCAGCGACGAACGTTCAAGCGGACTGTGATCTCCACACGCTCGGGCTGGCAACGATCGGCGACGAACGGTACCCGCTCGTCTCGCTCGGCCTGCTCATCGTCGAGCGGCGGGGAACGACTACCTGGGTGCCGATCCGAGGAGAGGCCCTACACAGCAGGAAGATCCGCCTCTCCGTGCCGAAAGCGTTCACCGACTGGTGTGAGCCCGAGACGGAAGCGAGCGTGGTGCTCGGCACCTCCGCGTGTTCACTGATTGGTGCACTCCAGGGCTGGACGCAGGATCGGACCACGCCCGACGTTCCAAAATTCGCGGCGGGTCTGGCTGACGTCTCGATGGCGACCGTCGACTCGCGTACCGTTCCAGCGGACGCGGAGGTTCGGATCGATGGACGTCTCACCGTCGTCAACACCGACTCTGACGGGCCGGAGGCGGCCTGGGAGCTGGCGTGTGAAACTGCGACCGTCGAGCTACGGGCCGAGACCATCGCCACGCGCGAGGAACCCGTGGTCGCGTTCGCGCCACTCGGTGCGCCGCTGACCGACGACATGCACCTCATGAGCCTCGTCGAAGCCGCACAGCTGTTCAGACGGGTCAACAACTACTGGGGCGTCTCTCCGGTCAAGTGGATACAGCTCCCGGTCGAGGCGCGACTCGGGCTCTGTATCGTCTCGAGTGAAATTCTGTACGCCGGATTCGAGTGGCAACTGGCGAATACGCTGTTTTCCTTTTCGAACCTCTTCGACAAGGTCGTCGTGCTAGACGAACAGGCCGACCCGACGAATCTCGCTCGAGCGGTCAACGATATGTGGGTGAAAGCTCACCCCGCCAACGACTGGATATTTAGCGAGCCGAACGCGCCCGCGGCGACCGCGACGCGGTACCGTCGCGGCGGCGAAACCGGCTCCCGGCTCTACGTCAACGCGACGTGGGACCCGCGGTGGGACGAGGAGTACATCGCTCCTCGAGTGAACTTCGAGACGACGTTCTCGGAGAACATTCTCGACGCGCTGAGCGAACGGTGGGACGAACTGGGTCTCGACGAACTGCTCGGCGACCGAGACGAGACGGCGATTCCCGATGACTCATGAGTGAACACGTTCGAATCCCGGTCGGCGAAGGATCACCCGAAGGAGTAAACAGCGCATACGTGCTTCCGGAACGCGGTGTCGTAATTGACCCCGGGCCGCCGACCGACGACGCGTGGTCGGCACTTCGATCCGGAATCGGCGAGGCCGGCCTCGAGGTCGCCGACATCGAACACGTTTTCGTCACTCACTGGCACATCGATCACGCGGGACTCAGCTGTCGATTGGCCGAGCGAGCGGACGCGACGGTACACGTTCATCGCAACGATAGCCCGCTGATCGGCGACTACGCCGACGCGCGAAAACGGCGACTCGAGCGCGACGGCCGAACGCTGGAGTACTGGGGCGTTCCCGACTCGATTCGAAGGCGGGTTCTCGAGCGGGATACGTCCTCCCCGATGCCCGAGACGTTCCCGGTCGAGTCACACGCCGACGGTGACGTCGTCGCAGGCGTCGAGTTCGTCCACACGCCGGGCCACACGAAAGGTCACGCATCGTTCCGGGCGAACGGACGGCTCTATCTGGGCGACGTGTTGTTACCGACGTACACGCCGAACGTCGGCGGGAGCGACACGCGGCTCTCCGATCCGCTCGAATCGTACCTGCAAGCCCTGGCTCGGCTCGAATCCCGTTTCGAACGCGGGGAGCCAGGTCACGGAACGGAAATCGAAATTCAGGCGGCCATCGACGACGTTCGGCGGCATCATCGAGAGCGGGCCGAGGCGTCATTCCGGGCGCTCGAGGCGGCCGAGCGGACGGCAAGTACGCCGTGGGAGGTCGGCCGCGAACTGTTCGGCGAAATGCGCGGAATCCACGCGAAGTTCGGTGCCGGTGAAGCGGCCGCCCACCTCGAGCGGTTAGCCGAACTGGGAATCGTCACGTCCACAGCGGACGAACCGGTCCGATTCCGTCCGGCTGCCGACGACTATCCGGACGTCACGACGCTGTTGTAGCGTGTGGAGACGCCAGTTTTCGTTGCCATAGCCCGCGGAGACGCCAGTTTCTCGAGCCGTAATCGAGCGTTGTGACTGGGAGACCGACGATCCAAAGAAGAGTTCGGTAGTATCGGGGGGCGAGTCTACTCGTCGGCGCCCGGATCTTTGTCCCCGAGTTCGACGCCCAGGAAATCCGGTTCGCGGTCGTCGAGGAAGGCGTCGACGCCTTCTTTGGCGACATCGGAACCGAGCAGACGGTTCTGGAGTTCCCGTTCGTGGGCCAACGCATCCGAAAGCGGCATCTCGAGGCCCTCGTTGACGGCGAGCTTGTTGTTTCCGACTGCAACGCTCGACTTCGAGGCGATCAGTTCGGCGAACTCGAAGGCCGCGTCTTCGATCTCTTCGGGCGGGTGGATCTCGTCGAAGATTCCCTTCTCCGTCGCTTCTTCCGGCGTGAGCGTCTCGCCGGTGATCATCATCTCGAGCGCCTCGGAGCGGTCGATATACCGCGGGAGCAACTGCGTTCCGGCCTCGCCGGCGATCAGTCCGAGGTGGATTTCCGGCATGCCGATGTTGTAGCTCTCGTCGTTCCCGACGTATCGGAAGTCACAGGCGAGTGCGAGCTCGAGCCCGCCGCCCATGCAGTGGCCGTTGACCATCGCGATGAAGATGGTGTCGGTCGTCCGCATCTTCATGATGATCTCTTTGCTCGTCTGGCTCGCGTAGCCGACTTGCCGGCCCGACTTCTCCTGGAGGACCTTGATGTCGAATCCGGTCGAGAAGAACTTGTCGTTCGAACTCCCGAAGAGGACCGCGCGGACGTCCTCGTCGAATCGAACCGATTCCACGGCCCGCTGTAGTTCCAACAAGACGTTGATGTCGTGTGCGTTCGCCGGCGGTCGATCCAGCCGGAGGACACCGACGTGGTCGGTTACCTCTGTGGTGAAATACTCCAGATCCAGCTCACTGAACGGTCGGAGTTGCATACAAGATACCAATTGTCGTCCACATATAAGTAACTTTCTTTCTTGTCCAAAGTTTCATAGAATTGAGTGGTTTCGATAGCTCTCGCTATGGGCGCGGAGACGAATTCCAGCCGGCTCGAGAGCGTTATCGGCCGGTTTCCGGATTCTCCCCGTCGTACTTGATCCGTTCGAACATCGTGTTACAGCCGTTGCAGTAGTACTGCGTCTTCGAAATCTCGCTTCCGAAGGCGGACTCCTGTTCCGTGTCGGCAGCGCCACAGAACGGGCATAACACGGGTGAATCTGAAAGCTGATCGTTCATCGTGGTTAGTTCATCGTAAACATCTTGTTTTTCTCGCCGCGAAGCTGCTCGACGTCGGTTTGACTAATCGAACCGGAGCCGGTCCGTCGTCTGGTTTCGTCCCAGTCCTCGAGGGCGGGTTGGTCCCAGTCGACGTTCTCGAGCGAAACGTCGGTACCGTCGAAGAGGCTTCGGTAGTGTTCGATGTACGCCGCCCGGATCTCGGCGATCGGGCGGTCCGTAAATCCGGTTTCGAAGACCGGATCGGCGTCCTCGTCGTAGGCTTCCGGACCGATCAACGCGAGCGCCTGCGGTAACGTCGTCTCGAGCGTATTCTGGACGGTCTCAGGATCGTCTTCCGCGAGCGTCTCGAGACGGGCGTCGTGGTACTCGAGGTGGAAGTACTCGTCCTCGCCCATCTTGGTGATCAGTCCATCGAGGTCATCCCGATCGATCGCATCGAGCAGGTACCACGCGGCGCGGTCTGCGGGTGCGATAGACGCGACGTACTCCGTCCAGGTACCCTCGATGCTGTCGAGGCATGCGGCGTTCGAGAACGCCTCGGGTTCCCGTTGGCCGTTCAACCAGTCGAGGTCTCGTCCCTGACTTTCGAGTTCCCGGGCCAACTGGCGGACGTGGCCAATCTCTTCCTGGGCCGCGCTCGCACCGCCGATATCGTCCTCGAGCGAGGGACCGGAGAGGCTCCACTCCGCGTACCGGTGTCCAAGGACGAGTTTCGTATCGGAGATCGCCTGCACGTAGTCGACTGCCGGTTCGGGCCACTCACTCACCGGCGGCCACCTCGCGTTTGGGCTGCGTGCCGGTCACTTCCAGGAGGTTTTCTTCGCGAACCACGGTCAGGTAGTTCCAGTCTTCCTCGTCGAACGTGTTGTAGGCGTACATCTTTGCTAGTCTGTCGCTCTGTGCAGTGACGTTACCGATGTGCGTGGTATCGTCGCCTTGATTGATTCGTGCGAATACTTCGTACTTCATAGTTAGAGGCTGATTCCCGACTTGCGCATCTTTTCACGAACCGGTTCGGAGAGCATGTCCTTCGACCAGACGGGGTCCCAGACGACCTCGACATCGACGTCGTCGACGCCGTCGGTCAGAGACAGGCAACTGCTGATATCGTTCTGGATCATGTCGTAGGCGGGACAGCCCATACAGGGGTAGGTCATCTCGACCGTGACCCGACCGTCGATCGCCTCGACGTCGTAGATCATGCCCATTTCCACGAGGCTGACGGGAATGTGCGGGTCAGGGATTTCGTCGATCATGTCCCAGAGTTCCCGTTCGAACGGCGTCGCGTCGGCGCGGCGGCGCTCGACGAACTCGCTGATCTGGCCGCCCCCTACCGACTCCGCTGCGTTCGCGCGTGCACTCGACATCGTTACCCCTCGAGCTCGACTTTTCCGGACTGAACCATGTTCACGTACTTTTCGTTGGCGGGACCGCGCGAGCGCCACCGGTCCATGACGGCGGACCACGAAATCGGTTCGTCGAAGCGCCACTCTTTGTTAGCGGCGTCGAACGCGACCGGAAGATCGTACTCGAGGACGTATTCGTCACGGTCCTCGCTGTAGTGGGCGGGAACATCGAGATCCAATTCGTCCATGAGCGGGAGCGTCCGCGAGAGCCAGTCCTGACGGAGTTCGTCGTTGGACTTGCCTTTGATGCGGTACTCGAGCTGGTCGTCGTGTTTTTTCTTGTCGTCGGGCATGCCGAACCACTCGACGCCCATCGGGAACATCCAGTCGATCGCTTCCTGGAGGTGTTGTTTGGTCTTCTCGCTGTTGTTCGCGAGCCGACGCATCCAGGTTTCGCCGTGACGGAGGTGGAACTGTTCTTCCTTGCTCACCTTCGTGAGGGCGCGCTTCCACGGCGCGTAGGAGGTGTTCTCGTGGATATCGCTGAGGAGCACGATACCGGCGCGATCGAATATCCCGTGTGCCGTGACGAGTTCGGCGAAGTTGTCGATGTGCTGGTCGAACCCGTACGTGTTACGGAACTCGTGGGGTTCGCGTTCGTAGATGAGTTCCTCTCGGTCCTCGCCGAGGTCCTCGAGCAGGCGATAGGCGATGTGGCCGTGACCGAGTTCGTCCTGAATAACGCTGATACACGACGCGCGTGCGTCGAGCGACGGTGCGTTGAGCGACTGATCGTAGTACGCTGGCGCACTCATCAGCTCCGTATCACCCGAAACCAACAGGATCTGTTTGAGGGCCTCTTTGTACCCGTCGGTCATTTCGTCGGTCGATTCGATCATCTTTCCGTTCTGGAGTTCGTCCTTGAATTGCTTTTCCGTGGGCATAGCTCGTTTCGTCCAACTATCTGTTGACACCCCAGGGTTATAATTGTTTTCTGTATACGCTTAGTGTATTTTCCGGCCGAATTACCGACGGGATTGCCCTGTTAGCGCGCCCGTATGACCGCCACGAACGTTCCACACCCACGTCGACCTCGAAGCCGTAACTACTCCGGTGCAGTAGCGAACCGACTCGGACCGCCCCATATGTCAGCGCGTGCGATTTTTCTAGCAGTGCCTTTTTTGGTAGTCCAACTCAGACAGTAATACATGTCGTACGAAATACGCCAAGCGAGTGCCGATGACGGCGAGGAATTACTGGAACTCTGGCACGGGTTTACCGAGCACCTCTCGAAGTACGATGAGCGGTATCAACACAAAGAGAGCGCAAACGATCGGTGGCTCCAGTACTTCGAGAGCCAGTTGCTCGAGTCGAAGTACGGAACGGTGATCGTCGCCGAACACGAAGCGTCGGGAGACCTCGTCGGCGTGCTCGAGGCGCGCATCATGGGGAATCATCCGATCTTTCGGCTCCAAAATCACGGATACATCAACGGTCACTTCGTCTCGGAAGGACACCGAGGGAACGGCGTCGGCACCGCACTGCTGGCCGAAGTTCACGAGTGGTTCTCCCAGTCCTCGAAGGACGTCGACTTCTACCGCGTCGACACCATCGAGGGCGACGACCAATCGCAGGGATTCTACGGATCCGAGGACTTCGACCCCGTCGAACACGTCTTCGAAAAATCGATCGATCAGGACCACTGACTATGGTCGAGAGTTACACAGTCGAGTTTGTCGACGAAGGGCGGACGATCGAAGTGCCGGCGAACAAGCCGGTACTCGAGGCGGCCGAGGAAGCGGGACTCGCACCGCCCTACCAGTGTCGAATGGGCGTCTGCGGGGTCTGTTGTGGCATGGTCGTCGAGGACGGCAAGGTCGAACAGACCGAGGGAATGTTCCTCTCCGAGAGCGAGAAAGAGGAAGGGTACGCGCTGACCTGCATCGCGAAGCCGAGGTCCGACCTCCGCATTCGGACCGACGAGAGCCCCTGATAGACGGTCGCCAGGTTCGTTTTCGACAGTTTTTGAACGATAGTGCCAACGCTGGTGAACGGAACCGCTCGCCACAGGGTGTAGACGACAGCCAGTCCGTCACGGTATGGCTGCAGTATACGATCCCCAATAGATTGTATACGGTTTACGTATACATTGCACGTCTACGGAGAGATCGATCCTCGCGCCACTATCGAACGAAACGGAGACGGTACCGTTGCGTGACTCGAGCATTGCAACGGGCTGGTTTACATCCGTATTGGTGTAATCTCATTCTCGTCAGAACATGTGGTTAGTGAACATTTAACGTGATAAACAACCTATTGGTATAGAACGGTCGCCAGAGGCTCTGAAGAGTGTAAATACGGATTCCGTATACACCATATGTTTACACCCTCCGTATTCCCTCCAAAACCCGGTATCTCGGGGCAAAACCCGCGGTTCGCTACGCGTGACCGGAACTTACAACGACCGATACGGCTCGAGAAGAGAGAGAGAACGTCCGGATACGCGCCGAAACGTCGTCACACCGTTGAACGAACGAAAAATCGATTACCCGATCGAAGGACACGGTTCGACTGTCCCGTACAGCAGCCGGATCCGAGGTGGGTACAAATGCTAGCGAAACGGTATCATGGAACACGCCGTCTCGATGTCGGCGGTGTTACTGCCGTTCACGATCACGCAGTTCGGTTCGGCGAATCTTTCCCGTTTCCGTTCGCGGGAGCGTTTGCATGAACTCGACCGCTCGAGGGTACTTGTACGGCGCGAGAGTGTTCTTGACGTGATTCTGAATTTCGTCGACGAGGTCGTCGCTTCCCGTCGCGTCCTCGGTCAGGACGACGAACGCTTTCACGATCTCGCCGCGTTCTTCGTCAGGACTCGCGGTTACGGCGACCTCCGAGACTGACTCGTGCTCTTGAACGACAGCTTCGACCTCGGGGCCGGGGATGTTGTACCCGCTCGAGATGATGAGATCATCGCTGCGCGATTTGTACTCCAGTCGGCCGTCCTCGCGCTGGACGAAGATATCTCCCGGCACCGACCAGCCGTCTTCGACCGCCTCGAGTTGTTTCTCCGGACGGTTCCAGTATTCGATACCGGTCGGGCCGCGGACGGCGAGCAGTCCGGCCTCGCCTCGAGAGAGTTCCTCGCCCGTGTCGGGGTCGATAATCTTGCACTCATAGCCCGGCACCGGGAATCCGGTCGCGCTGGGGTCGATCTCATCGTCGTGGCGATGGCTGATGAAAATGTGAAGCATCTCCGTGGTCCCGATGCCGTCCAGCAGCGGAATCCCGTACTCGTCTTCGAAGCTCTCGAAAGTCGTCGGGGTTAGCGGTTCACCCGCGCTGAGGCCGACCCTGAGCGAAGAAATGTCGTATTCCTCCGGTCCGTCAGGATGTTGGGAGAGCATCTGATTGAATCCCGTCGGAATCGAACAGAGGACCGAAACGCCGTGATTTTCGACGGCCTCGAGGAGGTCGCCGGGTGAGGCGTCCTCGACCAGGCTCGTGCTCGCACCGAACCGGAGCGGGAACGTCACGAGGTCGCCGTATCCGTACGCGAACGGGAGCGGCGGGTTGCCGCCGAAGACGTCTTCTTCCGTCGGTTCCAGGCAGTATCTCGCGTAGGTATCCGCGGATGCCAGCACCTGCCGGTGGGTGTGAACCGCCCCTTTCGGTCGACCCGTCGTCCCGCTCGTATAGAGCATCAACGCGAGGTCCTCGCGGGCGGTTTCGTAGGGCTCGAGTTCCTCGTCTCCGTCCTCGAGGAGGCCGTCGTAACTGTGATAGCCGTGCTCGACGCCGTTTCGCTCGGCGACGACGACGTTCTCGACGGTTTCGAGTTCGGGAAGCGCGTTTTCGACCTCCTCGAGGAGGTCGTCGTACACGATGACCGTCGTCGCCTCGGCGTTGTTGATGATGTACTCGAGTTCCTTGGCTCGAAGGAGTTTCATCGACGGCAGTGCGACGGCTCCGATCTTTTGGATTGCCAGACACGAGACGACCGCCTCCGGTCGGTTCGGGAATCGAACGACGACTCGGTCGCCGGCTTCGACGCCCGAATCACGGAGGGCGTTCCCCAATCGGTTCACCCGTGACTGTAACTCCTCGTAAGTGATCGTTCGATCCTCGAAGCGAACCGCGATGTTATCACCGCGGGCCTCTCGAACGTGCCGATCGAGTAGCTCGTCGACGACGTTCAGCTGCTGGGGGTAATGGGCCTCCGGGACCGGGTAGATGTAATCCGGCGCGTTCTCCTCGTCTGGTAGAGACTCAGTTGAGACATTGGGCTGCATGTACGATTAGTTCATCATAGCTTAAAATGATATACCTAACGGTTCTTCTCTCGAGAAATAGGATGGAAGTTACGAGTGTGAAGAAACGTTGAACGATCGATCACGAAGTACCCGTTTCGGCGACAGCGTGAGGGAAGCCCTCGGCTCTCGGTTCAGGATCGTTCGGCCGCCGATCAGGTCCAGAACCCGTCGGGATCGAACGTCCGAATCAACTCGAGTTCCTCCGCCGTCGGGTCCGCCGTCGTCGTCACTGGCCCCTCGCCGATATCTTCGGCCGTGTTCATCTCCCACGGGAAGTCGGCGACGACTTCCGACTCGCTGACGCCTGGATGGAGGCTTCGGAGGTAGAGTTCGCCGTCGTCGTCGAACCCGAACGTTGCCTTCGAGGTCACGAGTGCGCTCGGCCCACCGCCAGCTTGCGGATGGGTATCCCGACCGCTCCCGTCGCTCGAGTGACCGGGGCTCGTAACGTAGTTTACCTCCTCGACGAACCGGCGAGGCTCGTGGGGCATGAGCAACACCGTCCGATCAGCCAGACAAGCGATATCACAGGCACCGCCGCTTCCGGGGAGCCGAATCTCCTGGTCACCGCCCTTGACCCAGGTCGTGTTCAGGTTGCCGTACCGGTCGATTTCGGCACCGCCCAGGAAGCCGACGTCGACGTCACCGCGCTGGAGACGGGACATGATGTCGATCATTCCCGTCGTCGACACCGCCCGGTTCAGATTCGGAAGATCGCACATCGTGTGAATAAACCCGTCGGCGGGGGAGTCCCGGACGACGCCGCTTTCGTAGACCGCCATCGAATTCGGGGCGTGCGTACTCACCGCGACCTGAAACGCGATAAGGGGTAACCGCATTCCGACGAAGGCTGTATCGCCGTCCTCGATCTCGCTCGCGGCCGCGGTGACCATCAACTCACGGTCCGTGTACGTCTTACTGGCCATACTGCACCTCCGCGGCGATGGTCGGCTCGGTTATCCCGAGCTCTCGTTCGACGAGAGACTCGTACTCCTCGCGGTCGGAAACACCGTACACCCACTCGTCTGCCCACTCGTCATAGGCCGACTGCGTTTTCGTCTGGGTGCTGTACTCCAGATAGTACTCGTTGTCCCGGTTGTAGTACCCCGCGACTGGCGACGGATGTGCCCCGAAGGGACACTCTGCGACGGCCGTCACCTTGTCTCGAGTGATTCCGACCCTGCTCGGGTCGCTCTTGATGACGTCCGGATCGACGATTTCCTCGGCGGTGACGAGAACGTTTTCGGCGGCGCCCACCGCGGGGTCGGTAATTCCCATGTTCCCCCAGAGGTGGGCATCCCCCGCGGGACTCGCGCGCTGTGCGTGAACGATCGTCCAGTCGGGTTCGATCGCCGGGACGAGCGCGAGTTGATCGCCGCCGAAGGGATCGGATTCCTCGAGGAACAGGTCGCTTCGTTCGAAAATGTCGCTTCCGATCAACGACTTGGTTGGGAGGTAGGGGACCCCCATCGCCCCGGCTTTCAGGGCGAGCGCGATGCTAAAGTTCGAGTGGTCCTCGACGTCGACCGTTCCGTTCTCGACGGCTTCCCTGAATCGATACCCCGTCCCGGCGCTGACGTTTCCAGCCCAGGCGGCCCGAACGCGGGAAACCGCGCCGCCGCCGATCAGCTGATCGAACAGCAAGTCGCTGATTGGTCCGATCATCGTGAGGTCGTCGGTTCCCTGCCGGAGCAGTTCGTGTCCTGCCGCAAAGGGGATCGAATGCTCGAGTGCGAGCCCGGCCGCGATCGAGCTACCCGAATCGATTCGCGAAACGGCCTGCTCGAGCGTCTCAACATCTCCTGTCATGTAGTAGCGCATACCAAGCGGAGATATTTAAATCCACGCGATAGCGATCGTATCGGTGATTCACCTACATACATTAACAAAAGTTATATATACGTGTGGTGTGCACACAACTCATATGTCTCGTAGAGACACGGATATGACTAGCAATCAGGGGGACGGTAGTACGAACCAGGGGAACGGGGGGGCCTCATCGATGCTCTCTCGTCGAAAGTACCTGGCAGGGACCACCGCGGCCGGTATCACCGCGACGTTTGCAGGCTGTATGGGAGGAGGTGACGACGGGCTCACAGTCGGTTACGCGCTCCCGTTCACCGGAACGTACGCGTTCCTCGGGGAAAGCATCGTCAACGGATTCGAGATGTTCCTCGAGCAACAGGGCGGAGAAATCAACGGCGAGGAGGTAAACACCGTCCAGCTCGATACCGAAGCGGATACCGACCGCGGCGTGGACGTCACCCGAGAGCTACTGGTCGAGGAGAGCGCGGATGCGATCGTCGGCCCCGTCTCGAGTGCCGTCGCGATCGCGATGATGGGAATCGTCGAAGCCGAATCGAGTGCGATCTGGCTCAACGCGAACGCAGGAGACTACCGCGTTACGGAGGAAGGATGTCTCAACTACCACTTCCGGACATCCTTCAACGACTGGCAAACGAGCGCCCCGCTCGCCGAGTGGGTGTACGATAACGTCGCCGATAACGTGTGTCTCGCCTACGCGGACTACGCCTTCGGGCAGAACTCCAAGGAATTCTTCGGCGAAGCGTTCGAAGAGGCGGGCGGAGAAATCGTCGAGGAGGTCGGCATCCCGCTCGGGACGGACAATTACTCGACGTACCTCGGCGACATCGAAGATTCCGGAGCCGACGCCGTCTACTCGTTCTTCGCCGGCGACGACGCGGTCAACTACGTCAGCGACTTCAACGACTTCGGACTGAACGAAGAGATGACCCAGACCGGAAGCGGATTCTTGCTCTCGGAGGACACGCTTCCGGCCCAGGGCAACGCCGCCGAGGGGATGTACTCACTGCTTCACTACACGACGACACAGGACACGGAGCGCAACCGGGAGTTCGTCGATAACTACAGCGAGATGTATGACCACGAATCGGCGAACGTCTACGCCTGCCAGGGATACGACTCGGCACAGGCCTTCAGCGCCGCAGTCGAAGAAACCGGCGGCACCGATCCGGACGAAATGGCCGACGCCCTCGCCGGACTGGAACTCGACAGTCCGCGCGGCCACTTCCAGTTCAACCCGGAGACACACGAGGCCATCCAGGACATGCACATCCGGGAAGTCGTCGAGAGCGACGACGAGGATTTCGAGGTCGAGAACGAAGTGATCGATACGATCGAACAGGTCGAAGGACCGGACTGGGGTTGCAGTCTCTAACGGACATGATTTCTAAACTACTAATTTGTCTCGAGCGGGCAGGCGAAAGCGGTGACATCGTTCGACGGACGCGTCACCAGCACTGTGGAATCGCGACGTACGGAGTGATACCGACGAATGGTTGAAGCGATCATACGTGCGACGTTGCTCGGGCTCCAGTTAGGGATGACGCTCGCGCTCATCGCGGCGGGGCTAACCCTCATCTTCGGGATGCTCGACGTGATCAACTTCGCCCACGGAGCGTTGTTCATGCTCGGGGCCTACCTCGGGACGGTTATCGCCGGACAGCTCGGGAGCTTCTGGCTGGCGCTGTTGCTCGCGCCCCTCATCGTCGGCGTTATCGGCGCGGCTATCGAAATTTTATCGCTTCGCCCGTTGTACGGACGAAACCCGCTCTATCACATCCTGTTGACCTTCGGTATTGCGATCATGATACAGGGGGCGATCCTCCAGATATGGGGCGGCCAATCGAGACGGATTTCGGTCCCCGAGATCCTCTCGGGATCGGTCCCGATCGGACCGGTTAACTACCCGTTGTACTGGCTGTTCGTCTTCGTCTTCAGTACCGTCCTGATCGGACTCGTCTGGATCGGCATCGAACGGTCGAATCTGGGGATACTGATGCGCGCAAGCGCACACGACACCGAGATGGTGAACGCGCTCGGCATCGATGTCTCGAAGGTGTTCACCGGCGTATTCGTGTTTGGAGCCATCCTCGCCGGCGTCGCCGGGGTGCTCTTGAGCGGAACGCAATCCGTTCACCCGGGAATGGGATTCAACGTCATCATCGAAGCGTTCATCATCGTCGTCATCGGCGGACTGGGAAGTTTCCGCGGCGCGGTCTACAGCGCGTTACTGATCGGACTCGTCAGCGCCTACGGCGCACTGATCGCGCCCACGCTGACCGAACTGTTCCTGTTCCTGTTAATGGCCGTCGTACTGATGATCAAACCGAGCGGACTCTTCGGCACAACGGAGGCAGCATAGATGAAAGCAGTTACCGAATTCTTCGACCGAAGCACGCACTCGAGGACGGGCAATCAGCTCCTCTCGAGTCAGGGGCGGTTCGCGCTGCTCGTTTCCATCGCGGTGCTCGCAATCGCAGCACCGATCGTCCAGATGATCCATCCCTTCTGGTTGAACCTCATGGTTCGGATGATGATCTTCGCGCTGCTCGCGTTGAGCCTGGACTTCGTCTTCGGCTACGCGGGGCTCCTCTCGTTCGGGCACGCCGCGATGTTCGGTGCCGGCGGCTACGCAGCCGCGATCGTGATCACCGAAGTAACCCCCCACGCGCTCGTCGTGTTACCGATAGCCGTCGTCGCCGGCGTCGTCATCGCAGCGTTGATCGGCTGGTTGAGCGTTCGAGCGCGAGGAATTTACTTCGCGATGCTCACCCTCGCGTTCGCACAGATGTTCTACGTGGTCGCGTTCACCGACCTCCCGGCGACTATCCTCGACCGAGGCTCGGTCACCGGGGGCGACAACGGTCTCTACGGCATCGGGATGTACGAGCTGTTCGGGATCGACTTCACGTCGACGCTTATGTACTTCTACCTGACGCTCGGGCTTGTCGCACTCTCGCTCGCGATAATCATCCGTCTCGCGAACTCCCAGTTCGGACGGGTCTTGCAAGGAATCCGCGAGAACGAAGAACGAATCGAATTTATCGGCTACGACGTACAGCGGTACAAAGTGGTCGGCTTCGCGATCAGCGGCGGTTTCGCCGGGCTCGCCGGCGGCCTGTACGTTCCGTTCCAGAGCGTCGCCCACCCCGGGTTACTCCACTGGATGATAAGCGGCGAACTCATCGTCATGCTACTGCTCGGCGGCATGGGAACGCTCTGGGGGCCGATGCTCGGTGCCGGACTGGTCGTTCTGCTCGAGGAGCAACTCGCCGGCTTTGCGAGCTGGGAGATCATCCTCGGCGCGATCTTCGTCGGCGTCGTGATCTTCGCGCCGCGGGGGCTGGCTGGCATCCTGATTTCGCTCCGGAACGATCCGGGTAGCGCGGTCGAAAACGCAAAGCAGGCGGTTCGAAACTATCTCGAAGCGGTGAGAGGATAACTATGACTACCACGACAACAGAGCCGAACCCGACGGAGTTCGAAGGCGACATCGTCCTCGAGACGGACGGACTCACGAAGAAGTTCGGAGCACTGACCGCGGTGGACGACGTGTCGCTCGAAATCGAGTCCGGGACGATCAACTCGATCATCGGGCCCAACGGAGCCGGAAAGACGACGCTGTTCAACCTCTTTACCGGAAAACACGAGCCCACGAGCGGTTCCGTCAAATTCCGCGGCGTCGATATCGGCGGGAAAAAGCCGCACAAAATCGTCGCGGACGGCATCGTTCGGTCGTACCAGATCACGAACTTCTTCAGCGAACTAACGGCCCTCGAGAACGTCCGGCTCGCCACCCAGGCGCGCCAGACCGGCTTTCGGCCGACCGATTTCGTTCGACACCACGGGTCGGTCCAAGAACCGATCGATGAAGCGAGGCGGGTGCTCGAGCGGGTCCATCTAGGAGACGTCGCCCAGCGACGGGCCGCGAACCTTTCCTACGGCCAGCGTCGGCACCTCGAAATCGCGATTTCGCTTGCGGCCGATCCAGACCTGTTGTTGATGGACGAACCCACCGCGGGGATGAGTCCTGAAGAGACCCGAGAGACAGTCGAGTTGATCACGGAAATTGCAGAGGACGTCACGCTCGTCCTCATCGAGCACGATATGGATATCGTGATGGATATTTCGGATCGCATCGCCGTGATGAACAAGGGCTCCTTGCTCGCTCGCGGAACGCCGGAGGAGATACAGCAAGACGACCGCGTGCAGGAAGCGTACCTCGGAGGTGGTGACCGTGACTGAATCCGGGCGCGATCGAGGACGACGCCGGACCGACGGGGGCGAGCCCCTGCTGTCTGTCGACTCGATCGACACCCACTACGGAGAGAGCCACATCCTGTTCGATCTGTCGCTCACAGTCGACCGGGGCGATGTCGTCGCCCTGGTCGGCCGAAACGGAGCCGGGAAGACGACGACGCTCCGGAGCATCATGGGGCTGACCCCCGTTACGAACGGGCGAATCGTCAAAGGGGGCGAGCAGATACAGGCCCGAGAGCCCCACAAAATCCGAAAGGAGGGGATCTCGTGGGTTCCCGAAGAACGACGCGTCTTCAGCGGACTGACCGTCGAGGAAAACCTCCGACTCGCGGCCCACAGCGGCGACAATGAACAGGCCGATCAGTTCGAAGAGATCTATCGACGATTCCCCCGACTCGACGAGCGAAGGGGACAGGACGCCGGGACGATGAGCGGCGGCGAACAGCAGATGCTAGCCATCGCCCGCGCACTGCTTGGTCCCGAAACTGACCTCCTATTGCTCGACGAACCGTCCGAAGGGCTGGCACCGCAGATCGTCGACGACGTCGAGGATATCATTCGAGAACTCAACGAGGACGGCGTAACGATCCTGCTCGTCGAACAGAACGCAGAGATGGCCCTCGGCCTTGCGGATTACGCCTACGTTCTCGAGACGGGCGAAATCGTCCACGAGTCACCCGCCGACGAGTTGGCGACGGATCGCGAGGCGATGGAGTCGTACCTCGGTGTTAAATAATGGATTTCTACAGGAGTGAACGACCGTGATTACAGAGACCGAACGCGTCCACGAATCAGTTCGCATCGAACACATCGAAGACGAGTCCGTCGCGCGACTCGTTCTCGAAGCGAACGAAACGTCGTTGAACGTGTTCCACCCCTCGAGCGTCGAAGCGTTGGCAACCGCCGTCGAGTCGCTCTCCGGGGAGGTCGACGCCATCGTCCTCTACGGCGAGCCGGTGTTCTCGGCCGGAGCGGACCTCGACGAGATCGAACAGACACCACAGGAGATGCGTTCGGCGAAAATAGACACGATCGCCGGCGCGTCGAACCGGTTCATCCGATCCGTTCGGAGCTTTCCGGCGCCGGTTATCGCGGGCGTCACCGGCGTCGCCGCGGGCGGCGGACTCGGATTCGTCCTCGCGTCGGATCTCGTCTACATGCACGAGGACGCCGTTCTCAACACGGGCTACGCTCGAGTGGGTCTTACCCCCGATAACGCGGCCCCATTCTTCCTCGTGAAAACGGTCGGCCCGTACAAGGCCCGCGAGCTGTTTTTCGATCCCGAACCGATCACGGCGAGCGAAGCCGTCGATCTCGGGCTGGCAAACGAGTGTTTCGACGGCCCGGAATCGACGTTCGTCGACAGGGTTACCGAACGAGCGATCGAGTACGCAAACGGACCGACGGAGACCTACGCTCGGACGAAAGAGCTCGTCGACACCGTCTTCGAGGGCCACCTCGACCAGCACCTAGAGGAGGAACGAGCCGCCATCAAACGGATGAGCGATTCGGACGTCTTCGATGAAGGATTGTCGGCGTTCCTCGAGAATCGCCAGCCTGAGTGGGAGTAACGGGTTTCGTCGACACGAATCTCTTTGTGTTCGGATCACCTACTCGAACGCGTAATGGCAACACACGACATTCCAATTCGGGTCGATCACGTCGGAATCGCCGTCGATTCGGTCGAGACCGGCGAGCCGTTTCTCGAGGCGCTCGGTTGCGAGAAGATACTCGAAGAGCCGGTCGACGACGAGTTCAGGTGGGCCTACTACGAACTCGGCGACGCCTCGCGGATCGAACTCATCGCGCCGATCGCCAAGGACACGTTTCTGACGAACTACCTCGAGGAGAACGGACCGGGATTACACCACGTAACCCTCGAAGTGGCCGATATCGACGGGATCATCGAGGTGCTCGAGGACGAAGCGGTTCGAATCGTCGACTACACGGAACGGGACGACTGGACGGAAGCGTTCGTCTCGCCGGGAAACCCGACCGGAACGCTGTTTCAACTTATGGAGTACCACGAAACGTACGTCGAGACGCGGAACGAGGACGGAAACCCCTGTATCGGCGGCGCTCGCGTCGGTAGCGACTGACCGGCCAGCGGGGAACCGGTGGGACGATCGGTGCGAGCGATCTCACCGACCGAGCGCGCCGGTCGACCGATGCGAGGCAATAGAATCAAAACGGCTGGGGCCCAAGCGAACGGGTATGGCATTCGAAACGCTCGAGGTATCCGTCGAGGATGGAATCGCAACCGTTCGGCTCGACAACGATCCGGTGAACGCGATCGACCAACAGATGCGCCACGAACTGGCCGAAGCGGTTGACGTGCTCCGCGAGGACCGCGTTCGGGTCGGCGTGTTCACCGGTTGCGGCGACGTGTTTTCGGTCGGAGCCGACGTCGGCCTCTTCGAAGAGGCCCAATCGTGGACAACCGCTGAGTTTCGGTCGAACTCGCGGATCCTCGGCGGGGCGTTCGACGCCCTCGAGGAGATCGAAAAGCCCGTGCTCGCGGCGCTAGACGGAACGTGCGTCGGCGGCGGGCTCGAACTCGCGCTGGCGTGTGACGTGAGAATCGCCTCCCCCGATGCCACGCTCGGATTCCCAGAGCACAACATCGGACTGATCCCCGGCCTGGGCGGCTGTTCCCGGTTCGTCCACCTCGTGGGTCCCGGAACGGCCAAGGACATGATTTTTAGCGGCGAACTCGTCGACGGCGAGCGGGCGCGAGAAATCGGACTCGTCGAGCGGGTCGAGTCGGATCCGGAGACCGCGGCACTCGAGTACGCCGACTCGCTGTGTGAACGCCCGCCCCAGGCCGTCGGCCTGGCCAAGCGCGTCGTCAACGCCGCTCGCGAGACGGACACGCAGACCGCCGGCGTGCTCGAGTCGCTCGCACAGAGCACCCTCCTCGAGACGGAGGATCATCGGGAGGGGATTCGAGCGTTCCGGGAAAAGCGCGATCCGGAGTTCACCGGGGAATAACCACCAGCGTGGATCGCCGGATCGACCGCACCGATTGATCGGCGCGTTCTCCGTCGAAGACAACACTTACAGCATGGGCGACTCTGGATCCGATCAATGGACGGGAACACAAACGGGCCGTCGCCGGTCGTCCGCGTGGCAGGAACAACGGATTCATCGTCGATACGAACTGCCGCCTCGGACGCGACGGGTGACGTTCCGGTCGTCGACGTCGGATCGACCGGCTCGACCGCGATCGAACCGCTACTGCTGGCGACGCTCGAGGGGGAAACCGCGTTCGTCCCGCGGTGTGAACCCAGCGACGCGAGAACTGTTACCGGCGCGCTCGCGGATGGGAAGTTACCCCGCAACGACGTAAAGTGGGTCGTCGAACACGACCCAGAAACACCGATCCTCCCGGTGGGCGGCGATTCACTGCTCGCAACCGGCAAGCGACGCGTCCTCGAGGCCTGCGGCTGGGTCGACCCGACGAGCGAGGACGACTACCTGGCTCGCGGGACGGTGCTCTCGAGCATGCCCAGCGAGACGGCCGGATCGACCGACGAATCATTGCTCGAACTCGTCGTCGACGCGGGGCTTCGAGGGCGCGGTCGGGGGGACGACGCCAGCGACGAACCCGTCGGCGACCGCTGGCAGACCGCGATCGCCGCCGACGGCGAGCCGGTCGTCGTCGTCAACGCCAACGAAGCCGATCACCGGGTAACCGTCGACTCGTTGCTGTTACGTTCGGATCCGTTCAGCGTGCTCGACCCCGCTGTTGCGGTCGCGAAACAAGTCGGCGCACCGAACGTCGTCGTCTACGTCAACGAATCGGACGATGGCGTCCAGCGAACGACGACCGTTGCGGCCGAATCAGTCGCCGCGTTCGACGGCCACGACGTGAGTGTCGAAGTCGTCGTCGGCCCCGACGAGTACAAAGCTGGCGAGCCGACGATGGCACTCGAGTCGCTGGAAGGAAACGACCGCCTCGAGGCGCGACGCCGACCGCCGGGGCCGGCCGAGTACGGACTCCACGGTCGGCCGACGATTATCCACACGCCGCGGACGTTCGCCCAGATCCGGCAGTTAGCCTCGGACGAATCGGTCGTCGGCGTCGACGCAGATCCGGGGACGCGACTGTTCGACGTGAGCGGTGCCGTCGAAGCCCGCGGAATCGTCGAGCTTCCGACGAGTGCAACACTCGAGACGGTTCTTGAGGCCGTCGAGACCGAAAAGCGGATGAAAGTCGCATGCGTCGGCGGAACGTTCGGCGGGCTCACGGAGTCACTCGACGTGCCGGCGAACGCGAGCGGCCTCGAGTCCGCTGGAGTGGGAACGAACGGCGCGGTCGAACTGTTCGGTGACGATCGGTGTGCAGTGGCGCTCGCCGGACGACGAGCCGCGTTCGCTCGCGAGCAAAACTGCGGGCGATGCGTTCCGTGTCGCGAAGGCTCCGTCCAGCTGACCGAACTTCTCAGAGCCGCCTACGACGATCAGGATATCGTTGCAGATGCCCGCGAACTCGCTCGAGTGATGGGACGCTCGAGCGTCTGCGGGTTCGGACGGGACGCCGCCCGTCCCGTGACGACCGCGCTCAATCGGTTCGAATCGGAGTTCGCCGCACACACGGACGGCCGGTGTCCCGCCGGCGAATGCGAGGTGAGCGAGGCATGAGTTCGAACGACGACCCGCAGATGGGGACCGATCAGACACCGCTTCCCGGCGTTCCCTCCGTGGAGGATCCCCAGCCGAGCACGCCGCTAACCGAAGACTTCCAGACGGGGACGGCGAACGATCCGGACGTGCCGGCCGGCGACGGTCCGACGACACTCACCGTCGACGGCCGATCGGTCACCGTCAGCGGCGATGCAACGGTGCTCGACGCACTCGAGGCCGCCGGCGACGACTCATCCGTTCCGGCGCTCTGTCACTACGACCGGAGCGACGAAATCGGGCCCCGCAACACGTGCCAGACCTGCGTCGTGGAGACCGACGAACACGGACTCGTCTCCTCGTGCAGTCACCCCGCAGAAGAAGGGATGAGCATCCGAACCGACGACCCCGACGCGTCGGAGGTTCGGGACGTCAACCTCGACCTCGTCCTCTCGAATCACAACCTCCGCTGTACGACCTGTGGAAAGAACGGCCGCTGTGAACTGCAGGACACGGCCATCGAACAGGAGGTCGAACATCCGCGCTACGGCGTCTTCGACGACCGGGACGCCTACGAACCGCTCGACGACACGTCGCCGTTCATCCAGATCGACCGCAACAAGTGCATCCTCTGTAACCGCTGCGTCGAAGCCTGCAACGACGTGCAGGTCGAAGGAGTCCTGCGAATCGAAGGAACCGGTGAGGATACCCGAATCGGCTTCCAGAACGAGAGCGAGGCGATGGCCGGCTCCTCGTGTGTCTCCTGTGGACACTGCGCGACCGTCTGTCCGACCGGCTCGCTCACGGAGAAGGGGCTCGTCGACAGCGCAACCCTGCCGATCCCCGGGTTCACACAGAAGAACTCGATCGGGAAAGCGATCGAGTACGACGCGGACGACGAGGGCGAGAAAGCCGCCCGCACCGACGAGAAGGCCACAGCGGCTGTCGACCCCGAGCCGGAAGACTCGCTCTCGGGCGTCGCCGGCGTGATGCAACGCGGGAAACAACAGGCCCGTTCGGCCCTTCGGAAGGCGGGCAAACGCGCTTTCCTCGAGGCCGAACACGCCGCGGAAGGGATGGCCTCGAGCGTCCTCTCCGAGGGCCAGATGTTCGACATCGCGGAGTTCGTCTCGAAGCACCGCCTCGACGGCATCGACGTGACCGAGACGACCTGTGGCTACTGTAGCGTCGGCTGTCGGTTCGACGTCTACGGAAAGGACGAGGAGGTGCTCGGGGTTCGGCCAACCGACGCGGATCACGCACCCGCGAACGACGGCTTCTCGACCTGCGTCAAAGGAAAGTTCGGCTACGACTTCGTCAACAGCGAGGGCCGCCTCGAGACGCCGCTAATCCGCGAGAACGGTCAGCTTCGGGAAGCGAGTTGGGAGGAGGCACTCAAGCGGGTCGTCGAGGAACTCTCGAGTATTGTCGAAGACACCGGTCCGGACGCCGTCTCCTGTTTTGCGTCCTCGAAGTGCACCAACGAGGAGAACTACCTGATGCAGAAGTTCGCCCGGCAGGTGCTCGGGACGAAAAACATCGACAACTGCGCGCGGCTCTGTCACTCCTCGACCGTCGCGGCGCTCAAACAGACCGTCGGCTACGGCGCGATGACCAACCGCATCGAGGACGTGGCAAACACCGACTGTTACCTGATCACCGGCTCGAACACGACCGGAAGCCATCCCGTGCTGGCGACCCGAATCAAACAGAACGTCCGGGACGGCGCGGATCTCGTCGTCTTCGACCCGCGGAAGATCGACATCGCCGAACACGCCGACCAGTACACTCGAGTCGAGCCGGGACACGATGTCGCCTGGATCAACGGGCTCACGCGCTACATCGTCTGGAACGACCTCCACGACGAGGCGTTCATCGAGGAACACACGAAGCACTTCGACGAACTACAGGAAAAGCTCGAGCCGTTCACCCCCGAGGAGGTCGAACGGCTCTGTGGCGTCCCGCCGGAGGAATTGAAAAACGCGGCCGAGACCATCGCCGACGCCGAGACCTGCGTCTTCGGCTGGGCGATGGGCATGACCCAGCACTCCCACGGTACGCAGAACGTCCTCGCACTGGCGAACCTCGCGCTGGTCACCGGTCAGCTCGGAAAGCCTAACGCCGGTCTCTCACCGTTCCGCGGCCACAACAACGTCCAGGGCGGAGGCGGCGACATGGGAACGCTTCCGAACACGCTACCGGGCTACCAGCCCGTCGACGATCCCGACGCGCTCGAGGCCTTCGAGGAGGTCTGGGGCGAACGCCCGCCCGAGGAGGTCGGGCTGACGGTGCCGGAGACGTTCACGGAGGCCCACGAAGGCAACGTCAAGGCCATGTACGTCATGGGCGAGAACCCGGCGCTTTCAGAGCCCGACATCGGCCACGCCGAGCAGGCCCTCGAGGCGCTTGATTTCCTCGTCGTGCAGGATCTCTTCCTCACGGAGACCGCCGAGCACGCCGACGTCGTACTCCCTGCGGCGTCGTTCGCGGAGAAAGACGGCACGTTCACGAACACCGAGCGGCGCGTGCAACTGGTCGGGAAAGCCGTCGACACGCCGGGTTCGGCTCGGCAAGACTGGCGAATCCTCCAGGAGCTCGCGAACCGCTTCGACTACGACTGGTCCTACCAGTCGCCCGCCGAGGTGATGGACGAGATAGCCGACCTCACGCCGATCTACGGCGGGATCACTCACGACCGTCTCGAGAACGAGGGCGGCCTCCAGTGGCCGTGCCGGGACGCGGACGATCCGGGGACACCGTACCTCTACGAGGACGGATTCAACTTCGCGGACGGCAAAGCGCGGTTCGTCCCCGCCGATCTGGGCGAGCCGAACGAGCTCCCCGACGAGGAGTTTCCGCTGACGATGACGACCGGCCGGGTGCTCTATCACTTCCACACCGGCACGCTCACTCGCCGCGTCGAGGGGATCATGTCTCACGTCGCCGAGAGCTTCGTCGAAATTCATCCCGACACCGCCGACCAACTCGAGATCGGCGACGGGGATACTGTCACCGTCGAATCGCGGCGCGGATCGACCGTTGTCAATGCGCAGGTGACTGATCGACCGGACCGCGGCGTCGTCTTCATGCCGATGCACTTCGCGAAGGGGGCCGTCAACGAACTGACTCAGGAGTCGTTCGACCCGACCAGCGGCATTCCCGAGTACAAGGTCTCGAGCGTCCGAGTCGCTCGAGCCGAGACACCACCGCGTCCGGAGAACTGAACTCGGCGCAACTTCGCCCGAACGGGTCCATGCCGGGTGATTCTTTCGGAGAACCGAGTTCGGAGGAGTCCCTTCAGACGAATTATATCGGAGGCTGAGTTCGCCGGTAGCAAAAATCAGTACGAGTTCGATGACGACGCACTCGAGGCGCTGGAGAACTGCCGTTATCGCCGAAAGCGGCCGATACCGCTAGTTGACGTTCTCTTCTGCGTCGCTCCAGTGTTCCTCCCGGAGTTCGAACTTCTGAATCTTCCCGGTCGACGTCTGTGGAAGCGAATCTCGGAATTCGACCCGCGTCGGGCACTTGTAGTGGGCGAGGTGGTCTCGAGTGAACTCGATGAGTTCGTCCTCGGTGAGGTCCGAGCCGTCGCGGGCGACGACGAGCGCTTTTGGCGTCTCGCCCCACTTCTCGTGGGGGACAGCGATAACCGCGGCCACCTGTACGTCCGGGTGCTCGTAGATCGTGTCCTGAACTTCGATCGAGGAGATGTTCTCGCCGCCGGAGATGATGATGTCTTTCTTGCGGTCGACGATCGTGATCATCTTGTTCTCGTCGATGGTCGCGATGTCGCCGGTGTGGAACCAGTCGTCGACGCGGTCGTTGAACGCCCGTTCGGTCGCCTCCGGTTTGTTCCAGTACCGATCGAGGACCTGGTTGCCTCGAGCGACGACCTCGCCTTTCGTCTCGTCGTCGGTCGGGACGTCCTCGCCGTCCTCGTCGACGACCCGTATCTTGGTGTTCAACGTCGCAAAGCCGGGTTTGTTGATAATGTCGTACTTGTCGCCGTCCGCGATCCGACGTCGGGAGTTGCTGGTCGTGATGAGCGGGCCGGTCTCGGTCGCGCCGTAGGCGTGGATGATCCGCCAGCCGAGTTCGTCCTCGGTCCGCCGGATCGTCTGCTTCGGCGGGGGACTGGCGGCGGTCTCGACGCGAACCGGCTTCTCGCCGCTCGTCGGAACGTCGGCCTCCTCGTGGTACTCGAGTAACATGTTCAGCACCGTCGGCGCGCCGCCGAGGAAGGAAACGTCGTGCTCGTGGATTCGCTCGAATACCGCTCCGGGATCGAAATCGCGGAGAATAACGTGCGTGCCGCCGATACCCGTGAGTCCGTAGATGTGCCCCCAGCCGTTGATGTGAAACATCGGCGAGGTCCAGAGGATGGTGTCGTCGTCCTCGAACTCGACGTGGTGGGCGTGGATCATCGCGTGGTAGTGCTGAATGCGATGGGTGTGGACGACGCCCTTCGGATCGCCCGTCGTCCCCGAGGTGTATAGGATCGTCGCGTCGTCGTCTTCGGAGATGTCGACGTCCTCGAGTGAGTCGGGCGAGGACTCCTCGAGCACCGTTTCGTAGTCCTCCCACTCGCCCTCGACGGCGTCGGCGTCGCAGGCGATCCACGACTCGAGACCGCACTCGCCTTTGAGGTGCTCGAGTTTGTTCGCGTACTCGTAGTCGGCGATGAGGACGGTCGGATCGCAATCGTCGACCAGATAGTCGTACTCCTCGGGCTGGAGCCTGAAATTCAACGGGACGAACAGCGCGCCGATCTGCATCGTCGCGTACAGCGTCTCGATGAAGTAGTGAGAGTTCGGCGAGAGGGCCGCGACGCGGTCGCCCTTCTCGACGCCGCGGGCCTGCAGTGCATTCGACAGGCGATCGACTCGTTCACCGAGTTCGCCGTACGTAAATTCGGTCCCGTCGTCGGCGATTACGCCGATATCGTCGCCGAACAGATCCACCGCCCGATCCAGATAGTCCGTCGTGAGTAATGGCCGTTTCATGAGTGTGTTACTGGTTGGTGCTTCGAGAGCTGGCGTCGATGCGGGTCATCTGAATGATCCACCGTAGCATATAACCTAGTCAATTGTACACAAACAACATAATTTAATCTTGCGGTCTCACTGAGTCAGAACCGATCGGAACTCGAGTGAGTGCGAGAGTTTTCGGGCGTTCCTAATACTGCCGGCTGTAACTATGTGAAGATTCTCGCACCCCGGGGCGGCGAGAATCTTGAACGACTTACAGCCGGAAGAATAACGGAGTCGACGATGCGCCACGACGAAAATCCGTTCCATCGACGGGGTTCGTGGTATCGCGTTGACGAAATTATTTATATACAGGCGACCCAATTTATGTTGTATGGTACCTGTTAACAGGAGAAGGTTCCTCAAATCGGGGACAGCTGTAACGGCAGCTGGGCTAACGGGGATTGCGGGTTGTCTCGGTGGGGACGATGGAATACCGACGCTATCGTATCACTTTACGGTCCCGATCGAAAACTTCGCATCGTTGCTCGGCATTCCGGAGATTCAGGAGGAACTCGAGAACGTCGGCGAGGAGTACGAACTCACCGTCTCGAACGACTCAAGTACGATCGATTCGCTGAACGCGATGGCCGCGGGGGAGTGTGATATCGCGCAGGTGACGACCGAAAGCTACGCGAACGCGATCATGGAAGATGCGGTTCCGCAGGGAATTACCAAAATCGCGACCGATTTTTGGGACGCTCACGACGATTACTACGGGTTTACCGTCTACTCGCCGCCCGGTTCGGATCTCACGGAACCCGAAGATATGGAGGGTGCGAACCTGGGGATCAACGCGATCAATACCGGGATCCACGCCACCTATACCAGGAAGCTGATGGATCTCGGATTGGATCCCGAGGAGGACGTCGAGTACGTCGAACAGGAGTTCGGCGCACTCCCGGCGGCCGCCGAAGACGGCATCGTCGACGCCATCGTGCTCCCGCCGCTTTTCGCCGCGGGCGTTCGCGACGAGTTCAACGCGGTCTACACGAGCCACGAGGTGTTCGACCAGGAGTATCCATTCGCCTACATCGCCGCCGCCAACCGCGCGCTCGAGGACCACGAGGACGCGATCCGGACGTGGGCCGAAGACTACGTCGACATCATCGACTACGTTGAGGAGAATCGGGACGAGGTCGTCTCGCTGGCGGCCGATCACTTCGAAGTCCCCGAAGAACAGATAGACGCCTTCTATCTGACCGAGCACGATTACTACCGTGGGGTGTACGAGGTCGACTTCGACGCCCTTCAGTTCGCGATGGACGAACTCGAAGAGTCGGGAATCACGGACGACTCGTTCGACGTCGAAGACCACGCGACGAACGAATACCTCCCCTAACGTCGGGAGAGACTCGCTCGAGAGAGATTCGATCCTATCCTCCGCTTCGTCACTCCCCGGTAAACGACGGCTCGCGCCCCTCGAGGAACGCGTCGATCCCCTCGTCTTTGTCGTCGGTGGCGAACAATTGCACGAACAGCTCCGCTTCGTAATCCAGCCCCTCCTCGAGGCCCGTCCGGGAACTCGCCTTCACCGCGTTCTTGGCGAACTCGAGGGCGATCGGACTCTTGGTCGCCATCTTCTCGGCCAGCTCGTAGACCCGCTCGTCGAGTTCGTCCGCCTCGAGGACCTCGTCGACGAGACCGATTTCACGGGCCTCCTCGGCGTCGATCAACTCCCCGGAGAGGATCAACCGCATCGCCTGCCCTTCGCCGACGAGGCGGGTGAGGCGCTGGGTCCCGCCGCCGCCGGGAATAATGCCGAGGTTGATCTCGGGTTGGCCGAGTTTCGATCCGGCGGCGGCGATCCGAACGTCACAGGCCTGTGCGAGTTCGCAACCGCCGCCGAGCGCGTGGCCGTTGATTCGGGCGAGTACGGGAATCGATGCGTCATCGACCGTCTCGTAGACGCGCGGGCGTTGGCTGGCCTCGCGCTGCTCGACGACGCCGCGATCCCGAAACTCCGTGACGTCCGCACCGGCGACGAACGCGCCGGAGCCGTCGCCGCCCGTAAGAACGAGTACGCGCACGTCGTCGTCGGCGTCGGCCGCGGCGACGGCGTCTTTGAGCTCCGTCCGGACCTGACCGTTGAGCGCGTTTCGGGCGTCCGGTCGCTCGATCGCGACCGTCGCGACGCGATCCGCGCGGTTGCCGACCTCGACCGAAAGCAGGTCGTAGTCGTCCACGAGCTTACTCATCGTCCCCACCCCGATCGCCGCTCGTGCCGACGCGTTCGCCGTCCTCCCAGACGTAGAACCCCTCGCCGGACTTCTTCCCTAAATTCCCTGCACGGACCTTCCGACGCAACGTCTGTGGCGGCTTGAACCGCTCGCCGAGTTCTTCACGGAGGTGTTCGGCGATGTGCAGTCGAACGTCGAGGCCGACGTGATCGGTCAACTCGAGCGGGCCCATCGGGTAGCCGTAGCCGATCTTCATGGCCTCGTCGATGTCCGCCGGGCTGGCGACGCCCTCCTCGACCATCCGGATCGCCTCGAGGCCCGTTGCGACGCCGAGTCTCGAGGAGGCAAAGCCAGCGGTATCCCGAACGACGACGTCTTCTTTCTCGAGGTCGCGGACGTAGTCGACGGCGAACGATTCCGTCTGATCGTCGGTCTGTTCGGCGACGACGATCTCGACGAGATCCATGATGTGGGGCGGGTTAAAAAAATGCAGTCCGACGGCTCGTTCCGGGCGCTCGAGCGCGCTGGCCATCTCGGTCACCGACAGCGAGGAGGTGTTCGACGCGATGACCGTCTCCTCGCCTGCGGCGGCCTCGACGTCCGCGAATACCTCCTGTTTCAGGTCCATATCCTCGGGGACCGCCTCGACGACCAGATCGGCATCTTCGACGGCCGCCTTGAGGTCAGTCGTCCCCTCGATGCGCGCTAGGGTGTCTGCCATCTCGGTTTCGGTGACTTTGTCCCGGTCGACCCCGCCCTGAAGATTGTCGTGAATTCCCTCGAGTCCGTCCTCGACGAACTCCGAGTTGATATCCCGGAGAACGACGTCGTGTCCCGCCATCGCCGACACCTGTGCGATTCCGTGGCCCATACTCCCGGCTCCGAGGACTGTGATTTGCATACGGGGATCATCTCGAGTATCGATAAAAAATGTTCCTATCGAACGGCCAATAATCGGAATCGGCCGGGAGAATACGGGCTGGTTATCCGATTACTCCGTCGGGGAGAACTTGACGCCGTAGCGCGGCACGCCCTCCTGCGTGTAGATTCGTCGGATCGTCGCCTCGACGGTATCGCCGACCGACACTGACTCCGGATCGACGTCCGTCACCTGCGCCGGAAGCGTTATCGTCCCCTCGTCGGACTCTAACGAGACAATCGCGGCCGCGTACGCGCCGTCTCGTTGTTGCAGTTCCGCGAACTCGGGTGGCGCACCGCCCTGCCCGATCACAGTCACCGCCTGGAGAGTGCCAGTTCGCGGCGCTTCGAACTCCTCGAAGTCGACTCGAGCGTGACACTCCTGGCAGGCCCCCTCCGGCGGGAACGTCGCGCCGCCACAATCGGGACAGGATCCCGCGACGAGTCTGTACCGCTGTGCGAGCGAGCCCTGCCAGTTCGGCAAGCTAACGTTCGCGCCGCCGCCCGAAACCTCCCCGTCGACGACGTACCCGCGCTCGCGGAGGTACGCCGCGTACGAGATCGGTTCGACGGCGTCGATGTCCTCGAGTCCCGGAACGGAGAGGGTTCCCCTGCAAGCTACCGCAGCCGCGGTACCGCCGCCGAAGAACGCGGCGATCGAGAGGTCGTCGTCGGATCCCGAAAGTGCCGAAAGCAGGCCGATCGGAACGGTCGCCGCTCCCGCGTCGCCGATTCGGTCGACGACCGTCCCCGCCGCTACGGCCTCGTTGGAAATCGGCAAATCACCGGCCATGCGGTACGGAAACGCGCCGTCACGCTGGTGAATCGCCGCGGCAGTCGCCGCTCCCGGATCGATCTCGAGCGAGGAAATCGCTTCGGTCACGGCCTCGCGAACCGCATCGCGCTCGTAAGTCGTGATCCCGAGCGCGTCGACGTTTCGGTCGCCACGCTCACGGAATCGAACGCCCGGCGTCTCGTTACTGTACCAGCCGATGTCTTCGACCGCAACGGCCGGATCGTCGCCGAGCAGGAACGCCGCCGCTCCCGCGCCGAAAGGGTGGTCGGCGTCGGCAGGCTCTCCTTCGGGACAGTCGGCCGTCACCACGAGCGCGGTTCCGTCGGCGTCGAGACCCCTCGAGAGCGCCTCGGCCCCCGCTGCGGTGTGCTGGGTCGCGGTCGCGCTCGCGACGTCGGCCGGCAGGCCGAGCGCGCGAACCAACCGCGCGACGAAGTCGCCCTCCTCGAGTGGAGGCGTCGTCGTGGCGGCCGAGACGACGTCGATCGCCGACCGTTCGACGGCGGCATCCTCGAGCGCTCGTTCGGCCGCTTCGACGGCCATCGTCAGCGTATCCTCGTCGGCCGCGGGGACCGCTTTCTGATCGACACCCGATGCGTGGCTCGTTCCCCACGCGTCGTCGAGTTCGTCGCTCGAGAGTCGAAATTGGGGCACGTAGACCCCGGCGGCGACGATTCCGCTCATGCCGATCCCCCCGTTTCCTCCTTTTCGAAGATGTGGACGGTCACGCCGCCCCCGCTCCCGCCGACGTTGTGGGTGAGGCCGTATTTCGGGTCCTCGACCTGCACGTAAGCCTCGCCGCGCAGTTGGTCGAACGCCTCGACGATCTGGCCGGTTCCGGTCGCGCCGATCGGGTGGCCCTTCGACTTCAGCCCGCCGCTGGTGTTCGTGGGCAACTCGCCGTCGGGGTCGGTGACGCCCTCCCGGAGGAGCCGTCCGGCTTCGCCCCGGTCACAAAAGCCCAGATCCTCGTAGGCCAGCAGTTCGGCGATGGCAAAGCAGTCGTGGACCTCGGCGAAATCGAGATCCGACGGACCGATCCCCGCGGCTTCGTAGGCGTCCTCCCCCGCGCGGGTGCTCGCCGGAACCGATGTCAACGAACCGCGCTGGAACAGCCCGACGCGACCGCTCGAGGCGCCACAACCCGCGACGCGGATCGGCGTGTCGCTGTGTTCTCTCGCGACGTCTTCGCTCGCGACGAGGACGGCGCTGGCTCCGTCTGTCGTCGGACAGCAGTGATAGAGGTTGAGCGGGTCGGCGACCGATGGAGCGGAGACGGCGTCCTCGAGCGAGCACTCGAAGCCGAGGTGAGCCTTGGGATTCTGCGCGCCATTGGCGTGATTCTTCACCGCGACGCGACTCAGATCCTCAACAGTGGTGTCGTACTCGTTCATGTGAGCGCTGGCCATCTGAGCGTAGACGCCGGCGAAAGTCGTCCCGCTCGTTCGCTCCCACTCGGTCTCGCCGCTGACGCCGAGCCACCAGCGGGTGTGATCGGAACTCGCGTCCGTCATCACTTCGTAGCCGCCGGCTAACGCGACGTCGACGAGCCCCGAGCGAACGGCGGTCACGGCCTGTCGAAACGCGTAACCGCTCGCCGCGCAGGCGTTTTCGACTCGAGTCGTGGGGACGCCGTGGAGACCGACGTGTTCGGTCACCGCCGGGCCCGAAAGACCGATCTGTCGGCCGCCGACGCCGAGGGTTCCGAGGAACGCCTCGTCGATGATTTCTGGATCTATCGCCGTGTCGACGCTGTCCATCGCCGCATCGAACGCGTCGTCGAACAGCGACAGATACGTTTCGTCGGGAAACGAGCCGAACGACGACTGTCCGGCGCCGAGTACGTATGCATCTCGCATGGATTGTAATCTCTGCTCTGTATCCTTATAGATGACTCATAGGGTCGGTTGTCCCTGTGTACCGGTTTGTCGCCAGAGCGGGGTAGCGACTGGCCGGAAATAACTGACAACCGACCCTATCACGATGGGACCACACGTTATTTACCAATCCGCACGCTACCCTACGGTGTATGAGTTACACCGGTCCGACAGACCTGTATATCGACGGCGAATGGGTCGCCGCCGAAAGCAACGAGACGTTCACGACCGAAGATCCGGCAACCGAGCAAACCTACGCGGACGTCGCGAAAGCGGCGGAAGAAGACGTCGACAGCGCCGTTTCGGCGGCCTCGGAAGCCGTCGACCGCGACGGCGAATGGCGATCGCTCGATCCCCGAGAACGCGGTGAGCGCCTGCGCGCGATGGCGGACGCGATCGAAGATCGGAAAGAGGAAATCGTCCGCGTGGAGTCTCGAGATAACGGCAAGACGCCCTTCGAGGCCACGCTCGACATCGACATGGTGATCGACACGTTCCGATACTACGCCGGCTGGACCGACAAGATCCAGGGCGATGAAGTTCCCGTTCCCGGTAACAGGCTGAACTACACCGTCCGGGAGCCTGTGGGCGTAACGGGACACGTCATCCCGTGGAACTACCCCTTCCAGCTCGCGGGACGGAGTCTCGCACCCGCACTCGCCTGCGGGAACACCGCAGTGCTCAAACCCTCGAGCACGACGCCGCTTTCGGCGCTTTACTTCGCCGTCGCCGCCGAAGAGGCCGGACTCCCTGACGGCGTGTTGAACGTCGTTCCCGGGCGCGGGAGCACCGCCGGAAACAGGCTCGCCGAACACCCCGACGTCGACCACATCGCGTTCACGGGGAGCACCGGCGTCGGAAAGGGCGTCATGGAGCGCGCCTCCCAAAACGTCACCGGCGTGACCCTCGAACTCGGCGGGAAGGGACCGAACATCGTCTTTCCTGACGCCGACCTCGAGGCGGCCGCCGCGGGCTGTCACTACGGGATATTCATGAACGCCGGACAGATGTGCTGGGCGGGGTCGCGCTTGCTTGTCCACGAATCGGTCCACGAGGAGGTCGTCGAACAGGTCGTCGAGCGCGCCGAGGGAACGCCGCTCGGAAGCGGTATCGACGACGGTGGCCGGATGGGGCCGACGGTGAGCGAGAGCCAACAGCAGGAGGTTCTCGACTACATCGAGACAGGGAAGGCAGAAGGCGCTACCGTCGCGACCGGCGGTGGCGTCCCCGAGGACAAAGACGCCGGTCACTTCGTCGAACCGACCGTGTTGACGGACGTGACCAACGACATGACAGTCGTTCGAGAAGAGATCTTCGGGCCGGTCCTCTCGGTTATCGAGTTCGCCGACCAAGAAGAGGCGATCGAAATCGCGAACGACTCGCCGTACGGCCTCATGGCGGGAATCTGGACGTCCGATCTCAACACTGCACACGGCGTCGCGGAGTATCTCGACTACGGGATGGTCAGCATCAACGAGTACCCGGTTACCCAGCCCCAGACGCCCTTCGGTGGCTTCAAACAGAGCGGAAACGGCCGCGAACAGGGAACGGAAGCGATCCACGAGTACACCCAGACGAAAAACGTCAACGTCAGCCTCGAGTAACGCCGTTCGAACGAACGACTGGCCCACGTCCACCTCGACGACGGGGCGGAGACGACGATGCCGTCGAGACGAACCCGTCATTGGCTATCTCGGGACTTTTATGGTGGTGTGGCCCGCGTATGTCAGTGTATGACTCTCATCGAGAACGCCCTCTCCGAGGAGCACCGTGAGTTCCGGGATCGAGCGGCGTCGTTCGCAACCGAGGTCGTGAACCCCGAAGCAGAGCGCATCGAACGGACGGACGAGTTCCCTCGAGCGGTCGTCGAGGAGGCGGGCGACCGAGGACTGCTGGGGATTTTAGTTCCCGAAGCCGACGGCGGCGAGGGGTCGGATTTCCTGTCGTACTGCCTCGCCATCGAACAGATCGCACAGGTCAGCGGCGCGGTCGCCGAGACGATACACGGCCACACCTTCGCCGCGCTTCCCATCGCGAACTTCGGGACGGAAACGCAGAAGGAAACGTATCTCGAGCCCATGATTCGCGGCGAATCCGTGGGGGCGATGTTGCTGACCGAACCCGACGCCGGGAGTTCCCCGACCGAACTGTCGACGATTGCCCCAGAACGCGAGGACGGAGAGGGGTACCACCTCACCGGCGAGAAATCGTTCGGAACGAACGCTGGCGTCGCGGATGTCCACCTCGTCGTCGCCCGAAAGCAACCGACGCCCGAAGGGAGCCACGGCGTGAGCGTCTTCCTGGCCCCCGGCGTCGACGAGCGGGACGGATTCACCTTCGATCGGTCGAAGTTCATGGGAATGCGCGGGCACGTCACGGGCAACTCGAGTCTGCAGGACGTTCCGATCGACGATTCGGCGCTGCTGGGCGAAGTCGGCCAGGGCTTTCGAATCGCGATGGGAACGATCGACATGGCCCGAACGGGGCTGGGCGCGATCGGAACCGGCATCGCCACCGCCGCGTTCGAGGAGGCGCTCGAGTACGCAGGCGACCGCGAGCAGGGCGGTCAGGCCGTCGGCGAGTATCAGGCGGTGCAGGTGCTGATCGCGGACATGGACGCACGTCTCGACGGCGCGCGCCACCTCGTGTACGACTCCGCGGCCGCCATCGCCAACGACGACGCCAGCACGCGCCAGTCGAGCAAAGCCAAGTACGTCGCGAGCGAAACGGCCGAGTTCGTCACCCGAAACGCGATACAGGTCCACGGCGGGAAGGGGTACCGGACGGATCTCCCCCTCGAGCGCTACTATCGGGACGCCAAAATCCTGAGTATCATCGGGGGAACGACGGAAATCCAAAAAACGACGGTCGCCAGCGATGCGCTCGGTCTGTAGGCGATTTCGGAACTGATCAGTTGCGACTACTTTTCGAAACAAATCGAAACCGGTGAGTGTCACTCTCGTCTCTCGAGAGCGAACGATCAGTCACGAGGCGCTATCTCGTATACGTTCTCCGTATACAAATATACTGCGAGCCGCGAGGATCCTCCACTCGTTCGAGCGAGTTATCGAGAAGCGAAAGATCCGGGCGTTATTCGCGGGAACGAACAAATTAGTTTACATGAATACTCCTGTAATTCTGAATGGTATTCGCGTTGTGCAAATCGTGGTATACGATAGCTGTATACACTTCTGGTCGATACTATCTCTCGCTTTCCGGTTAGAAGAGATGAGAAAACAACAAGGCGTGAATCGCCGAACTATCGACGCATCAGAAAGAGTGGCGATCTCCTGACGGGTGATTGTTCGGCAACAACCGTTCGCTCGTGGACGCTAGTGGCGACCCAAGCCACTAGAGGTCCCCCTCGAGCGCCCGAACCTCGTCTCGAACTTCGTGCACCTTGTTTGTCTGCTTCACGTTCGTTTCCGCGAGCGTCTCGATTTCGGTCGCCATGTCTTCGATCTGTTCGACGGACGTGCTGAGCATCGTGGCGACTTCCTCGGCGGTCGCGGCCTGATCGTCGGTCGTACCGGCGATCTGTTCGATGCCGGTCGTCGCCTCCTCTACGGCGGATTTGATTTCGGATTGCTTGTCGTCGACCGCTCCGGCCCGTTCGATCGCATCCTCCACGCGGTCGATCGTCGCTTCGACGCTTTCGATCGTCATCGTCGTGTTTTCCCGAACGTCATCGACGATCTCCTCGATCGTTCCGACTTCCTCCTTCGACTGATCCGCGAGTTCTTTGACCTCGTCGGCGACGACGGCGAACCCTTCGGCTCCGGTATCCACCTGTGCGGCCTGAATGTTCGCGTTGACGGCGAGAAGGTTCGTCTCGTCCGCGATCCCGTCGATCACGTCCACGACTTTGTCGATCTCGACGATACGCTTCTCGAGTTCGTGACTGCTCTCCGAGAGAGTGTCCGTCGCCTGTCGAACGTCGTCGATCATCGAAACGATCTCCGCAGTCGCGTCCTTTGATTCGTCGGCCAGTTCGGCGGCGACCTCGCTCTGGCTGCTGACCTCTTCGGCGCTCGCGGAAATCTCTTCGACGGTCGCCGATAGCGACTCCATCTCATTGCGAACCTCGACCAGATTCTCGACCTGCTGGCCCGCCAGTTCGTCGACCTCCTCGGTCGTCTCGGCGTTCGTTTCGGCGGCGGCGAGTAACTCTTCGACAGCCCCCTCGACGGTCTCGCCGATCGACTCCTGAATCCGTTCTAATTCCTCGCGTTGCTCGACCAGTTCCGTGACGCTACTGACGTACTCGAACGCGCCGATAGATTCGCCGTCCGGCGTCAATAGCGGAACGCCCGCCGCTCGAACGTGCCAGTTCTCACCGTCGGTTTCCCCCGATCGGATTCGGTCCTCTCGAACCGGTTCTCCCGTTCGAGCGATTTTCTCCGCCAACGTTTCGTCGACACCCTCCGTGCCGACGATATCGATCGCCTGGTTACCGACCGCCTCCGCTCGAGTCGCGCCGATCAATTCGACGATAGCGTCGTTCCAGTGCGTGATCGTCCCTTCGTCGTTGACGACCACGACTGACTCTGGGAACTCATCGACCAACTGGTCAAAGAGATTCCGCCAGAAGTCGCGTTCGGCGCGGAGCCGCTCGAGGTCAGTCTCATGGTCCTCGGAATCACCCGAAGAGAACAATAATTCGCTTTCTGACATATATTTTGGTATAAGTTCCCACGGTTGAAAAGCTTCTGGCCGAAAGCAAACCTGTTCTGTACGCCGGTCGATCAGCAGATTTCGTTCGCTCGTTAAGTGATAAAAGAACCCAGATTGCCGCCGAGACGGGCTACTGGCCGGCCGAAACGACGACGGGACACCCGGCGTTCAGGAGTACCGATTGGGCAACACTTCCGAACAAAACCTTTCCGGCGGGAGATCGCTTTCGACTTGCTACAACGATATAACGAGCGTTTTGGTCATCTGCGTATTCGAGGATACGATCCGATGGATCCCCAACTATTCCGACAGTTTCGGTTGGCGAATCGATACTCGACGCCGCCTCGTCCGCGACAGTCGCCGCGACTTCGCGCACTCGATCCATGTCGAGTGCGTTGCCGGTGTTGTTGACGCTCGTTCGTTCCAAACTCACGAATTCCGACTCGGACAGGACGTGAACGACGTGAATCTCGTCGTCGAACGCCACCGCCAGACGTTCAGCCTGTTCGACGACTTCCGGGGCTCTTGCGGATCGGTCGACCGCAGCAACGATTACCATATCGATCAGTTGTACTCGCGGCTATTCACTCTTTCCCAGAACGCGGGGAAAACGAACTATCGAATGGGCCGCGAGAGGGACCTCACTGAAGCGTCGATGTCTGTTAATCGTCCCGATACGTCTCGAGCGTGTCGAGGTCGGGTTCGAGACCGAGTCCCGGTTCGTCCGAGAGCGTGATGGAATCGCCGGTCGGTTCGGGCGGCGCGTCGTAAATCATTTTCCCGATCTCCCAGACGATATCGTGGAACTCGACCATTTTGCCGTTGGCTAGCCCGGCCTGGAGGTGCATATTCTGGAACGGCCATCCGCCGCCGTGATAGACATCGACGTTGAACGCCGCGGCCATTCCCGCAACCTTCGCCGCTTCCGTGTACCCGCCGGTGAAACAGACGTTCGGAAGGCTGATGTCGACCGCGCCGCCTTCGAGAAGGTCCCGATGACGGAAGCGATGCCCCTCGTTCTGACCCGCGGCGATCGGAACGCGCGTCCGCGAACGGAGATCGGCGAGCAGGGACGCGTCGTTTCCGTACACCGGCTCCTCGAACCAGCTGATCGATGTCGACTCGAGGCGGTTGCACAACTCGAGCGCTTCGTTGAGCGAGTACAGGTAGTTCGCGTCGATCGCCAACTCGACGTCTTCGCCGACGGCTTCTCGAACGGCGGTTACTCGTCCCTCGTCAACCCTCGGGGTCGCCCACTCGCCCTTTCCGACGACAACTTTGATCCGTTCTGCGCCGTCCGAAACGAGTTGTTCTGCGACCCCGGCGAGTCGCTGTTCGTCTCGAATCGCCTGTCCGATCGTGTAGTACACCGGAACCGTATCGTCGGCGCCACCGAGCAGTCGCCACACGGGTTCGCCGTACTGCTTTCCTTTGATATCCCACAGGGCAATGTCGACGGCGCTCACGGCCGTACTCCAGACACCGGTCTGTGCTCGGGGGTTGAGTTCGGTGTACAGGTCGTTCCAGATCCGTTCGTTGTTCAGCGGATTCCGTCCCGTCAGCAACGGTTCAATGTGGTCGTTAATGAACGAGACGCTCGCCGGGGGGTGAAGATACCCGGTTTCACCGTAGCCGGTGATCCCCTCGTCGGTTTCGACGGAGACGAACGCGAGCGTCATTTCGTCGGGTTCGTCCATGCCAGGGACGTCGGCCGGTACGGTGTGCGTCGTCGCTTGAACGTCTGTAATTTTCATCGGTATTCACACCCAATAGTAATTGAATCGACAGTGTCCATCGACTTATGTTTACTGGTCTCAGCCGGCGATCTGGCGTAGTTCGAGCAGATAGCGCGGGGCGGAGGATCGCCGATAGATCGCTCCGCCAACGGAGTGACAGCTATCGATCACCGCCGCTAACTGCCGATCGAACAACGGTGAGAATCGGGGACGCGATCACCGCAACGGTCAGCAACGTAAGCACCAGCGGGATCGGCTCGTTGACGAATATCCAGAGCGAGCCCTCGGACAGTTGTAACGAACGGACGAGGTTTTCTTCAGCGATCGGTCCCAGAACAATCCCGAGAACGAACGCGATTATCGAGTAGTTGTGCTTCATCATGAAGAAGCCGAATATGCCGAAGACGAGCACCGTGAAAACGTCCAGCCAGCTCCCTCGAAGCCCGAACGCACCGAGGGAAGCGACGGCAATGACGACCGGAATGATGTAATCGGTATCGATCGTCGTGATGTACACCGCTCGAGTGATGATGAGGAGTCCAAACAACAGGATAACGACGTTTCCGGCGAGCAAGGCCAGAAAGATGCTGTACGTGATATCGACGTTGTCCGTGAACAGTTCCGGTCCGGGACGCAGACCGTGCATCATCAGGCCGCCGAGAAGGATGGCAGTAGCACCGCTTCCGGGAATCCCGAACGAAAAGGTAGGGATAAGCGAACCCGCGACGGTTCCGTTGTTCGACGCTTCCGACGCGATCACACCGCGGTAATTGCCGTCTCCATACTCCTTGTCGCCACCCCCGCTTCGGACCGCCTCCGCGTAGGAGATGAAGTTCGATATCGACGCTCCGGAGCCAGGAATTGCACCGATGAACATCCCGATATACCCGGATTTAATGGTGGTTACCGGCGCGGTTACGACCTTCCGAACGCCGGAGAGGACGTTTCCGCTCAAACTGAGGTCCTTGTTCGCTAGGCTCCCTTTCTCCCCGGCCAGTTTGATCATCTCACCCACCGCGAAGATCCCGATTAACACGGCGACGAAATCCAAGCCGTCATAGAGGATGAACGTATCGAAGGTGTACCTCGGTTGCCCGGCGGCAACTGGGAAGCCGATCGTCGAAAGGAGAAGTCCGAACGCGCCCGCAGTCAGGCCTTTGACCATCGACCCCTGCGCGACGATGGTGATCAATGCGATCCCGAACAGCGCGATGAGGAAGTATTCCGGGGACCCGAACATGAGCACGATCGTCGTCAAGAACGGCGTCAACAGAATCAGCGTGACGATGGCGAACGCACCGCCAACTGCCGACGCCGTCGCCGAGATCGAAAGCGCGTCCATGGCACGACCCTGTCGAGTCATCGGATACCCGTCCAACGTCGTGGCCGCCGCCGCGGCGGTTCCGGGAGTGTTGATCAAGATTGCCGCGATACTCCCGCCGTACATCGCTCCGCTGTAGATACTGATCAGCAGGATGATCGCATCGGGACCGTTGAGACGCATCGTCAACGGGAGGACGACCGCCAGACCGAGGTTCGGTCCGAGACCGGGGATCGTTCCGATAATGATCCCCGCCAAGAGGCCTACCAGCAACCAGCCCGCGGTCGGCCAGGTGACGAGGATTTCCATCGCGCCGAAGAGCGATTCTTGAACCATCGGTTAGAATATCACTCCGTCAGTCATGTTTACGGGAAGTATCGAGTTGAACGCGAACGCGGCAACAAGCCCAATTACGACGATCACCAGGGTCATAAGCCGCGGAAGGCCGAATGCTTTCGCGAAGGCGAGGATAAACAGGGGCGTGGCCCAGACGAGACCGATCACGTATCCGACGAGCCCGTAGCCAGCGAGCAGACCCACGAGAATGGCCTGCTTCGACGAATCTATGTCGGCATTCTCGACCGCATCCGAGTCGCCATCTTCGACCGTCCCGCGATCCGTACCCTCAATTGCACCGGTATCCTCGTCCTCGGTAACCTCGCCTTCACTCGATTTTGTATCGTCTTCCGATCCCTGAAACTCTTCGTCGTACTGGTCGAACATCCCCGCCGATTCGGTGACCACCTGACGTATCGGCTCCGGGAGGTACGCCCTGACGAGCAAGAGAACACAGCCACAAACCGCCACGACCGCCGCGAACCGTGGAAAGATCCCGGCTTCGTAGGAGAAAGAAAACGATTCGATGAGCATGTAGCTCGAAACCCCGAGCATCGCGACCAGCATCAACTGCTCTGAGGTCACTCGACCTTTCATTGACGTATAGAGTGAATGAATCATGCTACGTAGGCGCTCTATTCCAGGTCGTCTAAATCAATGATTTCCGGGATGCGCTCCTGGTTCTCCTCTAGGACTTCGAGGACTTCCGCTTCGCCGCCTAGATACTCGAGGTGATTCCCAGTCTCGTCGGCCCACGATTGCAGTTCATCGCTCTCGAGGGCCTCCTGAAGGTTCTCGTTCAGAATGTCGATTCGGTCGTCCGGCGTGTCCGGCGGCGCCATGAACGATCGAAGGAACTGGCCCATGAAGTCGATTTCCGGCTCGTACCCGTAATCGGTGTAGACTGGAAGGTCCGGGAAGACGGGACTTCCCTCGCTCGACAGCGCCGCGATGATATCGATCTGATCCTCCGCGTCGGCCGCCGCCGTCTCGGTGACGATACCCGCCGAAACCTCGCCTGATGCGACGGCCTGTATCACCGGGCCGCTCCCGTCGTAGGCGACGTAATTTTCCCACGGCACGTCCAGTTCGGACTTTAACGATTCCGCGAGGACGTGGTTCGGTTCGCCCGGCGACTGACCCGAGATCGATTCGATGTCTCCGTTTTCGTACGCCTCGACCACCTCGTCGAACTCTTCTAAGTCGAGATCGGGATCCGTCACGAGCACCCAGACGGTCTGCGTGTACGCGCCGATATGTCTGAATTCGTCGATCGTGAATCCCGGATCCTGGGTGAGAAGCGGGACGACGGATGGTGAGTTCATCGGCGAGATCGTGTATCCGTCCGGTTCAGAGCCGTACAGTTCGGTTATCCCCCGAACGCCAGCCGCACCCGTGACGTTTTCGAACCCGATCGAGACGTCGTTTTGGCCCGCGATCTCCTGCCAGATCTCTCTCGTGAAAATGTCGGTTCCACCGCCCTGTCCCCACGGAATGACGCCGTGAAACTGTTGGGAGGGGAAATCCCCGTCTCCCTCGTCGTCTCCCAGACATCCTGCGAACGCGAGTGATGCAGCCCCTACTCCCCCAGCTACGGTGCGCTGTATGAATGCACGTCTATCCTGCATGGTCTGTAATGTGCGGGGAATAGGTCTTAAACCTTTCGGGACGTGTTAACTGGTGTCAGTGGTATAACCTAACTACGCGGTTCGTTCGGAACGCACACCACCCAGTTATAGCCCACCACCGTGTCGAGAATGGGAACGTTCACAATTGCATACCCCTCTGATTCGGTCTCCCTTAGTCCCAGAGCGTGTGAACTTCGAGTCACGACCTGACGGACTCGCGTTCCCGCATCGATCCCGGCGACGGCGGCTACTGAAAATCGCCCTCGAAGATGTCCCGACTCACGGCGGCGCGAAGCGACGGTTACAAAGATTTATATCGCAGATGACGACATCTACATTGTGAGATGAACGACAGTCAACGACCAGTTTCCACCGAGTCGGTCGACGTCGGCATCGATCCGCTCTCGCAAGCAAAACTGGAGATGGACACCTATCAGGTCGTCCGTCCCGACGGATCCTACGACGCCGACCGGATTCCCGACGTGGACGACGAAGCGTTCCTCGATCTGTATCGTTGGATGCTGCTCCAGCGCGTTTTCGACACTCGAGCCACGAAACTCCAGCGCCGCGGTCTACTCGGCACGTACCCGTCGGGCCGCGGCCAAGAGGCGAGCATTATCGGCGGCGGATTCGCCCTCTCGCCCGACGACTGGATCTTTCCGTACGGCCGGGAGACCGGCGCGCTGTTGATGCACGGGCTCTCGATGCGGGACCTGCTCCTGTACTGGCGCGGCATCGAGGACGCCTCGCGCATGGACGGCGCGAACATTTTCGGCCTCGCGATCTCGATCGGGTCGCACATTCCGGTCGTCACCGGCAAAGCCTGGGGAATGAAACTCGAGGGCGAAGACAGGGTAGCGTTCGCAAACCTCGGTGACGGCGCGACCTCGACCGGCGCGTTCCACGAAGGGATCAACTTCGCCGGCGTGCTCGACGTGCCCGCCGTGTTCTTCTGTCAGAACAACCAGTACGCGATTTCGCGGTCGTTCGACGGGCAGACGAACGCCGAGACGGTCGCCCAGAAGGCACTGGCCTACGGAATGGACGGCATTCGGGTCGACGGCAACGACGTCCTCGCCGTCTACAACGCGGTCTCGAAGGCGCGAGAGCGCGCACTCGAGGGGAACCCGGTGTTAGTCGAAGCCGTGACGTACCGACGGGGGGCCCACACGACGAGCGACGATCCGACCCGGTACCGATCCGAATCGGAAGTCGAAGAGTGGGCGGAACAGGATCCGCTCGAGCGCTATCGGTCGTTCCTCGAGGAGACCGGGCGCTGGGACGCGATCGACGAGGATGCGATCGAGCAGGAAGTCGAAGCGGAGTTCTCCGAAGCGGTCGACGCCGCGGACGCGTTCGAAGATCGGGGCATCGAGGCCATTTTCGATTACCTCTACGAGGAGAAACCCCCGGAACTCGAGCGCCAACTCGAGGAGTTCCGGGAGCTCCTCCAGGAACGACCGGATATGTACGACCACATCGAACACCGACCGAAGGGATAACAGAGGGGACACAATGAACGCGACAATTATCGAAGCCGTCAACGACGCATTGCACGAGGAGATGACCAGCGACGACAAGACGGTCGTCTTTGGACAGGACGTCGCCGAGTCCGGTGGCGTCTTTCGAGCCACCGAGGGCCTGCTCGAGGAGTTCGGAGAAGAGCGCGTCCTCGACACTCCGCTCTCGGAGATCGCCATCGCCGGGGCCGCCGTCGGACTCGCAACACACGGCTACAAACCGATTGCAGAGATCCAGTTCTCGGGCTTCCTCCCGCCGGCGTTCGATCAGCTCGTCACCAACGCCAGCCGCATTCGCTGGCGGACGCGAGGCGAACTCACCGCACCGATGGTCGTCCGAACCCCCTACGGTGCCGGCGTCCGGGCGTTAGAACACCATGGAGAGAGTCTCGAGGGAGCCTACGGGCACATACCCGGCCTGAAGCTGGCGATTCCGTCGACACCCCACGACGCGAAGGGGATGCTCATCAGCGCCATCCGCGATCCCGATCCGGTGCTGTTCATGGAACCCAAACACGTCTACCGCTCGATCCGCGACGAGGTTCCTGAAGGCTCCTACACCGAACCGCTCGGCGAGGCGGCGATCAGACGGGAGGGCCAGGATCTCACCGTCATCTCATGGGGCTCGATGATGCACAACACGATGGAGGCCGTCGACAACCTCGAGGGGGTCGACGCCGAAGTGATCGACCTGCGAACGATCTCCCCCTTCGACAAGGAGACCGTCGTCGAATCGGTCGAGAAGACGGGCCGGTGCGTCGTTGTCCACGAGGCGGCCAAAACCGGCGGCTTCGGCGGCGAAGTCGTCGCCACCATCAACGACGAGGCGCTCATGTACCTCGAGAAGCCGGTCAACCGGGTCACCGGCTTCGACGTTCCCGTTCCGCTCCTCTCGATGGAAGACTACTACATTCCGCATCCGCCGAAAATCGAAGAGGCGATCAAAGAGACCGTCGATCGCTGAGTCGTTCCTCGAGTTCGAAACGATCTGTTGAACGGCTCGACACCGAATTTTCCTACCGATTCAGCGTGTGAATCGCTTTTCCCTGCGCGTTTTCGGCCGCCTCCATCACCGCCTCCGAGAGCGTCGGGTGCGTGTGAACCGTGCCGGCGATATCCTCGAGTTTCGCGCCCATTTCGATCGCGAGGCCGAGTTCGGCGACGAGTTCGGAGGCTTCGGGCGCGACGACCTGTGCGCCGAGCACGAACCCAGTATCTTCGTCGGCGACGATCCGGACGAAGCCGTCCGACTCGTCCATCGAGAGCGCTCGGCCGCTGGCCCGCATCGGCATTGTTCCGACAACGGGCTCGAACCCGGCCTCTTCGGCTTCGGCTTCGGTCATCCCGACCGTCCCGATTTCGGGGTCCGTAAAGACCGCCGCCGGAATCGCCTGCTGGTCGAGCGCCGCCGGTTCGCCCGCCGCGACCCCGGCCGCCACCAACCCTTCGGCGCTGGCCTTGTGCGCCAGCATCGGCTCGCCGGCGACGTCTCCGACTGCCAAGACGTGCTCGAGGTCCGTTCGTGTATACTCGTCAGTCTCGAGGAAGCCGCGCTCGTCGGTCTCGAGACCGATTTCGTCCACCTCGAGTTCGTCGGTGACGGGTTCGCGACCGACTGCGACGAGCACGCGGTCGGCCTCAAACACCGACTGCTCGCCGTCTTCGTCCTCGGCGACGACTTCGATTCCCTCGTCGGTCTCGCGCCACTCGCTCGCGCCCAGACCGAACTCGAAGTCGATGCCGAGGGCTTCAGCTCGCTCCCTGACGACGCGTGCGATGTCGTCCTCGTAGGTTGGCAGGGCATCCTCGAGCATTTCCACGACAGTCACGTCCGCACCGGCTTTCGCAAAGACCGTCGAGAGCTCCATCCCGATGTAGCCAGCGCCGACCACCACGAGTTCGTCCGGGACCTCATCAGCCTCGAGCGCTTCGCGCGAGGACCAGACAGGGTCGTCGGCGAAGTCGAAGCCGGGAATCGACATCGCGCGGCTTCCGGTGGCGACGATGGCGTGTTCGAACTCGATCGACTCGCTCCCCTGGCCTTCGCCGCCGTGGGCGACCCGAACGGCGTCCTCGTCGATGAACGTCGCGGTGCCCTCGATCAGCGAGACGCCGTTTGCCTTACAGAGTTTTTCGACGCCGCCGGTGAGTTGGTCGACCACGCCGTCCTTCCACTCGACGAGCGCTCGCATATCGATCGACGGGTCGGCGTGGATGCCCATCTCTTCGGCGTTCGCCGCGTCATGTGCGACGTCCGTCGCAGTGATCATCGCTTTCGAGGGGATACAGCCGTAATTTAGGCAGGTCCCGCCGTAGGCGTCCTTTTCGACCAGCGTCGCGTCGAGCCCGTGTTGGGCGGCCCGAATCGCCGCCACGTAGCCGCCGGGTCCGCCGCCGATTACCAATACATCCGTCGCCGTCCGCACATCTCCCATCACCATTAGTCTAGTAGTAGCAGTTCAGGATTGTTCAGGTATCGCTTGACCTCGTTCGTAAACTGTGCCGCCTCCGCACCGTCGACGATCCGGTGATCGACCGACATCGAAATCGGCATCGTCTCGCGAACCACCAGCTCGCCGTCCTCGGCCCATGGCCGCTCTTTCATCGCCCCCAACGCGAGAATGCCCGCCTCGGGGTAGTTGATGATCGGCGAGGCGTATTCGCCGCCGATCGCACCCACGTTCGTGATCGTGAACGTTCCGCCCTGCATCTCCTCGAGTCCGATCGACCGATCTCGAGCCCGTTCGGCCTTGTCGTTGATCTCTCGAGCTAACTCGAGCAGGCTTTTCTGATCCGCATCGTCGATGACCGGCACCATGAGCCCGGCATCGCTGGCCACCGCGATCCCGATGTTGTACTCGTCGTGGAGGAGGATCTCTTCGGTCTCCTCGTCGAGTTCGGCGTTGATCGCCGGCACCTCCTTCAGCGCCGCAACGACTGCTTTGACCGCGAACGGCATGTACGTGAGTTTCGTCTCGCGCGCTTTGGCCTCCGATTTGAGGCGGCTTCGGGCCGCGACAAGTTCCGAGACATCGACTTCGTCGTGGTGGCTCACGTGGGGTGCAGTATACTTCGAGGTCGCCATCTGCTCGCCGATGGTTTTTCTTACCCCGCTGTAGGGAATCCGATCGCCTGGACGCTCGTCGTCGGTGCCCGCCCGAGAAGGCGTCTCGGGAGCGGACGACGGCGTCGCGGCTGGCCCGTCACCGCGCGAAAACGCTCGAACGTCCTCGGGCGTGACGAACGGTTCGCCGTCCCGGCGTTCGCTCGCCGGAACGTCGTCGAGAGAAACGCCCTCCTCGAGGGCGAGTTGACGGGTCGCCGGCATCGCCAGCGTTCGATCTCGACCGGCGGCCTCGAGGGAAGCGGACGCGGACTGCCCGTCAGCCTGTTCGCTTTCGTCGCGCTCGATGCCCGCAACGGTGGAAGCATCCGCCCCCTGCTCAACCGCAACCGAGGATGAATCCGATCCGCCGGAAACGTCTCCGGCGTCTCGGCGGGCCGTTTCACGCACGTCCCGTTCCGTAATTCGATCGCCGGATCCGGCGCGTTCGACTGCCTCGAGTGAAACGCCGAGTTCGCGCGCAACGTTCCGGACGCTCGGCGGGGCGAACACGCGTCCATCGGGCAGACTGGGTCCGTCTCCGACCCCCGATTCGACGGACTCCGGTGGCCCGGATGGATCCGGTACTGCTTCGGCCGAGTCCGACCCGTCGGTCGCGCCCCCCGCGTCAGCGTCGTCGGCGGACTCCCCGTCCACGTCGAACACCACGAGCACATCACCGACCGGGACCGTCTCACCTTCCTCGGCGCGTCGTTCGACGATGACGCCATCGTACGCTGATGGGATTTCCACCAACGCTTTGTCGGTTTCGACCTCCGCAATCGGTTGGTCCTCCTCGACGTGCTCGTCGGTATCGACGAGCCACGTAACAAGTTCTCCTTCAGCCACTCCTTCGCCGACATCAGGAAGTTCAAACTCCGTTCTCACCATACAGGGTGATACCTCTCGTGTACAGAACTATACGCTCTTCGGTAAGACGCCGACAGCCGCGTTCGGTGAAATGCCGACAATTCGCGTTCGCGTTCCGTCACCGGGTCTCTGAACACTTTCGCGAGCGAGCGCAATCGACGTCGAGGTCGACCGGCTCACCTTCGATCGATCGGAGACGACGCTGATGGCGACCCTGTGAACCCGCTCGTACCCCCGCCGAACCGATACCGCGAACGATACGAACTCTAAAACAACCTGTGGGGACCAGCTAGTAGACAGAAGAGAACAGGCGGTTACTAGTATTCCAATATCGGAAAGATGTTATCAGATCTATAGGATTTTCCGGAGCGACTCCTCGCTACCAGTGCGGGCCGAATTCGGACTGTGAGGGACACAGTAGTGGGAGGTATTACAATCATATATCCGTAATAGAAGGAGGATAGCGAGCGGGAGTCGAGACAGCGGTAAGTACTACTGGAGGGAGAGCGTTTGAGAGAGGAAACTGTGGGTTTCGGAGAGGAAAACCGACCTGAGTTCGCGAAGCCTCGAGAGATCCGTTCTCACGAGAACGTCCATACAGATCTGAAAAGCGGAGGAAGAAGCCGGTGCTACGGCTGAGTATACCGTTCGGCGCGCGGTACTCTCCTGAGTGGTACCGTCCTGAAAACCGTCGTGGTGCATCGGTCGAATTAGCAGTCAAAGATAACGAGCAGGTGGGAGCGAACACCACTTGCGAATCAATATTCTATCCGATCGAATAGTATTTCGGCTATGGAAAACGATTTGCGACGGAGTTTCGTTACCGAAAGCCGGTCGGGAGAGCGGGAGTCGGGAAATCGCTTCACGAAGTACCCGAAACCGTTCCGACTACGAAAAAACGAACCGAAGTTCGATGACGTTCGCTATCTCTTCGACCGCTTCGCTCAATTCTGCCCGCCGCTCTTCGTTCGTGAACCGATTGACGGGCCCGGAAACGCTTATTGCGCCGATGACATCGTCGTCGACGATGACGGGAGCCGAGATACAGTACAGTCCGTGGATCGTCTCCTGACGGTCGAACGCCAATCCCCGTTCCGCTATGTGCTCGAGTTCCTCGAACAGTTCTGCGCGAGAGGTTATCGTATGTTCAGTGAGTTCCGGAAGGCCGTGCTGATCGACGATTGCTTCGACTTCGGAATCCGGCATGTGAGCGAGGATCGCCTTCCCCGTCCCAGTTGCGTGCATGTAATTTCGCTCGCCGCTAGACATGAACACGTCGGCCGAGTTTCTGGGGTTGGTCGCGTAGAGACAGATACCCTTTCCGTCCATTTCGACGACGAGATTCGTCGGTTCGCCGGTTTTGCTCGCCAGTTCGTCGATGTGCTGTTTGGCCATCTGATAGAGTTCGAACCGCTCCTGTACGGACGAGCCGAGAGTTAAAAATTTACAACTGAGCCGGTAGGTATCCCCGTCTTTGGTTACGTAGCCGTTTTCCACGAGCGTGTTGAGATGCGTGTATACGGTGCTCTTCGAAACCGGCATCTCCCGAGCGATTTCCGATACCCCCGCTGGTTCGGCATCAGCGACTATCTCGATGATCTCGAGGGATCGTTCGACTGCGTGAATCTTCTTCGATTGTCCTTCCATCGTCCGTTGGTCGTTCTGCTAGCTATTACATCTTTTCCCCTCTCGAAAACACAGTTTCTGTACGCGTAGTTAGTTTCGGACAAAGAGTTCGCGAACGCATGCGTTGATTCATCCCGTTGACCGATTCCGACCGTCGAAACGCTTAATTAGATTCGTTGAGATTCCATCTGTATGACTACGACGCCGGTAGACGCGTTCGAACAATCCCTGGCAGACCTTCCGGTGCGGATCAGACGTACCGCTACCGACGATTTCGACGAAACACTCGAGGCGTGTCTCGACCCGCCCACGATCGGCGTGGCGCTGCCGTTCGATGATATCTCGCTCGCGGACTATCCGATAACGCTCAACCCGACCGGCGAGGAGCTACTCGCGGCGTCGACGGGCGTCACTGCCGGCGGACCGGCCATCGCCGAGTACGGCAGCATCGTCGTCACCTCGAGGTTCGACGGAGCCGAGCACACGAGTCTCTACCCCGACAAACACGTCATCGTACTCGCCGCGAGCGATATCGTTCCCACCCTCGCAAACGCCATTTCGGAACTCGAGGAAGCCATCGACGACGGCCTCACAAGCGCAGTCATCACGACTGGACCGAGCGCAACCGCAGACATGGGCGCTCCGGTATACGGTGCACACGGACCCGAGAAAGTCGACGTAATCATCCTCACCGACAGATAATATGACGGACCAACCAAACCAACTCACCCGTCGAGAGAAGACGGCGAAGATCCGACACCTCCTCGAAACGGAAGGCGAAACCGTCCACGAAACCGTCACGCCGTTTAACGAAGGTCGATATCGCCGTTACGATGAGATGGACGATCTCGAGGAGTACCGGGCCGAGGCGCGTCGAATTCAGAAAGACGCAATCGATCGGCTGCCCGAGCTAATCGAGCAAGTTCGCGACACCGTCACCGAAAACGGTGGAAGCGTCTACCTCGCCGAGGACGCGGCCGACGCTCGCCGCCACGTGACCGAAATCGCCGAATCGAAGGGGGCAGAACGCGTCGTCAAGGCGAAGTCGATGACCACCGAAGAGATCGAACTCAACGACGCACTCGAGGCGGCGGACCTCGACGTCTGGGAGACCGATCTCGCTGAATTCGTCCTGCAGATCGCCGAGGAAGAGCCGAGCCACATCGCGTCACCGGCGATACACAAGTCTCGAGAGGAGATCGCCGCCCTGTTCAACGCACACTTCGACCTCGACGAACCGCTACAGACGCCCGAGGAGCTAACGAGCTTCGCTCGAGAATACCTGCTCGAGCGCATCACGACGGCCGATATCGGCGTCTCCGGTGCGAACTTTATCGCGGCCGATACGGGAACCCTCGCGTTGATCACGAACGAAGGAAACGCACGCAAGTGTATCGTCACGCCCGACACCCACGTCGCAGTCGCGGGCGTCGAAAAACTGATCCCGACGATAGCGGACCTGCCGCCGTTCCTGAACCTCATCGGACCGGCCGGAGCGGGACAGGATATCACGGCGTACGTATCGTTGTTTAGACCGCCGGTCGATTCGCCCGTCGCCGACTTTTCCGAACCCGACGAGCCAGCGTTCGACGCCGGTAACTCGGACCGATCATTCCACCTGGTGCTAGTGGACAACGGACGAATGGCGATGCGCGAAGACGAAGCGCTACGCGAGACGCTGTACTGTATTCGATGCGGCGCGTGTGCGAACTCGTGTGCGAACTTCCAGCAGGTGGGCGGTCACGCGTTCGGGGGAGAGACGTACTCGGGCGGGATCGCGACCGGCTGGGAGACCGGCGTCCACGGCGAGGAGAGCGCCGCCGAGTTCAACGACCTCTGTACCGGGTGTTCGAGGTGTGTCGACGCCTGTCCGGTAAACATCGACATTCCGTGGATCAACACGGTCGTCCGCGACCGCATCAACCACGGGGCCGATACATCGGCGTTCGATCACCTCGTCGACGGGTTGACCCCGGACGACGAGCCGACGGGTATCGACCGGAGCAAGCGCCTGTTCGGAAACTTCGAAACGCTCGCGAAGTGGGGGAGCCGGACCGCGCCGCTGTCGAACATGATCGCCGACGTGTCCGTGTTGCGGTCGGCGCTCGATCGGGTCGCGGGTGTCGAACACGAGCGGGAACTCCCCCGATTCCAGCGAGAGACGTTCAGGGCGTGGTTCGAGGCTCGAGACACCGTCGAACCGTCCAATCCCGTTCGCGAAGCGGTGCTGTATCCGGACGTGTACACGAACCACGTTCAGGTCGAACGCGGGAAGGCCGCCGTTCGCGTCCTGGAAGCGCTCGACGTCGACGTCACCGTTCCCGACGTCCCCTCGAGCGGGCGTGCACCGCTGTCCCAGGGGATGATAGACACCGCGTCGTCTCACGCACGGGGCGTTCACGCCGCGCTCGCACCCGACATCGGGGACGGAAGGGACATAGTCGTCATCGAACCGAGCGATCTCGCGATGTTCCAGGGGGAGTACGAGCGACTCCTTCCGGGAGACGCTCACGAACCACTGGCCGAGAACAGCTACGAACTCCTCGAGTACGTCTTCGGACTCCTCGAGAACGGCGCGGAGACGAGCGCGCTCTGTGGACCCGACGATCGGATCGCGGCCCGCGGCGACATCGGCACGGAAATCGCCTACCATAGCCACTGCCAGCAGCGGACGCTCGGCCTCGAGGGCCACACCGTTGCCGTCCTCAAGCGCGCCGGCTACGATGTCGTGACGTCCGACGTGGAGTGTTGTGGAATGGCGGGAAGCTTCGGGTACAAATCGGAGTACTACGACCTGAGTATGGCCGTCGGCGACGTGCTTCGGGAGCAGTTTACCGAGCCGGAAACCGAAGACCGGACCGTCGTCGCCAGCGGCACCTCCTGTCTCGATCAGTTAGATTCGCTGCTCGAGCGACCGAGTCGCCACCCGATTCAGGTGCTCGATCCGGGACGCTGAGGGCACTGTTTCGCGGGACGGCGAGACGGGAAACATCGCCCGCTACGTCGTTCGTTTGTTCGGATAGGTACTAACGAAAACGGCTTCCGGCAGTTCATAGGGTCGTTCGTAGTTCTCTCCCGGCGTAGATACTCCGTCGCCGGATTCGTCCCCCGAACCTCGTCCTCTGCTCAGACTGGCTGAAAAGAGGTACGAACGACCCTATCAGGCCATCGGGAAAATTGTCGCGATCACGAGCGTCATCGCCAATCCGACGATCGACATGATGAACCCGACGAACGAGAAGGTCCGCAGCGTTTCGTCGTGTTTCAGCCCGCCGATTTCGTTGATGATCCAGAACGGACTGCTGTTGTGCCACGCGAAGAACATCGAGCCCGTTCCGATCGTCAGCATCAGGTAGACCGGATGAACCTCGAGTTGCCCCATAAGCGGTGCCATCATCGTCGCACTCGTTATCATCGCCACGGTGAGCGAGCCCGTAGAAACGATCAGGACGGCGGCGATGAGCCAGGCCGTGATGAGCGGTCCGACGCCGATCCCTTCCATGAACGACACGAAAAAGTCGCCGACTCCGGCAGCGCCGAGCATCGCACCGAACGCTCCGCCGGCTGCCGTTATCGCGATAATGTTACCACCGTCCTTGATGGCGCTCGTGAGGCCGTCGCTGAAATCGTCGCTCGTCTCCGCCTCGAACCGGTAGAACGTCCAGATCGCGGCGATCGCGGCGATCGTCAGCGCGATGTTAGCGTCTCCCAGGAATTCGGTCGCAGTGACGATCTGGGTGCCTTCGGGGAGAAACGTGGTGCTGATAGTGTTCGACGCGATGAGCACAATCGCGAGCAGGATCGGGAGCAAAGCCTCGAAGGTCCCCGGAAGTTTCTCGATCGGTTTTTGCGTCGTTTCCTTGAGATCCTCGGCCGTCGTGCCCAACGCTTCACGGAGTGGGATATCCATCCGATCGTCGATCCAGCGCCCGTAGACGAGACCGCCGACGATCGACGACGGAATGCCGATCAGGAGCCCCATCCCGATGACGAGACCGAGGTCCAATCCGAGTTCGCCCGAAACCGCGAGCGGACCGGGAGTCGGCGGGACGAGGGCGTGAGCGGCGAACGCGCCGCCGATTATCGCGGCGGTGTACAGCGCCATCTTTTCGCCGGTGCGTGCCCGCATAGAGCGGGCGATCGGAGCGAGCAAGTAGAACACGGTGTCGAAGAACACTGGTATCGACAGGAGGTAACTACTTCCAAGCAGTGTGACGCCCTCACGGCCTTCCCCGAACGTCGAATGGAATGCCCGAACGATCCGGTCGGCCGCCCCACTTTCGATGAGACACTTGCCGATCAACGCCGCCATCAGGATCGGGATGCCGATCGCAGTGAGGATCTCGCCGAACGAACCGGCGACCTCGGGCCCGACCGACGGAACGGCGATGTCGGGCGACAGAATGCCGACGACGAACGCGGCGACGATCAACGCGACGAATGCGGGCAGTTCCAATCGCATGAGCAACACGACGACTATCAAGATGCCGATAGCCAGAATGACGACCGGATTTAGTAGCGTTTCTGCGAGTAACGGCGTCGGCTCTCCTGCTATGAATGATGATAGCATGCAACAGGTACAAGCCAAGTGAAATATTTATAATTTTTTGTGGGTTAACCCACATGAACTTGTTATATTCAAGGTTCCCCGCCATATACCGGTTCAATTTTTGATCAGAAGGGCGAATACAACTCGCGCAGGATCGCTGTTTACAGTTGTACCTTCCGGACTTTTTCGAACGCGGTCAGCTAGCGTTTTTCTCGGCGAAGGTCGGTCGCATCCGGTCTCCGCCGAACCATATAAGTAGTCATATGTAGTGGTATCTTACCACATGGATATCGATTTCCTCACCGACACCCCACTCGATGCTGAGCAGTTCTCGACCGATCCGCGCCGTCGAGAAGAACACAAAACCGACTGGGGAACCCCCGACGAAGAAGGAACGATGCCGGATGCCGTAGTGTGGCCCGAAACGACGGCGGAAGTCGCCGCAGTATTGCAAGGAGCAAACCAACGGGGGATTAGCGTCACACCCTATGCCGCCGGGACGAGTTTGGAAGGGCACGCCGTCCCGGTCGCTGGCGGCATCAGCCTCAATATGACGAAGATGGACGAAATCGTCGACGTCAGAGCGGACGACTTTCAGATCGACGTTCAACCCGGGGTCTTCGGGTCGGCTATCAACGAGGCGGTCGAGCGAGACGGGTTGTTCTTCCCCCCGCTTCCCTCCTCCGGGAAAATTTCGACCATCGGCGGGATGATCGCCAACGACGCGAGCGGGATGCAGACGGTCAAATACGGCGAGGTACACGATTGGGTCCTGCGCCTCGAGGCCGTGCGTCCCGACGGAACGGTGATCGAAACAGGAAGCAGGGCATCGAAAACCTCGAGCGGGTACAACCTGATGGATCTCCTCGTCGGCAGCGAAGGCACCCTCGCCGTGGTCACCGAGGCGACGCTCGAGCTCGCCGGCATTCCCGAGCAGATCTGGGGCGGCCGAGTACGCTTCGAGAATCGGACGGAAGCCTCCGCGGCGATTTCCGACATTGTTCGTTCGGGCGTGGATGTCGCAAAGATAGAACTCATCGACGAACGCAGCGCCGGGATGGCGTGTCGATACCTCGGCGCTGAATTTCCACATGCCCCGATGGCGTTCGTCGAGTTTCATGCGAATCACGACATCGAGGCGGAAGTCGATTTCTGCCGCGCGATCCTCGAGGAGTACGACATCACGGATGTCGATATCGGAGCGACTGGGCCCGAGATGAACGAACTATGGGAGATCCGAGAGGAGATGGCGTCCGCACTCAAAGAGTACGATCCGAAGTTAGAGATGCTCACATCGGGCGACGTTACGGTTCCGATCAGCAAGTACGCGGATTTAATGGCGTATATTTCGACCATTGAAACGGAACACGATCTCGAGATTCCCTGTTTCGGTCACGCGGGTGATGGGAACATCCACTACACGGTCATGGTACGCGTCGAGGACGAGGAACACCGAGCCCTCGGGGAGCGCGTCGACGAGCGTATCGTCCGTCACGCCATCGAACTCGGCGGGACGGCAACGGGCGAACACGGGGTTGGTCTCGGAAAGCAGCGGTATCTTCCGGTAGAGTACAACGACGGAACGGTCGACACTATGCGGCAAGTGAAAGCGGCATTCGATCCCAACGGAATCTTGAATCCGGGGAAAATCTTTCCCCCGAAATAACGCGCTATCTGAGCGCCGAGAGCGTCCGAGGCTACGAACGCTGTCGAACCCGGCGATAGGCGAAGGTGCCGGTCGGCCATTCGATAGCGAAGGGGCGTTGCTCGAGCGGTAGCGGGCCGAGTCGATGGCGACCCGTATACGGTTTCCGAATACATCCCGGAGAATCTCTCCTCAGTTCGGGTTGAATTAGCCACTCAGCGGGAATTTCGCGCGTATCTCGGAGCTGTAACGATCGATCGTGATCGACTCGGCTATCGCCGACGACGGGCATCATCGAATGCCATTTTCATCCGTTCTCGAGAGTGAAATCGGAGTATACGTTCACCGAAAACGACATGCTATCTCGACGAGCGATATCTTCTGAGAAGGCCGAACGGACTCCCCACACGGTCAGGGGGATGACAGACCGGAGAGTCCAACCCCTCTCGAGCGACGGCGGCGTCCGCGAGCGGCCTCTCCCTCAAGTTGGTGTGTTCGTCGACTCGTGATCAACTTCGAGACCGGTCGTCCGGATCCCAGAGGCCTGATCGATTCATCTCGCGGTCGGGGAGCGACGATTCGCGAACAGCGCGGTGGTAACGCCACTCAGTCGGTAACTGTCGCCGAAACGGCGGCGTGAAATCGGGTCCTACGCGGCGTCCTCGATCGCGTCCTCGAGAAGCGAGATCGCGATGTCGAGTTCACGATCACGGACATCGAGCGGCGGCAACAAGCGAAGCGTCTTGTGACCGCACCCGAGCGTCAACAAGCCGCGTTCGACCGCGGATTCGATTACGGCTTCCCGACGGTCCGTCGTGTCGAACTCGAGGGCCATCATGAGACCGAGTCCGCGGGAATCGACGACCTCGGGGTACCGATCCTGGAGATCCTCGAGTCGAGCGAGCAGTCGTTCGCCTGCCCGTCGTGCATGCGCTAAGAGATCATGTTCCTGAATAGCGGCGATCGTCAGCGCTCCCTGAATCGAAGCGAGAATATCTCCCGCACCCCACGTCGAGGAGAGGCGAGCCTTCTCGTCCGGGAACAGCTCCGATCTCGAGATCGTCGCCCCGACACGGAGGGCCTTCGCACTGGTGATGACGTCCGGTTCGAGGTCGTACTGATCGGACGCCCACATCGAACCGGTTCGACCGATCCCCGACTGGATCTCGTCGGCGATGATCGGGATCTCGTGTTTCGAGCAGATCTCGTTCACGCGGCTCAGGAACTCGGGGGTGGGTATCCGATATCCGCCCTCGCCCTGTATCGGCTCGAGGATGAGAAAGGCGACCTGATCCGAGGGAATGTGACCGACATCGGGGTCGAGTTTCTGCTCGAGTCGCTCGAGGCCCTCGATCGAGCGCGGAACGTCGTGGATGCCGCTCAGTTCGGGGAACTTCCTCCGGTGTACCGATTTCGATCGGTTGAGAGAGAGCGCGCCGAGAGTGCGTCCGTGAAACGCACCGTCGAACGTGAGTCCGTACTTGGGCGCGGGACAGTTGTCGTAACAGATTTTGATCGCGTTCTCGACCGCTTCCGCGCCGGAATTCGAGAGGAAAACGGTATCGAGACCGTACTGATCGCAGATGTTCGTTAGCGTGTCCATGAGATGAGACGGCCCGGGGAGGTCGGTGTCCGCGGGCGTTCCGCCGGTACTCACGTAGAAGTCCTGTCCGGCTATCTTCAGCGGATCGACGAGGTCGAACTCCCGAATGTCGTCCATCAGTTTCGGATTGTTGTAGCCGAGGGGAGCGGCCCCGACGTGGCTCGTGAAGTCGAGTAATACGTTCCCGTCGGGGTCGGTACAGAACGGCCCGGCAGCGTCCGCGGTGATGTCCCAGACGAATTCGTAGACGTATGTACTCGTCGCGGCCGAGTTCCGGTGAAAATCGACCCACTCCTGCGTTTTCGGGCCCGGAAACCGGCTAACAGTTGGTGTGGCCGTTTGACGTTGCATGGTAACATATCGTTTCGATCGATTGATAAAGGTTGTGCGGGGTCGGCACTCGCGTCGTGATGTAGCCGATGAATACCGTCGGAACTCAAAACGATCGTCCGCGCTCGATGCAAATATTTTACACACATACTCGTGTAATATCGTGTGCTTTCACAACGGGCTACAAACGGATGGTCTAGATACATACCGATGATTTCTATTAGAAGCTTTTTCTGAGATATATCTATATATGGTCTGATTCTGAAAGATTATGATCGGTATCTAATACATTTGTAATGTGAAGAGAGCTGAATGCATCGTCCAAGGTGTACATCCGCTATGAGTTGTCGGGCTCGTACGATCTAGGCCGTATAAAGCGGGTAAATGCCGAAATCCTCGTCCATGTAAGCGACGCATACCCGCCCGCAACGGAAGACGGAAGTCTACCGATCGCCCTATCGATCGCTATTTCAATGGACCAGCGTCTTCGAACAGCCGAATCACCGTTTGAGGAGCACAATAAGTGGATTAACGGTACTTAATCACGGTCAACTATACAGAGTTTGTTACGGAGTGTCGAGAATAAATGGTGACCACGAGAATCGTATTACATTTCAATTGAGATATTATATTCTCACATCTATATATTCGAGAGAACCATACCAATAGACGAGTTATTACTTTTAATAGATTCTGAGAATCCTACCCGGATTGATCACCGACCAACGACAGTATAGTTGCACCGCCTGAGAGAGGTTCCGCCTCTGTTCAGCGCTCGAGTACGCCCTCCCGTTCGGCACTGTCAAATCCAGCAAGAATCGCAAGGTAGTACCGGGTTAGGTTAAGTGTGACTAGCGACTGCCTTGTAGCTCATATCGCATCTATAATAGATTTTCGCTCGTGCGCCTGTTTCTGGATAGGTGAGCAATCATTCAGAGCCTCTACTAAGATTTGGTCGCGAAGATACCCGCCTCCCTCTGGCGGTTTCTCTCGATTTAACAGTGACCTCTCAATAGATATCATCCCCTACCATTCAGAACGGGATGGGGTCCTCGAGAGTTCCATACCCGGCGTCGGTGCTGACTGTGAGAGGTGAACTTCCGATATCGAACGGAGTTTACTCGAACCGGTGCTCAAGTAAATCCAGGTTCGAAGAACAGTCCTCGATGGCATTCACATCGGCTCAAGAGAACCGAAGGAACTGCCGTTCGTCCGTTCGTTCCTTGCGCCCCGGGTAGACGACGACGAAATTCCCGTCCGTAATCGTCGAAATCTGCTTCGGAAGCGTCTGCAGTTCGGGGTGCCAGCCGATATCGTTACGCCGGGAACTCAGACAGACGACGAGGTCATCAGTTCGTGTTTCGTCTCGGAGCGTAGCGCGCAATTCGCCCCACCCGTCCACCGGACGGAAGTCGCCGGACGCTTCGGAATTCGCCTGCTCGAATAACCGTTCAAACGGTTCGACCTCGCCGTTCACGACGAGTCCGCGAATCGGCGCTCCCGTATCCGCGGCGATGAGTCCCACGGTGTGGAGGGCACGTGCGAATCCATCGTTGTGTTCGATACCCGACGGCAATACGAGAACAATTCGCTGGGTCGTGTTGAGGGGGTTCGGAACGTGCCCGACGAGCGTCAACTGATTGGTCCGACTCAGCACCTGATCGATGATCCGACCGAACACCCGCTGTGTCCGCGAACGAGCACCGTCCCACCCGATAACGAACGTCGTTATCCGGTTCTCGAGCGCGGACCGAGCGATACCGGAAGCGATGTTGTGATTGACCCGCGTGTGGTCCTCGGTCGGAACCGCCGCGCTCGAGGCGTACTCCGTTACTTCCTCGAGGAGGGCCTCGGACTCCGCGACTTTCCCCGTCGTCGGTACATACTGATCCGGCCGGACGACCGAGAGAATGTGGATCGGTTGCCCTGAGCGCTCGTCGCGGATCGCAAACGCCAAATCGAGAAGCGACTCCGTGTGTCTCGATGTCTCCGTTACCGGGACGAGAATGCGTTGTGGCGTGTCACTCGGGTCGTACTCTTGTCGATCGCTCCCACGGACGAGCGCCGCTCCCGATTGTTCGACGACGGCGGGGCTGAGCAAACTCACCACGAGTATCATCAACACGACCGCGTTGATCATATTCTGATCGAAACCAGGGATACCCGCGTCGAAGCCGATCTGAACGATCGCGAGGGCGGCGGCCGCCTGTCCGACCGAGAGCCCGAACATCCCGAGGACCTCGTTCCGATCGTAGCCGTACACTCGTCCGGTCACCCACGCCGCGGCGTATTTCGTCAGGACGACCATCACGAGCAACGACCCTGCGATGAGTAGCGTGTCCACACCCTCGAAAACGACGCGTGCGTCGACGAGCATCCCGACCGAAAGGAGGAAAAAGGGAATAAACAGCGCGTTCCCGGTGAACTCGATCCGGTTCATTAGCGGACCAGTTTCGGGGATCAATCGATTGAGTGCTAGACCCGCGAGGAACGCACCGATGATGTGTTCGACGCCGACGAGCTCCGCGAGGAACGCAGAGCCGAACAGGACCGCCATCACGAACAGGAACTCGAAGTAGCTCTCCTCGGTATGAATTCGAAAGAACCATCGTGCGAGACGGGGCACAGCGATCCAGACGCCCACAAAGAACACGGATAACCCAATCACCAGTTGGAGCCAGAACGCGGCGTCGAGGGCACCGTCAGCGGATGCAACCACGACGGCGAGGACGAGCAACGCGAGCGTATCCGTCAGGATAGTACCGCCGATCGTCGCCGTAACCGCCTCGTTTTTCGCGATTCCTAATCGGCTGATAATCGGATAAGCGAGCAACGTGTGTGAGGAAAAGATGGCCGCGAACAGCGATGCCGAGAGGACGGTCAAATCCAGGACGTAAATGCCGACGACGGTTCCGATCGCCTGCGGAATAAGAAAAGATAACAGGCCGAAGACGATACTGCGATCCTTGTACCTGACGAACTGGGCGAAGTTTATCTCGAGTCCGGCGATGAACATCAGGTAGAGCAGTCCGACTTCGCCGAGCAGTTCGATGGTGGCATCGCGCTCGAGGACGTAGAGCCCGTTCGGACCGATCGCCGCACCGGTCAGGATAATTCCGATGATTCCCGGCAGTCGGTAGCGTTTGAGAACGAGCGGGGCGGTCAGAAAGATTACCATCGAAAGCCCGAAAATCAAGACAGGGTCGTCGAACGGTGGTGCTAGTGTTGGACCCACTGCCAGCGGCGAAACCACCGTTTTCACCATCACCACAGCAACTACTCCCGGCGGCGTCTGAAAGTATGAGGAGACTAAGGAATGGTCGGTCAAACTGTACAATCAGTGTGCAAGACGAGAGTTTCTCTCGCCCGTCGGTAGGGGACACCGACAACGGGTGGTAACGAGTCCGTTGGGCGCATTTTGGGGTGGGAGCGAATATCGAGTACCGATCTACCCCAGAGGAGGGCTTTGCTCGAGCAGCTACCAGCCCAAACCAGTGGTGTCCTATCGAGCCAACACAAGAAAAAACCATCAGCATTTTTGATATGACAGTTAGAGTTTCCATTACATTTAATATACTCTAAGAGAAAATGAAGTAACATGGACGAGATACTTGCCAAAAATCTCATAGATAAATCTATCGTTGGGATCGACGGAACCGACTTTGGAACGCTCTATAACATTACTATGGGACTCGAGTCGGCCAAACTGGGCGACCTCGTCATCGACCCGAACGAGGGGCTCTCGACGCAATCGGTTGACTTCGAAACCGATGAGAACGGTCGACTTCGAATTCCAATCAATCAAATTTCCACCCTCAACGACCAGATCGTGATCCGTCGCTAACGAACCGCAACCGACCGTACACAACGGGCTATCAATCGGCGGATGAGACTCGAAGAGGCGCCCTATTCACACGACGGCCAGTTGGTAGGAAGAAGATACTCGAGGGGAGACAGAGGAAACGGCACCGGAGGACTGAAGGGGTTGTCTACACGTCTCTTTGGCAAGGAACGATATTCATGGAAATACCAGACGAATTACTGTGTGTATTCAGTGCAGAGGTGACGGAGCAACGAGGGTCCTACCGTATCGAAATTCCGGAGAACGAAGTCGCGGTTGGTGACCTCGAAGAGGGTGGAGTGTATCGCGTCGCGCTGCTCGCTTCGGAATCAGCCAGCGAAACCCGATCCGACCCGGAGCCCGAAACGAACACGTCGCGGAAATCGGATCGTGGCGGTCCCGAACCGCCGGTCGAAGAGGGTGAAAATAGAACAGTCGATATCGAAGATATCGGCGAGCAAGGCGACGGCATTGCGCGGATAGAACGCGGGTACGTCGTTATCGTCCCCGACGCGGAGAAGGGTGAACGGGTCACCATCGAAATCGCCGACGTAACGGAGACCGTCGCCTTCGGAGAGGTTCTCGAGCGAAAAGATTACTACGAATAACGGAAAAGAACGAACTCGAGACTCCGACGAAAACTACTATAAACATAATTTGAGAGAGCGGTCAGGTGGTGGTACTTTCTGGGCGGTTTCGTTTATGCCTAAAATAGCGATGATAGCTCTTCGTCAATTCTCGGCTGCGAATCGATCGGTCGGAGAGGTCAAGCCGGTGCAACGAGTGAATCAGATACCCACTCAACACCCGACGGCGACAATTGATGGCGTCGGTTTCGTCACCACTGTCAGCCTTCAAGACCGGATCAGTAGGTTTGTACAATACACACAAAATCCTTATACCGATCGATCTCCTTTTCGGAACCAGAAAGATGGCATCCTCAATGGCAGAACAACTGCAGCAAGATATGCAGTGTGAGGGACTGCTCGAGTGCATTCACGGCCTCAAACAACTCGACAAAGAGTGCTACCGCGCCCTGGTCGAAAACGACGAGCGCCTCACGATCGACGAAGTCGCCGAGCAAGTCGACCGAGAGCGTTCGACTGCGTACCGATCGATTCAGCGGCTGCTCCAGAGTGGCTTCATCCAGAAAGAACAGATCAACTACGATCAGGGTGGCTACTATCACGTCTACTACCCGACCGATCCGACCCAGATAGCAAACAACATGCAACGAATGTTGAACGACTGGTACGCGAAAATGGGTCAGCTCATCCAGGAGTTCGAGGACAAGTACGAACACGTCGACGGCGAGCCATCGACGGCAGAAGTCTAAACGAAGCGACGATACGTTCCGGATGACCCGCCTAGATGGCGTCGGACGGATCGTGTTCGTCGGCCATCCGAGTCGCTTCCGTGGCGTACTGTTCCCGTAATTCCGGATCATCGACGGATCCGAGGTTCGTCGGTTCGACCGTCACCGCCGCTGTCGTCGTTCGTGTATCCGTTGAACTCGTGAGCGCGCGTTCTTTCCGGAAGTATCGGTCTCCGTTCACCGTCGCATAGACCAGAATTATCAGATTTTGTTCGTCGTCCGAGTACGTTCGTTCGACTAACCAAACACGGACGCCGTCCGTTTCGTCGTTCATGCACATCGCTACGGGCGTGAGCCACATAATGTTGCTCCAGAAGTGCACAATAGTCACTGAGAGTGACCGAGATGCCCATACTCGACGTTATCGGCGAAGTTGTCCGCCGCACGGTTCGAAACCGAGAGAACGACCCGTTTGGGGGACGTTTCGGAACACCACACTTTTCCGACACCTGGCGTTTACGGAGACGCTATGGAACAGTCGCCCGCAGGAGGACGGTTTCCGACCGAACGGCAACGTGTTCGACGTCGAATCCATCGGTGCGAAGTTGACTCGCTATCTCGTTGGCCGTGTACCGCTCTTCGAGCGGCGGTCCACTGTCGCCGAGACCGGACGCCTCCCAATCGACGATGACGAGTCGGCCACCGGATCGGAGCACGCGACGAATTTCCAACAGTGCATCCGTGCTCGCGAATTCGTGGTAGGTCATCGTCGAAAACGCGGCGTCGAGACCGCCGTCGTCGAACGGCATGCTTTCGATTCCCGACGTGACGAGAGCGACATCCTCGGGAACCCCCTTCTCTCGATAGTACTCGTGCATTTCCGGTTGCACGTCAACCGCGTACACCGCCTCGACGAACGGAGCGACCTCGTCCGTATAGAATCCGGTTCCGCTCCCGAGGTCAGCGACGGTGTCGTCGGCCGTTACCTCGAGCGCCCAGCGGAGTTCTTCCGCCGAACAGAACCGAAACCGGTGACCGGCCCGTTCCAATTTATCCGCACGCGATGGATCGAACGTGTGATACCCCATCCGAGAATAATCGTACCTCCGCAGTAAAAAGAACCACCTTACCGATCCCCAATCGAAGTCGTAGTTTCTGCGCCGACGGGAGTTTCCCACGGGGCGTCAGTCAGGCGGGGGTTGGATATCGAATTCGGCCATATGCTATAACGCGGTCGCCGCACCGAGACCGGTCGTAGCGCCGTCGTGAAAGTCGTTTTCGTCGTAGTCCATCAGCTCAATCGTCGTCCGACAGGCCTGTCGTTTTACCTCGGGCGTCTCGGTGATCTGGTGTTCCGAACTCGTGGTCGATATTGCAGTATTATATTGGAAATATCGTACAATATAAAGACCATATATAAAAGCATATCGGTTATTAGACACTATATGGAGGACTACAACAGCATGCCGAGCCATACTTTGTTTCTCAAAGGTCCTATAGGCTTTTAGAGAGTTGTTTGGTTTGCAGGAACGGCTATATTGTATGACTCCCAACATACCATACAAATTAGAAGTGGAAGTGACCGACACTGAGCGCGGAAGGACACGGACAAACGGACTTCCCGACACCAGCCGTCGAGGTCAAGTCGACAACGCCGGACGAACTGAACGAGCGCGTCGACGCAGGAGCAAGTAACACACCTCGACTCGAGGGTGGGATGAACAGCTGGTCGCGTCTCTCCGAAGCCCTCGAGGGTGGTTCTGTACCGTTCCCGATTAACTGGTTTACACGAAGTACAGGAGAAAGCCCACGACTTCAGTCGTGTGGAGGGCGTCAAGTGACTTGATTGGCATCGCCACAATTACGTTCCATTTGCTATCCGTTACATGAATAGGTGTGTGATATTCCTATCGGTGATACAGATGCTTCGTCTACACGGTACCGTCTGGAAGCGTGGCGATTTCTGTACTCCCAACGATAAGTCAAGAGCTACGGGGAGAGACGAGCGAAGCGACTGCGGTCACTTCGTACGGTCCGCTGTGACAATGTACGGGCACATCCCCAGGACGGTCGCGGTTGCACTGGAATGCCTGAGGGCAGTCCGTATCAGTCCGCGATTTCGAGCGGTCGATCCGAGGGGCCAAAGGTGACGCGGTTCGAGTGCCGGTAGTGGACGAGCGACGAGCAAAAAAACGCGAGCAATAGTATCCCGGTAAGCACCTGCGGTGAAATCGGATCGGGGAGAAACCCGATCGCCTTCAACCCGAGGATGAACCCTCCGATCGTACTCAATCCCAGATAATAGAGGCTCCAGGGAACGTCGGATTCCGGGACCAGTTCGATGTACAGGTCGAGCTGTTGCGCTTTCTCGGTACAATCAATCGACTTGTCGTCGATAGTGATCAGTCCTGATCGCTCGAGTTTCGAGAGGTGGTGCTGTTGGAGTGACGTATACACCCGCTTGTGTTCGGTCGACGTAACCTCAGCGATCGGTTTATCGTACTCCCACGCGGCGACCTGATCCGCGATCACCGAGAGGGTGAGTTCGCCGTCGGTCTGGAGACACGCGTACAGCGCGTATCGACTTCGGTGGCTCCCGAGCGCATCGAAAAGCTCGTTTTGCTGTTCGTGTCCGGCAGTTTCCACCGTCTCGTCGTGACTCGCTCGAATCATAGTTACGGCTCGTCCGCACCCCACCCATCGGTCGATCCAGACTGGGTACCTCGCCTCCCCGTCGAATCCGTATCGATTTGGTACGTTCGTGGTGTTGCTGTGTGTAACTCCCCCATCAACCTTCTGCATTCGGTTCGCGTGTACTGTTCGTCATAGGCCGTCTCGAGAAACGTTCGGAGAAGGGACGGTGTCCACTCGGTGCCGTCGAGTCCGATTTCGTTCGGCGGCGTCTGGACCACGCCTTCGATCCACCCGTATCGAGAAAGTGATGCCTCATCGAATTCGTTCGTTCGTTCCGGCGTTGGTGTGGTCCCAGCAGCGTCGGTTTCGACATCGTCTTCGGGAGTGTGAGCCGACGTCGACGTTCCGGATTTCCACAGCGGTGGCGGAGCGGGTCTATCGGGCCGACGAGTAAAGAGCGAGGGAAACGATAGTTTCCGGTGGATTTCCTGGCTAAGAGTGAGATTCCGTGAACGAGATCTGAGACGCATTCGCCCTGTCCCCAGCGTACTGATTCCGATAAGCGCCAGCACGAGGGCGATCGGCGCGTTAATCGCGAACAGTGCGACGACCGGATGAATCGCGTGCAACGCTCCGATCAACGAAGGAGGAAGGAAAACCAGATATCTGGTCTCTTCGACGAACCGGTAGTGCATCCCGGTCTCCTCGGGAGCATCCATCGTCACAGATGCGTTCTCTACGGATTGCCTCGGCACGTAATACTCGTTTTGATCGACGTGAGCGCCCTCGCTTGCCGGTTCGACGATCACGAACACCGGAATCTGTCCGCCGTTAGTTATCGGATACGAGACTTCCGCTGAAGTCCCTGCTTCGATCGTCTGTTCGTCGTCATCAGGACCGCTCGAACTGACGATCTCGTACTGATAAACACCGGAAGGGAGCAACATGGAGAGATTGATCGGGATCAGTATGATCAACATTAACACGAGGATTATGATACCCCCCGTTCGGGCCGAACTCCCGCGTGAACGACCATCTGAACTCCCTCGACCGAGCATCTCGGTGGCCGAACTAACGAGGAACAACAGCCCGCTGAGAGCCAGAACACCGACTGCAAAGCCGGTCGTCCCCGGGGGCTCGAGCCCAAGGGACGAGAACAGCCGATCCTGCGTGGTATCCATTACGCCGGAGGTCGTTTCGACGACGGATCCCAGCCCGGGGACGACGACGAGATCCCCGCTCGCGGTGAGCCCAACAGCTTGGATCTGTCCCTCCTGTACCGGTGGCTCCTCGTCTTCCTGATCGGTAAACGGGTTCGCGTCCCCCTTCGTGATATACCCCTCATCCGTGACCCTATCCACTCGGTGCGTCGTCAACTCCCCGCCGTCGCCGAGTTCTTCGGCCTCGAAAAGGATGACATCACCCTCCGATACCTCGCCAGCGAACATCGCTGGAACCGCGACGTATCCATCTCCGGGATCGAGAGTCGGCTCCATGCTCCCCGTTTCGACGAACACGAGCATCGGTTGGCCGATGAGTTGGCCGACGAGTGTCAGTCCGATAAAAAGGACGAGGACGAAGACGAGCGCGTATTTACCCCACTGAATCGGAGAACTCATGTTCCTAAGATACCGGGCGCACGGATTCGCGAGCCAAACGGGTGTAACTCAGAAGTCATGGCCCTCGAATTCGTCGATCGTTTCATCGGCGTAACTGAGTAGCCAATCTCGAGCTGGCGAGCCTGGATGGACGAAAATATAGCTATACTCTTCGTCGAGCACCGTACTCACGCCGAGTTGTTGATCCTCGATAACTCGCTTGTTCGTGTCGATTGCGACGTCGATCAGTCCCGTGAGATCGTCGACGAGAATCGTCGATTCGTACTCCCGTTCGGAGGGGAACGTGCCGGTCGTTATCCACTCGTCGAAGCGCTCTCGATTCCGTTCGAACTGCAGGCGTTGCTTTTCTTCCTCGGTGATCTCGATGTAGTTCGCGTTGCGTCCGACGACCAACGCGATACTCAAAGCGAGCGCCGTTCCGAACGCGATGATCGAACCGAGTGACTCGAGAGCTGAGGCCTCGACGGGTATCTCCGTTTGTTCGGTTGTTTGTTCCTGTTCGTCGACGGTATCGATATCTCCGACGCTGAACGTCGACGAACTGATCTCGACGGGCATTTCACTATCGTAGGTCGTCCTCACCTGCTCGCCTTCGATCTCTCCCTCGACTTCGGTCGCGGAGACGACGCGAATATCGACAGCGCCCTCGCTCGCTCCCAGATCTTCTTCGACCTCGAGGACGTCTTCCTGGACATCCTCGATATCGACGGCAAACTCGATCGTGTGCTCGTCGCCGGGATCGAGCGATTCAGTCGTCGATTCCTCGAGCGGTTCAGAGAACTCCCAGAAGACGGTTTCGCCACCACCGTCATCGACGCCTCGAACGAGGAGATACGTTTCTGACGTTACCGTGACATCCCCGTCTGTCGCCGTATACTCGTACGAGTACGCCCCGTTCAGTTCCGTAGAGACGGCCGTGTAGTAGATCGGCCGGTTACTCAATCGCTCTCCCGAAGACCAGACGGCGGTATCGTCGGTCACGAGCACGCTGTGATTGTACGCCGTCGACTCTCCCCACTGTTCGACAACCCGATCCTCCTGCTCGAACTCCGGTACGGCGTTCACTTGATAGGTCCAGACTCCAAAGAGTGCAGTAAGAACGAGTAAGAAGACGAGAACGAGAACGAACCGTTCGCTCAAAAATGCCCGAACCCGAATAGACCAGTCCTCTCTATTCATTGTAATGGCCTCCGGAAAACGCCCTCGAATTGTGAACGTGCTTCAGCTTGAACAGTACTCATAGCTCGACTTATTTATAATTCTCCAAATCGACAGCTAGTCGTATGCGGTTCCCACGGGATACAACGGCACGGTGGGTCGTGTTCCGATCAGAGCAGAAAGGGAACGAGACGATCATATTGAAACAGTGATTTGAGAGGTTCCGTTCATGCAAAACGTGTAGTGACAATCCGGCGGAGTTATCTTAATTCTACTGGGCGAACGCTACTTGGGGTTGCTAGTAACCCACACGTTGATTGTCTGCAAAGCGTTATCCGGTTTTAAACCGCCGTCCGGCAGCGGAATAGCGAGCGTACACAGCGTCGAAGAGTATAAAATACGATCCGTTATCCCCGAAATCATCGGACGAGACGCGTCGTACGGAGATATGTAGGTTAAAGGCGATTCAATACAAACTCGGTGATAGGAATCTGCAATGCCAAATCAGACTCGGGTGCTCTACGTGAACGATGAGCCGGAATCGTTACGAACGTGGGCCGATTTCCTCGCAGATCATGGCGAACTCGCTGTAACTACCGCAGCGAGCGTATCGGAAGGGGTTGGGGTGATCGCGACGAACGATATCGACTGTATCCTGAGTGACTTATCTACCGCCGAAGATCGTAACCTCGAGTTTTTAGAAGAAGTCAAAAAACGGGATTCTATGGCACCCTTTTTCTTGTTCACGGAGGATGAAGCGGACAAAACAATTAACGACGCAATCAAGGCGGGGGCTGACGACTATATCTCGAAGTCAACTGCAGAGAACGGAGTACTCCTCCGACGCATCCGACAGTCGGCGTCGGTTACCCCAACGCGGGTTGCAAAGGAAGGAGAAACGAAGTCGACGAGCATCGATATCGTCGAGCCCGGTAAAACGGACGAGACGGAACGCATAGAAACCGAATCGCGACAGGAGACTACCAGCCAGCGAGGAGCCGCTGGCGGACAGAACACGTCCGAAAGCGGTCAGAACCCGATAAGTTACGATCCTGCACGCGCGACCAGTACACTCATCCAGTGTAAATCGGACGTCAAACGAAAGCGCGCATCCGCCGTCGACGTACTCGAAAACGAGCGTTCGGGAGAGATCAACGTAGCGCTCGTTAGATACAGGCGAATAGACGAAAACGCCCTTGCAGAAATCGCTCAGCGGGCCAACCGGACAACGCTTATTTCGGTCGGTTACAACCAGTCCGCGCCGAGTCGCCTCGAAAACGAGATTGAAATCGTTCAAATCAACAGCCCGACCGACCTCACTCGCCTCGGAATCGTTACAACGGGAATCGTCGAAGAGTGGGACTCACACCCAGAGGATACGATTCTCTGTTTCGACACGTTGAATATATTACTGCAGTACAAGAGTACCAAGCAGGTGTTCCAGTTTCTCCATATACTGCTTGCAAAGTTACAGTCGGCATCCGTTACATCGTACTTCCATATCGATCACACCGCAGAAGAACCCCAGGACGTTAACTCGCTCAAACCGATTTTTGATAATATACTCGCAGTGGCTACAGAGCGTACGAGGGTCGAAAGTGAGACGCGATAGCCGCTCGAGGCATACCGCGCGAACAGAACAAGTAGACGACATACGGACACACCTGAACGGCCTCGACGGGGGACGATTTGCCGGTACTATTTATAGGATCGCTTGAATAGAGACAACCAATAATGGAGACGTCACCCACAGTTCTCATCGTCGAAGATGAACGTATGTTAGGTGATCTGTTCGCAACGTGGTTAGAACCCGAGTACGATGTCCGCGTCGCATACGACGGAGAGGACGCATTAGAACTCGTCGACGAACACGTCGACATGGCCATCCTCGATCGGCGTATGCCCGGTCTGTCCGGGGACGAGGTCCTCGAAGCGATCCGCGGTCGTGGATTCGATTTCCCCATCGCGATGGTCACCGCTGTCGACCCTGACTTCGACATCGTCGAGATGGAGTTTGACGACTACCTCGTCAAGCCGATCGAACGCGGCGCTCTTCTTTCGCTCGTCAGCGATCTCGTTTCGCTCCCGACGTACGAGGAAGCCGTCCAGGAGTACTTTCAGCTCGCGTCGAAAAAGGCCGCACTCGAGGCCGCAAAGACGGAGACCGAACTCGCTTCAAGCGAAGAGTACACCGAACTCCTCGATCAGTATACTCAGGCAAAACACCGAGCCGATACGACCATCGAAACGATCGCCGACGATCTCGACTTTGCGGACCTGGATGAAAAGACTAATTTTTGATGTTTTCGGAAATCGTCACGGGAATAACGAATACTCGACCAAAGCGTTCATAATGATTTAATCCAACTTATGAGTCGATGACTTCTGAGGAGAGACAGTCTAAGCGGTATGCGATCGATCCTCAGCTGTCCGCGAGAGAAGGGCTTTTTTGTCAAACGCTGGTAGCAAACACATCTGAAGGTTTATTGACAATAGACAGAGAGAGTGAAATCGTCTTTGCAAACGCCGCGATCGAAGACATTCTCGGGTACAGACCGGAAGAGTTGGTAGGGAGTTCGAAACTGGAAATTATCCCGGAGCGACTTCGAGACGTCCATAAACGGAGACTCGAGGCGTACATCGAATGCGGGGACAAGAGCATAGACTGGAACGGCGTCGAGTTACCGGCGTTGCACAAAGCAGGCCACGAAGTGCCAGTGGCGATCAGCCTCAAAGAACACGAGTTTGAGGGGAAATTGCTCTTTACCGGCGTGTTTCGAGATATCTCCGAAAACAAGCAACAAGAACTGCAATTAGAACGGCAAAACGAACAGCTCGAGAACTTTGCGAGGGTCCTTTCTCACGACCTCCAGAGCCCTCTCAACGTTGCGAAAGGGTATACGAATATCCTCGAAGAAAATCTCCGGCGCGAGGAGATAAGCGAAATCGCCGAATCGCTCGATCGAATGGAACGGCTGATACAGAATACGCTCAAGCTCGCCCAGCAGGGAGCCACCGTGGGTGAGAAAGAGAGTTTATCCCTGGAGCAGGTGGCAACCGAGTCGTGGCAGTGGGTCGATACCGATTCTGCTGAGCTTTCGTTCGCGGACGGGCTCGGGTCGACCAGAGCGGATAGAAACCGATTGAACTCGCTTCTCGAGAACCTTTTCACCAATGCCGTCAAGCACGGCGGAGCCGACATTACGGTAACGATCGGGATGTTAGACGATGCGGACGGGTTCTATGTTGAAGACGACGGCGACGGTATTCCCGAACAGAGACACCAGAGCGTGTTCGAACACGGGTATACGACCAGTTCAGATGGAACGGGCCTTGGCCTCTCGATCGTTGAAGGCGTCGCGACCGCTCACGAGTGGGAGATAACCATCACCGACAGTTCGGCCGGCGGCGTTCGATTCGAGTTTCGGACCTGAGCGGATGGTCACCCGTGCTGAGCGTGGACGGGCCAATGGGAGGATGCCTATTCGGAAGATCACCGTTGACCGCGAGGATGGCAATAATACAGGGTTTTTATCAGATCATACGTCTTTGAGAAGGACGGCCGGTACAGCGTCTCAGAAGCGACTCAGGCACCGCCAGAACGGGATACAGGGCATGCGTTCCTCCGGTTCAGGGGCCTCCTGTCTGGAAAACGGTCCTACAGTATAAAGTGACTATCATCGTATGGAGTAGCTAACGCATGAAAATAACTCGACGAAATACGCTAATCGGACTCGGGGGGCTCGCGGGCGGAATAGGACTAATCGGGGGAACGGGTGCGTTCGATACCGTGCAAGCCGATCGTGATTTTGCAGTCGAACTCGATGGCGACGCAAGTGCACTCCTCCAGTTGATCCCGCTCGACGAGGACTACGTCCAGTTCGACGGAGAAGACAACGAACTGCTCGAAATCAACATCGGCACTGACGACGATGCAGGTATCAACGACAATGCGGTGACCACCTTCAACGACCTCTTTCTCGTCGCCAACAACGGCACCGAAGATGTGGACATCTGGTTCGAAACCGGAGAAGACGTCGAGGGCGTGGCGTTCAAGGCTGGTGACGACGATATCACCGGCGGCGATGAAAACAGCGAAAACATCGAACCCGGTGGAGTCAGAGAGGACATCGAAGAGGACGACCTCGATGAGGAGGAAGGCGATTATATGCTAGTAAGTCTCGAGATCGATACGACAGCCGACGGTGGATACACTGAGCCGGACGATGGCAACGGGTATTCGATCACCGTTCACGCATCGACAGACGAATAGCGGGAATCGTCGCTCGAGCGTTAGTACCAGTTACTCGTTCCACTGAAGGATTTCCACTAATGCAACGCAGAAATCTGTTGATCGGCCTCGGTGCCCTCGGATTCGGTAGCAGCAAGTTCATCGCGAGCGGTGCGTTCGGGGGCGACCAAGACGGGAGTCGAGGAAACTGGGTCCAGACGAGCGAAATCGACGGTTCGACAAGCGGCGACGTCCGTGTCCAAACGATCGCCGACCTCGACAACACAGATCATCGTTTCCAGGCGTTGGGAAGGGACGAAATCGGGGTTAGTCGATCAAGTATTATTCAGGAAGACGACAGTGGGTTTCTACAGCACATCGCGTTCGAATCGGTGAACTTGGATTCGACGACTCGAGTTGGCCGGTTGACCCGTCAAGGAACCGTCGATCCAGGGAACGTCGCGTTTATCATCGCAAACCTCGGTGGAGTCGAAACCGAGACGCGCGGAGAACCCGTCGAACTGCACCTGAGGCTGTACGATGGGACACCGACTGACGAAAGTTCGGTTGTACAACCGAACGGCGCTGTGAAGTTTCACTATACGATTCCAGAGCGGGGCCGGAGTGGTGACCTACTCCAGGAAAGTGGAGTCGTCGTGGATCCGAGGGAGTTACTTTGTGTAGCTGTCGAGGTAAACGCCCGTGGGACCGAAACATACGATCGAATCGAATCCGTTGGACTGAGGGTTCGTCAGCCGACCAATGAGTGAACCCACTGGAGCAATCACCGCCGAGGGAGCGACGACGTACTATACTGCCCAGACGCGCCAGATGATGAGCGGGTGCGTTCGAAGTCGTAACTGAGGTCAAGGGGAACGACGGCACCGCTGGCGATCAACCGAGCGGACCACTATTGTTTTGCGGTGCGATCAGAAATCACAGCTACTGGCCACGGATGTCCTCGCTGTCGGAGGAAGCTATCGGACCGGTCCAGCCGTCCACTCGACGACAAATACGCGGTATAATTCAGAAGTTATTTCCCAATTCATCCAGCCAAAGAGTACAATAAATCTCCTGTGAGAGGTCGATAGTAAAGCGAAAACCGAATAAATAGTTAGGGTATCCACTGTAGAGATCCCGAGAAGGTACTGCTAAGGGACTATTATTATACAAACCTTGAAAGAAAAGCGTTATTATGATACATATTATTCTATAGTTTGTTATCTTAATACAGTATATAATAGTAACATGCTCGGTATCGATACTGGCGGCACCAATGCTGTTTCGCGAAAAATGACCGAATCAGAAGGATCAGACCGAATATCCTTGCATTTCCGGTGGTAGTTCGATAGATTAGATGGAGAGACATAGAAAATCGGTATCCGGATTTTGTCGGTATCCCCACAAAACAGTATCACATAGCGACGGTTATCAACTGGTGATATTTCGAGTAAAGACTTCTAACTACTAGCAGAGCGAGATCATATTACACGGGTATGTTCGTAAATCTCGTGACCGATTCCGAACGCAGAGTGCGAGACAGAGCATAAAGGCCGAGAAGTTTCCGGAGCCGTTCAACGATATAGAACGGCTACGAATGCTGGATGTTGAGTTCGATGATGTTCGCGACCCCGAGTGCCTGATCCGGCAGTTCAGTCCGGAACCGTTCGCCTTGCATTCGATGCGTCGGTCCGGCGACGCTAATGGCACCGATAATCGTATTCGTCCCGTCGAGAATCGGTGCCGCGACGCTTCGCAACCCGTTGAGTCGCTCCTCGTCATCGAACGCAATCTTTCGTTCTCGGGCCTCCTCGAGCGCTTCGAACAACCGGTCGCGGTCGGTGATCGTGTTGTGAGTGAGCTGTTCGAGGCCGTGTCGCTCGACGATTGCGTCGACACGGTCGTCCGGAAGGAACGCCATAATGACTTTACCGAGCGCGGTGCAGTGTAGAGGGATTCGATCCCCGATGTGGGTGTCGATCCGGGCTGCTTCCGGCCCGCGCCCTCGATAGATGAAGACGCCGCGCCCGTGCTCTTCGGTCATCAAACCGGAGATATCCCCAGTCTTATCGGCGAGTTTATCGACCTCGGATCGCGCTACCTGATACAGTTTGTGCTGATTTCGGGCAATCTCACCGGTCTGGAGGAATTTCAGCCCAGTTCGATACTCTCCATCTCGGCGGACGATATACTCCGCGGACTCGAGCGTATTCAAGTGGTTGTGGACGGTACTTTTCGGGAGGTCGACGTGCCTCGCAAGTTCGGAGACACCCGCACCGTCGAGTTCGTTGAGCGCTTCCACGATGGTGAACGTTCGCTCGATCGCCTGAATGCCGTTTGTTTCGGCCTCTGTCATATCCAACGGTACGAAGCGGATGTTATTAAATGTTCAGCATCGTAGAACGGACCCTCCAGCGAATCCTACCGGATGGTAACCGTTGACAGAGAGCGTTTCCAGAGCTGAGCAAAATCACTCGTAGAAGTGTACAAAAACAAAAATGGTGGAGAATCCACAGATCGTGTTGAACGAGCGTCTACCGCGGCGATATTCACGTCGTTCCACGATACCGAACGGAGAGTGGCATAGGATAACAAATATACAGCTTGCCCCCTATCGTACGCGTATGAGCGATACAGACCCCTGGGGCGTGACCACCCTCGACCTGTTCGAGCTGCTCGAGGAGACGCTCGGCGACCCCGTCGAGCACGCAGTCGCGACGGTGATACGGGTGGACGGATCCGCGTACCGACGACCCGGCGCGAAGATGATACTCGGGGGAGACGGGTCGACGTACGGCGGGATTACTGCGGGCTGTCTCGAGGGGCCCCTTCAGGAGGTTGCACAGGACGTCATCGCGGAAAACGCGACGCGGGTCGTCACCTTCGACCTCACCGATGATGAGGACGGATGGGGGCTCGGTCTCGGCTGTGAAGGTATCGTAGACGTTCTCGTCGAGCCGGCGGACGGGGCGTGGACGGAACCAGTCGATGCGTTCCACCGCGGGGAGTCTCGAACGCTCGTGACGGCAATCGATGGAACCGACGCAGTTCCAACCGGGTCGAAAGCTGTTCTTACAGCCGATAGCTCACCGACGAACGCAGTGGACAGTTCACCGCTGCCGCCCGCCGTTCTCGAACGGGTCAGGAACGTTGCACGTGAGCGGGCGAAAGACGGTAAGTGGTGTACCCGAACAGTCGAAACGGCCGAGGGCTCCGTCGAACTCTTCGTCGACGGAATCACTCCGCCGACGCGGCTGTTAGTGTTCGGCGGTCAGCCCGACGTTCGACCCGTGACGCGTCTCGCTCGAGACGTCGGGCTACATGTGACGGTCGCGACGGCCAGAGGCGGACAGGCCGAAGAATCGGCGTTTCCGCGGGCCGATCGCGTCGTTTCGACGCATCCGTCGGACCTGGACGAACTCGTCGACGAGCGGACCTACCCCGTCGTCATGTCTCACAATTTCGTCGACGACCGACTCGCCCTCGAGACGCTCCTCGAAACACCGGTCCCGTTTATCGGACTTATGGGTCCTCGAGAACGGTTCCAACGCCTCAGAGACGATCTCGGGGAGGAAGGAGTGACGCTATCGACGGACGACCGAGAGCGGATAGCGACGCCAGTCGGTCTCGAGCTCGGCGGCGGCGAGCCGGTCGAAATCGCGTTGAGTATCGTCTCGGAGGTCATCGCGGTGAGCAACGATAAAAGCGGTGGGCGGCTCCGCGATCGAGACGGCCCGATTCACGAACGGCCGACGCCGCAGTCGGACTGACGGGCGCTTCTGAGGTCGGCTTCCGTATCGACGTCGAGATTGATTCCCGGATCGTCGACTGAAACGCGACGGACAGTCCCCTCGGCGAACAACGATCGACCGCCGACGTCTCCCGAAAGCGACGTTAGATCGTCGAAGTGGACCGCATCGAACAGGACCGGGTTGCCGCGCTGGCCGTCGTGAGTCGGGACCAGTATGTCCGCCCCACCGTCTCGATACGCGGTACTGAGCCGCCGAACGGTTTCCGGATCGACACAGGGCATGTCTCCAGGAAGAAACACCGCGGCGTCGGCACCGGCTTCCCGTGCATATCGCGCACCCAGTCGAACCGAACGACTCTGTCCGAGTTCGTACTTGTCGTTTTTGAGCGTCTCGTCGACGTGCGGCTCAACCGCGTCGCGAACGACCGAGGCGTCGTTTCCGACGATGGCGACCGTACGATCGAGCGATGCATCGGCGAGCGATCGAACGGCCCGGCGGACGATCGGCTCGTCCTCGACCGTCGCGAGCAGCTTGTTACCGTCCTCGAATCGAGTCCCGAGACCCGCCGCGAGCACGACGCCGACGAGTTCGGTCATGGTTACTCGAGCGCGACCCCTTCCGGTCCGCGCGGGAGGTACTCGCGGCCGCCCGGTTCGGCGAGTAACTCGCCGTCTTCGACGACGACCTCGCCGTCGACGATCGTGTGGGTCGGCAGGCCGGTGAGTTCCTCGCCGTGGTACGTCGAGTAGCGAGGCTCCATCGTGTGATAGAAGTCGTCGTCGACGACCGTGCTCTTCTCTAAGTCGACGATGACCATATCGGCGTCCGAGCCCTCTGCGATGGCTCCTTTGCGGGGGTAGAGCCCCCAGCGTTTGGCGTTGTTGGTCGAACAGACCTCGACGAGTCGTTCCATACTGAGGCGGTTCTTGTTGACGCCCTCGCTCATCATGACCGGGAGGAAGTACTCGATCCCGTTGTTGTCGCCGGGGATCGCGTCCCAGATATCGCCGTGTTTGCCCGTGTCCTTCTCCTTGAACTCGATTTTGTGCGGGCAGTGGTCGGTTCCGACGTAGTCGACGACGCCAGTTCGGATTCCCTCCCAGAGGCGTTTCTTGCTCTCCTCGCCCCGAAGCGGCGGGGAAATCTTCCCCCAGATACCGAGGTCGTCCTGCTCGTAGGTGTGGCTGAGGAACGCCGGAAGCGTTTCCGCGTGGAGGTTGACTCCTTTGTCCTGGAAGCGCTCGCAGACGTCGACGCCTTCGCCGGTGCTCATGTGAACGATGTAGGCGCGCGAGTCCGTGTACTCAGTGAGCCGGCCGATCTGTTCAATCTGCATCGCCTCGGCGACGTTCGGCGAGGCTTCGGACCACGCCTCGAGGTCGTTGCGGCCCTCTTCCTGGAGTTCTTTGCGACGTTCGATCGCGAGGTCCTCGTTTTCGGCGTGGAACATCACGACGCCGCCTGGGATGTCCGAAACGCGATCGAGCACGCGATACGTTCGACCCGCGTCGGAGTGATCGATACCGAGTTCGGGCGAAGCGTGTTTGTACCAGTTAAAGAAGACCTTGTACGAACGGACGCCGGCGTCGGCGAGTTCCTCGATTTCGGCGACGTGATGGTCCTGATGGATGATCGCGTGATAGCCGAAATCGATATAGGAGTTCTCCTTGCCGGCGCGCTTGAAGAAGTCCATATCCGGGACGTAGGGCTCTTTCTGCAGGAGGAAGTTCACGACCGTCGTCACGCCGCCGTGAATCGCGCCGCGCGTCTCGGTTTCGAAGTCGTGCTCGAGTCCCTCGTGGTAGTCGAACTCGTATCGAGAGAGCCCCCAGTGAACGTGGGGATCGATAAATCCAGGAATCAGGTAATTGCCTTCAGCGTCGATCTCTCGGTCCGCTTCGGGAAGGTTCGACTCATCGCCGACACCGACGATGATACCGTCGTTCGCTACAACTCCGCCGCTGATCGTGCCGTTCGGAGTGACAACTCGCGCATTAGTCACTCGAAGGTCTCCGGTTGCGTCGACCATACGTCTACACGTAGCTCATCCTACTTGAGTGTACCCGATCAGTCGGCGGTTGTTCTCGGCTGCTTGATTAGTCGACGGTTGTCCCCGACTGCTTGATCAATCGACGATTACGTTCTTGACCGCCCCAGCACGATCCACACCCGGCCAAACGAATCGAGGAGATCGTCCGCCGGCAACGCAACGCTTATGTCTCGGTCACGGGATAGTTTACCTATCTCCATGAGCACCGATAGCACAGATGGAACGGACGGCCCCGTGACCGAAGAGATCACGGTGACCGTCAACGGTGAACCGGTAACCGCGGCCGTCGAACCGCGGCTCAAACTCTCCGACTTTCTGCGATACGAGTGCGATCTCAACGGCGTCCGCGTCGGTTGCGAACACGGGGTTTGTGGCGCGTGTACGGTCCAGCAGGACGGCCGAACGGTCAAAAGTTGTCTCTCCTACGCCGTCCAGGCCGACGGGGCGGAGATCGAAACCGTCGAAGGACTGGACGACGACGGCTCGCTCCACCCCATTCAGGAGGCGTTTCACGAAACGCACGCGCTCCAGTGTGGATTCTGTACGAGCGGGTTCGTGATGGCGACGAAGGAACTGCTCGAGGAGAATCCAGATCCGACTCGAGAAGAGATCGAAACCGGACTGGCCGACAACATCTGTCGGTGTACCGGCTACCAGAACATCTACGAAGCGGTCGAACACGCCGCGGAGAAGATGGAGGAGTAATCCATGTCCCGATCGCAACCAACCGAAGTCGGCGACGACGCCGATGCCGAATCTGAATCGTTCACGGGCCAGGGACTCCCTCGAGTCGAAGATCACCGAATTCTGACGGGGAAAGCGGAGTTCATCCACGACATCACGCCGGATAACTGTCTGCACATGGCGCTCGTTCGGAGTATGCACGCCCACGCGGAGATCCAGTCGATTGAGACGAGCGAGGCCAAAGCCCACCCCGACTGCGAACTCGTCCTGACAGCCGAGGACATCAAAGCGGAGTACAACCCGATGCCGACCGGTATCGAAAGCGTCGAGACCGAAGACGGCGAGGCCGACCTGTTCGAGTGGTCGCTCGCCGACGAGAAAGCTCGCTTCGTCGGCGAACCCGTCGTGGCAATCGTCGCCTCGAACCGATACGCGGCTGAAGATATCGCGGATCTCGTCACGGTCGAGTACAACTCCATGGATGCGGTCGCGGACGGAATGGCCGCTCGAGAAGACGATGTCGTCGTCCACGAGCACGCGGGAACGAACGTCGTCGACCACGAACGAATCGAGTTCGGCGATCCGTCGGGTGCGTTCGACGACGCCGACACCGTCGTCGAGGGCGACTATTCGTGGGGACGGATATCCGGCGTCCCGCTCGAGACTGCGGGCGTCGTCGCACGCTACGACGAGAACGGCGATTCGTTCGATATCGACTGCAACATCCAGTTGCACACCCTCGTCGACAACATGATCTACGAGACGCTTGGCTACGGGGAAGACGACGTTCGGGTCAACGTCCCGGCGGACGTCGGCGGGAGCTATGGAACCAAGATCGGCATTCACCGCTACTGCTGTCTGGCCGCGATGGCGAGCCAGCAACTCGGGCAACCCGTCAAATTCGAAGAGGACCGGATCGAGAACCTACAGGGCGGGGACATGCACTGCTCGGATCGGGAGTACGAAATGCGCATGGCCGTCGACGACGACGGAACCATCCGCGGCCTCGAGGTCTGGTTCGTCGACGACTTCGGCGCGTACCCGCGCTATCCCGTCAACCAGGTTCTCAAGCCGCTCTCGGTGCTCACCAACTCCTATGATATCGACGACGTCACCTACGAATACGATCTCGTCCTGACCAACAAAACCTCTCAGACGGCCTACCGCGGATTCGGCGTCGATCCGCACATCTACGCGCTCGAGATGGTCGTCGACAAGGCCGCCCGCGAAATCGGGATGGATCCGACGGAGTTCCGCCGCCGGAACATGATCCAGCCCGAGCAGATGCCCTACACCCTTCCCTCGAAGAACATCTACGATTCGGGAGACTACCCCGCGACCCTCGATCGCATACAGGAGATCATCGACGACGAACGAAACGGCGGACTCCTCGATCCCGAGGTCGTCGAGGCAAAACGCGAAGAGGGCAAGTACCGGGGCGTCCAGCCGAGCGTCATCATCGAGCCTGGCGTCAGCGGCTCGGACTGGACCGATCGCCAGCGAAGCGACCGCGACGCGCTCGAGGACCGAGACCGCGACGACGTCGAGGAACTACCGGAACACCTCCGGGCGACTCTCGAGGACGACGGCACGGTTACGGCCTCTCTCGCGACGGACTCGTCGGGACAGGGCCACCAGACACTGGTTTCCCAACTGCTCGCCGACGAACTCGAGATCCTCCCGAGCGATATCGAGGTCGATTACCTCGACAGCATCGACGCCCCTACGGAGTACGGAAGCGCAGCGTCGCGGATGGCCGTGATGCTCTCGGGAGCGACCGTCGGCCTCGCAGAAAAGTTCGTCACGAACGCGAAAGCGGTCGCAGCCGACCACTGGGGCGTCTCCGAAGAAGACGTCAGCTACCGGGACGGCGCGCTCGAGCGAATCGACACCAGCGACTCGCTCTCGTTAGCTGATCTCGCGGCGATCGACGACGCCGATAGACGGCTCACACAGGTCAGCTACAACTACGACCACCCCGCGACGGAGTTCGAAGAGTTCGACGAGGCGTTCTCGCGAAAGTTCCCGGTCTACCCGACGGCCGCCTTCGGGGCGAACGCGCCCATCGTCGAGGTCGACATCGAAACCGGCGAGGTCGACATCCTCACGTTCCACACGGTGCGTGACTGCGGAACGATGTTGAACCCGATGATCGTCGAAGGCCAGGCCCACGGCGGCATCGCTCAGGGAATCGGCGCGTCGCTCTTAGAGGAGTTCGGCTACGAGGACGACGGACAACCACAGGCGATCACGCTGTTCGATTACCTGCTTCCGTCGATCGAAAACGTCCCGGAGATCCAGATGGAACACACCGAGACGCCCTCGCCTTACACCGAAACCGGTGCGAAAGGCGTCGGCGAAGGCGGCATGATCGACGCCCCCGCGAGCATCGCTACCTCGATCAACGCGGCGCTCGAGCCGCTCGGCATCGACGAGCCCGCGGATCAGATCCCCGTCGCACCCGATCACATCCGGAAGAACGTCCGAGATCTCGAGTAACCGCTCGTTCGCCACTGATTTGCGCTGATGCGTCGCGTGCGACCGGGTTTCGTCGATGATCTCCGTCGGCGGGTTGATTTTCGAACGAGCGAGCGATAGCATTCGCCGAGAGAGAGACGTCCATTGGCTATTGGTTTCGGGAAGTCGACAAGAAAATCGAAACCGCGCGAGTGTATCAAAACGGACTGCGAGCGATTACGTCGATTCGAGTTCCACGTCAAGGTCCGCGTCCGCCTCGTCCGGCGCTTCCTCGAGTTTCGATTCGGCTCCCTTGCCCTCCTCGATGACCGCCTGCATGTCCGAGAAGTACTTTTTGACCAGCCGGTTGGTCACGCTCTTCAACGCTCGGCTTCCCAGACTGACGATCGTTCCGGAAACGTCGGCCTTTGCCTCCCAATCGACGATCGTTCCGCCGTCGTCCTGTTCGATCAGCTCCATCGTCGCCGTCATCTCGAACTCGTTTCGCGGGGCCTGACCGACCGCCGTCAGCTCGAGCACCCCCGGGTACTCGATGTTGGTCACGACCGCGTCGACCTCGAACTCGGGCTTGACGCTGCCGACGCCGACCGCGAGGACCGCCGTGATCTCGTGTGGGGACTCGAGGATCATCTCCTTACAGCCCGGGGCGCACTCCGCGAGCACGTCGGGGTCAGTAAAGTACGGCCACAGTTCTTCTCTCGACTGTTCCATCTCGTTTTCGCCAGTGAATTCTAACATGTATGATTGGTGTGGGTGATATCGTGGTCGATTGCTGTCTGTACGGGGTGGTCCGTTGCTGTCTGTACGGGGTGGTCGCTCTCGGCGACGGACGATCACTCTAGAGCATCGTCGTACGCGCTCTCGAACGACCGTTTGGCGTACTCGCCGGCCACTTCCTCCTTGTACTCCCGGTCTGCGTGCATCTCGCCCTCGGGGGTGACAGCGCCCGTGACGAGTTCGGTAACTTCATCGAGGTCGGCTTCGGACAGCGGTTCGCCCTCGAGAACCGACTCAGCGTCTTCGACTCGCAACGGCACGTCCGCCGCGTTCGCGAGGGCGATTCGTGCCGATTCGATAACCGGGTCGTCGGCCGTCGGATCGTCGACTCGAACGGCTGTCGCCGCGCTCACCGTCGGGAAGGTCTGAGCGGCCCGCTTAAGTTCGACGAACGCCATGCCGCTTCGTTCGGGCGGGAACGGATCCGTCGGCACCGAAACGCTCTCGATGAGTTCCTCCTCTCGAAGATCGGTAAACATGTACGCGATGAAGAACTCACTCACGGGAACCGAGCGAGTTCCCTCGAGCGATCGAAGGGTGAGAGAGCCCTCGAGCGCGAGCAACGCGGCCGGGTAGTTCCCCGCCGGGTCCGCTTCGCCGAGACTGCCGCCGACCGTCCCCTGATTTCGAACGGAGGGGCCCGCAATCTGTCCGGCGGCGTCGGGAAGCATCGGAAGCGCGTCGGCGAGCCTGTCCGATCGCTCGAGGGTTCGGTGGGTCGTCATCGCTCCGATCCGGACCTCGTCGTCTCGCTCCTCGATGTACGCGAGGTCGTCGACACCGTTGAGATCAACGAGATGATCCGGGGTCGCGAGGCGGTTCGCCATCACGATGCCCAGCGACTGATTGCCCGCCATCAGTTCCGCGTCCTCGAGGTCGCAGAGGAGTTCGAGTGCCTCTTCGATCGTCTCCGGGCGGTGGTGTGTAAACGGTGCTGGTTTCATAGCCCCTCGAATCGACCACGGTCCCGTCTCCGACTATCGCACCCGAGTCGGGGGCGATTGCTCGAGTCATAGCGACCGCGTAGTCGCCGGCCGACGGGCGGCTGGTAGGTGGATTCGAATCCGTACTGGGCGGTGGTTCGTATAGTCATCTGTCGGTCACACGGATACCGTATCATTATCCCAACGGTACTAATAAGTGTTGTTGGGTGTTGGCATGCCCACATTTGTCCAGAAATAGTCTCGAGCGGAGAGGATTCGAGTGCGCGACAGCTACGGGCGGGTGAAATTTCGATCGAAGGGACAGTTATCCCGTTCACGTAAGTTTAAGTGGCGGGGACGGGTACGTTCTGGTCATGCTCGACGACTACGAGATGCACGACCTGACACAGCCGTGGTCACAGGACACGCCGGCGTGGCCGACGTACGACAACCCCAAGGTGTGGTACGAGAAGAGCCTCGACACCGAGAAAGTGAACGGACAGAAGATTGAGTTCATGAACCACACCGGGACTCACCTGGACGGCGAGAAACACTTCGTCGCCAGCGGTCGAGATATCGAACAGGTGGGACTGGATGAACTCGTCGGCGACGCCGTCGTCGCGGACATCTCCGACAAGGTCGGCGACTACGACGTCTACACCAGCGAAATGATCGAGGACGTCTGTGACGTTCAGAAAGGCGACATCCTGTTCGTTCACACCGGCTATCAGGACTACGCCTGGCACAAAGAGGACGCTGATCCGCACCGGTTCTTCTGTAAACACCCCGGTCCGAACCAGGAGTTCGCCGACTGGTGTAAGGAGATGGAGATCAACTACCTCCTACTGGACTGTGGGAGCGCCGATCACCCGATGAACACGGTTATCCGAGACATCCGACCGAAACTTGCGGAAGAAGCTGCGGACAAACTCGGCGTCGACGACCTCGACGAGATTTTCCCGCCTGAAGGCTACCAGCTCATGCACAACGAGCTGTTCCCCGAGGGGATCATCCACGTCGAAAACGCGCAGGTTCCCGAGGAACTGCTGAACGAGCGCGTCCAGATCGGTACCTTCCCGTGGCGGTTCCGCGGCGGCGAATCGAGCGTCTGTCGCTGTGTCGCGTTCGAATAACTGACCGGCCCAACGCAGAACTCCGACTCAACGCTTTTTATTGCGGACGCGAACGGTAGGGTATGACTCTCGAGCGGAAAACACCGGATCTGCATGTCCGGAACGCGGCACTGCCCGGCCGTCAAGAACCAACGACGATCAGCGTCTCGAACGGACGGATCGCCGGCATCTACGGCGATACCGACGAAACAGCACCGTTCACGGAAACCGACGACACGACCGTTCTCGACGCCGACGGTGCGCTCGTAGCGAGGGGCTTCGTCGACCCGCACGTCCACCTCGACAAGGCGTACATCGAGCCCGATCTTCCGCCGAACGAGTCGGGAACGCTCGCCGAGGCGATCGAGAGCATCCACGATCGAAAAGCCAACTACGCGCTCGAGGACGTCCGTGATCGTGCCGTTCGGGCGATAGAAGCCCACGTCCGACGCGGCTGTACGCGAATCCGTACGCACGTCGACGTGGACACGATCGGCGGACTAACACCGCTCGAGGGGGTCGTCGCCGCCCGCGAGGCCTGTGCCGAAATCGCCGACGTGGAAATCGTCGCGTTTCCCCAGGAAGGAATTCTGAAGGACGACGGCACCGCGACGTTGCTCGAGCGGGCACTCGAGAGCGGTGCTGATCTGATCGGCGGCATGCCGGATACCGAACGGACGGCGGCCGATCGGCGCGAGCACGTGGACAGCTGCCTCGACCTGGCCGAGCGCTACGACGTCGGCGTCGACATGCACATCGACGAGAGCGACGACCCGTCGGCCCGTTCGCTCGAGTACCTCGCGGCCGAGGTGATCAACCGGGGGTTCGATCGACCGGTGACGGCGGGCCACACCTGCGCGCTGGCGGCGTACGACGATCCCCATGCCGCGCGGGTGATCAAACTGGTCGCCGAGGCCGGGCTATCTGTGATCACCAACCCGCCGACAAACCTCCTTCTTCAAGGTCGCCACGATGGGCATCCGAAGCGTCGCGGAATCACTCGAGTCGATGAGTTGGTCGATGCCGGCGTCACCGTCGCCGCCGGTCAGGACTGTTTGCTCGACGGGTTCTATCCCTACGGCCGGGCGAGCATGCTCGAGACGGCGCTTCTCACCGCACACGCGGCTCAGCTGACGACGCCGAACGAGCGACGACTCGCGTGGGAGTTCGTGACGAGAGAAGCCGCGTCGATCCTCGAGTGCGAGCACGGAATCGAACCCGGCGAGCCGGCGACGTTCAACGTCTTCTCGAGCGCCATCGAGAGCCGTCACGAGGCCCTCAGGCTGGGACGGCCACCGCGCTGGGTCGTCCACGACGGGACGGTCGTCGCCGAGAACAGGCTCGAGTCGGCAGTTCGGCGGTGACGGAATGGGTGCGGGGAACAGGAGCCAGAAGCGGTGATTTCGGGCGCTACTAACTGAGGGGGTTCGTCTTTAGCGATGAAAATCGACGGACCGCTCGAGTTCGTCGCCGTCGTCGCCCTCGCGGACCACGTGCGTGCTCGAGGGTTTGGTTCGTGCGATTTCGCGACCGTCCTTGAGCACCAGCGTTCGCGGGGCTCGCGTTCGAAGCACGTTGAACGCATCCGGCGCGTCATAGACGACGAGAGAGCCTGCCGATCCGACCGAAAGGCCGTACTCCTCGTCTCCGAAGACGTCCGCGTTCGCCGTCGTGAGCATCTCCCAGAGCGGTTCGACATCGCTCCGGCCGTTCATATGGGCGTAGTGAAGGAGAACGAACGCGGCGTCTAACTGATCGCCGCGCCCGTAGTGATACCACGGATCCATCACGGAGTCGTGCCCGATCCCGACGGTCACGTCGGCCTCGCGCAGTTCGTCGATCCGGGTGTGACCGCGCCGTCGCGGGTAGTCGTCGTACCGTCCCTGCAACACCGCGTTGTCCGGCGGATTGGTGATCACACTGGCCCCGCTCTCGGCGAGGAGCGAGATCACCTTCGCCGCGTACGCGTTGGAGTACGAGTGCATCGCGGTCGTGTGACTGGCCGTCACCCGATCGCCGATGCCGCGCTTGATCGACTCGCTCGCGAGCACCTCGGTGAACCGCGAGCCGGGATCATCCGTCTCGTCGATGTGCATGTCGACCGGACGACCGTATCGCTCTGCGAGGTCCATCGCGAGTTCGACCGACTCGACGCCGTCCTCCCGGGTGTGTTCGTTGTGTGGAATCGCACCGACGAGGTCGGCACCCATCTCGAGGGACTCCCGAAGCAGGTCCTCGTGGGATTCGTCCGTGAAGATGCCATCCTGTGGAAACGCGACGACCTGGAGATCGACAAGATCCGCCACTTCCTCGCGGAGCTCGAGCAGGGCGCGAACGCCGGTCAGCGACTCCTCGGTGGTGTCTGCGTGCGTCCGAACGCGGGTAACGCCGTTGGATGCCATCCACTCGATGGCCCGTTCGGCCCGCTCTTTCACGTCTGCCGCCTCGAGCGATTCCTTCCGGTCGGCCCAGATACCGATCCCCTCGGCGAGCGTTCCCGACTCGTTCCAGCTCGGCTCCCCCGCTGTGAGCGTCGCGTCGAGGTGGATGTGCGGTTCGGTCAACGTCGGCGTCACGAGACGCCCGTTCGCGTCGTATCGCCGATCCTCGGGAGCGATCGACGGATCGATCGAACCGGCCTCCTCGAGCCGGGAGAGGGTGCCGTCCTCGATCGCGATGTCAACCGAAGATCCCTCGAGCGTCGTTGCGTCTGAGATGAGCCACGTAGTCATACGGTCCGAACGTCTCCCGGGGCGATAATAGTTTCTGGGGTACGCCGATCAGGTAGATCGTATCGGTAATCGTGCTGGAACGAAAATTCGATACCAAATCGTTGGTCGTTTGTCGGAAAGATTGATTGTGGTGGGGTGACCTGTCATGCCCAATGGCAACACGCGGTGGCGGATTCGACTGGCGGCGCATCGTATTCGGCGACGAAAACCTTCCCGATCCCGACTACCCGCTCGATCACGTCCCGAAGGACGAACGGAAGGGGCTCGTTAGCCTCTCGGCGGTTCTGCTCGGACTCGTCTTTTTCGCGGGAACGATGTGGGCGGGCGCGGAGGTCAGCGCGGCGATGGGATTTCAGGAAATGCTGTCCGCGATGGTCGTGGGCCACATTATCCTCGGGGGCTACGTCGCACTTCTCTGTGGAATCTCCGCGAAAGCGGGACTGACGACAGTCTTGCTGGCCAGATATTCGTTCGGCCGCGTCGGCGCGAAGTGGGCCGACCTCCTGTTGGGCGGGACGCAAGTCGGCTGGTTCGGGGTTACCATCCCGATGGTCGCAATTCCGACGGCGACGTACCTGGGGTTGGAGAGCGCCGCGATGCTCAGTGCCCTGATTCTCATCTGGGGGCTCCTCCACATGATGACCGCGTACTTCGGGTACGACGGGATGGAGAAACTCTCCTACATCGCCGTTCCGTTTCTGATCCTCGTCGGCGTGCTCTCGATATACCTCGCAATCGGTGATGCGGGCGGTGTCGACGGCCTGATGGCCCAGACAGGCGGCGGGGAGATGTCGTTCGGCCTCGCGGTTACCATCGTCGTCGGCACGTTCATCAGCGCCGGCACGCAAGCCCCGAACTGGGCGCGCTTTGCGATTAACTCTCGAGTCGCGTTCTGGGCCGGATTGATCGCCTTCCTCGTGGGTAACAGCTTCCTCTTTCTCAGCGGGGCGGTCGGCGGTGCCGTCTACGACGTCACGCCACAGGGAGACCTATACGAGGTGCTCGTCGCACAGGGACTCGCGACCGTCGGGCTGATCGCGCTGATCTTGAACATCTGGACGACCAACGACAACGCGGCCTACGCGTTCAGCGTCGCCGGGGCGGAGGCCTTCGACTTCGACCGCAAGCGGCCGTTCGTCATCGCGGGCTGTCTGATCGGAATCGGACTCGCGCTGGCCGGGGCCGACGGTCTCCTCCTGCCGTGGCTCGAACTGCTGGGACAGTACATCCCGCCGCTGGGTGCCATCATCATCGCCGACTTCCTGCTTTGCTGGCGCGGACCGATTCCGCGGATGGACGACGTTCAGTTCGCGAGCGTTCGGTGGACGAGCGTGATCGCCTACCTCGTGGGCTGTCTCGTCGCGGTACTGACCGCCGGATCGGTGGTTCCCGGCGTCGCGGTCGCGGCACCGATTCCCGGCATGGCGGCGCTTAACGGAATGATCGCGGCCGCGGCCGTCCACATCCTCGGCTACTACGGCCTCGAGAGAACTGGCCTGCTTCCGGCTCACCGGATTCCCGAGGACGCAGACCGAGTCTGATTGGGAGAAAAACGGCCCGTTCGATTTCGGTTTCAGCGCTCTCTATCCGAGAAAGAGAGTGCTCTCTACCGGACGACCAGAACCGGTACCGGCGATCGGCGCGTGACGTTCTCCGCGACGCTTCCGAGGAGGATCCGGGCCACGCCGTCGCGACCGTGACTGCCGATAACGACCAGATCGTAGTCGCCGTCCTCGGCCCGTTTGACGATCAACCGATCGGGGCGGCCTCGGCCGCGCTCGGTCTCGACCACGACATCGCGTTCCTCGCCGCGCTCGCGAGCCCGCTCGAGGATCTCTTCGGAGCGTTCCAGTGCGGCCTCGTCGCCGGGAACGTTCCCCGTCATTCCGGATAACGCGCCGATGTCCCCCTGTCCCGCCGAAATCACGTGAAACGCCGTGATCTCGGCGTCGGGAAATGAATCGGTTGCGTACTCGAGCGCGTCGTCGGATCGGGGCGACCCGTCCACTGGCACCAGGATACGGTTAGGCATACCACACCGATGGACGGCATTGGTATTATATCTTCGCCGACAGTTAGGAGTGCCAGAAAGAAACGATGCCGAACGGGTTCCTCGGGGGGTAATCCTATTAGCCTCGCGCGAACAGCGGTATGTATGAGCATGAACGCGTGCGTTCTCGAGGAGTGGGGCGGATCGCTCTCGGTCGAAACGGTTCCAGAACCCGAACCCGGGCCGGACGAGGTTCGAATCGACGTTCGCGCCTGCGGCGTCACCCGAACGATCGAAAACGCGATCCAGGGCGGGCTCGCGGACGATTCCGAGCTCACGCCGCGAATTCCGGGTCACGAGTTCGCCGGGATCGTCGACGCCGTCGGCGATGGCGTTGAGGGCGTGACGCCGGGGGATCGAGTCGTCGCGTACTTTTATCTCTCCTGTGGCACCTGTTCGGCCTGCCGTCGCGGCGAGACGAACCAGTGTCTGGATTTCGGCGGCTGGTACGGCGTGCACCGCGACGGAGCTTACGCCGAGAAGGCGATTGCACCCGCAGCGAACGTGCTCCCCCTGCCCGACGGTGCGAGTTTCGCCGAGGGAGCCGTCGCCGCCGACGGGCTCGCAACACCCCTTCACGTCTGTCGACGAACCGGTATCGACGACACCGACACCGTCGTCATCATCGGGGCCGCGGGACGCGTCGGCGTCCACCTCTCGCAACTCGCCGCCCGTCGAGGCGCTCGAGTGCTCGCGGTCGATATCGACGACGATCGACTCGAGCACGTCGATCGTGCGACCGGCGACGCGGTTCGGCCGGTCGACGCTCGCGGGGACCGGTTCGGCGAGCGGCTTCGCGAGACGGCGGCGACCGATCGCGGCCCCACCGTCGTCGTCGATACCGTCGGCGACATCGAGACGCTCGAGGCCGCATGGGACGCGCTCGGAATGGGTGGGCAGGTCGTCACGCTGACGACCCACCACGACCGCTCGTTCGCGCCGCAATTAAAGGAATTCGTCGTCAAGGAGGGGGCACTGGTCGGGTCACGGTACGCGACGAAGGACGAAGTCGTCCGTGCCGGAGAGTTGTTTGCGGCCGACAGGATCAGTCCCGTGATCACCGAACGCATCGGGCTCGAGGAGGTGCCGGGCGCACACGAGCGCATCAGGAACGGCGAGAGCCACGGGATGATCGTTCTCGAGCCGTAATTTCGAAGGAGATTCGTTGTTTTTGCCGATGAGTGACCGATCCGTCAGTCGTCGGTCGTCGACCGGGTTGGCTCTCCGTCCAGTCCGCCGTCGCCCGGCAGAACCAGATTGAGCACGAGCGCGGCGACGCCGCCGACGAGCAGGCCGGAGCCGACAAGCACCTGCACGTCTTCGGGCAGTTGCTCGAGCATCTCGGGGGTGATCTCGACGCCGACGCCGAGGACGACGGAGACGGCGATGATCGTCAGGTTCCGGCGGTTTAGCTCGACGCGGTTCGAGACGATACGGAGCCCGATCGAGAAGATCATCCCGAAGAGGACGATGGCCGCGCCGCCGAGGACCGGATCGGGCATCGCCGCGGCGACGGCCGAAACCTTCGGGATGAGTCCGAGGACCACGAGAAAGACGCCGCAAATCCCGACGACGAATCGGCTTGCGACGCCGGTGAATCCGATGAGACCGACGTTTTGCGAGAACGAAGTGTTGGGAAACGCGTTGAACACGCCGGCGAACATGCTCATGACGCCGTCCGCGAGGAGTCCGCCGCTCATTTCGTCCGACGTCGCTCTTCGACCCACCGTTCCGGTCGTTCCTTCGATGTCCCCGATCGTCTCGATCGAAGCGATGATGTAGGCGAAGGCGGCGATCAAGATGGCGCTCGGGTGGAACTCAAGGCCGAACTCCAGGGGCATCGGCACCTCGACCCACGCGGCGTTGGCAACACCCGAGAGATCAAGCAAGCCGAGCGGGTACGCGACGATGTACCCGACGACCACCGCGATCAGGATGCTCGAGATCGAGAGAAAGCCCTCGAGGTACTGGTTCAGCCCGATCGCGAGGACGAAGACGAGTCCGGCGAGGCCGAGGTTGTACAGCGCGCCGAAGTTTTCGGACCCCGGTCCGCCGGCGGAGTAGTCCATGGCGACCGGAATAAGCGTCAGGCCGACGAGCATGACGACGATTCCCGTCACGAGCGGCGGGAACAGTCGACGAAGATCCTCGTAGAAGTATCCAATCACGAGTTCGACAGGGGCGGCGACGATGACCGCACCGAAGATGGCGGCAACGCCGTAGGTCGCGCCGATGTTGATCAGCGGAGCGACGAAAATCGCGCTCGTTCCCATCACGATCGGCAGTCGCGCGCCGACTGGTCCGATCGAGTACACCTGAACGATCGTCGCGAGTCCGGCGACCAGCAACGCCATCTGAACGATAAACGCAGTTTCGGCGTCGTTGAGCCCGATCGCGCCCGCGATCACGAGCGGCAAGGCGACCGTCGAGAGGAACATCGCCAGCAGGTGTTGCAACCCGAGCGGAATCGCCTCCGTCAACTTGGGATCGTCTTCGATCCCGTACTCGATCAGTTGGTCATCTCCGGACGAAGAAGACTTCGTAGCGTCACCATCAGGATGTATAGTGTTACCATCCATCTTACAAACTGAAATTTAATCTCACACGTATATACTTTTCTTCGGTGTGTCCACATGATCGACAACTCCGGCGGCGTCGCTTACGTCGCAACGCATTTAATGAGGTAACGGGTTGGACATTCCAATGGCAACCGCGAAGCGGATGTCGACCAGTAGCCGAGCTATTCCCTGGCGTGCGGTGGGTTCCGTTGGCGTCGGATTGTTCGGGCTCGGACTCGCCGCCGGGTCCTACGGCACCTACGTTACGTTGCTTATCGCGAGCGGGGTCGAACCCGATGCGGCGGGATTCGGCATGTCTCTGTTTTTACTCGGCCAACTGCTCGCAGTCGTTCCCGCGGACAGGCTGACTCGGACGGTGCGGGTCGAACGAGTCGCCGCGCTCGGACTCGCCGGAGCCGGCGTCGGAATCGCGATCGGGGGCGTCGTCACCCTCGAGACGACCTATCTATCGCGGTTATTGCTCGGACTCGGACAGGGAACGGCGTTCGTAGCCGGAATGAAATACGTCGGCCTGCGGACGAGCGGGGCCGACACTGCGACAGCACAGGGAATGCTCGGCGCGCTCTTTACGCTGGGACTCGCGGTCGGATTAGCGGCGAGCCCTCCCGCAGTCGACGTATACGGGGCGACAGCGCCCGTGATATCCGCAGCCGCGGTCACGTTCGCGGGCTGTGTGCTCACGGGTCGACTCGCCGGCGTCACCGGGAACGCCGTGACCTCGTTTCGTTCGTACGTCGAACCGTTCACGTCGACCGGCGGCCTCGCGCTTGGCCTCGGAAACATGGCGACCTTCGGCTTTCTGATGGTCGCGGCGACCTGGTACACGGAAGTGCTCGCCGAGGTCGCCGTCCCGTCCGTCGTCGTCCTCGTCGGATTCGCGCTGGCGACCGTCCTCGGTCGCGGGCTCGGCGGCTGGCTCTCCCGTGACTACGGCGAGCGGGCGACGGTGTCGGGATCGTTGCTCGGACTCGCGGTCGTCCTCGTCGGACTCGCAGTGGCGATCACAGCGGATTCCGCACTCGGAATCTCGGTCGGGCTCGTCGCGACTGGCTTCGGGTTCGGGATTCCGTTCGGTCCGCTGTTCAGCCTCGCGTTCTCCGAACTGACGGACGATTCGGGGGTGACACTGTCGGGCATGTTGCTCGTCGGTAACGCCGGCGCGCTTGCGTACCCGTGGCTCGTCGGCTGGTTGCTGGCCGCGACGGCGGGATACGCCGCCGGCTTCGCCGCGATGGGACTCTCCGTCGGCGCGATCTGGGCGCTGTGGGTCCGGTCGATCGGCCACTAAAAAGGAAAGAGAAAACGATATGCTCAGCGGATTCGATCCGCGTCGACTACCGCGGTTGGACAGGCAATTCGATCTGCGTCGCGTACTCGCTATCGTGGTGGACGGTGTTGTTCGCGACGTTGTACTCGCGGTCGCCGTAGAGCGGACCGCCTGTGTTGTGGTTCACGTCAAAGCGCGGATAGTTCGACGAGGAGATGTCGAGCCGGATTCGGTGACCCGCCTCGAAGACCGTCGAGGTCGGATACGGCTCCATCTCGAACTCATAGACCGTCTCGGGCTCGAGGAAGTCCGGCTCGTCGCGGTAGCCGCGGTACCGGCCGCGACAGATCGAGTCCGAGACGTTGACGGCGAACCCGTTAGGGAAGTCCTTGCTGGCCGGATATTCGTCGATCAGTTTCGCGGTGAAGTCCGTATCCGGCGCGTCGGTCGACCCGTACACCGTCACGTTGATCGGGCCGGTAACCTCGACGGCTTCTTCGAGCGGCGGCGTGCGATAAACGAGCACGTCGTTTCGCTCCTCGAGCGGGCCGTAGGGTTCGTCGGCACCAAGCGTGTCCGGACGCGTGCGCTGGTCGTAGCCGCCCCGACCCGTGAGATCCTGCAGTTTCCGCTGTGCGAGGGGGTACTCGAGGATGTTCTCTTCGCGCTGTTCGTAGGTGATGTACGACGAACAGTTGCCCCCGAGGGTCGGAACGGGATCGGTTGGATCGAACTCGTAGGTCGTCGAGGCCTCGTCGACCGTCGGCTTCTCCGGCGAGAGCGTCCCGTCACCGTGAATGTAGTACGTCTCGAACTCGGTATCGGGAAGCGGCCACTCCGTCGACGAGCGCCACTCGCCGCCGTGGAAGAGGCGGTCTCCCGAACGCGATCCGTCGCCGGTCCCCATCTCGAAGTACTGGACCGTCGGCTGGTCCGACCATGTGTCTTCACCCTTGAGGTAGTGATCGAAAAACCGCAAGCGTGTGTGCTGGTAGTCCCGGAGACACTCCTCGCCGAACTCGAGTTCGCCGGAGTAGGACTTGTTCCACGAGGGGAGCGGATAGCCGTTCCAGCCGTGGGTCCAGGGCCCCATCAGCAGGTAGTGATCGCTCTCCTTGCGGTCGGCCAGCGCCTCGAAGTTGTCGCAGGTCGCCTTCGTGTAGGAGTCGTACCACGCGCCCGAGTAGACGGTCGGGACGTCTGCCGACTCGTCGTAGAACGCCTCGAAGTTGAGGCCGGGTTCCTGCCAGAGTTCGTCGCTGGCGCTACCGTTGGTCATGATGTCGAAGGCCCACTCCTCGTAGTCCGGGATGTGTCGCAGCGGGGACTGCCCGCGCTGGACGGGCCCGTTCTCGAGGACATCGCCGACGTCGACGTTGGCCAGTCGCTGCTGGACGTCTTCGTTCTCGAGCGCGCGTTTGGCGAAGCCGCCGCCGAGGGTAAAGGCCCAGGCGAGCCAGCGCAGTTCGAACGCGCCGTTGTGACGGAACGTCGCCTTTCGGCCGTTGGCCGCGCCCTGATTGACGAACATGGCCTCGAGATGGGGCGGGTCCTGGGTCGCGAGCGCGCTCTGGACCCACGCGCCGTAGGAGGTGCCGAAGGTACCGACCTGCCCGTCGCAGTAGGGCTGTTCGGCGAGCCACTCGACGGTGTCGTAGCCGTCCTCGGGTTCGTTTTTGAAGATGTAGTACTCGCCCTCGCTGTCGAACCGGCCGCGACAGTCCTGTATCGCCACGACGTAGCCGCGTTTGGCGTACCACTCGCCGTGTCGTTCCATGCGCCCCCGCTTGCCGTAGGGGGTCCGATCGAGCAGGACCGGTTTCGGTTCGTCGATCGGCTCGCCCGTCGCCGGGTCGGCGGGACGATAGACGTCAGTCGCAAGCTGTACTCCGTCACGCGTTTCGACCTGTACGTTTAACTCGGCGTGGACCGCGTACTCCGGATCGGATGCCATCACTCCCACAGAGACGGTCATCCTGTAAGAGTGTATCCCCACGTGACCGGTTTCTGATACGGGTCGTCCGAACTCGAGGACAGAAAGTCGAACGATTTCTTGACAGATACCGGTCGAAGGTTCGGATTTCCGACCAACGACGCACAGTCGCCGGAAAAGGGCCGAATCGATATTCAGTAGTGCCGGTACCTTTATGTACATTCCACGGGTTTTTGGTCGCATGTCTGTTCGAGTGTGGCATACCCTCGTACAGCACACTCGGTGAGAGCCGGGGAAAGAGATACACATGACAGAAAATACTGGCAATTCGGACGATATAGAGGCGGACGGGGGCTCCGTCTCTCGAGAAGAGGCGTCGTTCGTCGAGTACGGAATCGAGGACAAACCGCCGCTGGGAGAATCGGTCCTCCTCGGTTTACAACACTATTTAACGATGATCGGGGCGACCGTCGCGATCCCCTTGATCCTCGCAGGTGCGATGGGGATGCCCGACGGTGAAACGGCGAGGCTCGTCGGAACCTTCTTCGTCGTCTCGGGGATCGCAACGCTGTTACAGACGACGTTCGGGAATCGATACCCGATCGTACAGGGCGGGACGTTCGCCCTGCTCGCACCGGCGCTTGCGATCATCGGTGCGCTCGGTGCACAGGGCGTTGGCTGGGAAGTCACGATACTCGAGTTACAGGGGGCGATCATCGCGTCTGCGGTCGTCCAGGTCGGGCTCGGATACATCGGTGTGCTCGGGAAGCTCAAATACTACCTCTCACCGGTCGTGATCGCACCGGTGATCGTGCTGATCGGTCTCTCCCTGTTCGACGTCGCGGACGTGACGACGGTGGACCAGAACTGGTGGCTGCTCGGGCTCACCCTGTTCCTGATCGTGCTGTTCTCACAGTACCTCGACCAGTACAGTCGGTACGCGAAACTGTTCCCGGTGCTTCTGGGAATCGCCGTCGCCTGGATCGTCGCCGCAGTGCTCTCGTTTACGGGTGTCTACGGTTCAGAAACGACCGGCTACGTCGACACCGGAGCTGTCGCTGAGGCGTCCCTGATTCAACCGATCGTACCGCTGCAATGGGGTATTCCGGAGTTTACCTTCGCGTTCGCGATCGGTATCTTCGCCGGAATCCTCGCATCGATGGTCGAAAGCCTCGGCGACTACTACGCGGTCGCCCGGATCGCCGGCGTTGGCGCACCGAGTGAAAAACGGATCAACCACGGAATCGGGATGGAAGGGATCGGGAACATCATCGCCGGCATCATGGGGACGGGTAACGGATCGACGTCCTACGGTGAGAACATCGGTGCGATCGGTATCACCGGCGTCGCATCCCGCTACGTCGTCCAGATCGGCGCAGTCGTGATGCTCGTCGTCGGATTTATCGGCTACTTCGGCGCGTTTATCACGACGATTCCGGCCCCGATCGTCGGCGCACTGTACATCGCGATGTTCGGACAGATCGCCGCGGTCGGTCTCTCGAATCTCAAGTACGTCGACCTCGACTCCTCGCGCAACGTCTTCATTATCGGTATCGCCCTGTTCATGGGACTCGCGATTCCGGTGTACATGGGCAACATCGAAGCGGCCGCCGGGGCCGCCGATATGGGAGCCACCGACTACTTCCGAGAGGAAATCACGTCCAACGCCGCCGTAATTGGACCAATCCTCGGTCAGCAGGTGATATCTGATACGATCTTCGTGATCGGATCGACGACGATGGCGGTTGGTGGTATCATCGCTGTCCTGCTGGACAACACGATCCGCGGCACTCGAGAGGAGCGCGGACTCACACAGTGGGACCAGTTGGCCGAAGGCGAAGACGAATTCGTCACCTACTTCGAGCAGATGCGCTCCGGTGACGAGCAAAAACCGGTCGATCAGGCCGACTAATCGACGAGTCGTTCGCGCTTTTTTAGCAGTCGGGGGAAAATTTGATTAGGTGGCCTCACCCACACATTGGCAATGCCGAGTCGACACGGCCTCGACCTCGATCGCGGAGAACGACTCCACTACAGAGGGGGGCTTCGAAACAACGAGGAAGTTGGCGTCACCGAAAAGCGGCTGCTGGTCAAAGCAGACGACGAACTCACGAGTATCCCCTACACGAACGTCGAGGAAATCAACAACGAGGCGTTCAACTGGTTTCTCGCGATTCTCAGCGGTGCGCTCGTCGTGTTCGGACTCTACTCGATGATGTCGAATCCGCTTTTGGGCGGCGGGTTCGCCGCGGCAGGTCTCTGGAGTCTCTACCGGACCTACAAGCATCGAGATCGCGTTCGGGTACATACCCACAGTCAACCCAAGCCGGTCGAAATTTTCCCCGAAGACGTCGAAACGCTCTATGCGGAACTCGAGCCCGCCATCGAGGCGGTCCGAGAAGAAGCAGAAGAAACCGAAGACCGCCATCAGAAACGGGAGTAGTCGGCTCACCAAACGCTTTTTTCGATGCCCGGTGAGGTATCGCCATGAGCGAGCACGACGATCTTATCTGGCGAAAAGAGGCAACGAAACGAACACTCTCCGTTCGAGAGGGGTTTCTCGAGTCTCGAGCGACGACAGCCCGTCCGGTCGAGGATATCGCTGGCCACCACCTCGCCGAAACGATCCTCGCACCCGCAGATCAACCAGCCACTGATCGGGCGACGATGGACGGCTACGCGTTCGCCTCGAGCGACGATGGCCCGCTCGAGGTCGTTTCCGGAACGAGCTACCCCGAATCCGACCGGCCGACGATCGAGTCCGGCCAGGCGATCGAAATCGCGACGGGAGCGCCCCTCCCTGAACGGGCGGATACGGTCGTCAAACAGGAAGACGTCGACCTCGAGAACGGGATGATCGCTCCGCCGTCGCTCTCGGCGGGAACGTACGTCTACGAGCGCGGCTCGAACCTGTCGGCGGGCGATCGGCTCTACTCGAGTGGAGACCGACTCTCCGCGCTGGACGCGATTTTGCTCGGCGATATCGGTCGCGAGGCGGTGGAAGTCACGGAGCCGTTCTCCGTCGGCGTTCTGGCGACCGGCACCGAAATTCACGAGGGCCGTCACACCGACCTCGATTCGCCGATGCTGTGTAACCTACTCCGTTCGTGGGGCCACGAGCCGACCTACGAAGGATCGGTTCCCGACGAAGGAAACCGGGTCGAAACGCGGATCGAAGAACTCGCCCTCGAGCACGACGTGGTCGTGACCACCGGCGGCACGAGCGTCGGCGCGAAGGACTACGTCATCGACGCCCTCGCGAATCTCGGAGACGTCGACTTTCACCGCGTTCGGATTCGTCCGGGGAAACCCATCGCCGTCGCTCGGTTGCCCGAGTACGACGCGCTCGCCGTCGCCATTCCGGGGAAACCGATCGGCGCGTACGTCAGCGCCGCGTTCGTCGCTCGAGCGCTGTTCACCGGCGAGAAGGGCGTTCCCACCGTCGAATACCAAATGACCCACGATATCGGCCTCGGCCCAGAAGGGTTCGAGTACGTGATTCCGGTCACGCTCGAGGACGAAACGGCGACCCCGCTCGGTCACGTCGACTCCCCGCTCGCGGTCTACGAGGAGACGTTCGACCCGAGCGTCCTCTCCTCGAGCACGCGAGCGGCCGCGGCCGACGGGTTCGTCCTGACGACGAGCGATATCGCGGCCGGCGAGGACGTGGCGGTGGTTCGAACGTCGGCACTCGAGTGACGTTCCAGCGGGCTGGCGGTTCCCACGAGCCGCCGTCCGACCTGATAGGAAGCTTTTTCCCCGATCCGTACGGAGTGATACGACATCACATGACTGGCAGCGATCGCATCTTAGACGGCGTGAGAGTCCTCGATCTAACGACGTTCGTCACCGGCGGCTTCTGTTCGTTGATGCTCGCGAACCAGGGCGCGGAAGTCATCAAGGTCGAACGGCCCGAAGTCGGCGACGATAATCGCCACTCAGGCCCGCCGTTCATCGACGGCGAATCGCCCTACTTCTGGTCGGTCAACTACGGCAAGAAGAGCGTCGAACTCGACCTGAAATCCGAGGCTGGCCGAGAGGCGCTGTACGAACTCGCGAGCGAGGCCGACGTCTTCATCCAGAACTACCGCCCGGGAACCGCCGAGCGGTTGGACGTCGACGAGGACGCGATTCGATCGCACAACGACGACATCATCTACTGTGCGATTTCGGCGTTCGGCCAGACCGGCCCCTGGCGAGAGCGTCCGGGCTACGACCTGCTGATTCAGGGCATGAGCGGCATCATGAGCGTCACGGGCGAACCCGACAGCAAACCGGTGAAAGTCGGACTTCCGATGACCGACCTCATCACCGCGATGTGGGCCGCCTTCGGCGTCTCGAACGCGCTCTACCGGCGTGAGCGAACCGGCGAGGGCGAGTACATCGATTTGGGCATGCTCGACGCCGCGCTACCGTGGCTGACCAAACAGGCCGGAAAAGTCTTCGCCGGCGAATCGCCCTCGCGGATGGGAACCAAAGATCCCGTCCTCGCACCCTACCAGACGTTCGAGACGGCTGACGGCCATATCAACGTCGCCTGCCTCAACCAGAAGCTCTGGAAGGGCCTCTGTACGGCCCTCGAGCGACCGGACCTCGTCGACGACGAGCGCTTCGAGACGAACGCCGACCGGGTCGAGCACATGGACGAACTCGAGGCGGAACTCGAGGAGACGTTCCGAGAGTTGACCACGGACGAGTGGATGGTCCTCCTCGTCGAGGAAGCCGGCATCCCCGCTGGACCCGTTCTCGAGGCCGAAGACGCGCTCTACAACGAGCAGACGGACGCGCGCGACACCGTCACGACTATCGAGGATCCCGAGCGCGGCGAGATTCCGGTCATCGAGCACCCGCTCAAGTACGACCGCTCGAACAGCGGCTTCGAGTCGCCCCCACCCAAACTCGGCGAGGATAACCGATCCGTATTCGCGGACCTCGGCTACAGTGAGGACGAACTAGACGACCTCGAAGCCCGCGGCGCGTTCGGCGGAGGGGAGTGAGGGCTCCGATGGACGTCTCCATCACCGGCGTTGGAATGACTCGCTTCGAAAGCGACGCCCAGGCGAGCACGCTCGAGCTCGCCGAACGCGTCGCCTGGGACGCGCTCGAGGACGCCGAGATCGACCCCAGCGCCGTCGAATCGGTCCACGTCGGAAACATGGCCGCCGAGGCGCTCGACGCGCGAACGGGCCTCGAGAACGCCGTCTGTGGCGCGCTTGGAATCGAGGGCGCGACGGCGGATCGAATCGAAAACACCAGCGCGAGCGGCGCGAGCGCACTCCTTCGCGCGGTCGACGCGATCCGCGCCGGACGGTCGCGGACCGCACTCGTCGTCGGCGTCGAGACGATGTCGTCGGTCGACACCGACACCGCGACGGACGTAATCAGCAGTCTCACACACGACCGCGAGTACGTGCAGGGACTGACGCTGCCCTCGTTCGCCGGACTGGCGGCCGACGCGTACCTCGAGCGCTACGACGCCGATCGAGACGCGCTCGCAGCGGTCGCGGTCAAGAACCACCGAAATGCGGCCGCCAACCCGTACGCCCAGTTCCGGAAGGAGATTACGATCGAGGACGCTCTGGATTCGCCGCCGGTCGCCGAACCGCTCCGACTGTACGATTGCTGTCCGACCAGCGACGGCGCCGCCGCAGTCGTTCTGTCGGCCGACGGCGGGGAGATTCGGTTGTCAGCTATCGCGGGTGCAACCGGCTCCCACGCGGTCGCCGAACGACCGGATCCGCTCGAGATCGAGAGCGTCGCGCTCGCGGGCAAACGAGCCATGGAAAGCGCCTCGATCACCCACGAGGACGTCGACGTCGCCTGTATCCACGACGCGTTTACGATCCTCGAGCTGCTCGAACTCGAGGAACTCGGTTTCTACGATAGCGGGCAAGCGTGGCGGGCGACGCTCGACGGGCGAACCGATCGCGGCGGAGAACTGCCGGTCAATCCCGGCGGTGGACTCAAAGCTCGAGGGCATCCGCTCGGTGCGACCGGCGTCTCACAGGTGATCGAACTCGTCTGGCAACTTCGTGGCGACGCGCCCGGGGAGGGCCGCCAGCTCGATGATCCAGATGTCGGGTTGGCGATCAACGTCGCCGGGTTCGGGAACAATTCGATCTGTACGATCGTGAAGCGAGCATGACGGGGAAAATATGAACGAGAGCAGAGAGCCTACAGTCGAAAGCGACGACGCGGGCCAAGCGTTTCGATGCACGAACTGCTCGAGTAGCTGGTACTATACGCGCGATCGCTGTCTCGACTGCGGGTCGTCGTCGTTCGAGACGTACGGACTCGGCCCGGGGCAAGTCGTCGCGACGACGACCGTGCACGCGACGCCCCCGGGCGTGAAAACGCCGAATTACCTCGGACTGGTTCGGTTCGATGACGGCGTGAGCCTCATCGCTCAGTTGGAAAGTTCCGGCGTTTCGGTCGGCGAATCAGTCGGGTTCGGCGAGATCGTCACACTTCGGGAGGGAGACACGGCGAGTATCGGCCCGCAACTGACGACCGAGTAGCGAACCCGACGACCGCGTAGCAGAGATCTCTCGAGCGGCGAACAGCGATATCGGTTCGGCGGAAATCGAAGTTGTAAGTAACTCTCCCATTTGAGATAATACTCAATACCAGCCAGTTTCGAATGCATTCTGTGATTCCAGTAGTTTCTTCGAGTGATTGAATCCGCAGATGCTACACGTGGAAGGTGAAAATGCGCCCATATATTTTATATTTCCCGTATTTTAGCCATAATTGCCATTTTATACCCAGATAGAGAGTGGTATAGGATTTTTCTCACAGAATGGTACCGGCCGTTAACAAAGTAGAATCCGAAGTATAGTTGCGATTTCCTCGCTAACACTCTCAGTGTTTTCTGTCATTACTCTCTAATAGTCGAACATTCAATGTGTTATTTTCCGATTACCGTACAGGTCCTCGTTCGACAGTCGTCCCTCAATCTGCCGTCTGAACGGTCTCGGCACGGTGGGTCGACGGAACGCCGAAACCGGTCAGCGCCATCGCGAACAACACCAGCGGAGAGAGCATCCCGAACAGGTAGTACGGGGCGTACTCGAGCGTCGGAACGCCGGTGGCGGAGGCCATAAACACCCCGCCCGCGTGCCACGGAATGAGCGCACCGGTGGGCGTTCCCGCCGCCTCGACCGCTCGAGAAAGTTGGTCGCTATCCAGGTCGAACTCCTCGTAGAGGTTTCGAAGCGTCATTCCCGGCAGGACGATGCTCATGTACTGCTGGGCGGTGAGCGCGTTGATGAGGATCGCTGAGACGCCCGTGCCGGCGATCAGTCCTCCCGAACTCCGAACCCCCTGCGAGAGCCGGTGGGCGAGCACCGCGAGAACGCCCGTTTTCTCGAGGAGGCCACCGAGGACAAGCGCAGCCACGACGACCGTGATCGTCCAGGCCGATCCGGTGAGCCCGCCCGTCTCGAGGAGTTCGTCGACGAGTTCCAAACCGGTGGCGGGGTTCGTTCCGTTCAGAAAGACTTCCCAGGCAGGGACGAACCCGGTCCCCTGGACGAGTATCGAGGTGAAGACGCCGGCGAAGACGCCGACTACGAGCGTCGGAAGCGCGGGGTAGCCACGAAGGGCGAAGCCGAACGTGATCACGAGCGGGAGAAACACCAGCGGCGAAACGTCGTACGTTCCGGCGAGGGCGCTCTGGATCTCCACGACCCGTTCGGCCGGGACGGATCCGCTCGACTGGAGTCCGAGTGCCGCGAAGGCGAGAACCGCGATCCCGAAGGCGATCAGCGTTCCCGTCCGCATGCGACGAATGTGGTCGTACAGCGGCGTGTTCGTCACACCCGCGGCGAGGTTGGTCGTGTCCGAGAGGGGCGATTGCTTGTCGCCTGCGTACGCCCCCGAGATCACCGCTCCGACAGTCATCGCGCTCGGAACGCCGAGACCGGTTCCGATGCCGACGAACGCGACGCCGAGGGTTCCGACCGTCGTCCACGAGGAACCGATGGCAAACGCGACGACGGCGGCCAAAACGGTCGCAACGGGCAGGAACACCATCGGCGACAGCAACTCGAGACCGTAGTACATCATCGCCGGAATGGTTCCCGCGTCGACCCACGTGGCGATGAGCGCGTAAATGGTGAAGATGATGAGCAACGCCTGCAGCCCCATCAGGAGGCCGTTCGAGATACCATCGTAGAGGTCCGCCCACGAATACCCGAGGTACTGCCCGAACGCGCCGACGAAGACGATACTCCAGAGCAACGGAACGTGCGGATCGAGTCCGAGCACTGCGGATCCGATACCAAGAGAGACGACGACCGCCAGAACCGGGAGGAGCGCGAGCCGAACCGACGGACGCCGATCCGGGTCCAGTTCGTCGACAGTGGTCGGGGTGAAGTCGAGTGCCATTGGCGAGATAATGCCCTCGAGGAATAAAAAGAGATTGTTTGATTACTATAGTGTATGTTTCCTGCTACCGAGATGCACGTTCTCGTGACCCATCGGTGAAGCCGCAATCAGGGGTTCATAGGGTCAGTTGTAACTGGTTACCGGTCAGTCGCCAGAGCGGGGTGGCGACTGGTCGGAAATGACGTATAACCGATCCTATCAGGGTTCTAGCGGACGAGGCCGACCGGTACACGCGCAACGACAGGACCGATCACCGAATCGGTCTCGGGACCTTCAGCGCTTTCCCTCCCGGTTCTCGACGTCGAGAAATCGGGATCGAAAAACCGGTAGCACGAGCGCGATTGGGTGGAAAGCCGGTTTAGCCGCATGGTATCGAGTGAATATCAATATCTGTGTACAGTCAGTATGGTTTTTGTAGACACTTTTTTATAATTGTTTCACCTGATACCACGTATGACGGCTGGACCGCCCATCGAGGAAATTCACTTCGAAGACGCACCGAACGTCGAGGACGTTCCCGGACCGAACACCAGGAGGCTCCTCGAGAAACAACGCGAGATCGACAGCAGCGCCGTCGCCTACCCGAACGATATTCCGATCGCGTTCGAGGATGGAAAGGGAGCAACGGTACGGGACGTAGACGGCAACACCTACATCGACATGTTCGCCGGAATCGGCGTGCTCAACGTCGGCCACTCGAACCCGTACGTTCTCGAGGCCGTCCACGAGCAGGCGGACAAGTTCGTGCACACGGTCGACTTCCCGACCGAGGCTCGCCTCGAGTTGATTGAAAAACTCGATGAAATCGCCCCGTCGGGATTACAGGGGGAAAATCGCGTCGTCTTCGGCGGACCGACGGGCAGCGACGCCATCGAGGCGTCGATCAAACTCGCGAAGTACAACACGGGCGGCGATGGACTCATCGCCTTCCGCGGGGCCTACCACGGCGCGACGACGGGGGCGATGAGTCTCACGTCGAACAAGAGTTTCAAAGAACACTACACGCCGTTGCTCGCTGACGTCGTCCACGCGCCGTATCCGGACCCGTTCCGACAGGAAAAGGAACCACAGGAGGCCGTCGATCACGCACTCGAGGAGGTCCAGGCCATCGTCGAAGATCCGTACGGCGGCCTTGCCAACCCGGCCGGTATCGTCGTCGAGCCGATCCAGGGAGAAGGTGGCATCGTAACGCCGCCGGCGGGCTTCCTGCAGGGATTGCGTGATATCGCAGACGACAACGACATCGTCCTTGTGTTCGACGAGATTCAGAGCGGACTCGGCCGCACCGGCGAGTGGTGGGCGAGCGACTGGGCGGGCGTCACGCCGGACGCGATGACCTCGGCGAAAGCCCTCGGCGGTGCCGGTTTCCCCCTCTCTGCGACGCTGTACCACGAAGATCTCGATACCTGGGGCCCGGGCGACCATGCCGGAACATATCGTGGCCACGTCGTCGGCATGCGAGCCGGTACTCGTGCGATCGAGTACATTCAGGAACACGAACTGCTCTCGCACGCCCGCGAACTTGGTGAGTACATTCGGGATCGGCTCCACGAGGCCGCCGACGGTACCAAACGTCTCGCGGACGTCCGCGGCCGCGGCCTGTTCATCGGCGCGGAGTTCGTCGACGAGACGGGGAGTCCGGACGGCGACCTCGTCGACGACATCCAGCAGTACTGTTTCGAACGGGGCGTGCTGGTCTGGACGGCCGGTCGCCACGGCAACGTCTTGCGATTCCTCCCACCGCTCGTGCTCACTCACGAGCTTGCTGAGACGGCCCTCGACGTCGTCGTGGAGGCGATCGGACAGACGACCGGAGCGAACTGATCGCGGATGACCGAACCCGAACCAATCGAAACCGACGGTGCGCCGAGCAACGACAACCCCTACTCGCAGGGCGTCCGCGACGATGGGACACTCTACGTCTCCGGGTACGGGCCAGTCGATCCGGCGACGGACGAGGTCGTCAACGGCGATATCGCGGCACAGACCGACCAGATCCTCGACAATATCGCCGCGGTCGTCGACGAAGCCGGCGGGAACAGTCTCGAGGACGTGGTCAAAGTCACCGTCTATCTCACGGATCTCGAGGACTACGAGCAAGTCAACCGGGCCTACGGTGCCAGGTTTGGCGAGACGCCCCCTGCCAGAGTCTGCATCGAAGCGTCGAGGCTCCCCGACGACATCCGCGTCGAACTGGATGCGATCGCTTCGCTTGACTAGAGATATCCGACTCTACGATCCAACTCCACGATCCGACTTCACGATCCGACTTCACGACCGCACAACTGCGGACAGTATCCCGACCGAACGGCGAACCGCAGACGAGATTCTACACCGATCGCGATGGTGCCGTGTGCGATTATCGACCACGATTAAGTATCCCCCCTTCGTTGTGACGACTACGATGGGACACGACGGACGACACAGGCTGACCGAGCTACGACGGGCGTTTCATCGCTACCCCGAGCCCGGCTGGTGTGAGTTCCGAACCACGGCCCGAATCGTCGAGGAACTCGAGCGAATCGGCGTCGACGAAATCGCCGTCGGGCGGGACGCGCTCTCGTCGGAAGCGCGAATGGCCGTACCCGACGACGATGATCTCGAGCCGTGGCTCGAGCGAGCGCGCAAGGCGGGCGTTCGGGACGATATTCTCGAGCGAACTGCGGACGGTCACACCGGTGTCGTCGCGGTTATCGAACAGGGGAACCCCGACAGTGGTCACGGCGGCGATAGCGGACAGGAAACCGACTCCATCGGCGGTGTCCGTGGGGGAGAACCGTGCGTCGGGCTTCGAGTCGATATGGACGCTATCTCCCTGCGGGAGTCGAACGAGCCCGGCCATCGACCCGCGGACGAAGGGTTTCGGTCCGAACACGACGGGTACATGCACGCCTGCGGTCACGACGGACACATCGCGATGGGGCTCGGGACCCTCGAGGCGGTGAAGAGAAGCGACTTTTCGGGGACGTTCAAAGTGTTCTTCCAGCCGGCGGAGGAGATTTCCGGCGGCGGCCGGGCGATGGCCCGAGGCGGCTATCTCGACGACGTCGACTATCTTCTCGCCGTTCACATCGGACACGACGATCCGACCGGAACGGTCGTGGCGGGCGCCGAGAAGCCGCTGGCGATGGCTCACTTGACCGTAACCTTCGAGGGGGCGAGCGCCCACGCGGGCAAAGCGCCGAACGACGGTGCCAACGCGATGCAGGCCGTCGCGAGCGCCGTCCAGAACGCCTACGCGATTCCGCGCCACAGCAACGGAATGACCCGAGTCAACTTCGGTCACATTGAAGGCGGCACCGCGAGCAACGTCATCGCCGAGGAAATCACGCTGGAGGGCGAAGTCCGCGGCGAGACGACGGCACTGATGGAGTACACCAGAACCGAACTCGAGCGTGTACTATACGCAGCCGCGGAGATGCACGACTGCGACGTGACCCCGCGCGTCACAAGCGAGTCGCCCCGCGTCGATAGCGATCCGGCGCTTCGAGACATCGTCGGTGAAATCGCGAGTACCGTCGACGGCGTCGATTCGGTCGTGCCCACCGCTGAGTTCGGCGCGAGCGAGGACGCTACCTTCCTCATGGAACACGTCAAGGACAACGGCGGACTCGCCTCGTACGTCCTCGTCGGAACTGATTCACCCACGAATCAGCAGACCCCGACGTTCGACATCGACGAAAAAACCCTCGAGATCGGCGTTTCGGTCCTCGCTGACGCTATCGTCGAATGCTCGGATCGACACCACTAGGGGGCCTCTTCTCACGACCGGATATCGAGCGAGGTGTGTAGTCGGTCTGTACCGTTTCCAGATTCTCGACCGAAGAGAACCGTCGAAACAGCGGCATTACCGGGAGCAGTGAGGCCGTTCGTGCTCGGATCCGGATCGCGTTCTCTGCGAACCTGTTCGCCAACCATCACATTTATCGGATCAGAAGCATTAATTCGGGGGCTACCCGTGTTCACTGTATGAGTCAGGACGAGATGCCGGAGTCGCTTCGGACGGCAGCGGACGCGGATCGCCCTCGTGGTATCCTCACACCATCGGATCGTGACTTCTTGCTCGGACGGAAGACGGACTACACCGACCACTCGAAGAAACAGAAACGAAATCGCATTCGAAGACGAGTTCGAAACGCGGTGCTCGATTTCAGTATCCTCTTCGAATATATGGAAGAACGCGATCGGAACACGGTTTTCGATCCCGACGACGAGGAGCGCGACGCCTACACGCAGGGTATCACCGACATGCTCGCGTTTTTGCACCTCGGGACGATGGGCTATCACACGCCGTTCAAGGACATGCTCTCCGAGGGAGTCGGCAAAGCCGAACAGCGACTCGCCGGGTCGAACTACCGGATGGTCAACGTCGAGTTCAACGTTGACCCCGTTGGCCAGATCGACGTCGACGAAGTGGTCGAAAAACTCGAGGACGAGGAGTTTGCCCAGCTCACCGACGAGGAACTACGGGCGTTCGTCCGGTTGCTGACGATGTCCGACGAATTCTCGCCCGACGACGCTCGAGAGGAGATCAAAGACCGCGTCGACGAGTACACCAAGAAAATCAACGAGAGCACCGAGACACGAGAACAGAAACTCGAGAAACTGACGAACTGAGTTGCACTCCGTACTGCCTTTGTCGTCGCTTCGCTGGATGAGGACAGACCAACCGACGTGGGGCGGGAACGGAGCCGGACGAGTTCGCCATCAGCCGCTCGGATTCGGGGTTCTACAATCGTTCACCGAAAGGACAGACTCACGAACACCGACGATTCTACAGTATCAGCCGTCGGTGTATCAGCTGTCAATGGTAGAACCCAGGAACGTCTGGTAGCAATAGCGATACACGCTGGTTCACGACTCAAGACACTCGGTGAACAATTTGAACAGGAAGAACAGTTGAGCAGAAACCAACGAAAGGGAAAACTCGCTTTATCGACCCTATAGCTATCTAGTGTTGGTTGCATTACGTACATGACGGGGGGAAGGCCGCCGTCAATTTCGACGATCCGACCACTATCACACCCACCCGTCTCCAAAAGGGATCACCCGTGGCGTCGAATCCGACGCCTGATCTCTACTACCCCTACCCTTTGATACACAACGCTTGGGCAGCGGTGACTCCAACAACTCGATACCTGAGGGTGTCGTACGCGTAACGGATTACCTGTGGGTCGTACGAGATGTGGGTCGTACGAGAGAGCCCGGGTCGACTGAATCCGAATCGACTGAGTTCGGATCGAATATCCCCGCTGATACGAACGGGCTCGTTGAGTCGCACGAAGCGAAATGAAAGCCCCCGTTCGGGCCGATCAATCGCTCATTTGCAGGCGCGGACATCGGTCCGGAATTGCGGAATCCGCTCGTCGCATTCGACAAACACGCTTGAACGTGATATTCTCCCTGCGTAAACGGAGGTTTCATGCCGATTTTATGCTATTACCGATCCGTGGTAACTCGATAGGAATCCGTTCAAACCGTTCTTCCAGTGGATTCTACACATTCGGTCAGTTCAATCCGAGATTGACGACGCGTAGTTGGACGTTCTGTATAAACAAAATCTGTATATGCCAGTTACAAAAAGGAAATATTTATACCATAGACTAACGACAAGTTCGGTATGCTTTCGCAAAGCATAGTATGTGTTACGTGGAGACAGGGATGGTGTCGCCGAACGACACGCTCTACCGCGGAATTGGAGGTGAATAGCAATGAGTGATGCAGACCGCGGGATGGTAAATCGGTTCCTCGAGGAACTCGATCCAGTCGTCTTCGTGTTCGGTGCGTTGCTTTCGGTCGGCGTGATCGCAGCGTTCTTCGTCGACCGAGACGCCGTTTCGACCGGAATCGAAGTCGTTCACAACGAAATGCTCAGCTACCTGAGCTGGGCGCTACTGGTGATCGTCTTCTTGATCGTCGTCTTCTTGCTCTTCTTGATCGTCGGGCCGTGGGGGAAGATCAAGTTTGGAGACGGCGATCCGGAGTACAGTTTCCTCTCGTTTTTCGCGATGTTGTACTCGGCCGGGTTCGCCGCAGGCGTCGTGTTCTGGGGACCGACTGAAGCGCTGTTTTATTATGACGACCCGAATCCGCTGTTCGGCGCAACCGGCGGCTCGAGCGAGGCGATTTCGCTCGCGGTGCAACAAACGCTGTTCCACTGGGCGTTGCCGCAGTTAGCCGTCTTCACCATCATGGGAATTGCGATCGGCTACTTCGCGTACAACTACGACAACGTGCCCCTTCGGGTTTCGTCGGCGCTCACGCCGATACTCGGTGCTGACAATCTCGACGGGCCGGCTGCGAAAGTGATCGACATCCTCGCAGTGTTCGCGACGATCGGCGGCGTCGCGACCTCGCTGGGCTTCATCGGGAGCCAGTTCGTCAGCGGACTCGACTACCAGTGGGGGATCAATTTGGGCGACGTTGGCGTGCTTCTCGTGGTGACGATGATGACGGTCTTGTTTACGATTTCGATGGTTCTCGGGATCGACAAGGGAATCCGTCGGCTCTCGAACTTCAACATGATCATGTTCGTCGGGCTGATGATTACGACCTTCATCGTGGGGCCCACCATGTTCCTCCTCTTGCTCGGCTCCCAGGCCGTCGGCGGCATGATTTCGGACTTTACGGCGATGAGCCTGTACACCGGTGCCGGTGAAGGGGGGACCGGATGGGTCGAAGCCTGGACCGTCTTCTACTGGGCGTGGGCGCTCTCGTGGTCGCCTTTTGCCGGACTGTTCATCGCGCGAATTTCCAAGGGACGAACCGTCCGCGAAGTCGCGTTCACAGGGATCGTTGCGACCTCCGCGGCGACGATTCCGTGGTTTACCTTCGTCGGCGGAACCGCCGTCTGGGCCCAACACAACGGTGTTGCCGACTTCGGCGAAGTGCTTGCGGGAGAGGCCGGTGCGGAAGCCTCCGGCTTTATTCTCTTCGACGCGCTCCAGTTTTCGGTGAATCTGGGGATTGCCGAATTGACGTTGCCGGTCGGTTCGATCCTGATATTGGTCTTCATGGTCCTCGTAACCACCTTCTTCGTCACATCTGCCGACTCGTCGACCCTCGCCGTCTCGATGATGACGACCGGTGGGAAAGCGAGTCCCTCGAGCATAAACCGAATCTTCTGGGGAATCGTTCTCGGATTAACCGCCGCGATCCTCATTATTCTCGGCGGCGAAGGCGGCGCCGATGCGTTACAGCAGGCCGTCGTCATCACCGGCGCCCCGTTCGCGTTCGTCTGTTTCCTCGCGATGCTCTCGCTTATCAAGAACTTCAGCGCGACGGAAGGTCGAATCCTGCTCCAAGAGGAGACGGTGCTGATCGGTACGAGCGAGGAGCAATCGGATAGCGATCCGCCGACGAGCGTCGATCCTGGCGACGACGACTAACGGGCAGTGGGAATTCGACTTCACCGTCACAAAGACCGAACCGAAAATTGGGCGGAAGACTCGAGAAACCAACCGACCGCCGTCCGAACCGGTGAGACAGCCTATAACAAGTTTTAATGTATGTCATACACATATTCTGTGTATGGATAGGAGCACGGCGGAGCCCGACGTGGCCGCGTTCCCCGGACCGAACGCTCGAGAGTGGGTCGAGTTTCACGGGGCCAACGCGGCACCGAGCGAGTACTCCCACGAGTTCGTCTGGGATATCACTCGCGAGGCCGACGGGCCGTTCGTCACCGACGTCGACGGAAACGTTCTGCTGGACTTTACGTGTCACATCGGTGCAGCGCCGCTCGGATACAACAACGAGAAACTTCTCGACAAGCTTCGGGAGTTCGACCTCGTCGAGCCGATGAAAATCGCGGGCCAGGACATGTACTTCGGGGCAGGGCCAACCCCCGACGAGTCCGACGTTCCGGGCTCGAGTCACCTGATGGCAAAACTGGTCGATATCTCGAGTCAGTACGGGATGGACACCGTCTTCCTCTCGAACTCCGGCGCGGAAGCGATGGAGAACGCGATGAAGATAACGCACGACCACCGGGCCCCCGCAAAATACGGCGTCGCGTTCGAAGGGAGTTTTCACGGCCGTACCCTCGGAACGCTGTCGCTGACGAAATCCAAGGAGATCTACACGCGCCAGTATCCCGAAATCAGCGGCATCGAGACGATACCGTTCTGTGCCGACCGCGGCTGTAGCGCAGAGACGTGTGACTGCGGATTCTTTACCGGATCGGGTTCGCGGCTCCGAAACTCGCTCTCGCCCGAGGGAGGCCACATCAACCCCGACGAAATCGCCTTTCTCACCCTCGAGCCGATCCAGGGCGTCGGCGGCTATCGCTTCCCCAGCGAGGCGTTCATGCGCGAGGTCGCGGACGTCACCGACGAGTACGACATCCCGCTCGTCGTCGACGAAATCCAATCCGGCGTTGGCCGAACGGGAAAGATATGGGCGTCGGATCACTACCCGATCGAACCAGATGTGATCGCCAGCGCCAAAGCGCTTCGCGTTGGTGCGACCATCTCGCGGTCGGAAATTTTCCCCGCGGAAAAGAACCGGCTCGGCTCGACGTTCGGCGGCGGCGACCTGCTCGGGTCGATGATGGGCGCGTTCACCCTCGAGGCCATCGAGGAGTACGGTCTGCTCGAAAACGCCACGCGACGCGGCGAGCAAGCCAAAGAACTGCTTCGCGACGACGCGCCGGACTACGTTGAGGACGTGCGCGGCAAAGGGCTGATGCTCGCCGTCGAGTTCGACACGACCGAACGTCGCAACGCCGTCGTGAAGGAATCGCTCGAACGCGGATTGCTGACGCTGGGCTGTGGCAAAAAGACGATTCGGCTGCTCCCGCCGCTGGACTCGAGCGAACGCGAAATCGCGCTTGGGGGAGGGCTTTTTCTCGAGGCGATCGATTCGGTCGGGAAGAGCGCGAGAGCGGCCTAACGGTATCTCCCGGGTGGAAGCTTCGGTTCGTTCGGAACCGTGTTGAGTTCGCGGACACGATCGCGGTGATCGAGCGAAACCGCTGAAACGCCGTAGTAGATACAATTACCACCCCATTCCCAAACTTCGGGGATCAGGTAGAGTTTTTATACTGAATCGACTCCAAGTGGTGAATACCCGTGGGCAACACGGTTTGCCCTCCATTCCACCCATCCCCACTCAGCCTTCATCTCCACCCCTCTCGTCCCATAGGCATCCCCCGGGCATCCCACGGGCTTTCCACGATTCGATAGCGACGGATTAGGTAGTCGAATTCTTCTTTCGAGAGACGGTCGTTTGTAACGCGGTAAAGAAGTCCGTGTCAGCGTAGATCATCACCGGTTTCCAGACAGTTCGTCTAACGCATCTTCTCGAGCGGTCTCGCGGGACTCTCGTTTGATCTCCTCGATCGATGTATCGTCGAATGCGTCGCCGACGGCATCGCGGAGTCCTTCGATCGGATCGTCGTGGAGCGGGATCAATTCGACCCGATCTCTGCGTTCGACGACCCGATATCGGTCGCCGTGTTTCCCACGGATCTCGTGAGGAATGACGATCCGACCTCGATCGTCGGCCTCAACTGTTTCACCCATGAAGTTTCCACTATGGCGGCAATACTAAAAAATGTCCACGAACGGTGATTTATTCCCCCCAAACTTACCCGACCGGAAGCGAACGAGATTCACAGCCACCGGTGCGCTATTTATCAGGAAACGGGGAGCTATTTGACTCAGAACAACGGGCTGACGACAGTCGCTTCTTCCGCTCTTCCCGTGCAGAGAAAATTGTCTTCTCGGCATGGAATTCGATTGTTCGGAGAAAACCAGCCCGCTGACGGTTTATCGGGATCCGAGGACCGCACTTCCGCCCCGTTTATCGAGACTCGAGCACCGAAATCTCGTCCAATTCCTCAAGTGCCTCGAGAACGCCTGACAGATGCTCGGGACCGCTCCCTTCGAGTCCGGTCGTCACCGGAACGCGATTTGGCTGATCGACGGGGCGACGGCGAGCGCGCTCGAGAACGTCCAGTTCGGCTCCGCAGTCCTCGACCGTCTCGATGAGCTCGCCGAGCGCTGTGGGCCAGCCGTCGACGGCCAGCCTGGCCTCGAGATAACGCTCGAGTTCCCCCAATCCGGTTCGAACCAGTTCCGCGTGCTCGGTGAGGTTCACGTTGCCGCCCGAGACGACGATACCGACGTGTTCGCCCTCGAGATCGAGTGAGTTCGAGTCCGAGAGCGCAGCCGCGAGCGGTGCGGCTCCAGCACTTTCCGCGACCGTCTTGGCGCGTTCGGCCAGTAGCGTCACGGCGACGGCCATCTCGTCGTCTCTGACGGCGATCACGTCGTCGACGACATCGCGAGCAACCGCGAAGGTCGTCTCGAGCATTCTGGTGTCGGCGATTCCTTCCGCGACGGTGTCGACGGATTCGAGTTCGTGAATTCGATCGTCCTCAAGCGACGGCTTCGCGTGAAGGGCGCCTTCGGGCTGGACGCCCACGACGCGGATATCCGAATCCGTGGCCTTCAGCGCGGTTCCGATGCCGGAGATCAGTCCGCCGCCGCCAATGGCGACGAGCACGGTATCGAGTTCCGGATACTGTGCTCGCAACTCGAGCCCGATCGTTCCCTGGCCCGCGATGATCGCCTCGTCGTCGAACGGGTGAACGAAGGTCTCGCCCGTCTCGTCGACCCGCTCGAGGGCGTACTCGTAGGATCGTTCGTAGATCTTCCCCTCCACGACGACCTCGGCTCCGTAGCCGCGGGTCGCCTCGATCTTCGCGGCGGGTGTGACTTCCGGAACGACGATGGTGGTTTCGATATCGAGTACGTCGCCGGCCAGCGCCACCCCCTGTGCGTGGTTGCCCGCACTCGAGGCGACGACCCCGGCGTCGCGTTCCGCATCCGAAAGCTGGGCCATCGTGTTGTACGCGCCGCGAATCTTGAACGACCCCGTCCGTTGGGTGTTCTCGAGTTTGAGCGCGACCGATTCGGCACCGCTCATCTCGGCGAACGTCCGGGACGTGTCGAGCGGCGTGCGGTGAACGACGCCGTCGATGCGTTCTCCGGCGGCTTCGATGTCCTCGAGCGAGACGCGATCCCCGCTCATTTCTCGCCCTCCGAACGCGAGACGGGACGTTCTTCCGCCCGCGTGCTGGAACGCTCCTCCAACCCGGGGATCGGATGTCGGTGCTCGAGTTCTCGGATCGTCTCGACCAGCACCGAGACGCCGTGCTCGAGGCTCGCCTCGTCGACGTCGAACGTCGGCGTGTGGTGGCTCGTCGGATGGTCGGTACCGACGATCAGGTAGGACGCGAAGCCGCCGTCTTCCTGTACGCGTTCCATCAGAAACGTGGCGTCCTCGCTCGCGCCGAAATCGGCAGTGGGGACGACGTCGTCGATCCCCTCGACGGAACCCGCAACGGTCGCGATGACGTCGACGAGTTCCGTATCGCTGTCAGCTCGCGGCGACTCACTAATCACGTCTACGTCGGCCCGACAGCCGTGCATCGTCGCGGCGGATCGCATGACACGCTCGAGTTCGGCTTTCGCGTACTCCATCAGTTCCGTCGTTTCACCCCGTGCTTCGGCTTCGAGGTGGGCGCGTTCGGCGATGACGTTGCTCGCGGTTCCCGCCTCCGCGTGACCGATGTTTATCCGGGTCATCCCACCGCTGTGACGGGGGATTCCGTAGGTGTTCTCGATCGCCGTTCCCATAGCCTGGATCGCATTGTCGCCCTCCTGCGGGGCCTTTCCCGCGTGGGCAGACGTTCCCTCGATCGTCACGTCGACGTGACACATCGCGAGCGGTTTCTCGATGCCCGCGATGACCTGTCCTGTTGGGTGGTCAAGACCCACATGGATCGCGAGCAGGTAATCCAGGTCGTCGGCGAAGGAGCTCTTTGCCATCGGACAGCCGCCGCCACTTACCTCCTCTGCGGGCTGGAAAAAGACCACCAGCTGACCAGAGAAATCGCTCTCTTTGATCGCCTCGAGAACGGCTAGTCCCCAAGTCATGTGAACGTCGTGCCCGCACGCGTGCATCGTCCCCTCGATTTCCGAGCAGAAGCCTTCGGCGTCCGGCACGTGGTCGTCGCCCGAGGCCTCCTCGACGAACAGGCCGTCGATGTCGACTCGGAGGCCGATCCGAGGTCCGTCGCCGCACTCGAGAACTGCGACGGCTCCTGTGTTTCCGCCAGCCATTCGCTCGAGCAATTCCGGGTCGGCACCGCGCTCGTGCGCTCGTCGATCCCACCATGCGAGTTCTTCGTCGGCGGGAACGGCCATTCGGTCACCCGGATCGTAGGCGTCGGGGCCGACAGCGAGTTCGTCGACGCCGATCGCTCTAATTTCCTCGACGAGTTGAGCGGTCGTGTAGAACTCCCGCCACGCGGGTTCGGGATGGCGGTGGAGACTTCGACGGAGTGTGACGAGGCGATCCTGAACCGGTTCGTTCATGCGACTAGCTGACGCGCCCCATTACCTTAATAATACACAATTCTCGTTAACGTCGTTTACACATAAAGAATAAGACTGTTCGTGACAATCCTCACGCAAGCGTCACCCGGGCGCGAAGAGATCGATATGAGCACGAACCCAGATGTCGTCGTCCTCCGCGAAGGGACGGAAGGCCTGTCGATGGAATCGTACGCCGAGACGCTGTCCGAGCGCTTGCCGAACCACGCCGTCGAACTCGCACGGACGCCGAAAGCTGAGCGCGAACTCGTCCCACAGGCGCAGGTCGTGACCGGAATCACGATCGAGGAAGCCCTCCTCGAGCAGGCGGATCGACTCGAACTCTTCGCCTGTACCTTCGCCGGCACCGAGCACGTTCCGATCGACGCGCTCGCCGAGTGCGGCGTCGCCGTGACGAACGCCGGCGGTATTCACGCCCCCGGCATCGCCGAGCAGGCGATCGGGAACATGCTCGTCTTCGCCCGAAACCTCCACGAAGGGTGGCGCCGCAAGTCGAACAACGAGTGGCGTCACTTCCAGTCTCACGAGTTCACCGACAGCACCGTCGCGGTCGTTGGCCTCGGATCGATCGGTCAGGAGGTCGTTCGACGACTCGAGGGCTTCGGCGTCGAGACGATCGGAATACGGTACACGCCGTCGAAGGGCGGGCCGACGGACGAGGTGCTAAGCTTCGATGAAGAAGACATCCACGAGGCGTTCTCCCGGAGCGAGTACGTCGTCCTCGCGTGTCCGTTGAACGATCTAACCCGCAACCTCGTTGACGAGGACGCGCTGGCGACCTTGCCGCCGAACGCGGTGATCGTCAACGCCGCTCGGGGCGGGATCGTCGACACCGACGCGCTCGTCTCTGCGCTCCAGTACAACGGCATTCGCGGCGCCGCACTCGACGTCACCGACCCCGAGCCCCTTCCCAGCGATCACGAACTCTGGGATCTCGAAAATTGTCTGATCACACCCCACACTGGCGGTCACACGCCGAAACATTGGGATCGACTGGCCGACATCGTCGCGCACAACGTCGACGCTCTCGAGTCGGGAGGGGATCTGGAAAACGCAGCGTCGCAACCGGGTCCGCGGTGAGAGGCCGTACTGGCTAAAGTCAGATACATAATACACGATTCAGAATACAGACCATACGAGAGTACATTTATACGTATCGTGGCCGTTTCTGTCACTAACGGGATCGTCTCATGCCAATCAGCATCGACGAATTCGATCAGTTCGATTCGCCACAACGCCACGAAACGAATGCTGAACGAGTCGTTCGGTTTCTCGTTATGAACCGAGAGCAAGCGTTCAAGGCGAGCGAAATCGCCGACGAAACCGGCATCAACGAGAACTCGATTCAGCCAGTTCTCAATCGGCTCCGATCGCGCGAACTCGTCCGACACAAGGAGCCGTACTGGGCGATCGGCGATCTCGAGCGGGTTCGTGATGCGTTCGTGTTTCAGTCGACGAGTCAGTTTCTCGATGAAACGTTGGGCGCAGAAGACCGTCGAGAGTGGCTCGACGCCGCACAAAAGTCCGGCGCCGAGGACGACAAGTAACAGATTCACAGCCGCCGTCCGACGGCCTCAAACGGGGACACGTTGTCCTCGCGCCGGACCCTTTCAAAGAAACCGACGAGGCGACGAGACCCTGGGTAGTCGTTAATAATGAAACACACCCATTCGACGGGGAACAATACGTCGTAATGGAATAACGACACGAACATGGTACGAGAGACGTATTCCGCTGAGCGATGACGACTTTCGGCATCGTCGAGCACCGAGCGATAGTTCGATCGTTCCACACGCTGTTGCGTCGCTCCAACCCAATCTGGTAACCGACTACGTCTGCCGGATTCGTGCCGAGCCGCTCGAGGATGCGATCGAGATGCTTCTCGAGTATCTGTAACGGCTGTAGAAGAAGCCAAAGAACGGTACCGATTCCGGAGTCGAACAATCGGACGTGACTTACGTCGTGAACAGTTCCCGCGGGAACTCCGCGAGCGTCTCCGCGCCGTCGCTAGTCACGTAGAACGTCTCGCTGATCTCGACGCCGACCTCGTCCGTCCAGATGCCGGGGATCATGTGGAAGGTCATGTCCTCCTCGAGGACCGTTTCGTCCCCCGGTCGAATGCTCGCCGTGTGCTCGCCCCAGTCCGGCGGATAGCCCAGCCCCATCGAGTACCCGATTCGATCCTCCTTTTCGATGTCGTACTTCGCGATGGTATCCCGCCAGGCTTTCTCGACGGATTCGCAGGTAACGCCGGGCTCGGCGGCGTCGAGCGCCGCCTCGAGGCCCTCGACAACGATCTCTGCGGTGTCTTCGAGGATTGCGGGCGGATCCCCGACGAACGTCGTCCGCGCCAGCGGGGAGTGATACCGATGGCGACAGCCCGAGAGCTCGATGATTACGGGATCACCTTGCTCGAACGGCCGATCCGTCCACGTCAGGTGCGGCGTTCCGGTGTGATCACCCGACGGCATCAGCGGGACGATAGACGGGTAATCGCCGCCGAACGCGTCGGTCCCGGTAATGAGCGCCTCGGAGATTGCCGCGGCGGCTTCGTACTCAGGAACGCCCTCCTCAATCGTCTCGAGCCCGGCCTCCATAGCTACCTCCGAAATCCGCGCGGCTTCCCGCATGTACTCGAGTTCCCGCTCGGATTTTTTGACTCGAACCCAGTTGACGAGCAGCGTCCGATCCTCGAACTCGGCCTCTGGGAGGTTCTCCTGCAGGCGCGTGTAGGACTTCGCGGTGAAGTAGGAGGCGTCCATCTCGAGACCGATTCGGCCGTCCTCAACGTCCAAGTCCTCGAGGACGCCCGCGACGTAGTCCATCGGATGTAGGTCGTACGGCGAGTGGACGTGATCGTCGCTGTAGGATCGAATGTTCGGCTCGGAGAGCCAGGCCGTCGCCCGCGCTCCGTTTGCGTCCATTTCGCGACCGACCCAGACCGGTTCGTCGTCCGCGTCGGGCGTGACGATTACGGCCTGATGAACGTAAAACGACCAGCCGTCGTACCCCGTCAGATAGTTCATGTTCGCCGGATCGGCAACGACGGTGGCGTCGAGATTCGCCTCGCGCAACCGCGCTTTCGTCCGACTCACTCGGCGCTCGTATTCGGCCTCGTCGAAGACATCTCGTGACATGATAACAAGGACTCTAGTGAGAGGATCAATCAGGAGGATTAAAAGTTTTTCGTGTACGTCAATAACAGATAGTGTGTATAACCGCACTCATGTTATCATCTACGAGACAAAATCGTTTAACGTATTCAGATCATCACGACAAGATTTTTATAAGTGGTGTGCTCGGTAAGCAAATCCGCCCTCGCAAAGGAAGGCGCATCCGCAGTTGGGCAAGCAAAGTATTCAGCGGTTGGACAAGCGAAATATTAAGGGTTGGGCAAGCAAAATACTCCCAAGCCCGTTCAAATTTCACTACCGAAAATAGCTATACGGAGAGCTACGTCGAAGTGCGAAAGAGGTACATGGTAATCGGCCCGAAGGCGACCACGAGCGCGACGGACATTGCGAGCACCACGCCGATCTCTCCGGCCGTGGCGCTTCCGTGCATCAGCCCGCGCATCGCCGTCACGAGGTGACTAACCGGGTTAATCTCGACGAACACCTCGAGCCAGTCGGGCATCGTTTCGGGGTCGACGAACACGTTGCTGACGAACGTAAGCGGAAACAGGATCATCATGCTCACGCCCATGAGCGACTCGGGCGAGCGCATAACGAACCCGAGTGCGGTCCAGATCCACGACAGGCTAAAGGAGAACACCAACAGGAGCGCCACCGCCGCCAGCACTCCGATTACCCCGCCTTCCGGTCGGAATCCAAGTATCAGACCGAGGACGATCACCAGCGTCGACGCGATCGTGTATCGGACCGCATCGCCAAGCAGTGCACCGACGATAACCGACGGCTGCCAGATCGGTAGCGTTCGGAAGCGATCGAAGACGCCCTTGTCGATGTCGTTGTTCAGCGTAACCCCCGTGTAGATCGTGATGAACACGACCGTCATCGCGAGGATACCCGGTAAGAGATCCTGCAGGTACGCACCCGTCGAACCGGCCAGCGCACCGCCGAACAGATACGTGAACATCAGCAGGAACATGATCGGGAAGACGGTCACGTCGAACAGTTGCTCGGGGACGTGTTTGATCTTCAGCAACGCCCGCCAGCCGAACGTGAGCGACGAGGAGACGGCGTTCGGACCGTCCGGTCGATCCCCGGTCGCCACCGCTGACTGTAGCATTTCGACGTCCGGCTCGTCGGACTCGCTCGAAACCGTCATCGAGAATTCCCTCCCTCCCCCGATTCGTCGGTAGCTGGTCGATCGGTCAGAGCGAGGAAGACCTCGTCGAGACTCGGCTGTCCGAGCGCAAAGTCCGTAACTTCGATCCCGGATCGAGAGAGTACTTCGAACGCGTTTGCCGCGTTTGCGGCGTCGGAAATCCGCGCTGAAAGTGCCACCGGATCAGAGTCGAGCTCGATGGGCGCGTCGAGTATCTCAGCTAGCAGCCGTTCGGCATCCACTCGACGTTCTGGATCGCGTAATCGGACGTTCAGTACTCCGGAGCCGATCGAGGACTTGAGTTCACTCGGTGTTCCTTCGGCGATAATTCTTCCATCGTCGATGACCGCAATCCGATCGGCCAGGTAGTCGGCCTCGTCAAGGTACTGCGTGGTCAAAAGCACCGTCGTCCCGTTATCGACGAGCGCCCGGATGATATCCCAGACCTGGTTTCGGTTTCGTGGATCGAGACCCGTCGTCGGTTCGTCGAGAAAGAGCAAATCGGGTGTGACGACGATACTCGCCGCGATGTCGAGCCGTCGTCGCATGCCGCCCGAGTACGTCTTCACCTGGCGTGTCGCCGCCTCAGTTAGTCCGAAGGCGTCGATCAGTTCAGCAGTTCGTTCCTTGGATCGTGACCTCGAGTAGCCCAACAGTCGTGCCAGCAAGCGGAGGTTCTCGTTCCCGGTGAGATCCTCGTCTACCGACGCGAACTGTCCGGTCATGCTCACGCTGGATCGCACTGCGTCACTTTCGCGGACGACATCGTGCCCGAGTACGTTCGCCGTTCCCTCGTCGGGCTGTAGCAACGTCGCGAGCATGCGAATGGTGGTCGTCTTGCCCGCACCGTTCGGCCCGAGGAGGCCGTAGATACCACCCGCTGGAACTGCCATGTCGATTCCATCGACGGCTTTCGTCTCGCCGAAGTGTTTGACGAGGCCGCTGGTCTCGATTGCGAGTGGAACGCTATCGGTCACCTGCTTGCTCTCGAGCGCCGTATCGTCCAAAACCCCGAACGACCGATTTCGAGTCCGATCGTCCTTGGTCGGAGTAGGTGAGGGGGGAGATTGAGTCGGCTCTGATGAAGTCATCTCTGCAGGCGTCGACGATCCCTGGAATTCGGATCGGTTTCCTGTGAGTTCGTGTTCAGTCATCTTCGCACCTGCAATTCACTGAATTCTGATCGATGGCAAGTGGAATAACGCACCGCAGCCGTCTCAGTTTGGGGGTTGGTGATCATCACGTTCTCCTCGCTAGGTAGACGCCTCCAGAGTGTATGAACCTGCGCCATGAGTGGAGCGGAAGTAGTTGTTAGACGTTCTGAGGTGGTGGATATCGGACGATACAGAGTGTGACGTATCACTTTCGATCACCTCACACGAGAGCTTCCGAGTCGGCACACACGATAGCGATCGGCACCGTACGCGAATCGAACCAGACCACTGCGACAATCAACCATAAATTAACCACAGACAGTCAGTTTACTACACCACTCCGTCCGCTGTTCGAGCGGATGATTCCTATCCCCTACGTTTACTCTAGTATACAAGAGAGACAGTACTTTAGGAGAAAGGAGAAGGTTTTGTGATCAAAGTCAGTAGACTATTCAAAGACAATAGCAGTCTGGCGAACGGATAGTTGTTGGGAGGTTGACGGTGAATTATATTATTGAAACTCCAATAATGATGTGTCTTCACTTTGGGGATTTTCATCAGACATATATTTCTGGATAGAATCGTGAACGCCAACATCCTCGAGAATGTCATCTAACGCAGAAAGAATTAACTCGATATCCATATCGAGCGTGTATTCCCGATACGTCCCACCTCGTCTCCCTTCATTCCGTTCTGTAACAGAGACGAGGCCGAGCATCGCGAGTTCCGAAAGGTGATCACGCATTCGGCGTGGAACGAGCGGGTCGCGTCCCGCCCGCTGTGCGAAGTTCGTGTATCGCGGGCGGACGTCCCGTGATCGGATCGGTGTTTCATCCTGCAGGTGTAATGTGAGAAGCGAGTACAAAACGAGATGTCCATGTTGGGTAAGGCCGTTAATCCCTTCCTCTATTCGACCTCGTTCCAGATCGTGGCGTCCTGCCTCGACGTGTTCTTCAGTGATGATGATTTCGTTTGCTTGTTCTTGGGTTACCTCTTCTTCGCGAGCCAAATCACCTGCTTTCATGAGGAGGTCGATCGATTGCCGAGCATCACCGGCATCTTTCGCTCCGTACGCAGCACAAAGCGGAATCACCGCATCGTCAATGACACCATCGTGGAACGCGACTTCCGCGCGCTGCTCGAGGATTTTCTGGAGATCTCCCGCATCGTATGCCGGAAAGTGAATCTCCTGTTCACAAAGTGAGCTTTTGACCTTCGGTGAGAGATCGTCGCGGAACGAAAAGTCGTTCGAAATCCCGATAATACCGATCTTAGCATCACTGAGATTATTGTTTGCGCGCGCTCGAGGAAGTTGATAGAGAATCGAATCGTCTTCGACGTGATCGACTTCGTCGAGAACGATTAAGTTGGTTCCTCCCAGAGAATCGAGATCGTCCCAGAGCATTTCGTAAACGGTCGCTCGTGGATATCCGGTCGTACTGATCTGATTCGTTTCTTCGCGGAGTTCATTGACGAGTCGAGTCGCGATTTGGTATGACGAGGTTAGGCCGTCACAGTTGAGAAACGTGAGGTTGAGATCGATGTCGTCGTACTGGCTCGCATCTTCCTCGAGATGTGAAAGAAGATATCTCGTCGCAGCCGTTTTCCCGACACCCGTTTTTCCATAGAGGAAGACGTTGTTCGGTTGTTCTCCGTTAATTACTGGCTGAAGTGATGCTTGATACATCTGAATCTCTTCGTCACGTCCGACCAACTCTTCGGGTTGATAGTCCTCGCGTAGCGCATCGCGATTTTTGTATATTTCTGTGTCGCGTTCGAATAGACCCATTCGCTTTCTTAGCAGACCGTTATCATGGATGGTTATAAAACCACCGTGTCCGGAGTGTCCGCTGTTCTGTTCACTTTATAATAAACGGGAAAACACACCCACCCCACTTTGTCCGCAGTTATAGTGAAGAAGAAGTGGGGAGAGAAATGGGACTTATTGAATGGAAGGTTTTATAATCCCTCCTGAGAGATTAGTCCGTACTGCACCTTATTAGTTATATTCATTGAGGATATGTTGAATATTATCCCGTCCTAGGTGGATATTTTCGGCACTCCCTATCGATCAACAGCCCACCCGTATGTTCTGGTCAGAACAGCGGACAAAGTGGGGTGGGTGTGTACAACGGAAGGTGGTGTGTAGTTATTCCTAGTATCGTTGGAGGAGTATTTTAGGAAGAGTGTGGAACACACCGCATTAGTGACCTCGGCCTATCCTCTAATTCGGACATTCTGCTTCTTTCGAAAACGGGTAAATTCCGGGATTGGAAATTAGAGGCAGACGAATGGATGTCTTCTCCTATCTGCCAATACCGACGTAATGAACGCGTTTTACTATACCTTTCGTCCGGTTCGAAGAAATATCTGAAAAACAGGTACTATCACATCGTCCGTTACAACTGTTCCTTTGGACACCACTTTGTCCGCTGTTCTACTAATTGATGAGTGAATTTCACCAGAACAGCGGACAAGGTGGTGTGGGTAAGTTCGTTCTCTCCCACTACTCGAGGAAATAGTACGTTCCCTTCCCTTCCCTTTCCATCCCAATTTTGCCCATGTGAACACCACAATGTCCGCTGTTATGGTTGGCCAATCAACTCCACCTTGTCCGCTGTTCTTGAGCGGTTGACGTTGAAGAGAAACAGCGGACATGGTGGTGTCTGACGCTTTCTCAACCTAGTAGCCGTAGGCGAATACACTAGTTTCGATTCAATGTACAGTAACGACTTTCAGTCTAATTCGGTGGTATTGGTTTTGGACAATCTATTGGTTCCGAACAATCGAAATTCATGCAAGCTAATTACTGCAAAATCCTTATCAGTTCCAGCCCATTAATTCCCTTCCCATGGGAAACGAATCTAAAGATGCTGTTCAGTACGGAATTGGCGGTGTATATGGATGGCCAGTCGGCGGCGTTCTTGGAGGGGTAATCGGAACAGGGGTATTTGGACTCCTCGTGTGGTTCGTAAATCCCGAAATCATTCAAGCGACGATTCCCGGATTGTATGGATTTGAACCTGGTAGCGAAACCGGTTGGGTAATCCATCTTGTTCACGGTGCAATACTGGGTCTTGTTTTCGCCTTTATTGTAACTCGAGATCTGGTTCTCGGGACGTTACTCGCGTCCGTTGAAACCGAAGCGCTTTCTGAACTCTCTGATACAATCCGCTTTGTCGGAGCTGGGTTCGCCTACGGTATTCTAGTCTGGACAATCCTTCCCGTGTTTGCGGCTCCGGCTCAAATTGGCCTTATCAGTCAATCAGCAATCGAGGAATTTCCTGCTTTAGCCGCCGAGGCAATGATCGGACACGTCCTCTTCGGAATGGTTCTTGGTGCGGTGTTCGCCGTTTCGGTGGACGTTTCTGCCAGATCCGTCGATGATACACTCGAGAACTAATCCACTATTCGTAGCTAGTACCACTATTGACGTGACCGGGCCACGACCGAGTATAGATAGAACCTGCCAAATCGGCACGAAGATAGTCCGAAAATCGTCACGAAAATGGCCAGAAAATCGTCACGAACGGAACCGGCTAACCCGTACCCAACGAAAATAGTTCGTTTGTCGAAATAGTCTGTTTGCCGGCACTGTCTAGTTTAGAACCTCCTCAACCGGCGTTCGTCCATCGAGCGATTGATGCGGTCTCTGGTGGTTGTAATAATGCACAAAATGTTCAATCCATTTGCGAGCGCTCCGCCGACTGCCCACCCACGAGTTATGGAAACGGTCAACGCGCATTTTGAATGTGTGAAACCACTTTTCGATGAGGTTTCGGTCGGTGTAGTCAACCCGACCGTTTAGTCCTAATCGAGCAAGGGCAGTCCGATAGCCAAACTGATCGACGAGAAACACCGTCTCGGAGAGATCATGTTTCTCGCGGAGTCTATGCAGGAACGCAGCCGCCGGATCGGTGCCGTGGCGACCGAACAACTGAGCATCGAGAATCAACTTTGTATCGAGGTCTATTGCAGCGTACAACCAAGACCATTCGCCGTTAATTTTGACAGCAGTCTCATCAACCGCGACCCGCGATGGCTTCGCCACCGGCGGGTCTGGTACGCTGTCAGCCAGCTGATGTACCCAGTTCCAGATTGCTTGATGAGAGCGTTCAACGCCTATCAAGCGAAGAATTGCTTGTGTTTCTCGAAGCGAACAACCGGTCGCGTGGAGCCGGACGGCGAACACCCTGACGGGCGTCGCCGTCCGCTCACGCTCCCAAACTTCATCAAGTTCCGCCGCGTAGGACTCGCTGAGCAGGTCTGCGAGCTTCATGCCAAAGTAACTCTACGGCCTGCTCGCTTCTCAAACTGGGCTAACTAGACACTGCCTGTTTGCCAAAATAGTTCGTCTGCTGATTAGTCCGTCTGGCTAAATCCCTGTGACGCTGAGACGCTTTCTTCTACCCCGTCAATTATCTGCGTCTCCGTTTCTCCCTGCTTTATCGCTTCGATTAGTGACCTGAGCCGTTGGAGAGAAATTTGCCCTGGCGCGTATTCGCTCGTATCGGTCTCGAGCGGTGCGTATCCGAGCTTTGAACCGTACAGTGGACCGAGGACTCGAACGTGGCTTCCAATCTCACCCATCGAAATTCCGGCAATCTTCGTTCCGTCCGTAGTCGCCGTATTAATCGCGTTTAACATCCGGAGCGTATCAGTTTGATCGTTGGCGAAGGTTGCCACCTTTGCGATATCTCCGTACTGAGCGCACTCTTCGATGATTGCGTTAAGTGTGGATTGATCGGGTGTTTCTTCGAACTCGTGAAATGAAATGATTAGTTCAATATCCGTCTCACGAAATTCGTCCACAACCCACTCTTTTCCGCGAGCGGTTTCTAACTCGATATCGACCATTTCGACGGCATCGGATCGGGCAGCCTCCATCAGTCGATCAAGACGGCCGTGGTCGATCGCGTTTCCGCCGAACCATTGTGAACGGTTGGTCGCAATGATTGGTAGTTCCCCGTCGTAGGAGTCGAGTTGAGCGATCGGTTCATCTGCTTTGTCCATCCGAAATTCAATAAAATCAGCCGCCCCTCGAGCTTCTGACTCCCGTGTCAGATCATTTGTTGTCGCTGCCAGAGCGAACTCGTCGCGGTCCATGGTATGTTTTATCACTCGATCTTATAAAATGTTCCTATTCCATTCTCGCTATCTCTGATTATTCATGATGTACCGGATCGAATCGATGAGTGCTATCTCGAACTCATATCTAATCCACATACATGTATTTTATATGATGTAATGGTGAATTGGCCAAGCCACTTCGGTCTTTTCGGTTGCTAATTTCAATTATGCTGACACCAACCCTTCTGCACTTGGTTTAAACATCCTCCTTCGATTACCCTCTTCGATTATAACAATATGGGGCTCTGGTGAATCGCATGACTGCGTAGACTTCGACCGTCAGAACTAGGGAGTTGAAGCGGGAAACGGCGGATGCTCTATGTCCAAAATTTCCCGCTTCACTGGGAAAGTAGTAACGTTGGCTAAAAGTGCTGTTGGTGGCCAAGGTGAATCCGCCGCCCCGAAGGGTGGCGGCGGATTCGCCGACTACGCCGTCGTTTCGCTGCATTGTCTGCGGATTTACTTGGAGAAATCCTACCGGGAAGCGCTTGATCTCTTGAGCGAGATGCCACAAATACTGGCGGAGATCGGCCTTGAGAAGGCCGATCTCCCTGATCACTCGACGCTAGTGAAGGCGTTTGACAGGATCAAGATGGAGGTCTGGCGAGTGCTGTTGCGCCTATCGGCGCAACTGCACGAGCCATCTGGTCACACTGCGATGGATGCGACGTTTTTCGACCGCGAAAACGCGAGCAAACACTACTGCCGTCGGACGAATTATCGTGTTCAGACGCTCAAAACAACCGCACTCGTCGATACAGCGTCACAAGCTGTCCTCGACGTTCACTGCACGACCAAGAAACGTCACGACACGCAGATCGGCTGGCAACTCGCCCGCCGCAATGCGGGCGAGTTGCGCAGCCTCGCCGCTGACAAAGGTTACGACTGGCAACAATTACGCGATAAACTCCGGGTAAAGGACGTAAGACCGCTAATCAAGCATCGAGAGTTCCGTCCCATCGATCCGCGCGTTATGCGCGTGATCGATGGGACTCTCTACGGCCAGAGAGCGTTGTCTGAGACCGTCTTCTCGGTGAGCAAGCGCACGCTCGGCGACGCCGTGCGTGCGCGAAGCTGGTATCGTGAGTTCCGTGAAATCGTCCTGATGTGTGTCGTCTACAACATCAAACGTGCCGTCAACTAGCAAAATCAAGCGCCGTATGGCGATTCACCACGGCCCAATATGGGAAAATATACAAGAATTCAAATCACGAACTAAGACTTAAAATCAAAATATAAATAATACGCTCATTCGAACAGGGGATGCCTTCAAATGAGATACGATAGCTTATAACGGGATAGTTGGCTTATAATTGCGTATTGAGAGCCACGTTCTCGTCAACTACCTGTCTAAAATGAAAAGAAATCAATATAATGCACTATATATCTATCATATGATGTTTAGTGGAGTGGCTGGTAACTAATCCTCTCTGATATAATCAAAATATGTTTAATTTTACTTATTATTGGTGACTCCAATATATTACTATATCTTCACTTCGATACTTTCTCGCTATCGAGTTGGTGTGTTTTCCGAAGTGTTTAGATGACTCAACATGAACATATCTTATCAATCGATGGATTGGCAATATCGGGATACAGTGCTAGCCGTCTGTACATTAGCTCTGTTCGTGACAGTGTTTGGTCGTCTGGCGATCAGTCCAGTCGTTCCTGATATCGCCGCCGAGTTCGAGATTTCAAACACGCTCATCGGCATCTCGCTAACGTGTATGTGGCTCGCATATGCACTCACTCAATTTCCGAGCGGCATCCTCGCTGATCGGTATGGTGAGCGACTGATTATCCTCATCTCTGTTGCTGGAACCGGTCTCACGACACTCATAATCGTGGTTGCACCTGTTTTCAGCGTCTTCGTTCTGGGAACGATTCTGCTCGGCGGTGTCGCTGGTCTTCACTACAGCGTTGCAACCACGTTGCTCACGCGGATCTACGACGATATCGGGACCGCAATTGGCATCCACAACTCTGGGGCTCCGCTCGCTGGTCTCGCAACGCCGGTTATTATCTCGTGGATCGCCGTTCGATATGGTTGGCGTCCTGCTATTTTCAGCACCGCTATCGTCGCATTTCTCGTATTTGGTCTCGCTCTATGGAAGATTCGCCCGATCGAGCCGTCCAATCCTGATCAGTCAATGCGAAAACAGGTACAACTAGAGCAGATACTGGGGCTACTCTCCCGTCCACCGGTCGTGTTCACTGGAACGATCGCTATCATCGTGGAGTTCGTCTGGCAAGCTGTCGCGTCGTTTTTGCCCGCATTTCTGGTCCAACAACACGGCTTTTCGACGACGTTTGCGGCGGTCCTGTTTGGCCTGTATTTCCTTTCCCAGGGTGTGTTACAGGTCGGTGTCGGGGCTATAGCGGATCGCTTCGGTCGCGATATAGCGATCGGTATCTGTATGACTTCTGCTATCGCAGGGTTACTCTTGCTTATCCAGGGTTCAGGGGCCTGGTTGATGATACTTGGGGCGCTCTTGCTCGGTCTCGGAATGGCGTGGGGTGCGGGGGTGTTCCCGCGGCTTATGGATCGTCTCACACAAGACGAACGAGGATTTGGGTTTGGGCTCTTTCGGACGGTGTACATGACTATTGCCGCCTCTGGGTCGGTTGTCGTTGGACTGCTGGCAGACCTGTTTAGCTGGACCGTTTCTTTCGGCTTCTTGACTGTTCTGCTCGTCGGCGTTTGTTTGTTGCTCGTCGTTAACGCCCTCTTTGACCTTGGCTACTGACGAGCTATCTTGCCGTCTTAGCACGGTCTATCGTTCCCTGCCGAGTATTTGCCAGCGAAACTGTTCCACGGTGGCAGAGCCTTGTCCCAGAGTTACAACATTCGTTTCAACGATTCGTATTCCTCCGTTTTCATGCTGTTATTGCCGTTATTGTTCCGAACGTAGTAGCCACTACTGTCAAACCGAACCGCGATGCTCCTCGAGGGGCCGTACGAGAAAACTAGAATGAGAGACGAGTAACTGAAACGAGAAACTAAAATGAGAAATGAGAAAACTGAAACGAGAAGAGAGTAATCCGGCTGAATCAGGTTAGTCCCGAACCGATCTGATCGCCGGCACCGCCACCGTTGCGATGCTCAGGAGGATAACGGTGAGTGCGATTGGGCTGGTGTAGAAAATGTCCAGTGAGCCACCGGAAATATCCAGCGAACGCCGAAGGTTCGCTTCGGCGATCGGCGCGAGTATCAGTCCGAGAACCATCGGAGCGAGCGGATACCCTCGGAAGCGCATCACGAATCCGAGTCCTCCTGCGGCGAGCATCACCCAGGCGTTGAAAACAGTTCCTGAGAGTGCGATCGCTCCGATGACACAGAGGACGAATATGACGGGCCAGACGTAATTTTGAGGGATGTTGATGAGTCGCGCCCAGTAGTTCGCACCGAGGAGTCCGAAGATGAGGATAATAACGTAGATAAGGAGGAACCCGACGAAGATCGTGTACAGGAGTCCGGATTCGTCCTGGTAGAGTTCCGGACCCGGCGTGACGTTGTGGACCATCAACGCACCGATGAGGAGCGCTGAGACGGAGTCACCGGGAATTCCAAGTGTGAACGTCGGAATCAGTGCGCCGCCGGTACTCGCGTTGTTTCCAGATTCGGCTGCTGCGACGCCCCGAATGTTTCCTTCTCCGAACGATGGCGTAGTGTCTTTCAACCACCGTGTTGCTTCGTTGTAGGTGATGAACGAGGCGATGTCTCCGCCGGCCCCCGGAATCGCTCCGACGAGCGATCCGATGAACCCGGAGACGATGGAAATCGGGGCGATCGACTTGATGTCGGACAGAGACGGCAACACACCTGTAATCTTCTGGTTGATCTGATTCTGGTCGTCATCGATTCCCTGGGCGTACTTGCGAAGTCCTTCGGCGATCCCGAACAATCCGATCATCACCGCGATGAATTCGATACCCCCCATCAAGTTGGGAACGTCGAATGTGAACCGTTGATATCCGGTTAGCGGATCGATTCCGACGGTTGCGATCAGCATTCCCAGAAGGCCCGAGATCATCCCCTTCGTGAGCGAGTCCCCGCTTACGCTCGCGATTATCGTCAGGCCAAAGAGCGCGAGCGCGAAGAACTCCGGCGACCGAAATCGAAGCGCGGCATCTGCGATGAGGGGGGAGAGGAACATCAATGCGAGCACGCTGATGAACCCGCCAATGAACGATGCGACGGTGCTCATCCTGATCGCACGCCCGGCTTCTCCCTTTTGCGAGAGCGGATAGCCATCGAAAATCGTCGCGGCGGCTGATGGGGTACCAGGTGTTCGGATTAGAATTGCGGGAATTGATCCTGCATACACTGCTCCGCCAAAGATACCGAGCAGCAACATCATTCCCGTTGCGGGCTCTAACGTAAAGGTAAACGACAGTAACACTGCGATAGTCATCGTGGCGGTCATCCCTGGGATCGATCCCATGAGGATACCCAATAATACGCCGAAGACCATCAGCGCGAGTATCGTGGGGTCTAGTACGTTTGCGAGGCCGTGGGAAATGTCATTCAGTACCATCGTTATCACAGTGGAAGTGGTGGGAGGAGTCTTGAAACCGGGATTATAGCCTCCGGTAGCCTGACCATGAAGAGATCACTGAAGATATAGAATAACACTATTGGTAGCCCGATCGAAATGACGGTTATCATCAGTTTCGACCGAATGTTCGAGTAGTAGAGACCGACCGGTAAGAAGAGCATCGTTCCGACCAGGAATCCGGTATACGGCATGAGTAGCAAATACGCCGTTAGAAAGCCGAACATAACGGCTGCTGGCACCATGGAGAAATCGCTGATCTCGAGTTCGGTATCGTCGTCGACTACGATATCCGCGACTGCGAATACGATGATAGCGGCTGACACCAGAATCGGGAAGAATCCGGGTCCGAGTTCGCCACTATCGGGAAATCGGGCTGCGTAAGCGATGACTACAACTGAAACCAGTATGAAAATCACCGAGAGCGGATTGGATTTGAGTTTGGTGAGTGCCATAAGTAGGAGTGAAGCGAACTATTTTGTTACTGGAGTGATCGGTATATTGAGGCCGGTACCATCAAGGCCAGTTCCGCCGAACCCAGTACTATCGGAGTCAGTCCCGCCGAGGCCAGTACCATCGAGGCCAGTTCCGCCGAGGCCAGTACAGCCGTTCGCGTCGGACGGCGGTTCGTACGTTACACGAAAGTTACTGTTCGTAATCATTTTTACTCCGGTTCGATAATAGAGTGGCTATCTTACATCTGTATAAGTTTACTGGTGTAGGTTGATTAAAGCGTGCCTCGGTTAACTGTAAACTATTTTAGAATCGGATACTACTATTGGATAGTAATATGCACTGGTGAGGTGGCGCTTACTAACCGTGGCAATTGATGCAGGGTGGTTGATGTCGTGGTGATTGATATTGTCGTGGTGGTTGATATGGTGGTTGATGTGGTGGGTATATCGTGGTGACATGTATCAATCTTAAATGTATCAATCTTCAACGGTGTTCGATCAGGTATCGTGGAGAGTTGGTTGACCGTCCGGAGGCCGTGTTGAGCCTGTTACCGAGTTCAGTGTTGGCTCAGCTAACGGTTACAACCGGACAATCCGCATCCAGTAAAATCGACTGTGCGACGCTCCCGAACAGCGCTTTTCCAGCCGGCGATTTGCGACGTGGACGAACGACGACATATCGAGCAGTCACTTCGTTAGCGTAGTCGATAATTTCGTCTGCCGGATCGCCGACGAGTCCGACGGTCTCGTGGCGTTCGTCAATCTCTGGAACGGCTTCTGCAGCCATTTTTGCTGCTTCCTCGCGTATTTGGTCTAAGTTGAGCGGTTGGTCCGCTTGCGCGTTCGCCGTTCCGAGCGTAACGAACTCCGATCTGGTCAGTGCATGAACGACATGAATTGATTCATCTAACTCAGTTGCAAGTCTCTCAGCTTCTGAAACGACGTCGGATGCACCATTGGATCTATCCACTGCTGCGACAACGACCATGCTCTAGTGCTCTCGAGACTCCTTATTATTGTTTCGCTGGAGACGCCTCCGGGCCGGAACTCGATCCGAAAGGGATGGATCGGTCCTGTAGAACACCCTGTCGGAAACCCACCCGATAGTAATTAACCGATAGCTTTAATTGCCGAAATGCGCCATCTGTAACTGATTATGAGCTTTAGTACCGTCACCGATGGTATTGCGCAGGTTCAATTCGAGCACGTTCGCGTGCTTGTGCTCGAGGACACCCCGTCCGGAAAGACGACACTCGTCGACACCGCTTTCGAGGAAAACGGCCAAGAGCTCGTCGACATTCTCGAGGAGGAGTACGGAACGATCGATCGAGTCATTATGACTCACGGCGATCACGGTCACCACGGCGGACTCGACCACGTTATGGAGGCGTTCTCTCCGGAACTCGTCGCTTCGGCTAACGAGGATAAACTTCACGAAGCAATCGACCACGATCCTGACGTTCTCTTCGAAGACGGTGACCTGCTCGACGGAAACATCCGCGTTATCGAGGTTCCGGGCCACACGAAAGCGACGTCAGCGTTGTTGCTCGAGGACCGCGATCTGCTCATTTCAGGAGACGCACTCGACGGTGCTGATCGCGGTGGCCTTCCGGAGGGATACTTGCTCCCACCGCCGGCCCTGTTCAACGACGATCACGAGGCTGCGGAAATCAATCTCTACGATCTCCTTCAATACGACTTCGAAACCCTCCTCGTCTTCCACGGCGCTCACGTCTTCGAGGACCCAAAGCAAAAACTGGACGATTTCCTCGTCGAACGCGAATGGGACCCACGTCCCTGACTGCCACGAGACTGCACCACTCCGCTGATTCAATCATACCGGTCGGTCTGTTTCGGAACCTCTACACAGGTCTCGTTTCATTTCCCGTTCTTATCCACTCAGTTTGGCGTTCATTTAGATTCCGTTCGAAAAGCAGTACCGAATATCGGGCTGGAAATCGAGTTACTCCCGAAGGACGGAGACATCGAAGACGGGTTTGCAGGTCTCGCCCTCGAGGAACGCGGTGAACGCGGCTTCTGATTCGAGCAAACTAAATCGGTCATCGAGGAAGGTTTCGTGATCTACGTCTCCGGACCCGATCAGTCGGAGTGCGTGTTCGAAGTCTTCGTACGTCGCACCGTAGGAACACTGCAGATCAATTTCCGATCGGACGAGCGGGGTGTACGCCATCGTCGTTTCACCGGTCTGGCCGATGAGCACGATCTGTCCACCTTTTCGAACCTCGTCAACTGCCATCGTGAGACCGGACGGATGACCGGTCGTGTCAAAGACGACGTCGTAGCCAACCCCCGCTGTCCGCGCTTCGCGTTCTGCCTCGAGGTCGTCCGCTTCGACGTTGATCGTCGGGAATCCGAGTTCCTCGGCGAGCGGAAGTCGGTACTCGGTGTCTTGGCCGATCCCGGCAACGACCACGTCGCCTCCCTGAGCGTCTGCAATCTGTGCGGTAAGCAATCCCATCGGACCAGGACCGGCTACGAAAACGCGGTCGCCAGCGCTGACTCGAGAGTTACCGATCACCGCTCGTGCACAGATCGCAGTCGGTTCGACGAGCGCTGCGTGTCGAGGTTCGACGGTATCGGGAACGTGTTGGACGACGGATTCGGGAACGGCGATGTAGCCCGCGTACGCGCCGTCGTGATCGACGCCGGTAATCTCCGTGTCCTGGCAGACGTTCTCTTCGCCCATTTTACACTGGTAACACTCGCCACAACCTCGGATCGGTCGTTCGACGACGCGGTCACCCGTCGCGAAGTTCGTCACTGCGTTTCCGACCTCGATCACGCGGCCGGTATATTCGTGCCCGATAACGGTAGGTAAATCCATTCGTTCGAATGCTGGTTTGAACTTGTAGATCCCCGCATCGCTTCCGCAGAGGCCAGCGTATTCGATTTCGATCAGTACTTCATCTGACGCTGGGGCGGGCCGTTCGATATCGACGAGTTCCATCCCTCCAGCGTCGCGACTGGTTTTAGCTAAACCGCGCATACCGGGTTCTCATCGACGCCTCTGTATAAAGTTGTGGATCGAAGTAGGAGTTCTACGCAGACGCACTCAGTCCGGATTAGATTCGCATCCGATAGGTTAGGATCTATCGACACTATTCAAGCAATTATCGAAACCCGCCGGTACACCGCGTCTCGAAGCGAGCTTGCTCCGCTCGACGTGTCGGCTATTTTCAGTTAGCACACCTGTTCCGGGCACCCATTCGAAAGGTTTAAAATTATAGATCATAACTTTCCGGTAGAATGCCAGACATTCACAGTAGTGAAACCAGTGGGAAGCGTGTCGTAACTCGTCGCAATGCTCTCAAGGCCGTCGGTGGGGCGGGTCTTGCAATGACTGCGGGATGTCTCGACGAACTACAGACCGATGGGGAGTGGCCATCACGACAGATCGAAATCGTTGTTCCGTGGGCGTCCGGCGGTGGCGCTGATACGACGAGTAGGGCGGTCGCCGATGCCGCAGAGGAGTTCACGGACGTGTCCTGGAACGTCGCAAATCAGGAAGGTGGATCCGGTTCCGTCGGAATGAACGAAGTCGCGAACGCGGAACCTGACGGGCATACGCTCGGCGTTGCAGCCCCAGAAATCACCCTGTTTGATCACCTCGGACAGGACGATCTGAATCCGGACGATATCACGCCGATCATGCAGTACGCCGATATGCCAGCGGCGCTCGTCGTCCACGAAGACGACGATTATTCGACGGTGGGCGAGTTCGTCGATTACGCGGAAGACAATCCGGGCGACCTGGATATGTCGCACTCGGGAACCGGCTCGTCGTGGCATCTGGCTGGTGCTGGGTTCGCTGATGAAGCAGGGATCGAAGTCGATTACGTCTCCTACGATGGTGCGGACCCGGCGATCACGGCGGTCGTCAACGGCGAAGTGGATTGTACCGTCGTCGGCGCTGCGGAAGTCCATTCACACGTCGTTGACGGCGACCTGAATGGACTCGGCGTGATGTACGACGAGGAACTCGACGCGCTCCCCGACACGCCGACAATGACGGCCGAGGGTATCGAGATCGAGATCGGTTCGTGGCTCGGCCACTTCGCACCGGCGGATCTCGCAGACGACGTTCGTGACGATATCGCGGATGTCTACGAGTCCGTCTACGACTCGGACGAATTCTCGTCGTTCTTAGAGGACAATCACTTCACACAAGCACGACGCGGCCCCGAGGAGTTCCAGGAGTTCCTCGACGAACAGTACAACTACTACGAGGGACTCGTCGACGACCTCGGCATCGAAGGGTAAGCCGCAGCGGTTCGGCTCTCTCGAGTCTATCTTTGTGACGTATCGTCGAATTTTGACGTATCGCTGAACACTGTCCCAACGTTCACCTGTAGGCGACAGTGCGATCGATCTGCCCTCTCTTTCTCCCGTCATTACAAACAGCCATTCCAAACTCTCGTTGCAAATTCAAACCACAAACGATGGTGTGAAAGAAGGCTTTATGCAGTGATACGAACCACCATGTACCATGATCGAACGCGACCGTATCCAGGCCGGCACGCCCACGCACGAGCTAGTCCTCGAGGCACTCGAGGCCGGAATCTCCGCTGCTCACCCCAGGACGGTGTTGGCCGACTCACTCGCTCTCGAAAACGGCAGACTCCGAATCGGAACCCAACAGTTCGATCTCTCGGCCTACGACGATATCCGCGTCCTCGGCGGCGGGAACGCCGCCGGTCGGGTTGCGAGCGCGCTCGAAGACATCCTCGGATCCCACTTGTCTGGCGGAATTGTGGTCACCGACGATCCAGCACCCGCTGGCCCCGTCGAAATGGTCGAGGGAAATCATCCGTCGCCGACAGAGACGAACATCGAGGGCACGCGCCGCCTCCTCGAGCACGCTCGTGACTGCGACGAGGACACGCTCGCGGTCGTCCCCGTCACTGGGGGTGGAAGCGCTCTCCTCGCTGCGCCCGTCGACGGCGTGGCGCTCTCGGACCTCCAACAACTGACGGACGAACTCCTTCGTAGCGGCGCGCCAATCGCGAAGATCAACGCGGTTAGAAAGCACGTGTCCTCGTTGAAGGGTGGACAGCTGGCGCGCGAACTCGCACCCGCGACGACGGTAGGGCTCGTCTTTAGCGATGTGACGTCGGGCGATCCGTCCGTGGTTGCGAGCGGCCCCTTGTCCCCGGATTCGACCACGTATGCAACGGCTCGCGCCGTTCTCGAGGAGTACGATGTCGATGTCCCGAATTCGGTCACAGATCGCTTGCGATCGGGCGAGAACGGAGACGCGGCCGAGACGCCGAACGATGACGACCCTGCGTTCGAAACGGTCGAAGTCTCCGTTCTCGCGGATAACTTCACCGCGCTCTCGGCTGCAGCCGACGTCTGTGAACGCGAAGGGTTGACCGTGATGATCCTCTCGTCGTCAGTTCGCGGCGAGACGCAGGCGGCGGCCAAAACGCACGTCGGCATCGCCGAAGAGATCCGACGCACCGGAAACCCGGTGTCCCCCCCGGCCGCAATCATCTCCGGCGGCGAAACGACGGTGACGATTACCGGAGACGGTATCGGCGGCCCGAATCAGGAGTTCGCCTTGAGTGCCGGCCTTGAGTTGCCCGACGATGTGGTTCTGGGCGCAGTCGATACCGATGGGATCGACGGGCCGACCGATGCCGCCGGCGCGCTCGTTTCGAACGAGACGATCGAGAGCAAACCTACTGCACGCGCTTTCCTTTCGGATAACGACGCCTACACCTACCTCGAGGAACGCGACGCGCTGATCGTCACGGGCCACACGGGGACGAACGTCAATGACCTCCGCGTCGTGCTCGTTCCGGAAACGGCAGAATCGAGCGAGTGACTCAAGTCCGTTTCTACAGCGCTCAGCACGCGTGTGCGATCTTCAGAAATCGGTAGATTAACGTAATCCACAGGTCTTCGTTCTCCCATGCACACGATCGAGCACGACGTAGAGCGTCCAGATTCATCTATCGTTTCAGCCTTCGAAACGGTTCCGAGTACGATAGTTTCGGACGTTACAGGGAACATCGGACTTACAATGGACTCCGGCATTAACCCCTGCCGGAGCGATATCGACATGGCTGGAACCGCTATCACGGTGAAAGCCGCTCCAGGTGATAACCTGATTATCCACAAAGCGATTACGATGGCCGAACCCGGCGACGTTCTCGTCATCGATTGTGATGGGTTCACCGAGACGGGCCATCTCGGTGAACTCATGTGCACGTCGTGTCAAGCTAACGATCTCGCCGGTCTGGTCATCGACGGAAGCTATCGGGACAAAAACGAAATCGCCGAGATGGGATTCCCCGTCTACGGCCGCGGCGTTCACCCGAAAGGGCCGCTCAAGCAAGACCCCGGTTCGATCAATGTCCCGATTTCCTGCGGCGGCGTCACCGTCAACCCGGGCGATATCGTGGTCGGCGACGACGACGGTCTGGCCGTCGTTCCGTCCGACGGCGCAGAAGAAGTCCTCGAGCGATCCGAGGAAAAACTCGAGTCAGAAGAGACGGTTCGCGAGGATATTCAGGACGGCACGTACCTCTACGAACGAAACGGCTACGATGAGTTATTCGAGAACCTGAACGTCGTCGGTCCCGAAGATTCGATCCAGTAACGCGTCGTTTTCGGTCAGCGGCGTCGAACAGCCGATTTCGATAGTGTTCCGGTCAGTTACAGGGGGGTACGTACTATCGTCCTGTCCTTTCGCACTGGTTTTGCGGTGACTTCGCGGCTCCTTTTTCTCTTTCAATATTATCGAATTCTTTCACAGGCCTTAAGATGGCCCACAAGAAGATACTATCATGACTGACAGCGGAAAATCTGACACTCGGCGGCTGAAGAGCGTTTCTCAGTCTTTTACCATTGTCGAATACCTCCAGAACACCGACACGGCGACGCTTTCCGAGATCGCCGACGCGCTCGATATGCCGGTGAGTACGGCCCACATTCATCTGGGTACGCTCGTCGAAACGGGGTACGTCCTCAAAGAGGACAGCGAATACCGCTGTACGTTCCGATTCCTCGAGTCGGGTGGCGAGATGCGAGATCAGATGGTGCTCTACCAGGCGACGAAGCCGGAAATCGACGACCTTCGCGAGATATCGGGCGAACACGCGAATCTCACCGTTGCAGAAGACGGACACTCGGTCCAATTGTACAAATCGGAGAGTCCGGAATCGATAGACGACAACGCCCCGTTGGGTCAGCACCTGTACATGCACTCAACCGCGACGGGAAAGGCGATCCTCGCCCAGTTCTCGCCGGAGGAGGTACAGGCGGTGATCGAAAAGCACGGGCTTCCACAACAAACGGATAACACCATCACTGCTAGTGATTCCCTGCGCGAAGAGTTGGCTCAAATACGGGAACGGGGTTACTCGGTCAATCGGGGTGAACACTTTCGCGGCGTCTGTGCCGTCGGCACTTCAATAGTATCGAAACCCGATGGAGTAATAGGCGCAATCAGTATCAGCGGTCCGCGTAGCCGGATGGGAACCGAGCGAATCGAGTCGGAGCTCGCCCCGGAACTACTGGACAAGAAGAACATCATCGAACTCAAAATCCGCCAGTTTAGCTGAGGCCGTTGTGCTCCCGGTGCCCGATTTGCTCGTTAATGTCGCTTCGCGTGTTCCAGCCGACGACGATCGATTCCGCTTCGATCGGCAGTATCGTTCCAGTTCAGGAAACCGTCCACTTCGAGGATATTTACAACCATAAGATTGTAATGCAACTGACCGAGTACGCGGTAATTTCAATGATGTCGAAAAACTAGCGTCGTCCGCACGTCGTCTACATGCGCCTGTTTTCTTCCAGAATTTCGGGCCGAGGCGAGCGAGCGGACCGACTATCGGTTCAGCGATCGTGAAACGAATGCTGGCGAAACGAGCGACGGATTCCGAACACAGAAATCCCCTACTGGCCGGAGAGTCCCGAATACACAATCTATAAGTGCGGCCCAGATGTACTCGTGTTCGTAAATGGCCAAACAGAACGTTCTAATCACGGGTCCGCACGGCGAAGCCGGACAGGCCTTGCGGAAACACCTGTTCGAGAAAGACCAGTACGAATTTACCCTTCTCGACCTGAACGATCACCCCGAGTACGAGACGCACGTTGCAGACGTCAGCGAGTACGACGAGATACGACCCGCTTTCGACGGCCAAGACGCAGTAATCCATCTCGCGGCGCAGTCCGATGCCGGCGCATCGTTCGAAGGAGTCATCGAACCGAACGTCGTCGGTACCTACAACGTCATCAAAGCGGCCGAGGATGCCGGTGTGGAGAAGGTAATCTTCGCGTCCTCACAGCGAGTGATGGGGCTGTACGAGGACGACAACTCTCCGGAACTGTACGAAGAGGATCATCCCCTTCTGCTCGACCACGAGTCGCTCCCGAAACCGGATGGCTACTACGGGGCGACGAAGATGTTCGGGGAGCACATCGGCCGCGTTCACGCGAGAAACGATTCTCCTCCGTCGCAGTTTTTCTCTATTCGGATCTCGAGCGTGCGCCCCGATCCGTACGATCACCCCTACGGCGACGCCGAGCGGGGCGTACAACGGGGAACCGAAGACGGAGTCGACCCCGAGGACGGTGCCTGGGATCCGTCACAGGCGGGATCCTGGGAGCGCGGTAGCGACGAGTACGAAGAGATGGTAAACCGGTTGAAATGTACCTGGACCTCCCAGCGCGACTTTGCCCATCTGATCGAATGCTGTCTCGAGAACGAGACGGTGACCTACGATACGTTCTACGCGGTCAGCGATAATGCGGGAAGCTGGTTCGACGTCGAACACGCAAAGGAGGTTCTGGACTACGAACCACAGGACGACGGCTCGGAATGGGAGAGTCCACCCGATGTCGAAAACCCTGCCCAATGAGCCGATTCCGGTCTCTGCAACCACTATCCCGATGGTGAACGACTTCTCGTAGCGTATCGCTTGCGTGCGGAGCGGTTCGGGTGCTTCTCTGATGGACTCTCCGGGAACGGTATTGCTGGCCCATCATTTGTCCTCGAATGAGGAAGAGAAATCAAAATTATCTACTCATACTGTCTCGATACAGACGGTCTCAAAATCGTCTTTCTTACCGGAAACATCTTCACCGACTGTCACTCTGTTTCACTCTCTCATTGGACTTTCGAAGATCGAAAGGCGTGGATATACGGGTGATACACGGCTTTTCGATTCGGTATTCCTGGGGTGTCTTTTTGCACGTCAAATTGGAGCCGGTTATGAACGAACCGAATATGATTTATGTACCTAAATATATAAAAGATATCCATATATGTCTGCTAAATCTCTGAATATTGAAGATAACATACTAATATGGGTCCTATTGTAGAAAAATTGTGGCTTTGCAAACTATTGCGTTCTGAAGATCCGAGCGGTATTTTCAACGTCACGTGAATATGGGTTCCAAGAATGAGAAATCAATTTTAATCTACTTTACCAGCTACGGTGACGTGTGCGATCACGATTCGTTCGCTATTCGAATCAGTGGACTCGAGTGAATCGTGAGATCCTTCGAGGAGGACTGAACCTGAATACTAGTGTCGAGATTTGTTGCACCGGCGTCGAAATCGATCCCCGAGACTCATAGGGATTATCGTCGGAGTTCAGAGCTTGCCTGTTCGGGAATCGAAACACAGTGTCAACCCCTGCGAGGCAAACCATCCGGCTGGCTACGATAATCCCTCTCAGTTACTGCATCGCCGCGACGACGGGTTGGGTTGCATCGAGGAGCACCGACTGGGTGACGCTGCCGAACAGCGCTTTCCCGACCGGCGATCGTTTTCGGCCGCCAATAACGATATAGTGGGCATCGGTTTCGTTCGCAAACTCGATTATCTCTTCGGCCGGATTACCGTGGCGTCCGTGGGCCTCGTGGTCGCGGGAAACGTTTTCCCCGGCTTCGGTTGCGACGTGTTGAGCGATTTCTTCTTTTCGCTCGGGCGAGTCGGGATCATCCGTATCGATGGCCTGATTCACGAGGTGTTCGTGTTCCGATCGTTCGTAGACCGAAACGATGTAAAGCGACTCGTCGAGCTGTTCGGCCAGCGTAACTGCCTCATCGACGACCGCTGGCGATCCGTCACCACCGTCGACCGCAGCAACGATTGACATGGGAGTACGATGACCGCAACCAAGTAAATAGATTAGGGTCCTTGGAACGGTTTCCCTTTGACTTTCGAGATCAGATGGTTGTCCGGGAGGTAGCGCTCGACGCTGAATATGTGTCTTCTCGAGACGAACAGTTTTGTATCATCCCCTGAGAGCTAGATGTGTGATGGACGCTCTCATCGTTGCGGACGATTTCACTGGAGCGATGGATACGGGACACGGGTTTGCCGCTGACGGTCGGACAGTTCGGGTACGGCTTGCTGGGCCCTCGCGTACCGCGTACGAACCGGTCCGCGAAATGACGCTCTCGCCGTCGGAACTCGACTGTGATGTTCTTACCGTCGATATGAACACCCGGGATGTTTCCCCCGAAACAGCGCGAGAAGCCGTTTCGGGGCTGTTGAACGTCGACGTCCCGCTCGTGTACAAAAAAATTGATTCGACGTTGCGAGGAAACGTCGTTTCCGAGGTCGACGGGGCGATGGATGCGATCGGCCCAGCTGTTGCGGTGGTGGCCCCCGCGTTCCCCTCAACGGGGCGGCGGACGGTGGACGGACAACACCTCGTAAACGGTGTCTCGCTCCCTGACGCTGACTACGACGTGTCCACCTCGAACCTCCAGGATTTTTTCGAATCATCACGATATCGGGTCGTGTCTCTCGGGACGGAAACAATTGCTCGAGGCACCGAAACCGTGCGTTCAGCACTCGAGGCGGAGTGCGAGTCGGAGCCGGTCGTCGTAACGTGCGACGCGGCAACTGAAACCCATCTCGAGACGATCGCATCGGCGGGTACGTCGCTCGATGCGCCCGTTCTGTTCGTCGGGAGCGGCGGGCTCGCAGCCGCGTTGTCCGCCTCGGAAGCGCTAGGGGCTCGCGAGCAGTCGGGGGCCCATTTGTTGTCCGAGGCCGACTTGTCGTCCGGGGCCGACCTGTCCTCGGCGTGTCCAACCGGCGGCTCACTGGGTATCGTCGGGAGCATCAACGAACAGACACTCGAGCAACTCTCGGCCGTTCCAGACGAGTACGTTTACCGTCTCAACCCGGCCGCGGCCGTTCGGAAGCCGAAAGACACCGGTCGGGAAGCGGTTACCGAACTCGTCGATCGGTTGGATTCGTACGGGACGGCAGTCGTTACCGGGGCGACCGAACGGGCGGATGTCGAACGCGCCCGCGAGGCTGGCGCTGAACTGCCGACCGATAGCAATGCAGGTGGGCGAGTCGCGGCTGCGCTCGCAACCGCTGCGGCGGAGACGACCGAACGGGCCTCCCCGTCGAGTCTCGTTTGTACCGGCGGCTCCGTGGCCCGGAGCGTGTTAGAAAGTCTCGAGGCGACGGCTATCGATCTCACGGGCGAATCGGTCGGAGACGGGATTCCGGAAGGTCAAATTGCCGACGGACCCGCCGCCGGAACGCACGTCGTGACGAAAGCCGGCGGATTCGGATCGAAGGGGAGTATAGTTAACTGTCTCAACTTCGTATGTGACGATGATGACCGAAACTGACCGCCCAGTCGTCGCTATAACGATGGGAGACCCCGCCGGTATCGGAAGCGAAATCATCGTCGACGCCTACGCACGCCTTCGAGAAGACGTGAACCCGATCGTCGTCGGGGACGGAAACGTGCTGCGTTCGGCTATCGACGTCTGTCAGTCGAGCCACTCGATAGAATCCGTCGATACCGTCGAAGCGGCCTCCTTCGGTCCGGATACGATTCCGATTCTCGATCTGAACAACGTCGACGATATCGAGTACGGCGTCGTTCGCGAGGAGTACGGTCAGGCCAGTCTCGAGTATATCGAGCGGGCGATCGAACTCGCGAAATCGGGGTCTGTCGACGCGATTACGACGGCACCGATCAACAAGCAGTCCACTCGCCTCGCCGGGAGCGAGTACGCCGGCCACACCGGAATGCTCGCCGATTATACCGACACTGAGAACTATTCGATGATGCTCGTTGAGGACGATCTCGTCGTCACCCACGTCAGCACGCACGTTCCATTGGTCCGGGCCTGTGAGCTGGTCACGGAAGCAAACGTCCTCGAGACGATCCGGGTCTCAGACGTCGGTCTTCGTGATCTCGGCGTCGACGATCCGACGATTGCTGTCGCCGGTCTCAATCCCCACGCGAGCGATGGCGGCCTTCTGGGGGAGGAAGACGACGCCGAAATTCGTCCCGCTATAGAGCGGGCTCGAGACGAAGGTATCGATGTGATAGGACCGGAGTCGCCGGATACCGTCTACGTTCGGGCCGCCCGTGGCGAGTACGACTGCGTGGTCTCGATGTATCACGACCAGGGCCACATCCCGATCAAGACGCTCGGATTCTCGAGCGGCGACGCTGTTTCCGGCGTCAACGTGACTGTCGGATTGCCGATCATCCGAACGAGCGTCGACCACGGGACAGCCTTTGATATCGCGGGTGAGGGAATCGCCTCTTCGGTTAGTCTGACTGATGCGACCGAAGTCGCGGCCGACATGGCACGTCGTCGCCGCGAACGTGAGCGAGCGCCACCGGATGTGGAGGGTGCCGAATGAAGATGGAACTCGAGTTCCCCGACGCCGAAGTTCTCCGAGATGCGAACGATCATACGCTCGAGGAGTTGCCCAGGTTCGCGCCGGTTCGCCGTGAACGCGAACTCGATCGGGTCGACGACGTCGAGGCCGCGGCGACAGCTGCTATCGACGATATTGACGCGTGTAGCTCACTTTCTCCGGGTGCCGAGATCGCCGTTACCGCGGGCAGTCGCGGTATTCACGACATGCCCGCGACGCTTTCGGCCGCGATCGATGAACTCCAGGCTCGAGGCTACGATCCGTTTATCATTCCGGCCATGGGGAGTCACGGTGGTGCGACCGCCGAGGGACAACGGGGGACCCTCGAGGCGCTCGGGATCACGGAGGCGACGATGGGGTGTGAAATTCGGTCGTCGATGGCGGTCGAAGCCGTCGGCGACGACTCGTTGGGTCGGCCCGTGTACGCGGCACAGGACGCGCTCGAAGCCGATGCCATCCTTTTGGCAAACCGGGTCAAGGTTCACACCGACTTCAACGGTCCCGTCGAAAGCGGGCTTTCGAAAATTGCCGTGATCGGTCTGGGCAAACACCGCGGTGCGGAGTCGTTGCACAACGCCGCGATCGCCACCGATTTCTCTGCTGTCATCCGTGACAGGATGGACGTCCTGCTTTCGGAGACGCCGATCGTCGGCGGCATCGCACTCATCGAGAACGCGGCCGACCGAGCGGCACACATCGAGGGCGTCCACGCCGTACGGATCCCCGAGCGTGAGCCGGAACTGCTCGAGATGGCCCGTGAGTACTTTCCGCGACTCCCGGTCGATGATCTCGACGTGCTCGTCGTCGATGAGGCGGGAAAGGAGAAATCCGGAACCGGGATGGATACCAACGTCCTCGGACGCTACCGATTCCACGGCGAGGACGAACCCGAATCGCCGAACATCACTCGAGTGTACGTTCGGTCGCTGACCGACCCCTCTCATGGGAACGCACTCGGTGTCGGGCTCGCGGACTTCGTCCACCGGGATTTCGTCTCGGATATCGATTTCGAGGATACGTACGTCAATATCGCGACGAGCGGCGAAACGAACCGAGCGAAGCTCCCGTTCGTGGTTCCCGACGACCTGACTGCGCTCTTGCTCACGTGTTCGACGACCGGCATTTCCAGCGCCGAGAACCTCCGCGTCGCTCGAATTCCGAGTACGATGGAACCTGATACGCTCGTCGTCTCCGAACCGGTCGCGGATGAGCTGTCCTCGCGAGACGAGTTAACCGTCGGACCGCTTGAATCGCTTTCTCTCGAGGGTGGTCAGTTATCGCCTGACTCTTACGATTTCGATTGAGTTAGGATTTCGATTGACTCGGTCTTGTAATTTCCCGCACTACCTTGCGGGCATCACGAAAACCCGCGCCGTCAAGAGTCTACGGATCAGAACAGCGCCTCGGGGATCACCGATGGGTCGGGAAGGATCGCCGCGGCGATCAATACGAGGATCAAGCCGGTTATCGACATGATCGTCGCCGTTGCGGAGTACGTCTTGAACGTCTCTTCCTCGGTGATCCCCGCGATTTTGCTAACCGTCCAGAAACCGCTGTCGTTGTACCACGGTGCGATCATCCCGCCGAATCCGACGGCCATCATCATGTAGACGGCGTTCGCGGCGAGATCGCCGGTGAGGGGAGCCATCATCGCGGCCCCGGTCAGGATAGCGACCGTGCCCGATCCTTGCGAAACCCGAACCATAGCCGCAATGAGCCAGCCGGCGAACAGAAGCGGCAGCCCGTACTCGACGAGACCGGTCGCGATGTAGTCGCCGACACCCGCTATCGCCATCATTCCGCCGAACGTCCCGCCCGCGGCAGTAATCGCGGTGATGTTCCCCCCGGACTTGAGAGCTTCAGTTAGCTCCTCGTTGAACAGCGACCGGTCTCCGGCCATCTCCATTCTGTAGAACGTGAACGACGAAATCGCGGCCGCGAGTGTCAAAGCGAGGTTGGGATCTCCGAGAAACGCCGCCACGTTCCGGACGATCATTTCCTCGCCGAATATCGCGTCGGTGATCGTTGCACCCGCGATGAATACGACGGGGACGGCGACCGGGAGCGACGACTCGAGGAGCCCCGGAAGCTCGTCGGTTGGTCGCTCGGCTTTTTGCTTCAGGCTTTCGGGCGTCGACCCCATCGCTTCGCGAAGCGGGAACTCCTCGCGATTGTGGAGGAATCGACCGTAGACGATTCCGGCAAACAGCGACGTGGGTAACGCCAGGGAGGCACCGATCAGCAACGCGAGCCCCAGGTCGACGCCGAGTTCCCCGGCCATCGCGAGCGGACCCGGAGTCGGCGGGACGAGCATGTGCGTCGCGAGTGCACCCGAACAGAGGACGGCGATATACAGCGAAAATTTCACGCCGGTCTTTGCCTTCATCGACCGTCCGAGCGGCGCGAGCAGGAAGAACACGTTGTCGAAGAATACCGGAATCGACAGCACGTAACTACTGCCCATGAGGGCGTACTCGGAGTTGTTTTCCCCTGTCAGTGACTGAAACCCGCGAACGATCCGTTCTGCGGCCCCGCTGTCCATCAGCGTTTTCCCGATGAGTGCGGCCATCAGAATGGGAATCCCGATGTCCACCATGACGCCCCCGAACTCTTCGGCGACGGTCGCTGGCACCGTCTCGAAGGGAAGTTCTGGGGTCACGACCCCGATGGCGATTGCCGCGATGATAAGCCCGAAAAACGCCGGCAGCTTTACCCAGACGAGCAATGCGACGACGACGACTAACCCGACGAGAAACGGTACGAGTGGGTTGGACAATACCATGCACTGATTATCTACATTATTAATATAAATCTCTTGCGAATGACTGTCATGGTATCTGATACTCGCGTGAGCGTCGCGGCCGATTTACGTGGCTCATACTGCCGGCTGTAACTATGTGATGATTCTCGTATCCTCGAGGCGACGAGAATTGTGAACGACGTACAGCCGACAGTATCAGTTCACGTCCGAACTCCGCAATTGCAGTTGAATTTCGTTCGCAGTCCCCGTCGTCAGTTCCGGAATCGTCGTCTCGAATCGATCGTCCCGGAGCCGGTTTTCGGGACCGGCCACGGCGATCGCGCCGTAGAGGTCGTCGTTTACGACGATCGAACTGGCGACGGCACGCCATCCGTCGATATTTTCGCCCCGATTTAGCGCGTAGCCGCGCTCCGCGATTCGGTCACGGCTTTCCTCGAGTTCCCCGGGGCTCGTGATCGTTCGATCGGTTCGCTGATCGAGACCGCGTTCTTCGATAACCCTGTCGACGTAGTCGTCCGGCAGTGCCGCGAGGATTGCTTTTCCGCCGGCGATGCTGTGGAGATCACACCGGGTTCCGATCGACGCGTACGGCTGGAGCGCGTCGTTTCCGGTCGCCTTCTGAACGTACACCGCTTTGCCATCCTCTTCGACGATGTACCAGACGATTTCACCGGTCTTTGACGCGAGGTCCTCGAGATATGGCCGGACGACCGAGCCGAGTGCGATGTCTTTCTGTACGTACCGACCGTGTGTGAGAAACCGAAGGCTGAGGTCGTAGGTTCCGTTATCGTTGGTCAGGTACCCGAGTTGAGAAAGCGTGTTTACGTAATCGTGCACGGTGCTTTTTGGGAGCTCGAGTGTCTCGGTGATCTCTGCGATGGTAGCGCCATCCTGATTGCGAACGAATTCGATTATTTCGAACGCTCTCCCAACCGTGCTGAGGGGGACATTCGGTGTCATTATTTGATTATCCACCCGACTCACGAATAAAAATTGCGGCTCTCGGTACGGCTCCCGAACGAGTATACCGGATAGATTGATTGGTACGATGATAGAACGTCCCAAATAATATATGGCTTTTCTCTGCAACTAGAATATTGTAATATTATTTAAATAGTTAAAAATAAGTACGGCTAAGTCGAATAGCTGATTTTCCATTCGATTTACTCGGTCGATATACATCTGCGCTCCTACCAGCTGGTGGTACGATACATCTCATCTCAGCTCCCGTTTGAGTTACTTTCACAAATCCATTTTACATACATATGAATGTAACAAATTGCGGCTATAAGCTCATCTCGCCAGCACTCGGACCATCCGACCGCGCTTTCCGCAATCGGGCGTACTCGTATCGAGACGCTCGGCTCCCGTCTGCCCCAGCACCATCGCCCTCCGGTGCAGTACCCGCCGATCCCGCTTTACCGTACGCGTTGGTCATCGCCCGCTTGTCGGTTGTCGGTAGCTCGTCGATAGTGCTCTTCGGCCTCGGGGTTACCGTCGCCATCGGGGGCGAACGACTCGAGACAGAGATGTAGCTCGAGACCCGCTTCCGTCTCGACTGGCTCTGCCGGCGGACGAGGGGGATTGGCCCCGTATCGCCGGTCGCTCGCTCTCGCTACCCGATTTCGCCGTCAAGCGCGTCGAGCGCGTCCAGCGCCGTCGCCACCGCCTCGTCCGGATCTTCGGTTGGCGCAAACTCGAGGCCGACGTAGCCGTCGTACCCGCTGTCCTCGAGTGCCGTAACCACGTTCGCGTAATTCAGTTCGCCGGTGCCCGGTTCGTGTCGCCCGGGGACGTCTGCGACGTGAACGTGGCCGACGTATTCTATGTTTTCCGTGAGATTCTGGATAATATTTCCCTCCGTGATCTGTTGGTGGTACACGTCGTACAGCAGTTTGACGTTCGGCGAGTCGACCGCCTCGATGATCTCGTATCCCTCGCGAGCGGAGGTAAGGTAGTACCCCGGATGATCGACGGCCGCGTTCAACGGCTCCACAACGATAGTCACACCCGCGTCCTCAGCGTCTGGAGCGACGGTCGAAAGCACCTCGACGATATTCTGGTGTTGTACGTCCCGCTCGAGTCCCGCCTGATCCTGGCCAACCGTCGAAATGAGCGATCGACAGCCAATCTCGCTCGCAGTTTCGATCGATTCCCGAATCGTTTCGACGGCCTCGTCGGCCCGGGCTGGATCGGTGAGCGTTCCGCCCGCCACGCAACCGACGATGGGAAGCCCCGCCTCTTTCGCCGCCGCTTCGATCGTCTCCAGCTCTTTCTCGCGCCAGTCCCAGAACTCGACGCCGTCGGCACCGGCATCGGCCGCACGGTCGACCCGGTCGGCGAACGGCTCGTCGTCGTACACCATCTCGAGACAGAACGAGACGTCCACCACGTCACTCCTCCTCCGCCGGTTCGGGCTGTAGTTGGCCGGACTCGACCATTGCCTCGAGCGGGTTGTCCTCGATCTCGAGCGGGAGATCGACGCGACCGCGTCGACGGGACGACTCCCAGGCTGCGAAGATGAGTTCGGTCGCGTTCAGCGCGTTTCCGGCGCCGAGTTCGGACTCATCTCCCGTCTCGAGGGCGTCAACGACGTCGGCGATCGCCCGTTCGACGAGCTCCCAGCCGTGGAGGCCTCCCTCGGTGTCCACGGCCGTCCAGTTTTCGTCCCCGGCGCGTCGGATCCGAAGCGATGGAAGGTCATCGTCCCCAGTAGGTCCGACCTCGATCGTTCCGTCGGTTCCGATCAACCGGTTGTGACAGCCGACCGCTCCTGCCGGACCGCCGTCGCCGGTTGCGTCACTCGTTCCGAACCCGTGAACGCCGTTCTCGTACTCCCAACAGACGAGCGCTTGATTCTCGTTGTGCGCCCCGAACTGCACGTTTTCCTCCCGGTAATCCACTTGCGCCATCACCCACTCGGTCGCGGCTTCGTCGTTGAAGTAGTTACAGAGATCGAACGAGTGAGAGCCGTAGTCAAAGATCCCGATCGGTGCCGAGAACTCGATTCGCTCGAGGTCGCCGATTTCGCCCTCGTCCAGGAGTTCCTTCGCCCTCCGGACGGGATCGCTGAACCGCCGCTGGTGATTGAACGTCACCTGAACGTCGTGACGGTCGGCTTCTTCAACCATCTGCCGAGCGCCGCCGTACGTGTCGTCCATCGGCTTCTCGCAGTGAACCGCGTCGACGACTCCCGATCGAACGCAGTCGATAACGATCGAGTCGTGAACGGCCGGCGGCACGCACACTGAAACGATATCCGGCTCGACCGTTTCGAGCATCGCGCTGTAATCTTCGAAGATCCGGTCCTGCCCAACGGAGAATTCGTCCGCGAACGCCTCGGCGTTTGCACGAACGAGGTCGGCACACGCGACGAGTTCGCAGTCCTCGATCGATTCGTAGGCTTCCGCGTGGCGATACGCCATGGCGTAGCCGTCACTGCCGGGATTCTCCGGTTCGGAACCCGTTCCGATAACGGCGATTGTGTAGGCCATACGGACCGTTCAACGTCCGTGATTATACACTTTGTGCAAGACCCACACGGCTAACTGTGGTCACGTGGTCGGCTGTAGCCACGTGGATGACTGTCGGTTACACTTACGCGTACTCGGGAACGTATTCCGCGTTCGCCTCGAGCAGATCGTCGACCATTCCGTCTATTTCCTCGAGCGTACAGACTGCGGCCGTCAACGGATCGAGTTTCAACGCCTGCCGGAGTGTGTCTTCGTCGCGCTCCAGTGAGGCGTCGACGGCGAGCGACTGGACGTTGACGTTCGATCGGTTGAGAGCGGCGAGCTGGGGTGGGAGTTCGCCGACCGCGCAAGGTCGGACCCCCGTTCTGTCCACGTGACAGGGGACCTCGACGAGCGCGTCATCGGGAAGGTTCGTGATGAGCCGACCCGCGTTTGGAACGTTGAGGTTCATCCGACGAGGTTCGCCGGTCTCGAGGGAATGGATGATCCGCGCGGCGTACTCGCCGGAGCGTGAGAGGGAACGATCCATCTCGGCCTCGTCGAACTGATCGGCGTGGTCGAGCGTGCTCCATTGATCGAAGTACGCTCCGGTGGGAAGCCAGCAAACGGGAGAGTACTCGAACTCGTCTTTGTCTGGATCGTAGGCGCTCGCCCTGACGAGTCGCTCGATTTCGTCGGTGTCGTGACGGAAGTACGGAAGGTACTCGCTCAAGTGGTGACTCGACTCCGTGATGAACGACCCGAAGTGATCCATCGTTTCGAAGCGAACGACGTCCTGGGCGTAAATTTCCGGATCCGCCGTCGCCTTCCGAAGCTCGGGATAGAGATCCTGGTCGTCGCGTTCAATCTCGAGGAACCACGCCATGTGGTTGATTCCGGCGACCCAGTACTCGAGTTCCTCGAACGGGACGTCGACGTAGGATGCGATATCGTGAGCCGTACCGACGATACTGTGACAGATCCCGTAGACGTCGATGTCGGTCTCTTCATCGATGGCCCAACAGACCATCGCCATCGGGTTCGTGTGCTGTAAGAGCGGCGCGTCCGGACACAGCTCCTCCATATCGCGGGCGATGTCGACCATCGTCGGGATCGTCCGCTGTGCCCGGAAGACGCCACCGGGACCGAGCGTGTCGCCAACGGACTGGTTGACGCCGTAGCGCTGTGGAATTTCGATCTCGTTTCGAACCGGCTCGACACCGCCGACGTGGATCATCGTAATGACGTAGTCCGCGTCCTTGAGGACTTCCCGCCGGTCGGTCGTCGCTTCGACGGTCGCGGGAAGGTCGTGTTCGTCGACAAGGACGTTCGTCGCGGCTTCGATCCGCTCGAGTCGGTCGCCGTCGATGTCCATCAGGCTGAGCGTCGAGTCCTGTAACGCCGGAAACGAGAGTACGTCACGGACGAGCGTTTGCGTGAACGTATGGCTTCCAGCGCCGATAAACGCGATCTTCACCATTAGAAACACGTTGTCATGCGTCCACAATAAACGTGCGGGTCGCGGTTACTGGCTCGGAGACGCTCCGCGAATCCACACGGCCATTTCGCCGGGAGCTCTGTTGTCCCAGAGGAAGTACGGGACGGCAGTTACGGACTCCGTCTCGTATTCCACGTCTTCGCTGGGCTGATACAGCGGCGGTTGCGCTTCGACATCGGCCCCGCAAGTTGCGTTCGCCGTTCGCGTCGACTCCCGCTCGGATTTCCACGACTCGAGCGAAGGAACGATCGCGTCGCAATCGATGACGACCGGATCCGACCCGTTCACGCCCTTGAGCGAATCGCCGAGTTCGCCGCTGACACGCGAATCGAACCCGCCGTCCAGCTCGAGACTGTACTGGTCGAGCGGGCGGTCGTTGTCTACCCCTTCGAGACAGTACACCAGCGGCCCTCGAGTGAGCGCGACGCGACCGCAATTTTCCCCGACGGCGGGATGGGTTCGCATCGGGACGACCGACCGAGCGAACGTCGCCTCGACTCGATCGTCGTCCCATTCGCGTTCGATCGTGGCGTACTCGCCGTTGTCACCGGAGGTCACGTCCTCGTCCACGCCGATCGGCTCCCCGTTGATGCGAACGGTCGCGTCGGAACACCAGCTCGGTACCCGGAGCTCGAGCGAGAACGTCGTCGGCTCCGCGGTTCGTACGTCGATAGTGACGTCTTCGCCCCACGGAAACGCCGACGTCTGCTCGAGTTCGACCGCGCAATCCTCGACCGTCGTCGAAACTGTACTCCCGATATATTGGTTGACGTAGAGTGAACCCCCGGAAGCCGCGTACAGATACTCCTCGAGGGAGGCGAGCAACCGCGTGACGTTTGGCGGACAGCACGCACAGTCGAACCACCCTCGGCGGTGATGGTCGCCGCTGCTCTCGAGGCGATTGTCGTAGAAGAACTCGGTCCCGTCAACCGAGACGCCCGAGAGGACGCCGTTGTACAGCGTTCGTTCGATCAGATCGGTATATTTCGCGTTTCCGGTGAGTTCGAACAGTCGCTGATTCCAGAAGAGACTCCCGATCGCCGCACAGGTCTCGGCGTAGGCGGTTTCGTTGGGGAGATCGTAATCCTCCGTGAAGCGCTCGCCGTGCTCGCTCGAGCCGATCCCGCCAGTGACGTACATGCGCTTTCTCGTCATGTTCTCCCAGAGCGTCTCGAGCCGTGCGACCAGATCCCCGTCTCCGGTTTCCGCAGCGATGGCCGCGACGCCCGTGTAGAAGTACACCGCCCGAACGGCGTGGCCCTCGATCGTTTCCTGCTCGGAGAGCGGAGCGTGCGCTTGCGCGTACTGCCCGTCGTACTCGCCGTCCTCGTAGAAGGCACCTCGAGCGTCCGTCGCGATGCCGCCGTCGTCGGGATCGTAGCCGGCAATATCTTCGACGCGTTCGAACTCCCGTTCGAAGCGATCCGCCCTGCTGCGCCGGTCCACGAACGTCTTTGCGAGGTCCACGTATCGATCCTCGCCCGTGACGCGAGCGAGTTTCACCAGGGCGAGTTCGATCTCCTGGTGGCCCGGCGCACCGTCGATTTCGTCGTCGACTCGCGAGTCGATGTGATCTGCAAATCGCGTCGCCACGTCCAGCAGCGATCGATCGCCGGTCGAGCGATAGTGTGCGACGGCCGCCTCGATGAGGTGGCCCGCACAGTAAAGCTCGTGCATCATGTTGAGATTCGTCCAGCGCTTTTCGGGCTCCTCGAGCGTGAAGTAGGTGTTGAGATAGCCGTCTTCGTCCTGCGCGCCGGCGACGAGGCCGATGGTCTCGTCGACTCGATTCTGGAGTTCGTTTCGTCGCGCGTCGCTACGATCGTCACCGCGATTCGAGTCCTCGTCTGCCAGCACGTAGCTTGCGGCCTCGAGCCACTTGTAGGCGTCCGAATCGGCGAACCACATTCCCTCGAACCCGCCGGTTTTCCGTCGGCGACCCGCCGGAAATTCTCGAGACAGCCGCTCGATTCGAGCTGTTCGTACTGGTACTCGAGGGTTACCTCGCGATTCGTCTCGAGCCACGAGTTCCAGAACTGGTCGTCGATCGTGACGTCGGTCAGGCTGATTGACTCGACGTGGGGGAAGTCTTCCATTGGTGTGTTAACACGTTGAACATCCGTAACGTTTCGCCTTCTGGCAATCTCCTCGAGTCGCTACGAACCGCCCCGAACCGTCTTACGCGTCGATTCGAACGCGTGCGACTGCGGAGCGTTCGAGCGGTATCGTCAGCGAGCCGTCTTCAACCATCGATTCGTGTTCGTCGATTTCGTACCCCTCGAGATCGTCCCAGTCGTACCACGCATCGGGAAACTCACCGACTCCTTCCTGCGGGTCGTGCGGGTCGTCCGTCGGCCGCTGGATGATCACCTCCGCCTCCGCACCGTCGAACGGCTCTGGCACCTCGAGGGTCACGGATGCGTCCTCCCGAAGGTTTCGGTTGGTGAGGAACGCACAGAACGCGTCTGTTTCCGGCGTCGCCATCGACGTCGAGTCGACGTAGGAAATGTCGTCCATCGCTCGGATTCGGTAGCCGGTCTCGGGGATGTCGCGCGTTTCGCTGTCGACGCTGGTTTCGATCACCTCCCACTCTTCGTCTCCCTCGAACGCACTCGCGTACAACCGGAGCGTGTACCCGACCGGCTTCAACGGGTTCGGATTCGCCGGGTGCTCGACGTGTTCCGGCGGAAACATTCGAACCGGGAGGTGGGTGTGACACCCTCTCCGCACGTGGTCGCTTTCCCGAATGAACGCGTTGTACATTCCCGCGACGTACGACGCCCCGGCCATCGTGGGCATTCCGGGCCACGGATCGCCCTCGGCGACCGTCGGGTACAGCCCCCACTCGCCGACCATGATGTGGGTATCCTCGAGGCCGGCTTCCTCTGCTTTCTGCGCGGTTTCGGCCAACAGCTCCCCGAACTGGGTCGGGAACATGATCAGCACCTCGCTGTAGTCGATGCCGTCCGCGTCGTGTTCGTCTTTCCACTCCTCGACGCTCCCCGAGTCTTCCTCGCGGATTCCCCAGTTGTACCGATGCATGCCGATTCCGTCGAGGTACTCGCCCGCGATCTCAAAGAGCGCTTCGTTCCACTCCCGTGGATCGGGCAGTTCCGGATCGTCGTATTTCGGATCCATGCCGTCCGGGATGATCGTAATCGAGTCGTCGACCTCGAGCATCGCCGCGGCAAACTCCGTCACTCGCTCGGCGAACAGCTCCGGATCGTGGGTGCCGCCGGCTTGCCATCCGCCCCAGACTTCGTTGCCGACCTCCCAGACCTCGACACCGAAGGGTTCCTCGTAGCCATGCGCCGCGCGAAGCGCGCCGTATTCGGTGTCCACGTCACCGTTGCAGTACTCGACCCAGTTTGCGGCGTCCTCGGGCGTGATCGGTTCTGGGGGCTGGAACTCCCGCTCGTCGTCTTCGTCGACGGTCACACCGACGGTAATCGTCGCCTCCACGTCCGTCAATTCGCAAAACTCGACGTACTCGGCCGTCCCCATCTGGTTGGTATCGAGCCCGTCCCAGACGACGTTCGGCCTGATCGGACGATCCTCGAGCGGACCGATCCCGTCTTCCCACTTGTACGTGCTGGTGACGTTCCCGCCGGGCCACTTCAGGAGGCTGACGTTGCGGTCCTCCATGAGATCGACCGTCGTCGGATTGAACTTCCCGTTGACGGCATCGTCCGGCATGAGCGAAACCCAGTCGAGATCCACGTGGCCCGTCCCTTCGGTGACGATTTCGAGAACGTATTCGCCGTAGGGCGACTCGATTTCGTCGAGCGATCCCCCCTCGAGTTGACTCCCGCTTTGGTCGCGCAACTCGAGTTCGATCTCCTCGTATCGATCCCATTCGTCAGCGAGATCATCGATCACTACGCTCGCCAGTTCATCGCCATCGGGGGCGGTCAAGCGGACCTCGAGGTCGTCGATACCTTCGGCTCTGGCCGAGACGGCGAACTCGTAGGTGAGCGTTCGCCAGTCGGGGAGGACGAGTTGTTGACGAATTCCGTATTTACCATCTTCCGGGATGATTCGCTGGTGGGTGTCCCTGTATTCTTGACCCACTTCCGGCCAGCCGCCATCGGACTCCCACGTTCCGTAGCCGCGAACGCCTCCCTCGTCGGGCCGCTCGAGAGTTACGTTCTCACCCATCGGTTCCCACGGAAACGGGACGTCGTCGTATTCGCCGATCTGGTCCATTCCGTAGACGTGCGAGTCGTTTCCGTGAATCTGGGGCCAGTCGACGAACGAGGTGTTTGTCACGTGTTCCGCGTAGATACCCGGATATATCTCGTGATAGCCGTAGTGTTCGGCGAACCGACCGAACAGCGTCTCAGGAACCGTTCGATCACCGCGCTCGTCGTCATTTGCCGTCACCGTCGCTTCCATCGGCTCGTCCGCTTGTTCGTCGCCGTCGGACCCGGAATCGGTGCAGCCGGCCAGTAGACCGGTCGCGGCCGCGCCGTTCAGAGCGAGGTACGTGCGGCGGGAGCACGCGCTACTCGAGTCGATGTGATTGTTATTGGTAGCCACGCATATTATTGTGCGTTGCGAGATAATAATAGTACTCATTATAGCTATTGGATTATGAGTTACAACTAAAGAATCCGACCGACTCACTCGCTGTTCGTCTCCGTACCGAAACCACGATTTTACACTCTGTTCGAGTGACGACCCCTTCTGCGTTCGAACCCGACGCCTCTCGACGTGTCAGAACCGCTATCCGGCAAGCGATCGTCGCGGTGTCGGCTGAATCGCAAACGGGCCAGTTAATCGGTTCCCGTTCACGAAATACGTCCCTGAGCCGCTAACAACAATTCTGAGCCGCTAACAACGTCCCTGAGACGCTAACTACGTCTTGGACGCCGACGACGCGCTCGAGGCGGTCGCTTCTATCGAGACGTCTTCCCCTTCGTCGAGTAGCAGGTTTTGCTCGCTATCGATGTCGAAGACGTGGATGTCCGACACGTCGAACGTTGCCTCTACTGCGCCCTGAGCCGTAATTTCCGTGCTACTCTCCGTTCGGACGGTGAGTTCGGTACCGTCGCGCTCCAGGTAGACGTACGTGTCGCTCCCAGCGGGTTCGACGACGTCTATCTCTGCGGGAATTCGGCACTCATCGGTTTCATCCGAAATTGACAGCGCCGCGGGTCGAATCCCTAGCCGGAGCCCGGATCCCGACCGTCCAGCTTCGATCCGATCCACCATTGCCGCCGGAAGATCGACGCTAAACCCATCGCCGACGAGCGCCCCCTCGTCGTAGCTTACCTCGAGGAAGTTCATCGTCGGACTCCCGATGAAGCGTGCGACGAACAGGTTTGCAGGTTGCTCGAACACTTCCTCCGGCGTTCCGACCTGCTGAAGATCGCCCGCGTCGAGGACCACGATTCGGTCACTCATCGTCAGCGCCTCCTCCTGATCGTGCGTGACGTACACCGTGGTCGTCTCGAGATCGTCCTGAATCCGCTGGAGCTCAGTGCGCATGTGGAGCCGGAGCTTCGCGTCGAGGTTCGAAAGCGGCTCGTCCATCAGGAAGACATCGGGGTCCCGAACGATTGCACGGCCGGTCGCAACCCGCTGTTGTTGGCCGCCCGAAAGCTCGCTTGGGCGCTTGTTCAACAGATCCTCTATCCCCATCATCTCCGCGGCTTCCTCGACGCGTTCTCTCACGTCGTCTTTGGGAAGATCGCTCGTGAGTTTCAACCCGTAAGACATGTTCTTTCGCACGTTCATGTGGGGATACAGCGCGTAGTTCTGAAAGACCATTGCGACCCCCCGATGCTGTGGGGGAATCTCGTTGACCGGTCGATCGCCGATCGAAATCGTTCCGCTCGAGATCTCCTCGAGGCCGGCGATCATGCGCAACAGCGTCGATTTCCCCGACCCCGATGGGCCGACGATGGAGACGAATTCGCCGTCTTCGATGGTCATATCGAAGTCGTCGACCGCGATGATTTCCTCGTTGTACACCTTCCGGACGCTCTCGAAGCTGATATCGCTCATTGGTATTGTGTGTATTGGTCGCTAGTGTCTTGTTTCTTCGGTCGATGCTCATTTCGCGTTGGGTGGGCGAAGCTGACGGCCGCCCACTCGCCTACGGTCGATCGATTCGTGCTCGGTGTGTTCATGGCGTGATCGTCCTCGCAGTCGAGTGGTCGGTTGATCGTCTCTGCGGTCGATCCTCGCCGTAGAGGACCACGTGATAACTAAAGGCGATTCCGGCGAAGATGAGGACGAACGCGACCATTAACAGGATCGTGACGATCGCAACGGCGGTCGTGAGCACCAGCGTCGTTAGGCTGAGCGTCGGCCGACCGGCCGTCCACGTGCGAGCGGTTCGAAGGGAATCACCCATCGACGCCCCACCGGCCATCGAGACGAATGTCGGAATGAGCATGATGACGGCGTACATGCCCGCCGTAACGCCGAGCACGCCGAGCGCGCCGAACTGAAGCGCTCCCGTAACGGCGTACTGATAGAGGTACAGCGAGCCGATAACGGTGAACACGGCCGGTAAGAGACCGAGGGCGGCGGCGTTTGCGCCGTTCGTTTTGACGACGTGACGGACGTGAGTCCGATCGATCGTTCCCGCCGGACTCGAGCGCATCGACTGGATCGCGGCGTAGGCGGCCAGCGTTGCCGGGCCGGCGGTGATCACTGGGAGCGACGCGAGGAACCAGCCCACGCTCACGACGATAAGCCGGTGGATGTTCTGGAAGACGAACCGGCCGGTCTCGCCGACAGCTGACATGAACCGTTCGCCGTCCGAATCGATGGTCGCCGACACGTTATTTCACCGTCCCTTGTAATGCGACCGCTTTGAACAGGTAATCCTGCATCGCCAGGAACAGGATCAAAAGCGGCGCCGAGGCGATGATCGCGCCGGACATCACGAGCCCCGGATCGGTCACTTCCTGGGTCTCGAGGGTCACGAGGCCGATCGGGAGCGTGTACATCGCCTCGTTCTGGAGGATGATCAGCGGCCAGAGAAAGGAGTTCCACAGCCCGATGAACGAGAACAGTCCCAGCGCGGCGATCGCGGGGAACTGCATCGGGACGGCGATCCGGAAGAAGATCCGGGTCGTCGAAAAGCCGTCGAGTCTTGCGGCTTCCTCGAGTTCCTCGGGAATGTTCTTGAAGAACTGGTAGAGCATGAACACGCCGAAGACGCCGGCCGCGTACGGGAAGATGATCCCCAGCAGGTTGTTCACGAGCCCGAGCTCGGAGACGATCGCGTAGATCGGAATCAGGTTGACGGCCGCGGGAACCATGAAACTCGCGAGGATGATTCCCATCACGATTCGTCGACCCGGCCACTCGAGTCGGGCCAGCGCGTAGGCGGCCATCGAGTCGACGAGGACGACGACTATCGTTCCGACGGCCGCGAGGGCAAACGTCGCGATCGTCCACGAGACGACGGGAGATTCGAACAGGATCACGCGATACCACTCGAAGGTGATGTCCGTGGTCAACCAGTGCGGACTGGAGTCGTAGATGAGGTGTTCGGGTTTGATCGACGTCGAGGCCATCCACACGTACGGAACCAGGAACAGCCCTGCAAAGCCGTACAGTCCGAGGTGGAGGACGACGGATCGCACCTGACTTTTACTGATTTCGATGCCGCCAATTTCGTAGCCGCGCGCGTACTGTGTTTCGTTACTCATTGGTATCACCCTCGATGACTTCCCCCTCGACCCGAGACGTGTACCCCTCGAGCAGGTAGTAGTTCGCGACCGAGATGACGAATAGGATCACGAACAGGACGTAGCCGATCGCCGCGGCGTAGCCGAAGTTCTGGTTGCCGAAGGCCGCCTCGTAGAGGAAGACGACCATCGTCTGGGTGTTCTGTCCGGGGCCGCCGTCTGTCATGATGAAGATTATCTCGAACACCTGGAACGATGCGATCAGGGACGTGATCATGACGAACAGCAGCGCGTGTTTCATCTGGGGGAGCGTGATGTCCCGGAACATCTGCCACGTGCTCGCTCCGTCCAGTCGTGCCGCCTCGTAGAGGCGTTCGGGGATCCCCTGGCGGGCGGCGATGAAGATGACGAAATTGACGCCCATGCCGCCCCACAATGAAGCGATCACGACCGCCGGCATCGCGTACGTGTGGGAGTTCAGCCAGTTCGGCGGGTTCTCCATGATGAAGCCGAGATAGTAGCTTATCGGACCGTACGTCGGCTCGTACAGCTGCATCCAGATGAGCGCGACGACGGCGACCGTGAGCATGCTCGGACTGAAAAACACCGTCCGGAGGAACCACTTGCCTCTCACGTCTTTGGTGACAGCGAGTGCGAGCACGAGCGGTACCGTAATGACCAGCGGAACGATCATCAGGGTCCACAGGAGGCTATTGGTCAGGGATGTCCAGAACACCGGGTCCTCGAACATTCGCGTGTAGTTGCTCAGTCCGACGAACTCAGACTGGCCGGTGAAGACCGGATCCCAGTTGAACAGGCTGATGTAGAACCCGTACGCGAGCGGGAAGAGGAGGAACAAACCGAACAGCGCGAGAAACGGGCTCGCAAACCCGATACCCGCGAGGCTCTCTCGAGCCGAACGACTGTCGGAAACGAACGGCAGTCGCTCGAGCAATCCCTTCGATCGGTCGGTGTCGGCTGCTGAACCAGTACTCATAGTGTCCACTCTCGTTCTTCCTCGATGATTCGGTTCGATCGTTCTGCGGCGTCTTCGATCGCTTCTTCGGGTTCCATCCGATGTGAGTACAGCTCGCCGAGGTTTTCGTTCAGCGGCTCCCACCACCGGTTACCGAACTCGGTTCGGGGTGGATACGCGAGGGCGTCGTCGGCAGCCATTTCCTGTAGCGGTCCCTGGACTTTCCAGGACTCTGCTTCCCGCAGCGTATCGGATTCGGTCGCGGCGATGCTCCCCGGCAGGTGACCGCCGTTCAACGCCCATTCCTCGATGTATTCGGTCGTCAGTTCCCTCGTGAACTCGATACCTGCATCGGTTTCCACGCTCGTCGAAGAGTGGCGTAGCTCAGGTACCGGAACCGAAACGAGGTGCGTGTCCGCACGGGTAACGACCTGTTCGACGTCCGGGGCGATATTCGGTTTGAAGTAGCCCCAGTCGAACTCGGCGCCGGCCGCGACCGGATACGCCCACGTTCCTTCGTAGACCATGGCGACGTTTCCGCCGCGCCAGCCGTCCAGACCGGCGGCCATATCGGTGTGGTCCCACCCCCGTTCGCCGATTTCGTAGAGGAACTCTGCGGCTTTGATTCCGGCTTCCTCGTCGTATCTCACCGCCGTGTTATCCTCGTTGATCATCTGTCCGCCGTACTGGCGGAGAAACATGAAGAACTCGCTGTCGATAATCGCGGACCGAAACGCGTAGGCGTCGGTGTTTTCGACGATGGCGTCGCAGGCATCTGCGAACTCGTCGTAGCCGTCCGGCGGATCTTCGGGGTCGAGCCCCGCTTCCTCGAAAAGGTCCTTGTTGTAGTACATCCCCTGCGGGTGGGCGTCCATCGGAATCCCGAGTTGTTCGTCGTCGAACTGGCCGCTTTCCCAGATCGCTTCAGTGTACTCGTCCTCGAGATCGGCGAACTCGTCGCTCAGATCCATGAAATAATCGTTGTACTGACCGAGCACGCTTCCGTGGGTGATCGTCAGGTCGGGTGCGTCGCCGCCGGTGAACGACGTGTACAAGCGGTCATAGTGGTCGTCCGGCGGAATTCGCTGCCGATCGATAAACGTTCCACTGGCGTCTTCGTTGTACGATTCGACGATCCCCTCGAGCGCCTCGCCGTCACCACCGCCGAACCGCTCCCAGAACGTGACGATGGTATCGTCGCTCCCGGCCCCGTCCGGAACGGCACCGCCGCCGGTAAAGAGGCCGATGCATCCCGACAACGAGGTCAGTCCCCCGGCGCCGAGACCACCTAAGACGGTCCGACGGCTGAGGGATCTATCCCCATGAGTGGCTCTGTCTGCCATGTCGGTAAGATCATATCCATAACACATAAGTATTTGGTTTATCGACTGATATGCTGAACGAAGTCCGGACCGACCCGGCATCCGTGACTCACACTCGTCGTCCAACGTGATTCAACCGTAAACGGCGGTCGCGTGAGATCGTAATCTCAGTGTCAGAACGCACTATCCGCGAATCCGCCGTCGACGGTGAGCACCTCGCCGGTGACGAACGAGGCGGCATCGCTCGAGAGGTAGATCGCCGCCCCGATCAGTTCTTCGCGTTCACCGACCCGTCCGAGCGGCGTTCGCTCGTCGATTCGCCCGCGTTTTTCCGTTCCTTCCGCGTAGGTATCCGCGTTCTGTGGGGTGATGAAGAATCCCGGCGCGATCGCGTTGACTCGAATTTGTGGCGACAGCTCCTTGGCCGAGGCTCGAGTGAACGCCTCCACACCGCCTTTGGCGGCCGAGTACGCCGGCAGGTTTTCCATCGAGAGACGCGCTGCGAGCGAGGAGATGTTGATGATGGACCCGCCGTCGTCCATTGCGGGGGCAAACACCTGCGTTACGCGCCGGACGCCGTCGAGGGCCACGTCCGTGACGAACTCCCAGTCGTCGTCCTCGATTCCGGTGACGGTCTCTCTCGAAATCGCTCCCTGCGAGGCGATCACAATATCGATTCCTCCCAGGGTTTTCTCGGCAACGTCGCGAACGTTCTCGAGCGACTCGCGGTCGGTGACGTCACACGTGACCCGAGCGGTGATTGCGCCGCGGTCCTCGAGAAGTGCGGCAGTGTCCTCGACAGCCGCTTGGCCGCGACTCGTCGCGATGACGTCCGCACCGTCGGCCGCAAACCCGACGGCGATTGCCTGTCCGAGTCCGCTCGTCCCACCGATAACGATCGCACGCTTGTCCGCGACTGAAACGGGTGCGTGTGAATACTCCTGCATATACAGGACAACCCTATCCTGTATTATCAACGTTTCCATCGATGGATCGACCAACGCCTTTCTCACCCTGTCCCTTGGATGATTTCCGTCTTTCGGAGCGTCTCAGCCGTGCAACCGAACACGCCGCGTCGGCGGCGATGACCAATCGTTCACACCCAAATCTGGTCTGGCAATTGATATAATTCGAAGTATTTATATCGTTCTCCGAAAATATCAAATTAGTGCATGACTGACGCACGAGTAGCAGTTCATACGGAGGCGACTATCGATCGCATCGCGCCCGAGGTTCACGGCCACTTCGCCGAACACCTCGGACGCTGTATATACGGCGGTATCTGGCATGCCGACAGCGCGGATCAGGACGGATTTCGCGAGGATACACTTTCTCTCCTGAACGATCTCGAGCTTCCCGTGCTCCGGTGGCCGGGCGGCTGTTTCGCGGACGATTACCACTGGGAGGATGGAATCGGCCCACAGGAGGACCGGCCGCGCCGACGAAACCTCTTCTGGGCGCAGGGCCCCGAGGAGATTCCCGAGGAGTCGAACGCCTTCGGCAGCGATGAGTTTCTGGAACTGTGTGAACGAATCGGAACGGAGCCCTACCTCGCGGCGAACGTCGGCTCCGGCGACCCGCAGGAAGCCGCAAACTGGGTCGAGTACTGCAACTACGAGGGCGATACCGAACTGGCCGACCGCCGTCGCGAGAACGGCCGCGAAGAATCCTACGGCGTCAAATACTGGGGGCTCGGGAACGAAAACTGGGGCTGTGGCGGTCGCATGACCCCCGAGCAGTACGCTCGAGAGTACCGCCGGTACGCGACATATGTCGGAACCATGGACAACTTGCTGGTTGAAGAGGACCTCGAACTCATCGCCTGTGGCTTCGAAGGCCACGAGTGGAACCGCCGCTTCATGGAGGAAGTCGCGGGTGCACCGTGGGGGACGGAGTTCCCGCTCGATCATCTGACGCTTCATCACTATTACGGGCAGACGATGACCGTCTCGGAGGCTGACGAGGACCAGTACGATACGTTCCTCGCGGACGCACTCGAGACCGAACAACACATCGACCGAATCGCCGCGGCGATCAACGCGGTCGCGACGACCCGCGATATCGGCGTCATCATCGATGAATGGGGGTCCTGGCATCCCGAAGCGACGGCCGACAACGGGCTCGAACAGCCTGGAACCGTTCTCGACGCACTTTCCGCCGGGGCCGTCCTCGACATCTTCAATGACAACAGCGACGTGGTGACGATGACGAACATCGCCCAGACCGTCAACGTGCTCCAGTGTCTCGTCGAAACGGATGAAGACGACGCCTGGGCACGACCGACCTACCACGTGTTCGACCTCTACGCCCCGCACAAGGGCAACGAAGCCGTCCAGACGTCCGTAACGACGCCCGCCCGAGAACTCGACGACGACCGCGAACTGCCGCTGGTCGGTTCCTCGGCGTCGGTCAGTGCGGACGAAACCTACGTCACGCTCACGAACCTCGACTGCCGTGATTCTCACGCCGTCGAAATCGGACTCGAGGGCCCTACGCCAAGCGAAGCGGACGTTACCGGAACCGTTTTGTTTGCCGGTCAGGAGCCAGATATGGAGGTCACGGCGAACAACGCCGACGAGTTCGGTCCCGAAGACCTCGCCGTTTCGGTCGATGGTGACGGCACCCTCACGACCGAGCTGCCACCGTCGACGGTCGCAGCGATCTCGATCCGATAATTAGAACACTCGTTCGCTATTCCACACTACTCGTTCTTTCGAGAACGGTTTTCGTTTTTTGTGACCCGTCCGTGTGTCGCGACGTTCGTTCGCACCTGATCGACAGTTTCGTCCGGTTCGACCGGTCGCTCGATGGTTGAACCGCCCGAATTAGGAATAGTTGTACTCGAGTTCGATGACGTTCGCCGCGGCGAGGACGGATTCCGGCAGGTCCTCGTAGAACCGTTCATCGCCGACGCGGTGGACCGGACAGGAGACGCTGATGGCCGCGATACTCCGATCCTCGTCGTCGGTGATCGGGGCGGCGATACAGCGCAATCCGTTGAGTCGTTCCTCGCGATCGATCGCGTATCGCTGCTCGCGAACCTCCTCGAGTTCGCTCAGGAGCTTGTCTCGATCGGTGATCGTGTGAGATGTTGCTTCCGGGAGGCCGTGCTCTGTGAGGATTTGTTCTACCTCCGCTTCCGGTCGAAACCCGAGGATCGCTTTTCCGAGGCCGGTGCAGTGCAACCTGACTCGCTTGCCTTCGTGCGTGTCGAGCTCGACCGCGTTGTCGCCTTTGGCCTGGTAGAGATAGATCCCTTTGCCGTTTTTTTCGACGAGTAGGTTTACCAGTTCACCCGTCTCTTCCGCGAGTTCATCGGCCTGGGCCTGTGCGGTGTCGTAGATCGGTGTTCGATTTCTGGCGTACGCTCCGAGACCGAGAAACGCCAGCCCGATGTGGTATTCGTCGTCTTCCTTGTCGACGTACTCGCAGTTCGTCAACGTCGTGAGATGGTTGTGAACGCCACTTTTGCCGATATCGACGCGATCAGCGATCTCGGAAACCCCGGCGCCGTCGAGCTCCTGAATTACCTCAAGGATCTCGAAGGTCCGGCCGACCGTACGAACTGGATGATTCGGTTCAGCCATATTCGCCTAGTAGACACAACGGATATATAAATGGTTCTGTCACAGTAAACGTTGTTCTCCATCACTTAGCCGCAACTCCCGCATGAGAAACTGGTCTCAAGTACGATATTGGAACCGGCCCCGATCGATCGTTCAGACTTCGACAACGGTGTTCGTGAGTGTACCGATCTCTTCGATACCGATTTCGACCACGTCCCCTTCCCGGAGCGTAAACTCCTCGCCCGGGACGAGAGACGTTCCGGTCAACAGTACCGAGACGTCGGAAACGGCGTTGTGTTTAACGTAGTACTCGGTCAATTCCTCGACCGAACGGACCATCTTCGACGTGTTCGTCGATTCATCGTAACGAATTTCGCCGTCGCGAGAGATCCGCATCCACATCTCGAGGTCGTGGGGGTCGTCGATGGCGTCGGCCGATATGATGCAGGGGCCGATCGAACAACACCGATCGTAGACTTTCGCCTGCGGAAGGTACAGCGGGTTTTCTCCTTCGATCGATCGACTGCTCATATCGTTGCCGATCGTGTACCCGACGATTTCGTCTTGGGAGAGGACGACGCCGAGTTCGGGTTCCGGAACGTCCCAGTCCGAGTCTGCACGGATACCGACTGTCTCGTCCGGCCCGACGGTTCGGTTGGGTGTCGCCTTGAAAAACACCTCCGGACGGTCACTCTCGTACACCTCGAGATACATGTCCGGCATCGAACTCTCTGCTTTTCGCGCTTTCTCGCTGATTTGGTAGGTGACGCCGGCAGCCCAGACCTCACCCGACGAGAGAGGGGATTCTATTGGCCGGTCGTTCACCGATTCGATCTGGCGGACGTCGGCTTCTTCGATGAGTTGGTTGACGAGCGCGTCGATCGACCGATTCGCGATGTCAGCCGCATTGAGCAGGTCGTCGAACGTCTGTAATCGCGATTTCGCTGCGGTGAGGTCGTACACCGATCCGGCCGCTTCGACCGCGAGGCGGGGGTCTCCTTCCTCGCGAAGCTGATAATAACGCATGTGAGTACCAGTAGGTTTATTCGCATCCGTAATAGGTCTGGTGCTCGTTTGCTATTTTTCAGATTCTCGCGAGCCGGAGAATCCTGTAAGAATCATAAGATCCGTATACGAGCATCACATAGGAGTTCTCGTGACCGCAAACTACCAAAATTACGTAAACGGTGCGTGGACCGACGCAGAAACGAGCGAGACGTTCGAAACCACCGATCCGGCAGCTCCCGAAGAAGTCGTCGCGACGTATCAACAGGCGTCAGCTGACGACGCGGATTCGGCGGTCGAAGCGGCCAGCGACGCCCAGTCCGAGTGGGCGAACACGCCCGCGCCCGAGCGAGGCGCAATCCTTCGAGAGGCGGGCTCGATCCTCGCCGATCGGAAGGACGAACTCACCGAACTGCTCACCCGCGAAGAGGGCAAGACCCACGCCGAAGCCGGCGGCGAAGTCCAGCGCGCCATCGATATCTTCTATTATTATGCCGAGAAGACTCGAGATCTCGGCGGCTCGGTTAAATCCGCGAGTGGACCGCGGACGAACCTCTACACGGTCAACGAACCAGTCGGCGTCACCGCACTGATCACGCCGTGGAACTACCCCATCGCTATCCCGGCCTGGAAACTCGCACCGGCGCTGGCGACCGGAAACACCGTCGTGCTCAACCCCGCCTCCGTCGCGCCCGGCGTCGCGCTCGAGTTGTTCAAGGCCCTCGACGAGGCCGGCATCCCAGACGGCGTCGCAAACGTCGTCACCGGTCCCGGAAGCACGGTTGGAGATGCGATTATCACGCACGAGGATGTCGATGGAGTCTCCTTTACCGGCTCCGGCGAAGTCGGCCACATGGTCTACGACAAGGCGACCGACGACGGCAAGCGCGTCCAGACGGAACTCGGCGGGAAGAATCCGACGGTCGTCTCCGACAGCGCGGACGTCGAGGAAGCCGCCGATATCGTCGCCAACGGTGCGTTCGGCGTCACCGGGCAGGCCTGTACGGCCTGCTCCCGTGCGATCGTCCACACCGACGTCTACGACGAGTTCGTCGACGCCGTGGTCGATCGGGCGGAGTCGATCGAAATCGGCCCCGGCGACGAGTACGATATGGGGCCGCAGGTCACCGAAAGCGAACTCGAGGGAACCCTCGACTACATCGATGTCGCACAACAGGAGGGTGCAACCCTCGAGACCGGCGGCGGCCGGCCCGAAGGCGAGCGATTCGAAGACGGCTACTACGTCGAACCGACCGTCTTCTCTGATGTCGACAACGAGTACCGAATCGCCCAGGAGGAGGTGTTCGGTCCCGTCCTCGCGGTAATCGAAGTCGAGGACTACGAGGAGGGTCTCGAAACGGCGAACGACGTGCAGTACGGCCTGTCGGCGAGTATCGTTACCGACGACCATACTGAAGCCGAGCGATTCGTCCGAGAAGTCGAGGCTGGCGTCGCCAAGATCAACGCGAAGACGACCGGTCTCGAACTCCACGTTCCCTTCGGCGGGTTCAAACGCTCCTCGAGCGAAACCTGGCGCGAACAGGGTGACGCCGGCATCGACTTCTATACGATCGAGAAGACGGTCTACGATACCTTCTAAGGACCGATCCGACAATTTTTGCGTTATTTGAGGACCGAATCGGCGTTAGTATTCGTCACCCGCCCAGCGTATTCCTCGCTCGAGCAGCGAACGCACCCCCTCGTTTCTGATCGCCGGGAGGTCGTGTCCGAGCGAGCAGTAGAACACGCGACCGTCGCCGTGAGGTTTCACCCATGCGACCGGCATGTCTCCGTTCTCCGGATGATCCATGCGTGCGAGCACTCGCACGTCGTCGTCGTACTCGAGGACGTACGGCTCGTCCCAGACTGAAAACCCGTTCAGGTCGGCCGTGATGGGGTGGTGAGTATCGACGACGGTCACGTCGAACGCCGTCTGTTCTGGGTGCGTGAGGAAGTGCCCGCCGAGCAGGGAGCGGAGTTCAGGAACGGGTTCGTCGCGATTCTCCTCCACCGTCGTCGTCAGATCCGCCGCGCCGTGGATACCGACGTACCCGCCGCCGCCCTCAACGAACGAACACAGGCCGGATCGCTGGGGGTCACTACACGTACTGTCCGTAGTATAGTCCACGAGGACGTCGTAATCCCGAATTCGATCTGTAACGAGTGTTTCGCGATCGGTCGTGACGGTAACTTCGATTCCACGAGCTTCTAGGAATCGTTTGAGTGGCGGTCCAAGTCGGTCGATTCGGTGGAACGGAAAGCGGTTCCCGCCGAGGATCACGGCCTTCAGGTTTGACATCTATCGGTGACGATGACGCCCGGAAGCTAAAATTTACCGCCCTCGTCGTCGCACTCGAGGCGGTGCTATCGGTTCTGTGACTCACCGACATGCCAAACGTGATATACCATGAGGAGTAAAACGCAGTTGTATGCCGAACTACCGGACGCTACGCGATCCGAACGCAGAGTATACCATGCGCGACCTCTCATCCGAGACGATGGAGTTGACCGCCGACCGCGGTCCGCGGGATGTCGAAATCACGGATGTCCAGACGACGATGGTCGACGGGAACTACCCCTGGATTCTCGTTCGCGTCTACACCGACGCCGGACTCGTCGGAACGGGCGAATCTTACTGGGGCGGCGGTGATGATGCGATCATCGAACGAATGACGCCGTTCCTGATCGGCGAAAACCCGCTCGACATTGATCGACTGTACGAACACCTCATCCAGAAGATGTCCGGCGAGGGCTCGATTTCCGGGAAAGTCATTTCGGCGATTTCCGGAATCGAAATCGCGCTTCACGATGTCGCCGGCAAAATCCTCGATGTGCCCGCCTACCAGCTGGTTGGGGGCAAGTATCGTGACGAGGTTCGGGTCTACTGTGATCTACACACCGAAGACGAAGCCGACCCGATCGCCTGCGCCGACGAGGGTGAACGCGTCGTCGAGGAACTGGGTTACGACGCGATCAAGTTCGATCTCGACGTGCCCTCGGGACACGAAAAAGACCGGGCGAACCGCCATCTCCGTGGCCCCGAAATCGATCACAAGGTCGAGATCGTTCGCGAAGTCACCGAGCGCGTCGGCGACCGCGCCGACGTTGCCTTCGACTGTCACTGGTCCTTTTCTGCGGGCTCGGCCAAACGGCTCGCCCGCGAGCTCGAGCCCTACGACGTCTGGTGGCTCGAAGATCCGGTCCCGCCGGAAAATCACGACGTTCAACGGGAAGTCACGCAGTCGACGACCACGCCGATCACCGTCGGCGAGAACGTCTACCGAACACACGGCCAACGACAGCTTCTTGAAGAGCAGTCGGTCGATATTATCGCGCCAGACCTTCCACGCGTCGGCGGAATGCGCGAGACCAGAAAGGTGGCCGACCTCGCGGACCTCTACTACGTCCCAGTCGCGATGCACAACGTTTCCTCGCCGATCGGGACGATGGCCTCGGCGCAGGTCGCGACGGCGATTCCGAACTCGCTTGCGCTCGAGTATCACTCCTATCAGCTCGGCTGGTGGGAGGACCTCGTCGAAGAGGACGGATTGATCGAGAACGGTCGGATGGAAATTCCGGAAAAGCCCGGTCTCGGGTTGACCCTGGACCTTGACGCCGTCTCCGAGCATATGGTTGATGGTGAGACATTGTTCGACGCGGCATAAGCCGCGTCGTGCTCGCTGAGTTTCACTCAGCGTTGTTCGACGAAGCATAGCTTCGTCGTGGTCGCAAATCTTTGATTTGCGTTGTTTGACGAGGCGTAAGCCGCGTCGTGCTCGCGGAGCTGGCTCCGGCGTTGTTCGACGAAACGTGAACGACGAGGCCTAAACTGTCGGACTTGCGGTCCTTCGTTTTTGTGATAGTCGATGAGATAGTTGCGTCAACTCGAGGCGAGCGTCGCGGACGCTTTTTCACCGAATCCGGGCGATGTCGAGGGTAGCCGAGATCGCGGAATGCATCGATTGGCGGTGTGTGACGCCACGAAGCGAATCTGTCGGTGGTGAACGATCCGATATCGTCCTTGGGACCTTCGTCGGTTACGGCTCTATCGAGAACTCCGTTCTCCATATATGAACGATCGGTTTGTAATCGGGAACGGAGGTGGGTGACTACTGGTTAGCAATCGATTTCCCGGGTACCGTATAAATCGGTCTGCTGATCCGGTACTCCGCTTGTGTGTGCCGATTTTATACTGAATGCTCCGATAGAATATTGATGGAACAAACACACTTTCCGGGCGTGTCTCGGCCGAGGATATCCCGAGTATACAACAATACGAGTGTAAATATTGTCCGTCATTCACCAGTGTTCTACTTCGGATCCCCTGTCGATATCGGGTTACCGCTACCATTTGCCTGTTTCGGAAGAGCGTTTTTTTATATGGGAACAGGACCTCTCTCATAGATAACGTCATTTTCGTGGACGGACGGGAAGAGATCGCACAAACGTATCTGGATCACGTCCGTCCTCGTTGTGGTGTCTGCCGCCCGTCGGTTTTCCGACTCGGCGTCCATAGCCTGCTGTGTAGCGGGACACTGACGAACGAGACCCACAAAACGCTTCGAGGCAGCCGCCCCGAGCACACCGAACGATTTTATTCCCCTCGAGCGAAACGCTCACCTATGGAAACACATTCCGTGCTCGGCCGGTTCGAAGAACGCGACTGGGAAACGGGGGCAGACGGCACAGTTCGCTTCGCTCTCGTCGGTCTCGGCTGGTGGACAGTCGATGTCGTTATCCCCGCGATCGAACAGACCTCACACTGCGAGGCGTCCGTCCTCGTTAGTTCGACTCAGGAGAAAGCTGACCGCCTGGCTGACGAAAACGATGTCGAACGTGGTCTCACGTACACCGATTTCCACGCCGGCGCGGCTGTCGAGTCCTACGACGCGATCTACGTCGGCACGCCGAACGCCTATCACCTCGAGTACGTCGAAACCGCCGCCGAACTGGGGAAGGCGGTGCTCTGTGAGAAACCACTCGAGGCCAGCGTCGAGCGCGCCGAACGACTCGTCGAGGCGGCTGAAGCGGCCGACATTCCGCTGATGACTGCCTACCGGATGCACACCGAACCGGCGGTTCGCCGAGCCAAGGAGTTGATCGACGACGGCTTTATCGGGGAACCGACACACGTCTACGGAAACAACACCCAACCGATCCTCGAGATGAATCCCGACCCCGATCAGTGGCGGCTCGATTCCGACGTTACCGGATACGGGACCTCCGTGATGGATCTCGGCATCTATCCGATCAATACCGCTCGATTCCTCCTCGAGCGGGATCCGGTCGCCGTCAGCGCTCAAATGTCCTCGTCCGCGGACGCCTTTAGCGACGTTCCCGACCAGAACGCGACGTTTACGCTGACTCTCGAGGGCGATCTGCCGGTCGTCTGTACGACCAGTCAACACGCCCAGACGGATACGCAACTCAAAATAATCGGCACCGAGGGAACGATCGAACTCGCCCCCGCGTTCCACGGCGAGGCGACGCTTCACCTCTCCTCGGGAAGCCTCCGTGCCGAATTCGAGGACGTCGATTATGGCGCGGTCGAGGAGATGCGCGAGGAGTTCGACTACTTCGCCGATCGAGTGCTCGGCGGCGAACCGATCCTTCCGGACGGCCGTCACGGGCTCGAGGACATGCGAACGATTCGAGCGATCCACGAGGCGGCCGAACGCGACGAACGCGTCGATCTCGAATAGCTCCACGAACGCGATCCGTTCCCAACGTCGAGACGGTCCAATAGAATTATACCACTCGACCGAGCAGTCGACAGTATGCGCGCACTTGCGAAAACGAGCCGAGAGTACGGGCAGATGGAACTCGTCGATCGACAGCGCCCCGATCCGGGTCCGGGAGAAGCGCTGATAGAAGTCGACTACGCGGGTCTCTGTGGCAGCGATGCGGGAATCTACAAGTTCAAGTCCGCCTTCGAACGAATGGCGCTTCCGACCGTCATCGGGCACGAGTACACCGGGACCGTCGTTGAGGCCGGCGAGGACGTAACCGAGTTCCAGATCGGCGATCGAGTCGTCGAGCGCCCTATCAGGGGTTGTGGAGAGTGCTATCAGTGTAAGCTCGGAGAGGAAAACGTCTGTCAGGACGCGGTGATCACCGGCGTCGATCACGACGGCGCGTACGCTGGCTACATCGCCGTTCCGGAAACCGCCCTCCAGCACGTTCAGGACGGGGTCGATCCGCGACACGCCGCGCTCGTCGAGCCGACCAGCATCGGTGCTCGAGCCGTCATCCAGAACTCTCGAGTCGGCGCCGGCGACCGCGTCCTCGTTGCCGGACCCGGTCCGATTGGGCTCCTGACTGCACAGATCGCGGACTCCCAGGGCGGTGACGTCGTCGTCGCGGGGGTCGCAAGCGACACGAACTACCGCCTTCCCCTCGCCGAAGAACTCGGATTCCCGACGCTCAACGTCGAAGAAGACGACCTCGAGGGTATTCGTAACGAACTGACCGATGGAGCCGGCTACGACGTCGTCTTCGACACGACCGGACATCCCTCCGGGCTGACGATGTCCGTCGACGAGGTCCGGAAGGGCGGCCAGATCGTGATGATCGGCCAGACCGGTGAAACCACGATGGCGTACTCGCCGCTGGTCAGAGCCGAAATCGATCTTCAGTGTTCCTACGCCTCGACGTGGGAGGACTTCGAACGATCGCTCAGACTCATCGAATCCGGCGATGTCGACCTCGAGACGTTCCTCGATGATCGGTATTCGCTTCTCGAGGCCGACGAGGCGTTCGAGGCGTTTTTGGCGGGTGACACCTGTAAGCCAGTCTTCGACGTGAGTGTCCTTCGAGAGTAAGTTCCGACGGTCTCTGGACTCTATTGATCGTTCAGCAAATTCTCTTTTTTGTCGAGCAACGGATAGTGGCGATTGACTCCTCGGCTTCGGTAATATGTGGAAATAATCACCAAAGATTATTTTATAGTGCCTCTGAATGTGTGTGTATGGCATTCGAAAACCCACTCGTGGTCTTTGGAATCGGACTGATCGTGGTCGTCGCGTTGCTGGTCTGGTTGCGCGTCCCCGCTTTCATCGGGCTGGTAATTGCGACGATTGTCGTCGGTGCGGCGACGGCCGAAGTGCCGTTGAGCCAGGTTCCTGAGGAGACAGCAACCGGCTTCGGTGAGACGATGATCAGTATCGGTATTCCGATTCTCATGGCTGCCATAATCGGGAAAACGATGATGGAAAGCGGTGCCGCAGAACGAATCGTTCGTTGGTTCCAATCGTTTACGAGCGAGGGGAACTCATATCTCGCATTGGGTGGCTCGAGCGGCGTACTCGCTATCCCCGTCTTCTTCGACAACGTGTTCTTTTTGCTAGCGCCGTTGGCCCGTTCGATGCGTGCACGAACGGGCCGAGATTACGCCCTGTTCATCACTATCGTCGGCGCGGCCGGAGTAACTGCACACGGCTTTATCCCGCCGACGCCCGGACCGCTCGCAGTGGCGCTCGAGCTCGGCGTCGATGTCGGCGCGACGATATTGGTGGGTCTCGTCGTTGCTCTTCCCACGGTATTCGTCTCTGGTGTCCTGTACGGAAAGTGGATCAACCGCAAGATGGAGATTCCGCTTCGAGAGACGATGGGTTCGTCGGTCGAACGCGTCGAGGAGTTGGCCGACCGTCCGACAGCCAAATTACCGGGGATGGTCGAAGCAATGCTTCCAATTTTGCTGGCAGTGTTTTTGATCGCCTCGAACACGACGGTGGACACGTTGATCGAAGCCGGATTCCTCGTCGAAGGTGGCGCTGCGGACGTGGCATCTAGCTTCGTCGGGGATGCGAACATCGCGTTGACCGCCGCCGCCCTCGCCGCGGCGATCACCTATTACCGGATGGAATCGCTCAGCCGAGAGGTGTGGTCCGACGAACTAGTCGAATCGCTTCAGAGCGGCGGACACATTGCTGCGATCACCGCCGCCGGTGGTGCCTTCGGCGGGATGCTCGCGCTGTCTGGAATCGGTGACTACATCGCGACCACGTTGGAAGGTATCGGCATTCCGCTATTGGTCGCCGGATTCGTTATCGCCGCGACGATCCGTATTGCCCAGGGGTCGGCCACGGTCGCCCTCCTCACGACTGCAGGCATTATGGCTCCGCTTGTCGGTGACCTGTCGGTCCACCCCGTTTACCTCGTCATGATCATCGGGGCAGGTGGAACGATTTTCTCCTGGTACAACGACAGCGGATTCTGGATCGTCAAAGAAATCGGCGGATTGACCCAGGAGGAGACGTTCAAAATCTGGACCGCGCTCACCACAATCGTCTCAATTACTGGGTTCGCCGTCGTGATGGTTCTCTCGTCGCTCTTCCCGCTGACCTAGTATCCGTTTGTCTCTCGTTTCCATCCTTCCCGTCTCCGACGGTCCTCTTCAGGCGCAAATCTATTTACGGGTCGACGTGAAATCGTCTGCGTATGACAATCGTCGCAGCGATCGACGGGGAGGACGGCTCGGATAGCGTCCTTTCCGAAGGGAGCACGCTCGCCGAACGGTTCGACGAACCGCTCGAGGTTGTCCTCGTCTACGAGGCGGGCGACCACGCCTACCTCGTCAACCAGTACATGAACGAGGTCGAATCCCTGTCCGCAGAGCAAGCGCAGGAACTCGCCGAGGAAGTCATCGCCGATGTCTCCTCGGGCGTCACCGACGACTACGAACCTGTCGGTCGAGTAGGCGATCCCGCCGAGGAAATTCTCGGCTACGCTGACGAGGTTGGTGCGAATTACCTCGTCATCGGCGGTCGGTCTCGTTCCCCCGTCGGAAAGGCGTTGTTCGGGAGCGTCACCCAATCGGTACTGTTGGACGCTGATCGACCGGTCGTTACAATCCTGGACGAGCCCTAGCGGTCGGCGGTCGAGTCTCCCGTGGGATTTCCCCTCGTGGAGCAACGTTCTTCGATCGTTCCGGGAGGAATGAACTTATTACCCTCGGCGAAAATTCATAACTATGACGAGTCGACAGTTGTTAACGCACCACCCGGCGGCCAGCGACGACGACGACCACGACGATACGGCGACGATCGTGGTCGATCCGACGGAGCGTTCCGCAGAACCCATCGATCCGAAACTGTTCGGAAAGTTCGGTGAACACCTTTATTCGACGCGGAACGCGAAGAATTCCTTCACCGCCCAAATCCTCCACAACCCGACGTTCGGAAACTGGAAGTTCCAGGTCGAACACGCGTCCGTCGATGGCGGACGACCGGCCATCTACGACACCGAGACGAAAGCTGAACGAATCGAGGCGTACGCCGATACTCGAGAGTATCCCGACTCGGCCCGGCTCATCGAGGCCTACCGTAGCGCGACCGCCCTCTGGTGGTTCCCGGTCGGCGACGACGAGATCAACGGGGTCGACGAGACCGACGGCGTCGACATCACGACGAGCCCGGACGTGGGAATCGCCGGCGACCGTGCTCAGCGCCTCGAGGTATCGGCTACGGAACTCTCTCCCCGCTCCGAATCGGCGGACGATCGGTCGCTGGAGCATTCGGCCGGCATCGCCCAGTGGTGTCATCTTCCGACCCATCGCACGCACGATTTCGAAGGATCGATCACGGCCCGAGCCGCATCGCCGACGACGCTCACCGTTTCGCTCCGCGAAGTCGGGCCGACGGGCGAACTCAAGCGCGCCCTCGACGACACCACGGTGTCCGTAGATAATTCGTGGGATAGTATCGACTTCGACCTCCGGGTTCCGGACGATATCGAGACCGGTCGTGACACGCTTTTCGCCTTCAGCGTGACGACCGATTCGCCGGCAAACGTCGTACTCGACGCGGCGCTGTTGTATCCGGACGATCACGTCGATAGTGCCGACCCGGAAATAGTCGAGTATCTCCGCGACGCGGAGTTACCCGTGTTCCGGTGGCCCGGCGGCAACTTCGTTTCGGGCTATCGCTGGCGAGATGGCGTCGGTCCGACCGAGGAGCGACCAACGAAGCCAAATCCGGCATGGGACGGCCTCGAGACGAACCTGTTCGGAACGGTCGAGTTTCTGGAGTTCTGCGAACGGATCGGCTGCGAGCCGATGATCTGCGTCAATGCTGGGGACGGGTCCGCCGAGGAGGCCGCCCGATGGGTCGAGTACTGCAACGGTTCCACGGAGACGGCCATGGGCGCGCTCCGCGCGGCACACGGCCATCCGGAGCCCTTCGACGTTACCTACTGGGAGGTCGGAAACGAGGTGTACGGCCCGTGGCAAGTCAGCTGGACGACGCCCGTCGGCTACGCGGACCGATTCGAACGATTTCACGAAGCGATGGTCGATGTGGACGACGATATCGAGGTTCTGGCGTGTGGAAACCGGCTGACCGACTGGAACGATCCCGTTCTGTCGACGGCCGCGGATCGTGTTGATTGGCTCACTGACCACGTCCTCGTCGGAACGCACGTCGGACCGGAGACCGACCAAACCGAACTGCACAACGCTCACATGGCGCTCGCCGATCAGGTGATGGACGAGTACGACGACGTTCTCGAGGACATGCGGGCGGCCGGCGTCGACGACCCGCGGATCGCGCTCACCGAATTACAGCTTTTTACGTTCCCGGATCGGGAACAGTGGGAGGGCGTAGAAGAGTCGCCGGAACTACCGACCAACAAATCCGTTTCCGAGGCCATCTACGACGCGACGTTCGTCCACGAGAGCGTTCGTTCAGGTGCCGTCGACATGCTCACTCACTCGGGTGCCGGAAACCATGGTGGCGGGCTTCGGAAGCACCACGAACGCGTCTGGGCGGATCCGTGTTACTACTATCATCGAATGGGGTCGTCGCTATTTGACGCGACGCCGCTTGCGGTCGAACTCAGCTGTGATACCTACGATACCGAGACAGCGTTCGCGACCGACACTGAAGACCTGTTCGGGGAACTCCCCACCGTCTCGGCGGTTCCCGTTCTCGATCCGCTCGCAGTATCGAGCCGGTCGGACGACGAACTGGTCGTCGAATTGGTCCACCGCGACGCGACGGCCGGGGAGATTGACGCCACGATCGAACTCGAGGACGGATTCGATCCCGGCCCGGAGGCGACGGTCACGACGCTCGCCGGCGAGACGATGGCCGCGGAAAACACGTTCGAAGAGCCGGAAACCGTGGTTCCATCCCAAAATTCCGTTTCCGTCGATGGTCGCTCGACGACCGTCTCCGTTCCGCCATTTTCGATCGTCCGTGTGACGTTCTCAAAAAACTAAGAGGCGCGCGTTCACCGCTCGACGAATGAGTTTCTCTAGTATGACCGTCGAGAAAGACTTATACTCGAGATAGACGGTATGAAGGATATGAGTGCTCCTGCAAGTGTCAAACACGATCGTATCCTGACTGAACTCGACGAACGCGCACTCTCCGAACTGTGGCTCCTTCGACCGGAGAACGTCGCCTGGTTCGCGGGTGGGACTACCGTCGTCGATGAAGCGAGTGCTACTGGTGTCGCCGCGCTCGGAATCCCCGCGGACGGATCGTCCGTTCGGTTGCTCGCGCCGAACAACGAAATCGATCGTATTCGAGCGGAAGAACTCCCGCGACTCGACGATTCTCCCCTCGATATCAAACCAGAACAGTACGAGTGGCACGAGTCGTCGCTGTCGGATGCCGTGGCCGAACGTGCCCGCTCACCGGCAGGAGCGGATGTCCGAATCGATGGAATGCAAACGGTCGATCCGTCCCCGCTTCGAGCGCCGCTTCCAAGCGCCGAGATCGATCGGTATCGAACCGCTTGTCTCGAGACGACACGTGCCGTCGAAGCGGTCGGGAACGAGGTGACTGCCGAGACCACGGAACGGGAGACTGCAACGGCGCTTCGACGCGAACTCTCAACTCGAGGATTCGCCGCGCCGGTGGTTCTCGTGGGCGGTTCCGACCGGTCGATGCGAGAACGACACTTCACGCCCACGGCCGCCCCGTTGAACGAGTTCGGGCATCTCACGGTCGTCGCTCGACGCGGCGGCCACAACGTCGCCGTTACAAGGACGGTGGCGTTCGATCTGCCGGAGTGGTTCCGCGAACGTCACGAAGCGACGGCTCGAGTTGCCGCGACGGCCATCGCTGCGACCGCCGAAGCGTCACGAACTGGTGGGACTGCAGGCGACGTCTTCGACGCGATTCAGGAGGCGTACGCCGAGACCGGATACGCTAACGAGTGGCGTCGGCACCACCAGGGTGGCGAAATCGGCTATGAGAGCCGCGAGTGGACGGCCACACCCGGTTCGGCGATGCCGATTTGCGCGCCGATGCCCTTCGCCTGGAACCCGACGATTCAGGGAACGAAGTGCGAGGAGACGGCCCTCCTCGAGGCCGGAGGTAACGGAGTCGATGTCCTCACGTCGACGGATGAGTGGCCGACGGCGAAATACGAGGCGGTCGGGTTCGAGGAGAGCGTTTCGTTGCACGAACCGTTGTTGAAGGATTGACGTGCGAAAAATCACATCATTCATAAGGAGGGGCGATAACCAAATAATTGGGTCGTCGACGGTCGTCTGCCCACATATCGAATCGATACGACCGGACTACCATAGCCGTCGTAGCTCACTGAACGTCACCGGCGACCCTCTCTGACTCCGTGTCGATTGTGCGTCGGGTATCCTGATTCCTCCAACCGACTAACTGAGTCGATTCTGCTCTTGGGGTATAGTGGTCCGGCGACCGGTGAGTGCGCGCACGAACTTTATCCGTTACACATGCGAGACAATCGGTTACCGTTGCAGTATTGTACCATTTGTATATGAATATCACTCCCTAAACTATTATTTGATCATGGCTGTACTCGTCCACGACAATTGGCTTGAATCAAATCCCGTTGGTATGGCTTCCAAATGAGCTGTATATCCGGATACCAAGCACGAATATTTCCAGTATACCGAGGGTAATTCGCACAAGTGTGATCGGTTTGCTGACTCGTTCGATTCATTTACCTCGAGCCAGTTGGAATCGGTACTTCCCGACCTTTCGTTCATAATTGCCCTCTCAGTGTGTTGCAGACGAATTGTTCCGGAGGTAAATCCTCAGCAGTTTCTGCCTGGATAAACCATAAGCAAACAAGCTATTTTAAAAACCACCCAGTAATATTATGTTGTTTCCATGTAGACATAGTCCATAATGCGATAGCAGGAAGTCGCGTTCGCTGACAGTGTTGGTCCTCGAGGGCGAGCCGTCCGAAGTGTGCTCACTCTTTCGGAAAAACGCTTCTGGTCGACGTTATAACGCTGAAATACGCCGTTTGGCTCTTGATCCGTTTATCGAACGGCTCGTTCCAATTCGTCTCAGCTGAACTCGGGGATGACCTCGTCGCCGAACAGTTCGATCTGGTCTCGAACCATCTCCGTCGACATCCCCGAATGATGGAATCGGAGCGCCAGGTGATCGAGCGGGAACCGGTCGCGTATATCTTCGATCTGTTCGACTATCTGTTCGGGCGTTCCGTAGATAAACCGGTCCTCGGCTAACGATTCGAACTGTTCGACGGAATCGGCGGTCATCAGCGGATGCGAAAACTCCCCGCCATATTCGTCGCGATACGTTCGGTGGACGTATTCTCTGCGCTCGCTGACTTCCGCCTCGGTCCGGCCGATGACGGCCTCGCGCATGAGTGGATGTTCGACCGAGGCCCAGTCGACACCCCGTTCGTCGGCGACCGCTCGTTGTTTCTCCTTTCGATCTTGTACGGTCTCGAGGTCTGCGACGACGCCCGGAACCCACGCGTCGCTAAATTTGACCGAGCGAGCGATCTGTTTGTCCCCCCAGCCGCCGATCCAGAGCGATGGACGTGGATTCTGTACCGTCTTCGGAAGCGGTTGCCAGTCTTCGACCTCGAAGAACGGGCACTCGTAGGAAATCGGCTCTTCCGAACTGAGAAACTCGTCGATGAATCGAATACCCTCGATCATTCGACCGGCGCGTTCGTCCATCGGCGCGTCGAACGCGTCGAACTCCTTTTCGACATAGCCGAGTCCGACCCCCAACGTCAGTCGTCCGCCCGAAATGTTGTCGAGCATCGCAGCACGTTGAGCGACGTGAAGCGGGTGATACAGTGGGAGAATCAAGACCGATGTGACTAACTCGAGCTCGTCGGTCGCGGTTCCGATGCTCGTGAGCCGTGTCAGGGGAGACGGCCAGTAATTGTCTCCCTCCGTCGCCTGATGGTCGTTCACCCAGCACGATCGGAAGCCGACGCTCTCCGCGCGTCGGCACGTTTCGTTGACTCCGTCCCAGGAGTCACCACCCTCTGTCGGGAAGATTCCAAACTTCATGCTACCTCCAAAATCAGTTTCTCCCTACAAAAGTGTTTTCCTCGTCGCGGTCTGAACATTGCCGCTAAGGGCGTGATACGGCTGTTTTGGCCACTTCCCCGTTCCGTAGACGGGAACATGTTCGATGTCTGGTGTGAAGGCGAACCGCACCGCTCAGTTCTCTCTCGGCGCTGGTTCGTGACTGAACCGATTTTCGGCTCGTCGTTGTGTTTCGAACTGTTCTCGGATACCGAACGAGTGATTCGTTCATCCCCGGATCACGTTACTCGCATTCGATAAGGTGTGGTACGGTTCTGATGCACTGTGCGGTTGCGTTTGCCCCTACTCCGTCTCGAGATTCCGACGGCCGGTTGTAATTACATAGATATGGCTGTAATTGCCCGACGGAAACCGTTCCCGATAAGGGAACAACTGGTGGCCAATACGAGATTACCGAAATCGCCGATTCAACCGGGATGGCCCGACGAAGGTGTCACACCTGTCGATGCTCGTTGACCCAAATATTAATGAGTATATCAGACGCGTCTACTGTATATGTTCGAGATAACGGCACGTACGCAGCGGAAAACCCAGCCCGAGTGGGCGAGGCTCCAACGAAGCCTCTTCGAGGTGATGCGAACGTCGGTCGACCGCTTCGTAGACGACTACGTTGCTGACAGCGGCGAGCCGCTGTGGCCTCCCGACGGTCACGTCGGCTCCGACGGCTTCGACGATATCGTGGAGGGAGTGTACAATTGGCCACTGGTCTACGCGATGGGCGGCGACGAATCAGTTCTCGAGCACGCTCGAGACGTGTACGACGGTGCCCTGCGCCGGGCGAGCGAGACTCCGACGCCGTTCGGGCATCCGATGGTCGTCGACGAGTTCGAACACTGTCGAGACTGGTTCCACATGGGCGAGGGGAATCTGTACACGTACAACATGGGGCTGGCGGCTCCGGACGACGCTGCCGTCGTCGAACGGGCCGAGCGGTTCGCTGGGCTGTACTTCGACGACGCAGACGCGAACAATTACGACGCGGAGAATCGCCTCGTTCGCGGTCCGATGAACGGTGGAGCGGGGCCGGATCACGCCGATTTTTCGGCGTACGAACACCATCCGTACGGTGCCGACTACCGGTGGGCGAGTCACGGCCTTCCCTGGCGAGACCTCGAGTTCGAGGAGGCCGCGGATCTTCTCGAGCCCGAGACCGAAGATCGGCTCTTCGAGGTGTTGAACGAACGGTGTGGAAAAGGGGATATCCCGCTCAATCTCAACATTACGAGCCTGATGACCAACGCGTATCTCCACACCGGAGACGAGACGTACCGGGAGTGGGCGATCACCTATCTCGAGGCCTGGCGAGAGCGAACGGCTGAAAACGGCGGGATCATCCCTGACAACGTCGGCCGATCGGGCGAGATCGGCGAGTACACTGACGGGCGGTGGTACGGCGGCTACTACGGCTGGTCGTGGGGCGGCTGGCACTACGTCGGCATCGGCCCGACGGTCGCGGCGGAGAACGCCGTTCTGCTCGAGGGTAAGAGAGAGTTTCTCGAGTTCCCGCGCTCGCAACTCGATATCCTCATCGAAAACGGGATCGAGGTGAGCGAGGATGCGGTCCACGACACGCTTTACGTTCCACACAAGTACGGCGGCGAAGGGGACTACCACTACGACGCAGGCGGCGTCCTCACCGAAGACGATGGCGAAGTGCTGTGGCGCGACGGCTGGTACGAGTTCAAACCCCATAGGGACGACCCCTACGCCGTTCACCTCTGGTACATGTCGATGTCCGACGCCGACCGTGAACGGGTCCGTCGGCTTCGAGACTGGAGCAAACAGGATTGGCGGCGCGTGGACCCGAGAGCGTCGACTAAGCACGGTGCGGGCCACGAGTACGCCTGGCTCGCCTACCTCGACGGCGAGTTTCCCGACTACCCGTCGCGTCTCATGAAAGCGAACCACGAGCGCGTCCAGGAACAACTCGAGCTTATGCGCCGGGAGGATACTGCTCGGGCAGAGTTGGACGAGGACTACCTTCGCGACCGAAACCCCGTCTTCCACCGCGGTTTGCTTCAACTGACGATGGGTGCCCCACAGCCGGTGTACTACGGCGGACTCGTGATGGCACAGATTCGTCACTTCGATGTGGGCCGCCAACGGCCCGGGTTACCCGAAGACGTTGCCGTACTCGTCACGAACGTCGACGCTGACGGCATCGATCTGACGCTCGTCAACGGTGGTGGGCGAGACCGCAAACTGATCGTGCAGGCGGGTGCCTACGCCGAACACGAGTTCGAGACCGTCAGCTACAACGACGAATCGTCACGCGTCGACTCGAACACCCTTCGCGTCTCGATACCGTCGGGTACTCGCCTGTCTCTCTCGGCGGAGCTGGATCGGTTCACGAACGATCCGACGTACGCGCTCCCGTGGAATCGGTGATCGGGAGTGGAATCAATATTCGGGCAGAGGACCGGTATTCGTCCGTGGCAGTAGTGATCGACCTGCCGAAACACTCGCTCACAATGAGTTGCGGTACCGAAAACCCCGTATCCGAAACAACTGGCTGACGGCGTTCATCGGTGAAGTTAAGCGGCGAGTGGTCGAAGAAAGTGGTGTGATCAGTCAGCGTTCGTTTCTGGTAGTCGTTTGCTCAGCCGCAGGCGAAAGCGACGGGGCCGTACACGGATACCGCTTCGATCCAGACGCCGACCGATTCCATCGGCAAGCCTCGACACCCCTCGAGAATCCCTCCTTCGTCGCGGTCCACCCGGATCGGCGGTCGCTCTACGCGGTCGAACGCGTCGACGGCGGCGTGCTTGCCGCATTCGAGTTCGACGACCGAACCGGTGCGCTGGGAGCGCTGAACCGGAAGCCAAGTCGGGGCACCGGACCGTGTTACGTTGACGTCGACCCGGACGGACGGGTCGTCACGCTCGCCAATTATCAGGGCGGAACCGTCGCCGCGTATCCGATCGAAGCTGACGGCCGTCTGAGCGATACCTGCACCGTTCTCGAGCACGAGGGCTCGAGCGTCGATTCGAATCGACAGCGTGAACCGCATCCCCACGCCGCCCGTTTCGGGCCGGAGAACCGCTTCGTTTACGTTCCAGATCTCGGCACCGATCGCATCGAGAGCTACCGACGCGCATCGAGTGACGTGATCTCGGGAACCAGTTGCGACGAACCCCCGATGCTCGAGGCCACAGCGAACGGAGTTTCGATTCACGAGGGAGCGGGTCCCCGACACCTGGACTTTCATCCCGACGGTCGGTTTGCGTACGTGGTGAACGAACTCGATTCGACGGTGACCGTTCTCGAACGGCAGTCGACCACGGGCGCACTCGAACCGGTTCACTCCGTTTCGACCCTCCCGCCAGCTTTCGACGACGACAATACCGCTGCCGATATTCACGTTCATCCGACGGGCCGGTGGGTGTACGCGACCAATCGGGGCCACGACAGTATCGCTGTCTTCGAGACCGACGGTAGTGGTAATCACCTCCGCCCCATTGATCACGTGTCCGCTCAAGGCCGGACGCCGCGCACGTTCACTCTCGCCCCGAACGGCGAGTATCTCCTCGTCGCGAACCAGCACGGCGAGAACGTCGTCGCCTACCGAATCGACGCTGATTCCGGTTCACTTTCCGCGGTGGCGTCGGTCACCGTGCAGAAACCGGTCTGTGTCGAGGCCCTGAAACTGCGGTAATTCGTCTGGTAGAGAGTCAGAGCCTACCAAGCACCGGTCGGTCGAACTGACCGTCAACCGTCGAAGCGAACCGGCTCCTCGAGTTAATTCGTTCACCGGTGCAAGTAGCTCGCCCACATCAGCGCCGTCGCCGTTATGATAAGCGGGCTTGCCGTCGAAACGACGCGGTCGACCGAAGCTGCGTCGATCAGACTATAGCGGGTCCGTTTTCGGGACGCCAAACGTAGTGCCGGACGGACCGAACGCTGTCTCGAGGAATTCGACTACACGTACTGGGGATACCGCGTTTTGCGTTCGATTTTCGCCGATGGGTTTATACTCCCTGCGGCGGACAGTAATTTCATGTCACTGTCTGCCGAGCAGGTACAGGATTGCCTCCGCGGCGTTGCCGTTGGCCTCCTGACACCGTTCGACGACCAGCACCGCATTGAGTACGATAAACTCCGCGAGAACGCACAGACGCTTTCTGAAAGCGGTGTCGGAACGTTCCTCGCGAGTGCCAACATCAGCGAGTATCACTCGCTCTCTCGAGACGAACGAGTGGCAGTCGCCGAGACGAGCGTCGACGCTCTCCCGGACGACGCCTGCGTTCTCGCCGGGGTCGGCGGCAGTACAAGCGAGGCTCAGGACCTGATTCGCGCGTACGATGACGGCGGCGTCGACGCGATGATGATCATGCCGCCGGATCACACGTATATTCACGAGCAGGGCTTGCTCGACTACTATCGCGAACTCGATCACGTGACCGAGACGCCGCTGGTTCCGTACGTCCGCGGGTTCGATCCGTCGGTCGAGTACCTGGATGCGCTGACCCGCATTGACGGCGTCGTCGGTATCAAGTACGCGATTGCGGATTCGGTGAAGCTCGGTGCAGGCGTCGCCGCCGGAGCCGACGACGTCGTCTGGGTCGACGGGCTCGCCGAGCCGTACGCGGTCTCGTTCTGGGCGGAGGGTGTCGAGGGATTCTCGGCGGGTGTGAGCAACTTCCGCCCCGAGGTCGGTCTCGAGCTCTTTGACGCGCTCTCGAGCGGCGACTGGGAGTACGCACGCACGCTTCGAAACATCTGTCTCCCCTACCAGCGCTTCAGGGAAGAAAACGGGCAGGGTAACGACATCGACGGCGCGATCAGCGTCTCAGCCGTCAAAAAAGGGTTACAGTTAGCCGGCCTCAACGGCGGCCGCGTTCGGGAACCGATCAAACCGCTCGCCCCGGAGACGGCCCAACGGGCGGAGGAACTCTATAGCCAACTCGACGACGATATCGACCGGGTAATCAACTGAGCGTGTCCGACTGCGTGGAGGCACCCACCGCTTTGTGCCCCTACTCGTCGTCGTAGTGAAACTCCGTCCACGGACCGTCGACGAAGGCGTACTCCTCGAGCACGTCGAGGTTCACGTCGACGCCGAGTCCGGGACCGTCCGGGACGGTCAATCGGCCGTCCTCGACCGCGGGTTCGCCCTCGATGATATCGAACGCGAGGTCGAACGGGTACATTCCCGGATCCGTTGGTTCGTCGAAGAGCGGATCGTTCTCGAAGACGGGATACTCGAGCAATCGAGTGCCCGGCGCCGCGGCAACGAGATGGGCGTTTGCGAGGAGTCCGAGCCACGTTCCGAAGTTGTGCGGGACGAACTCGACATCGCGTCCGTGACAGTACTGGACTGCCGGCTCGCAGCCGGTAAACCCTTCGTGGTGACGGACGTCTCCCTGCAAGAACTCGACTGCACCCGTTTTCCCCAGTTCCACGAGGGAGTTCGGCGAGTCTTTGCTCTCGCCCCCAGCGAGCGGAGCGCCGGTTTCCGCGAGCGTCGCGTATCCCTCGTGGTCGTTGGGCTTGACCGGCTCCTCGATCCAGTACGCGCCGGCTTCCGTCGCGTACTCGACGAGTTCTCGGACGGTATCGTCGCCGTAGGATCGACGGAGCTTCCACCAGGTGTGGACATCGAGCATGAACTCCGTCTCTGTGAGCGCGTCCGCGAGGAGATCGATGGTCCGGCGGTCACCATCGGGACCGATCCCGGGACGGTACTTGTACCCGAAAAATCCCAGTTCCGCTATGACCTCGGCCTGCCGGGCGTACCCTTCCGGTTCCATGTACATTCCCGCGCTGGCGTACAACGGCATCCGTTTCGTCGGTTCGCTTCCGTACGCGTCCGCGAGAAGCTCGTAGATCGGGATCCCGAGTTCCTTTCCCCGGAGATCGTACAGGGCGACGTCGATCGCGGAAATGGCCTCCGTTCGGAGGTGTGCTGGTAGATCGGTTTCGGCGATATACCCGGCGGCGTCTGCGATTTCATCTACCGTTCGTCCCTCGAGAGCTTCTGCAACGGATCCTCCGATAACGTCGGCGAACGTGCCCTGGGAGTCACCCTCGAAGTACTCGCGCATTTCGGAACTGCTCGCCCCGGCCGTCGAGAACCCCTGTCGTCCGTCCGCGGTTTCGACGACGACGAGTACGACGTCTCGCTTGTTCAGCCGCCGCGTCCCGCCGTGGAACGACCGATTCTGCGGCGGTTCGATCGGTGATGACAGCGCGTATCCAGTAACTTCGCTAACCTTCATACGTACACATACGAACCCGGAAGCATAATGGTACCGTCTCACAACATGATCGTGCCCCTTCGGAGGACCTGCTCGTATTGGAGTCTCCCCGTCCTCGTCGCCTACGAGAACTTCGTATTGACCTCGATGACGTTCGCAGCTCGCATCACGTACTTCGAGAGGTCGTCGTGAAGCCGTTCGTCGGTAAACCGACTCGAGGGACCGGTGATACTGATCGCACCCATGACCGACTCGCCGTCTCTGACGGGTGCGGCGACACAGCGAAGCCCCTCGAAGTTCTCCTCGTCGTCGATGGCGTACCCCCGTTCTCGCGTTCGCTCGAGTTCCTCGAGGAGTTCGTCGCGACAGGTGACCGTTTTGGCGGTCGATGTCGTGTAATCGATCGACTCGATAAGCGCTTCTGTTCGCTCGGGTGGTAGAAACGCCAGAACCGTCTTGCCTAGGGATGTCGAGTGGAGGGGTTGTTGTGTTCCGACTCGAGACGCCGTGACGACTGCTCTGTCGCCGTTGGCCTTGTAGAGGTACGAAATCTTTTGGTGCTCTTCCATTCCGAACTGGGCTATTTCTCCGGTTTCGGCCGCCAACTCATCGGTTTCTTCTCTGATCACGTCGTAATTCTCGACCTGTTTGCGCACGTGATTCGCCATATCGAGAACGCGAAGGCTCAATCGATAGCCGTCGTCCTCGCGGACGATGATCTCCCGCTCGCATAGCGTTCGGAGATGGCTATGGATTGTACTCTTCGAGTGACCCAGCTCCGTCGCGAGCTCCGTGACCCCGGCCCCCTTTTGCGTCTGTAACTGCTCGATGATGTTGAAGGCTATTTGGACCGACCGAATCGTTCGGCCCGGGTTTCCGTCCATAGCTCGTGACATACGGTACCAATGGGATTATTAATACATAAAGTTGTTCAAATATAGGGAATTAAACAACTAGTCTCATTCTGCTTTTCGGGACGTTCTCGACTCATTGTTTTTGCGTTTGCCACTGCCAACGACTTTTGAACGTCTCGATTCGACAGTCTGGCGTTCGAAGCGATGCGGCCAAGATTAGGTTTCGAAACGGTAGTCGTGTTCCACAGAACATACCTGTGGTATCCGCCAACGGTTGCTCGCTCGACTCTCGTTCGTGTCACACGAAACCAAATCTTTTTCGTGACCGATGCTGATGTTCGCATACCGCATGCTATACGACGACTTTCGAGAGCTGAAAGACCGGATTGCAGGTGGCATCATCCCGGCAACGGCGACCCCGTGGACGCCGGAACCCGAGTACGATCTCGCCGAAGCCGACCTTCGACGACTCGTCGAGTACCTGACCGGGATCGATGGCATCGTCGCGGTCATCGCGAACGCACACACCGGCGAGTGCAAGCTCCTGTCTCGAGAGATGAAACAGGAGGTTATTCGCGTCCACAAGGAGGCCGCGGGTGACACCCCAGTCTTCTCGGGCGTCTACGGCGAGAACTCGCTTCAGGCCGCCGAGATGGCGCGCGAGGCACAGGAGGCCGGTGCCGACGCGGTCATGTTACTCCCGCTCGACACCTACGCAAATCAAGATCCACGAACGCCCGTCGAGCACTTCGAACGCGTCGCCGACGCCGTCGATATTCCACTTATCAACTTCCAGTTCCCGACGTGGGGAAGCTCCGGCATTCCGATCAGCGCACACGTCGAAATCTGTGAGCACCCTTCGGTTATCGCGTTCAAGGAAGCGTCGTTCGATCCGGTTCGCTACGAGGAAACCGTACGAGCCCTCGATCACGCCAGAGACGACTTCACTATGATGACGGGTAACGACACGTTCCTTACCCACGCGTACCAACTCGGCTCGGAAACCGGACTCATCGGATACGGCAATCTGGTTCCGGAACTCCAGGTCGAGAAGCTGCAGGCGGTCCGAAACGACGATATGGTGCGTGCAAAGGAGATCCGCGAAACGATGTTGCCCCTGACCAATCACGTCTTCGGTGAACCGCAGGGTCGCTACCGCGGTCGAACGAAAGTTGCCCTCGAGATGCAGGGCATCTTCGAGCACGATACGCTCTTGCCGCCACAACAACAGATCGGAATGGAAGAACGGCAGGAACTCCGGGAAATCCTCGCAGACCTCGGCGAACTCGACCCGCTGTAACGATTGAGCCCGAGAACGTGAGAGGCGACGAGACGAACGGCCGCCGAGCCGAACACTTTTATCGCTCTCGGCCGACCACTCACCGTATGACAGTTCAGGTCACCGTTTGGAACGAAAACGTTCACGAACGCGAAGACGAGCACGTTCGTAAGCTGTATCCCGACGGCATCCACGGCGCCATCGCCGATGGTCTCGAGTCCGGCAACCGGACTGTCCAAACGGCGACGTTACAGGAACCGGACCACGGACTCACCGAGGCCGTCCTCGAGGAAACGGACGTGCTCGTCTGGTGGTCCCACTGTGCGAACGGCGAGGTCCGCGATGAAATCGCCGACCGCGTGGTCGATCGAGTGCACAGCGGGATGGGGTTCGTCCCCGTCCACTCGGGAAAGAACTCGAAACCGTTCGAGCGATTGATGGGAACGACCTGTGCTATCAAGTACCGCCACGGTGGGGAAACGGAACGAATCTGGGTCGCCGATCCCGGTCATCCGATCGCCGACGGACTCGAGGAGTCCTTTGAGATCCCGTCGACCGAAATGTACGGCGAACCCTACGACGTTCCCGAACCCGATCGAACCGTCTTTATCTCGTGGTTCGAAGGCGGGGAAGTGTTTCGCTCCGGGCTCTGTTATCGGCGCGGTCGCGGTCGGATATTCGCGTTTCGGCCGGGACACGAGGAGTACCCCATCTTCTTTCAGGACGAGGTTCGTCGCGTGCTCTCGAACGCGGTCGACTGGGCGGCCCCGACGGCGGGTGCGACCGCCGTTCGAGGCGAAGTCGAACCGGTCGAGTCGATTGAATCGACCGACGACCCGTAAGCGGTTCTCTCGTCGCCGCTTTGCCGACTGATAGAAGGCCTCTCCTTGCTGGACTACCGCTCTTGTAACACTGACACGTTCATCTCGTTCGTGCGGCGCGTCATCTCGAGCCCCTCGATGGGTCGGATAACGATCTCGCAGGTAACGTGGACTTCGGTTCCGTCCTCGAGGTGACCGGCGATCGTCTCTTCGCCGTTGTAGGCGATGACGTGCAGGTGGGGTTCGCCGTCGGCGATCGCCCCGTCGATCGTTCCGACCTCCCACGCCCCTCGCGTTCTTCGAACACGTTTCGCTCATCGCGCTCGCTCGGGAACGCCGCGGTTGGGACGTAGTGGTAGTTCAAGGTTCGAAGCGTCGCGATTCCCGAAACGATGACGCCTGAATCGATGCCGTGCTCCTCGCAGACGTCACGGACGGACTCGAGGAGCAGGTCACCCGAGCCGAGTCGGACGAATACGTGGCCGTCGTCTGCCTGAACTGCGTTCATTTGAAAGCTCCTAGCGAACCTCTGGCAAGGAGGCGCTTAAACGCTTCGCCGTTCGAGCACCTATTCGAAGACGACCGCATCACACTCCGTCCCAATATCGATCGTTTCCCGAAGATCGCCGTAATTGCCGACGAGCGAGAGCCTGCGGCTAGCAGGACCAGCCACTTCGAGAAACCGCCGATCCTCAGGCGGTGGCGAACAGCCCCGAACTCGGGTTTCTTCGACGTTATCGAGTTCGATGAGCGGGCCGTCGGTCGCTCCCGCTCGCTCGATCTCGAGGCCATCGATCGACACCAGATTGGTCTCCTCGAACCGTAGCGCCGGGTCGTCCGGAACTCGGAGGCGAACGTCGGTAAACGACACGTCTCGCATCGATTTACAGAAGAAACCGTGTCGCTGGTCGTAGTCGTACGCCATCGCGGGATCGAGATCGGTTGCCTCGAGCGACCGCGTCGCGTCGATATGGACGTCGTCGAACGTAATGCCCTCGAAGCGTCGCTCCGGAAGCCCGGCGAAGAATCCGGCGGATTCGACGTCTCGAGCGCTGATGTTGTGGAAGTGGACGTTCCTGACCATCGGCGTTCCTTCGTCGACCGGCTCCGGATCGCTGTCGATCGGGGTGAAATAGTACCCGTTGATGACGAACGGACAGGCAACCTGTCGCATGACGATCGTATCGAAGCGGAGATCCTCGACCACGCCGCCGCGACCCCGTTGGGACTTGATTCGAATCCCTCGATCAGTGTCCGTAAACGTACAGTTCGATACGGTCACGTTGCGGATATCGCCGGCGGTTTCGCTTCCGATTACGACCCCGCCGTGACCGTGTTTGACCGTGCAGTTAGTAATCGTGATGTTCTCCGCCGGCTCGCCCACCGCACGCCCCTGTTCGTCCTTCCCCGATTTGAGACAGATCGCGTCGTCACCGGCGTTGATGAACGTATCGCTGACCCGAACGTTTCTCGAGGAGTCGATGTCGACCCCGTCGCCGTTTGGTGCGTCCGCGGGGTTTACTATCCGCACGTCGGTTATCGTCACGTCTTCGGAGTAGACGACGTGCGTGTTCCAGAACGGCGAGTTTCGGAGCGTTACGCCGGAGACGCTAACGTTCTCCGAATCGTTGATCTGGAGTAACGGCGGCCGGAGCGTGAACGAACTCACACCGTCCCGAAGTTCGTTTCGCTCGTCGAACTCCTCGACGCGTTCTTCGAGGTCGTCGGGGTACGCTGATCGGGGCAGATCTCTGTACTGCCACCAGTGTTCGCCCGAGCCGTCTATCACGCCCCGTCCGGTTATCTCGACGCTCGAGGCGTTGTCGACGAACAGACACGGGTGGAAGCCGAACTGATCCCATCCCTCCCAGCGACTTTCGACGGTCGGGAAGGCAGTGTGGTCCTCGACGAATCGAAGCGTTGCGCCGTTTTCAACGTGTAACGATGTCCTATCACCGACGCGAAGCGGTCCGGTCAGGTATTCACCCGGTGGAACGCGAACCGTTCCGCCCGACTCGGCGCAGTCGTCGAGTGCGGTCTGTATCGCGTCGGTATCTCGAGTCTCGCCGTCTCCCGTCGCGCCGAACTCGCGAATATCGGAGTGACTGGTCTGAATTTCGGGCATCGTTCGGTTATTTTTGAGTGAGGTCATAAACGTTGTGTCGAGTGGAACCTGCCTGTGGGTTTCTGTGCTCGATTACGACGATTGTACTCGATCGAAGTTATTTCCTGGACCGCCAGATCAGGCCGTACGCAGTGAACCCGACGAACGCCAGTCCTGCCCCCCAGATCGGTAACAGCCCGGCCAGAACGCCGGTTTGCATGATAAAACCGATCAGTATGAGCAACACTCCGACCATGGCGAGTGTCAGCGTGACCGAATTAAGAACGGTTCGTACACCTTCGCTCAGGGTTCCGACTACGCCGGAGTCATCAACTGTGTCGATCGTCATATCCCAAAGAAGGCCGTCGGTGGACATAAAACATTCCCAAACTGCCGGTCGCGGGGATGGGGCACTCGCCGATGCGAATGGCTCATTCGGTCCGTTCATCGCACAGACCCAAGTTATGTGTTCCCAAGGAGCGAACGTGTAGCACAAGTTTGCCGATGCACACGACGAGAGACGTATTGCCAATTATTCGACTCTCTTTCTATTGACGTTGTTTACGGTGGTTACAGTCCTTCGACCCTCGTTCGATTTTCGCTTTTCGTGTTCCCGACAGCCGAACCACTCACCCCAGTTATTTACAATAGTATGCCCGTAACAGGATTCTGGTTTGCTCGAGCAGACTCGAGTTGGGCCGACGTTTCTGAGCGGTGTGACTCACGTAGGCTCCAAACACCGCTGTCTCTGGATCTATGACTCCCATTGATACTGTACGATTCAGATTCAGACATCGTTACCGTAATGTGAAATCTCGGGTGTGTTGGCAGAGAATTCCGCTCTCGGGAACAGTAGAATGTAACGGCATTATGCCATCGCCTTCTGCCCATCGGACTGCCCAGTGAGGTGGCAGTAGCCTGGATCGGCGTTCTCCAGTCGGTGCTATTTTCTCGCCCGGAGAAACGTACGAACTCGATACTCACCGCTCGCTAGCGTGAGTAATCGGTCGTCAAAAACGCAACTCAGGGCCGGGGCTGATACGGGCTGAAAACCGCGTCAGTCCTCGACGATGGACTCACTCGTCCAGTACTCGTGGTTTTCCTGGGCGCGGAAACACGCGGCTCGTTGATGCGTTTCGTCCGTACTCGAGTCGACCATCTCTGGTTCGACTTCGCGACAGACGTCCCTTGCTTCGGGACAGCGCGTGTGGTACCGGCAGCCGGATGGCGGGTCCGTCGGATCCGGGATATCGATCTTTCGCATCGGGGAGTCGTCCGTTCGATCAGTTTCGGTCAGCAACTCCGGTGTCGCCCAGCAAAGCGCCCGCGTATAGGGGTGTTGGGGATCGTTGATGATCCGTTCCGGCGTCCCGATTTCGACGAGCTTTCCCAGATAGATGACCCCGATCAGTCCGTCGGTTTTTTCGGTGATGTATCGGGCATTGGCTAAATCGTGCGAAATGAACAGGTATGAGGTATCGAACATGTCCTGGAGTTCGAGCATCAAATCCATCATCTCGACGCGCAAGGAGACGTCCAGAGCGCTTACGGGCTCGTCCGCGAGGATGACGTCCGGATTCATTAACATTGCACGGATCAGCGCAACTCGCTGTTGTTCACCGCCGCTCAACTGGTGTGGATACCGCTCGATATAATCCTCCGGCGGCGACATCCCAACATGCTCGAGCATGCTGAGGATCCGTTGGCGACGATCGTTCCCGTCGAGGTCGTCATACCACCTGACGAGCGGTTCCTCGAGACTCGAGAACACTTTTCGGTAGGAGTTCAATGCGTTCCCGGGATCCTGGTGAACGATCTGAAGGGCCTGACGGATGTCCTCGAACGGAATGTCACCACCGGTTTCCTTCGCTTCCCAGACGTCCTGTCCCCGGTACTCGACGCGTCCGGCTGTCGGACGCTCGAGTCCGACCGCCGCCTTGCCGAGCGTCGTCTTGCCACACCCGCTCTCCCCGACGAGGACGACGACATCGTTTTCGTAGATGTCGAACGAAATGCCGTCGACTGCCCGAACCGTTTCCGGATCGGTGAACAGGTTCAATAATCCCTCGTCCTGGGTCGCTTCGAAGTGGACTTCGACGTTGTCCAACGAGAGGACTGGGTTCTCGCCCGCCCACCGAGGGCGCGTCTCCGGTGTTTGTACCGATATCGGTTGATCGGAATCTGGGCTCCCTGTCTCAGTTCCCGACCCGTCGTTCGGCATCGGCACCGCTTCGCTTGCCTCCTCCCAGTAATGACAGTGAACGTCATGATCCATATCGACGACGTACGGACCGGGATCTTCCACTTCGCAGCGCTGGTCTGCCATCGGACACCGCGAATGGTACGAACAACCCGAAATCTCGTTTACCGGATCGGGAGCGCTCCCTTCGATCGGCCGCATTTCGTCGACGGGTGCGGTAAGATTCGGGGTCGACTTGAGTAGTGCTCGGGTGTACGGATGGGCCGCGTCCTCGAGCAGTTCGTTCGCGGGACCGATTTCGATGAACTCGAACGCGTAGAGCACGCCGATCCGATCGGCGAGGTCGACGACCAGCGGGAGATCGTGCGTGATGAAGACGATAGTCAGGTCGTACTTCTCCTTGATATCCTCGATGAGCGAGATGATTGACCGCTGCATCAACAGATCGAGCGCCGCCGTCGGCTCGTCCATCACGAGCACCTCCGGCTCGAGGACGAGACTCAGTGCGATCAACACGCGCTGTTTCATCCCCCCGCTGAGTTCGTGGGGATAGGATCTGAGCACCCGCTCCGGGTCCATGTACAGATCCGAGAGGATCGTGCGTGCTCGCTCCATCCCCTCGGAAACGGTGTCTCCGTGTGCAGTGAGCGTCTCCACGAAGTGGGTGTTGATCTTTCGAACGGGGTTGAACGAACTCATGGCTCCCTGAAACACCATCGCAATCTCTTCCCAGCGGAACTGGTTGAGCTCGCTTTTCGTGAGGCCCAGAACGTCGACGTCCCCGCCGCCGTCGGGATAGTAGGAAATCTCTCCGCTGAGCGTCCCCGGGTCGACGATCGCGTCGAGAAAGGCTGAGGCGAACATCGACTTTCCGCTGCCGCTTTCGCCGACGACGCCGAGTATCTCGTTTCGTTCGATATCGATGCTGACGTCGTCGAGGACCCGCGATTCACCGCGGTCCATTCCGAACTTGACGGTGGCGTTTCGCACCTCGAGTATCGGGTCGGTGATCGACACGTCTCGATCGTCGTTCGATACGGCCTGTTCCGTCATACTGCGTTCGTTTCGAGCCATTGTTATAATTTTAGACCTGTTTCATCATTCCGGTGTTGTCCGCCTCGACATCCTCGCTTCCTTCGGCTTCGGCCTCCCCGTTCCGGTGTCGGGCTCTGACACGCGGGTTGAACACGCGGTCGAGCGACTGTCCGAGCAGTATCAGCCCGACCGAGATCCCGATAATTGCGATCATCGGAATGAGTAGCCAGTGGAGGGCCCCCGGTCGGTAGTGTGCACCGGCGTCGTAGGCCAGATACAGCGTGATTCCCCAGTTTTGGTCCTCGAACGGGAGGACCCCGAGGAAGTACAACCCGACCGCCGAAAAGATGATGTTCCGGGTGGCGTTCATCATGTTGATGACGATGTACGGCATGAGTCGCGGAAGGATATCCTTCCGAATGATTCGCGAGGTCGAGACGTCCATCGCCCGTGCGGCTTCGGTGAACGATTCCCTCCGCATGGTGAGGACCTGTGATCGAATCGCCCTCGCGAGGCCAGCCCACGCCGCGATGCTCAACAGAATGCCGACCAGTACCGGATTCCGCGGCTCGAACATGACCGCGAGTACGATAACGAGCGGGAGGCCGGGAATATTGATGAACACGTCCGTAATCGAACTCAACACCGTGTCGGTCATCCCGCCCTTGTACCCCGCAATCGTGCCGAAGACTGTCCCCACTGTGACCGTAAACAGTCCCCCGGATGCCATCATGATGAGGATCGGTCGAGTCGAATGGATCGTATCCGCGAACAGATCACGGCCCATCCGATCCGTTCCGAACGGGTGCTCCCACGTTTCGAACGGTTGGATAAACGCCGAACCGTCCAAGTTCGTGGTCGGTTCAACGAGGAAAACGCCGACCGTTCCGACAAAGACGTATAACGCGATGATCGCCAGCCCGATGCGCGCTCGCCAGTCGTCCCAGATTATCGAGAACGGTGCATAGACGTAATTCTCGTAGCGTTTTCTGTATCGATCTCGCCGCGTTTCTTCGATATCGGAAATCGTCTCGAACGGGGAGTTGACACTTCCGCCGTCTGTGGCTTTGGGCTGTCTGTCGCCGTCTGTGGCTTTGGGCTGTCTGTCGCCGTCCGTTGGCCCTCTAGAGTCCTTCACTCTTCCCACCTCCTGCGCGTGGATCGATCTTCGAATACGTCAGATCCGCGATCAGCAAGGCGATGACGACGGCGATCGTGATGATCGTAAACGCACCCAGCATGAGCGGGTAATCGCGTTGATTGACCGCTGACATCATGTAGTATCCGACACCCCGATAGGCGAAGACCTCCTCGAGGATGATCGACCCGCCGAACATGCTTCCGATGCTGATCATCAGTCCGGTGTACATCGGAAGGATCGCGTTTCGAGCGACGTATTGGATCGCAATCGTCGAGTCGGAAAGTCCTCTGAGCCGTGCAACGCGGAGGTAATCCTCCCCCAGCACTCGGATACTGTTTCCGCGCATACTCAACGACGCGGCCCCCGAGACAACCAGCATAGATATCACCGGTAACGTCGCGTGGTGAATCACCCCGCGTATATACGTCCAATTGAAGCCGGGTTCGACTCCGGTGGGTTGTCGGCCACCGGTCGGAAAGATCCCGTATCTGTACCCGAGAAACACCAGTAGCAAGATCGCGAGAACGTAGAACGGAACGGACCCCATTACCGTCGCGTAACCGGTCAGGCCCAGATCCAACCTGCCGCCTTCCCAGTAGGCCATCAACGCCCCGAGCGTAATGCCGAGAAAGAAGCTAATGAACGCCGCCCAACTCAACACGAACAGCGTCCACGGGAGCGCGGTCGCGAGCACCTCTACGACCGGTCGGTCGTAGTACATCGAGTGCCCGAGGTCACCCTGTATCATCGATCCGACGTAGTTCACGTAGGCGATCGGAATCGGCTCTTCGGGATCGATGTTAAGCCGAAGCTCGACCAGATATCGCGCCTGCGTGGGGGAAATCCCCTGCTCCTCGAGTTCTACGATCATCGCTGACATCGGATTTCCCGGCATCAGTCGCACGAGCAGAAATGAGATCGTTATGACACCCCACACTGTAAACAGTGCCTGTCCTATTCGTCGAACTCTCCAATCCATGCGTAAATTACTACTCTCGCTGACCACTATAAATGTGTGGGTTCCTCACACACCACAAATGATAGCGGGCCATTCTGTGCGAAAGTGCGTCTCTCGAGGAATTCCTCGATTCGCCTTGCCCTCGAGTCTGTACCCTTTGTGATTCGTTACGGTTCACTCCAGCTCAGGCCCTCGTCCGTAATCGAGGGGGCGTCGTAGAGTACCGTATCGAGGCCGTGCTTGATCCCGTGTTCGGCTTCGAGCTCCCAACCGTGTCCCGTATTGATCACGCCGTTCGAGGGTTCGACGCCCATCTCGACCTGCGGAATGTGTTGGTTCCAGGCCCACATGAGTTCGCGGTGATACTGGTCGTCGTCGGTGATGCGCCACTCGGTGAGGTGGTCCTCAATAGTTATCGTTTCCTCGCCGTCCGCCCCCGACGGATCGCCGACAGGCATCGGCACGGTCATCTCCGGACTGTGGTGGGTGAGATCGCTGATCCAATCCCAGAGATCGAGCGACCACATCTCCGAAATACTGTCCGCGGACGACCCGTCCGGGATGATATCGTACTCGCCAGCCATCCGCCGTTCGTCGAGCGTCGCGTCGTCGACCTCTTCTTGTTGGGTCTGGATTCCGAACTCCTCGAGGTTTGCGATAAGCGTCTGGATGACGACGTTATCGACGCCGGTCAGGATCGTAATCTCGAACTCTTCGTCGTCGGGTGTGTACCAGGTGTCGTCTTCCAGCGAATACCCTTCTCCCTCGAGTAGTTCGGTCGCTCTGTCGGTATCGTTTTGCCCGTACTCGGTAAAGTCGCCGACGTCTACTTCGCCTTCGTCGATAGCGCCGTGTGGAACGCGACACGGTGGATGTTCGAAGACCTCGATCTCGGTGTCTTCGGCCAGCGTCCGTAGCCCTTCTTTGTCGAAGACGTGAGCGATCGCCTGTCGAGTTTCGGGGGTATCGAACGGCGTGTCCCACACGTCGACGTCGTACCCGCAGTTGAACGTGATCAGATTGTTGTGTGCCATATCCTCCGAGATCAGTTCCGAACCTTCCGGCATTTGTTCTTGCAGATCCGGGGAGACCGGCCAGCCGCTGTGTGAGGCGTCGATGTTCCCCTGTAGGTACGCTTGAATCGGGTCTTCGAAGTGATGGATCGAGAACTCGTTGAAGTCGACGTTGTCCGCGTTCGGATGGTCCTCGTATAACTCACAGACGATCTCGTCGTCGCCGATCTCGCTCACCTCGAAGGGGCCGTTTCCGATCGGATCGTCGGTTAGCTCCGGGTGCGGGGTCGTAATGACTTCTTCGATTGCATCCATGCGCTCGCTCTCGTCACCGTCGACGATCTGGTCGTGCCACTCGCTCCACTGCTCGTCGTCGTGTTTCGTGAACACGCCGTGATCGGCGTCACCGGGCGGCGTCGCCAGCGCGTTGATCGCGGCGAAGTGTTCGGATAGCGGATCGCGAAGCGAGAGGCGAGCGAAGTGATCGTCGACCACTTCGATATCCTGGACGAACGGGCCTGCGTCTTGCTCTTCGTCGTCTCCCACTTCCCCCTCGCTGATGAGTGCGTTGTTGATCTCCACCTGCGTGACCCAGTCGTCGATGACGAAGGCGTCGCCGTTTTGCCAGGTCCAGTCGTCCCGAATCTCGACTTCTAGCGTGTCGTCGTCGGGCTTGCTGTAGTCTTCGACGATCACCGGATAGATCTCGTCGGCCGGTGCCGAATAGATCGCCATCTTGTCGAACACCATTCGCCCGGGATGCCACGCGGCGGACCCGGTCGGATTGAACGGGTTGAAATGTCTGTCCTCCGGTGCTGCGTAGTCTCGGTCGTCGGTGCGGAGCCGATCACCGTCTACGTCTCCCATTCCGTCACCACCCATGCACCCCGCTACCATCGCCGTCGTTCCGAGCGCGCTGAGGCTGAGGAACTTCCGTCGCGTTGCTCCCGCAACACGATTGTTATCACTTGTCATTCCGTCTATTCATCTGCGGTCATTTATGATAAATATTTCGGTGGTGGTCACAATCCGAACCTCCAAAGCGGTAATTTCTCGTTCGTGAGTGCTCGAGACCCCATTCAAGCAATCAGCCCCTGATTGAGTGTTCTCACGGAGTGGTAATTTTTATACTATATTGTCGCCAAGCTATCGTATGACACTGATGCAATCGGTCTGCAAGACGATGATCACTCTCGACATATTATTCGCTCTCTTGCTGGCGTTTTCCTATCCCCACTTAGATCCCGGTAGCGGCTCCTATGTCGTCGCTCAATTGACGCTCGTCCCCGTCCTTCTCACGTTCTGTGCGAGCTGTCTCATCCTCTATTTCGAGTGGGACCCGTTCGCCCAGTCTCCGACGGAAGTGTAGCCAAATCTCGTTCCCAACCGCGAAATGAGCGATAGGTACCGACTCGAGAGAGGCCATCGTTTGTCGACTCGAGACCGAGCGTCGTTTGCCGTCTCGAGACGCGTGTTCACCCGATCCGATGGGGATTACCGGCGTTCACATCGGAAACTTACCGGTATTCATCACGAACGGTAGCAACGTCGATCCATTCTTCCTGATCCGCTGCTGCCTGGATCGCAAACACGACATCGTGCGGTTTTCGAGCCGCTGATATCGGAATCATCGGTTCTCTGTTTTCGTGTATCGCCTGCACGAAATCTCGAACCTGTCCGAGGTGTTCCGCTCCCAGGTGAAACTCCTCCGGCGTCTCGGCTCCCGCGCCCTCGAGGGTTTCGAACGCTTCGAGTTCGTTCTGACGCCACCGGAGCGATCCCTCGGTTCCGTGCAGCTCGAGGGTTATCGGCTCCTGTGGATACATCGCGGTCGTGGCGGTAATCTGCCCGTATCCCCCGTTCGATAATTCGACGCTCGCGACGGCGGTATCGGGGACCTCGATGTCGTGTTGGATCGTATCAGTCGTGGCGGCAACCCGGTCGATGCCGCCGGTCGTCCACTGGAGGAGGTCGATTCCGTGAAGTGCCTGCGTGAGAAGGATTCCGCCGTCGAGATCGTCCGTTCCGTGCCAGCTCACGTCCTCGTAGTACGACTCTCCTCGGTCCCACTTCACCTGTACGTTGCCGAGAACGATCTCTCCCAAACGTCCCGCTCTCGTTGCGTCGCGAGCAAGCCGCGGGCCGCCGAACGTTCGCCGTTGCAACACGCATCCGAACGTAATTCCCTCGCGTTCGACGGTATCTGCGATTCGGGCAACGCGTTCCGGCGTTACCTCGAGTGGCTTTTCACAGAGGATATTGACACCTTCGCCGGCCAGCGCGGTCACGATCTCTGCGTGTGTCCCGTTCGGTGTACAGATGCTGACTGCATCCAATCGCTCATCGACGGCCATCTCGAGTGGGTCCTCGTACCACGTCGTTCCGTATTGCGTCGCGAACGCACGGGCGGTTTCATCGTCGATGTCTGCACAGGAGACGAGAGTTGCCCCGTCGGTTTTCGCGACGGCATCGGCGTGATTCGTCCCCATCCCGGCACACCCGACGATCCCGTATCGAAGTTCTGTGGATACCATTCCTCGTTTAGTAGCCTGTGGGGTGGATGTATATTTGTTTTGGTGACCCACACCATGCCCGGCATCGGGCCATAAGAGTTCGACTGATCGAATGGTGGTCCGATCCGCGAACCTGTGTGTCGTCTCGAGTGTATCGCGGTCGGCGATTCCGATAGTGGGGGCGGTTTCTTCGACGGTTATTTTACGTTCTGCAGTCGGGAACGCATGATTTACCGGGGGAGAGTCCACACTTCGCTATGACAGACATTAGTATCTAAACAAGCTATCGCAAATACACGACCGAATGAGATGAATGTAAATATCTCTCGTATACCACTTGTAGTTCCTCTCCCAATTGCGTTCGGTACATCCGATCATTTAGTACTCATCGTGGACGAACCCTCACCGATCGACAGATCGTGCCATCCTGTTACACCTGTATGTGTGTAATGAGATTACGCTCGAGTCCCCGTCTCACGTGGTTAGTTTCGTGAGACTGAGAACGTTCCTCACCTTCGATTCCGTTCTTTTACGGTTTTACATCCCTACGAGAAACGGTCTTCGCACCGAACTCGCGGTATCTGGCCTGTCGTTGTATGCGTATCGACTGCAGGCTGATTCCGGAAAAGTCGATAACCACGGGTCGCGCTGTCCATCGCGTGCGTTCGACTGTCTCGTTATTGTGGCCGATTGAACAGGGTCGTTCCTCCTAGGGGAACAGAGAATCACGGAACAGGTTGACACCAGCGGCCCCGCTCTCGGAACGCACCGAACACTCGTGGCTACGGTCTCGTGCTTCGTACTTTCGAGACGATTTTCGAACGAATCGTGTGTCTCCTCTCCTACTCCGGAGGTGCATTCCACGATTCGCCGTTATCCTGCGGTTCGTACCCGATTCTCTCTCGAGCGTTTTCGATGCTGTACCAACGTCGTTCGTTGTCGCTGACGCCGTTGAAAATTTCGAATCCGGTATCCGAATCCTGCAAACAGCAGTCGATCATGTGCGCGAAATCACGCCGGGACTGCCACATCGCTTTCATCCGCCCGACCTGGTGGGCGTACTCATCGCTGTCCCGATCGAATTTGCCGTCGTCGACACCTGCTTCTGCATCGCCGTAGGGATGGTCGTACTCCGGCATTCGAACGCTACAGATGCGGATGGCGTGGAACCGCTTCGGGTACTCGAAGTTCTCAACGTAGTACCGCCCGAGATCCTCGCCGAAACTCTTCGAGACGCCGTAATAGGAGTCGGGTCGAACGGGATCGCCGGCCGAGAGCCGAAACGGGACATCGGTTCCGGTGTACAGTTCGGGAGCGTTCTCGACTTCGTACATTCCCATAACGTGATTCGTCGAACCGAAGACGACCGTCTCGAGTTCGTGCGTTCGGGCGGCCTCGAGGGCATTTACCATGCCGAGAATGTTCGGCTCCAGAATATCAGTCCACGTCCCGTCCGTATAGGGGTATCCGGCCAGATGGATCATCGCGTCCTGTCCATCGCTTGCCGCTTTGACCGCCTCACCGTCGGCGATGTCGGCGACAACGGTCTCGTAGCCGCCGTACTCGTGATCGTCCGGCCGATCCGAGCGGTTCAGGTGGGTAAATTCGTACGCTGGATCGTCGTGTAGGTGATCGATAAGTGCGGTTCCACACCGGCCGTACGTCCCAGTCAGTAACACGTCCATATGATTGTAATTGCGACAGCTCACCATATAGACTGGGGCTTCATGCACACCGCCGCACGGCCAGGACCGTTCGAGCCCTTCTACCGCTCGACGCCTTCACAAAACCCTGCACTCGAGTTCGTTGAGGTTCTCGAGCGCGTGGTCTGGGTGGCTAGTTCGGAGCTGTTTCGCCTGGGAGTTCGACGGCTCGAGTGTGTTGTTGGAGCCACGCGGTGAAATCGTCAGGATCGGACGGAATGGATAACTCTCGTTCGGTTTCGGGGAGGTCCGGATAGCCGCCGACCTCATCTTGACTGTCGATATGGGTTCCCCCTCTCTCGATCGTGTGTTCGACGATACGTTCGTCGATCGGCGTCCGTTGTGCGGGCCGGGCCCCCACGGTGTTTAACTGCTGGCCGAACGGGTCCTGGACGGGAGTTAATCCGTCGGGCCAAAGGGGTGGCTCGTCGTGTACTTCTATGATCCCGTCGTCGACCGCATCGTCGTCGAGTAGCTGGAACGAATCTTCCACGTCGTTGTCCGAAACGTGGAGGTCGATCGGCGTCTCGTCTCCGGTGTAGATGAACGGGAAGCTGAAGTCCGATTCGTCGCCGGATCGAAACGCGTTCGCGACGAAACTCGTCCGGGCCGACGGATCGTCGATATCGCCGCCGATTCGGTTTGCGGCTTCGACGTTGTACGTGACGTTGCTGGCGACGACGGTCGAGGTCCCGCCTTTGAGTCGGACGTTTCGACGCCAGTTGTTAGCGTAGAGGTTCCCGAGAATCGCGGTCGTTTCCGCCTCGTTGCCGACGAGCGTTCCATACGCACGCTGGTCGTCGCCGTCGTCTCTGACGACGCCCGTCGTGTCCTTCAGCCCTTCTCCGTTGATGTTGTTGCTGAACGTGATGTCCGCACTCGCCGATCCCGCGTTGACGGACATATTTTCTTCCGAACCCCACGAGACCGAACAGTGATCGAAAATCACGTTGTGGCCGTCGTCTCCGACGACCATCGAATCGGCGGGCTCGCCGTATTCGATATCGGTTCCGGGACGCGAACGGATATGTTGGACGAGCATATTTTCCTCGTCGAACTCGACTCCCGGGCCACTCGTTCGAGTTATCGTTATTCCCGGATCCGGAGCGGTCTGGCCCGCGACGAACAGATCCGGTTCCTCGGCTTCGATGTCTTGCTGTTGCATATCGATGACGCCGCCGACCTCGAAGACCACGATTCGGGGTCCGTCGACGTCTTCGACCGCGTGCTTGAACGAACCCGGTCCACCCGCCTCGAGGTTCGTCACGCGGACGACCTGGAGCGGCCTGTCAGTCAGCCAGTCGGTCGACGCCCAGCCGTCAGCGGGTGCGATTCCGGAGCCCGGTGAGTTGGCTCCGGGGTCTTCCGTCAGTTCGATCTCGCTCGGTTCCGCACTTACACTCCCGATGCTACCGAGTGCAGTCGCCGTGAGAAGTCCACCGCTCAGTGCGAGGACACGACGGCGTCCCGTCCCGGCGTTGTCGGTACCACTGTCACAGTTGTTGTCATGATCTCTCATGTGGACCACTCTACAACTAACCAATACTAATAATTATCGGTATTGTTACGGGCGAAATGATGTGTTCTAACGGGATGAGTGCTGGACGGGACCGCTTCGAATGCCCCCTCCCTTCCCCAGCCATTCCGCTTATGGGCACAACTATAACTGCAGACAGTGGGATGTCGTACGTAATGGTCGAAACCGAATCAAACAGTCTTCAGTTCGGGTGCCAACTGGTCAGCTACGACGACGTTCACGGAACGATCCAAGATGCGGTTCGGGCGGAAGCGGCCGGCTTCGATATCATCACGGTACCGGACCACCTGTTTCATCCCACCGGATCGGAGCACTACCTCGTCGACCCGCCGTGGGAAGCCTTCACCGTATTGGGTGCGATCGCACAGCACACGGACGACGCGACGTTGCTGCCGGCGGTAACCGACTCCGTTCGCCGACACCCAACGGAGTTAGCCCATGCGACGGCAACGCTCGACCGGCTGACGAACGGCCGTGCGGGCTTCGGAATCGGGGCCGGTGAGGCGTTCAATTTCGAACCGATCGAAGATATCGATTGGACCGATCCGTTCACCAGATTCACCGAAACGCTCGAAATCGTCGACGGGCTCTGGAACTCGCGGGCCGACGAGCCGTTTTCGTTCGACGGGGAGTTCTTCACACTCGAGGACGCACACATGGGATTCGAACCGGTTCAGGAGCCGCGCCCGCCGATCTGGGTCGGGGGTTACGGGCCGAGTATGCGCGGGGTTACCGGTGCACTGGCCGACGGGTGGATTCCCTGGATCCACGCCCCTGACCAGTACGAGGCCGACCTCGAGCGGATCCTCACTGTTATGGATGATCGCGGGAGAGACCCCAACGCGATCGATCGGGCGGTGATGATTCCGACGACCGTCTCCGAGGACCACGAGGCGGCTCGGCGACTCGCGATCGAGCGCAACCGGACGAGTCTCGCCTTGCGCCCGCAACTGCTGACGAAGATGGGGCACGAAGCCATAGCGAACGATACGCCAGTTATGTTCGACATGTCCTTCGATCGGGAGCAAAAACGAAAGCTGGACGCCGCGGCGCGCCGGATTCCCGACGAAGCGGTCGATAGGGTCACCGCTTCTGGCGATCCCGAGCGGGTGATCGACCAGCTCGAGTCGTTCGTGGACGCCGGTGTCGACCACGTCGTTCTTATTCCCGTGGGGGATTTCGACGAAACCGTTTCACACTATGAGGAAACGATTATTCCCCATTTCAAAACGGCATAATCGATACTCCCCCCCGTGCGTTTCGGTCCAAACCTGGCATGATCCGGGTTCCGATACACGAGCGGATCCGATCGCCGACACGCGATCGGTTCTCTCTCTCAGCTGCTGTCACGATCGTCTTCGATGCGATCTGCTCCTCGGTCACCCCCGTTCCGGCCGTCGTCGCTCTGACTGTCCGTACGATCCGTTCTCGAACTCGAGGGCAACTGTAGCGACATCCTCGCACGTTATCTTGGAGACCGTCGTGCCCTGGTCGCGTCGACGCGTGTGTGCCGGATGGCGGACAGGTACTGACCGCATCGAGGCCCTCGTTCTCGAGAAGTGCTTTCTGGCCGGCGTATCCGGTTGTACCGTACGCTGATTCAAACGCGTCGATCAAGGACTGACTCGTGGCCACACCCGCGACGAATTCGGTATTCGCGATAGAATCGAGACAATCTGCGTGGTTCGTTTCCGACCCTGAGACGCCGAACATTCCGCGTCTGATCGTCTTCATACTGAAGAAACAGACGCGATGTCCTCTCAGTGTTCTCCGTTCGATTCTTGCGAGCACCTCCGGCCGTCAGGTCCGATTCCCGTGCTCGAGGAACCCTTTGCCGGGTAACAAACACCCTTTGAGTACAACGCGAAAGGATCTCAAACACTTCGTGTCACGGTACCCAAACCCACTTCGTCTCACGATACTGTACATTGGCCTCGGTCTCGCGTATATGGGGTTGATAGACCGCGAGCGGGCTATTCAGACGACCGTTCTCGCGTGGCCACGAATCGTCACCGGGATCGCCCGAATGTCGAAAAGCGCGGTCGACGTCGCGATGGTCGGCGTCGCGGTCGGAACGTCCGCCGTCGCCGGAGTCGGTTTTGCAGGACCGTTCTGGGGGCTCGCCTTCGCGATCGGTGGCGGGGTCGCCGGCGGGACCCTCGCACTGGTCTCACAGCGATACGGTGCCGAGGCGTACGAGGAACTCGGCCTCGCGGTTCGCTCGAGCACGCTCTTCGTCGTCGCGATCAGTATCCCGGTTGCGGGGGTCTTCTGGCTCTTTCCGTACGAATTTATCACCCTGCTCAGTAGCAACGAACGGGCAATCGAGTACGGCGGGACGTACCTGCAGGTCGTCGGGCTCGGGATCCCGTTTGCCGGGCTCAACCTCGTCGGAAGTCGAACGCTTGTCGGTGCGGACGACGCCTACACCGCGATGCAAGTCCGAGCGGGCGGTGCCGTCCTAAACATTGCCCTGAACGCGGTCTTCATTTTCGGCGTCGGTTGGGGTGTCGCCGGCGCTGCACTCGGGACCGTCCTTTCGAACGTCGCAATTGCCGTCGTCTTCGCGATCGGTATCGCCCGCGGTCGATTCCCGGGTATCGGCGAGTTCCCGGTCCGGGTCGATCCGCTCGGAACGTACGTCGATCCCGATACGCTCCGTGATATCACGCAGATCGGTCTGCCCATCGGAGCCCGAAACCTCGTCTGGACCGTCGCCGAGTTCCCGATGCTCACGATCCTCGATGTCTTCGGCGAAACGACTGTCGCCGCATTCGTTATCGCCCGTCGAGTCTGGGGCCTGATGAACACGCCGGGGTGGGGCTTCGGGTTAGCGTCCTCGAGTCTCGTCGGGCAAGCTCTCGGCCGGAACAACGAGCGATTGGCCGAGGCGTACGGTCGCGATATTATTCGGTTTTCGGTCGCCACGTACGTTGTCTCTGCAGTTCTCATCGCGGTGTTCGCCGAACAGATCGTCGTGCTCTTCGCGGACGATCCGACGAGCGCCGAAATCCCCATCGCGACGAACCTCGTCTACGCGGCCTGCGTCGCGGTCCTCTTTCAGGGGGTGACGGCCGCCGCCGCCGGCCCGCTCGACGCTAGCGGCGATACTCAGATCCCCTTCGTCAGCCAATCAATCGGCGTCTTCGGCGGCGCGATCCCGTTGGCGTATCTCGGTGCAACGACGAGCCTCGGATACTGGGGACTGTACCTCTCGTTCGTCGCCGAAAAGAGTGTCCCCGCGGCCATCAACTACTGGCGGTTTCGGACGAACAAGTGGAAGTCCATTAGCGAAGAGTATCGCCCAGACACGACCGCCGCCGACGATTAAGCGGATTAGCGCCGGGGTTTCCGAAGGGACTGGACGATCAGGAAGCGATCGCAATTTGCGACCTCATACGTTGATCGTCGTAGTAACAGTTTAGTTATCGTCGATCGTAGCCGTCTCCATGGAGTACATCTGTCCCCATTGCACCGAACTCGTCACGGTAGGCCGTCGCCCCTCGAGTTGTTCACACTGCGGCCACGTTCCGAATCAGGGAGCTGATTAACGGTTCGAGCGCGGACTCTCTCAAATTCAAGGCGAACGGGACCAGTTGTCGGATTAATTTTCGCTACAGACGAACGTGACTGGACACGGAGCGGACAGAAGCACCGTTTGCGCGGTTGAACCGAAAAGCGCCTTCCCGACCGGTGAACGTGTTCGGCCTGCGACGATAACCCGATCCGCCTCGAAGGCTGTCGCTTGATTGACGATCATCTCTCCGTGTTCTCCGACCGATCCTCGAATTTCGTACTCGATATCGGCCTCCTCGAAGCCGGATGTAAAATCCTGAACCGCGGCGTACCGGTCGGCGACCCGATCAGCGTCGACCGATTCATCGCTCGTGTCGAGATTGAGTTGCTCGAGAACGTCTTTGTACTCGTCTTCGGTGAACACGTGCGAGAGAATAACGGTCGCACCGGTCGGTTTCGCAACCTCGAGAACCGTTTCGAGAATCTCATCAGCGCGATCGATATCGTTCGGTCCGACTGCTAACAGGATTCGTTCGAGCGTCATCGTGTCACAGTGGATCAGCCGGTGTCTTAACTGTACTGGAACCCTGACTTTTAGCTCGTTCACCGGTGTTACTCGAGCGTTCGGTAGTTCCGAAAGGATGCGCGCTCACTATCTGCCGACTGTCAGTGTTACCACCGCGCTCGAGACAGGGAATACGGTATTACGGGCCCGAACTCCAGATTACACTTCGACAGTCGTCGTCTCAATCACACGATCTGGTATCCGCCATCGGCGTACAGCAGATGGCCGGTGACGTACGACGCATCGTCGGCGGCCAAAAACAGGTACGATCCGGCCATCTCTTCCGGCGAGCCCATTCGCCCCATCGGTATCACAGGGTCTCGTTCCCGCCCCGCAACTTCCGGTATCTCCATTTCGTCGTGGATAAACCGGTCATCGACGTGGCGCTCTGGTTCGGGGTTTCCACTTCCGAAGGTGGTTTCGATGATTCCCGGCGAAACGGCGTTGACCCGTATGTCGTAGCTGGCCAACTCGAGGGCAGCGACTCGAGTGAGCATCATGACCGCGCCTTTCGAGGCGTCGTACATCGCGTGACCGGTCTGGGCGTACTCCGAACTGATCGAGGCCGTGTTGATAATCGAGCCGGGATCCTCCCTCGAGACCATGTCTCTGGCCGCTGCTCGACAGCCGGCGAAGACGCCGCGAACGTTGATTCCGAAGACCTGATCGAACGATTCGACGTCGGTCTCGAGCAGCGATGCGTGCCGATAGATGCCGGCGTTGTTGACCATCACGTCGACGCCGCCGAACTCGCGAGCGGCTTCGACGACGGTGACGATTTCGGTCGGACTCGAGACATCCGTTTCGATGAATGTTGCACGGCCGCCGCCGTCTTCGATCAGTTCGGCCGTCGGAGCCGATTCGGCCTTTTCTTTTGGCTCTTCGCGGATATCCGCGACGATAACCGTCGCACCGGCGTCCCCGAACCGCCGTGCGACCGCTCGACCGATTCCCGACGTTGCGCCCGTGACGATTACGGTCTCGTCCGTAAAGTCGTAGCTAATCTGACCCATACACTGACTGTACCGTTGCGTTATTTAGGCTTTCCGACGGATCGATTGCTCCGGTTGAAATGTGGCATAATAACGGATATTCGTTCAGAAGTATCTACACGATATTGTACGGGTAGTTTATCGGGTCTTCGTCGGCGGTCACGCGGGTGATCTCCTTTCCCTTAATTTCTGTTTCCTTCCTTTCTTCTCCTGTCTCTCGGCTATACTATCACATTAGACATCCTAATACACTTTCCGGGCCGATACTTCGTACTCCGATACCGCCGTAGATTCTCTCTCGCAACCACTCGACTGCACGTTAGTATAAATTACTTTCATCTGTTTGTTCTCCGTTTCCGAAAGTAATACACGAGATATTCTATATTCTAATCGAAAACAAATTAATTAATAAGTTCACTCTCTTATCGTTGTCCATCTGGAATATACGCTCATCTGCTTCCGCGGTCTATACACTCTCTAGGTAGCTCTGATGGATCGATTAGTGGGAAGTTACTTCTTTATCATTGGGTTTCGATCGGTACTCGTTGACCGAGCCGTTCCGACTTGTAGGCCGCCTCGGTGAGCGCCGTCGCGTAGAGCGCGTTTTCGGCCGTGGCCGGCGGCTCCGTCCCGCTTCGAACGGATCGGACGAACGCGTCGACCTTTTCGTACGATGAAAGCTCGCTCTCGATCGACTTTCGGAGATCTCCCGCCGAGTCGGTTATCGTCACTTCGCGGTCGGTCCAGCCGGTCCCCTCGAGCAAACAGCGGCCGCCGTCACCACGGACGGCGATCCGCTCGGAGACGTCGGGTGAATCTCCGGAGACGGTGATGTTTGCGATCGTCCCACTCGAAAACCGTACAGCGAGTGCCGCTTGTACGTCTATTCGCGTATCCTCGTAGAACTCCATTTCCGCGCTGACGTGGGTCGGAACGTCCTCGAGCATCCAGATGATGGCGTCGAGCAAGTGGCTCCCGCTGTCGTAAAGCTGGCCGCCGCCGCTCAGTTCGGCGTTCGCCCGCCAGGTATCGGAAACGTCTTGGATCCAGTCCTGTGTCAGTTCGGCGGTGACGACCTTGGGTTCGATGTCGCCGCTTGAGATCGCCTCTCTGATCGCGACGTACGCCGGATTCACGTGCCGTTGATAGCCCACCATCAGTATCTGTTCGTCAGTCTCCGCTCGCCGCGCGAGATCTCGCGCTCGCTCGAGGCCCGGCGTAAACGGTTTCTCACAGAAGACGTGAACGTCGCGTTCGAGGGCGGCGATCGTGTGATCGTAGTGGAATTCGTGCGGCGAGCTGATCTGGACGGCGTCGAGGTCCTCGTTCTCGAGCATCGCTTCGTGGTCTTCGTACTGGTGGTCCGAGTCGACCTCGAGCGTTTCCCCGGCCCGCGTTCGATTGGCCGTCGTGATGTCGGTGATCGCGGTAACCGCGGCGTCGGGGTGCTCGTGGAACTGCTTTGCGACGTGGGTTCCCCAGTCGCCGGTGCCGATGATTCCGGTTCGGAGGTGTTTCGCCATACACCACCAGTTGCGATTCAGTTTGAAAAGCGGTTCCGGTAATCTCGGCGGCTGATAGGGTCGGTTGTAATTCTCTCCCGGCATGGATATTCAGTCGTCGGTTTCGCTCGGCGAAACTCGTTCTCCGCTGAGGCTGGCTGAAAATATACTGCCGGCTGTTAGTCGTTCAAGATTTTCGTCGCCCCGGGGGTGCGAAAATCTTCACATAGTTACAGCCAGCAGTATAGTTACAACCGACCCTATGATACGACTTTCGCGTTTCGGACGGGCGTTTCGATTTTGGGCTCGGTACGGACTGGGCCCGCAGTTCGGATGCCGGTCCCCCTTCTAGCTCTCGTTGCCCCAATCCTCTCTTATCGTGTGACCTCTCGAGCAAACCGAACGTATTTGGTCGTTGCCGGGTAATTACCGCCAATGACGACCCACGTTACCGTCTGGAACGAGTATCGTCACGAACGAGAGAGCGACGTCGTCGCAGATATCTATCCCGACGGTATCCACGAAACGATCGCTGATGTGCTGGCGGATGATTTCACCGTCGGAACGGCGACGCTCGACGAACCCGAACACGGCCTTACGGAGGACGTGCTCGAGGGGACGGACGTACTCACGTGGTGGGGCCACGCCGCCCACGACGAAGTCGAAGACGAGATTGTCGAACGAGTCCGCGATCACGTCCTCGACGGCATGGGCTTGCTCGTCATGCATTCGGGCCACTATTCGAAGATTTTCAAGCGGCTGATGGGGACGACCTGCTCGCTGAAGTGGCGCGAAGCCGCCGAGACGGAGCGGCTCTGGGTCGTCGAACCGAGCCATCCGATCGCCGACGGCCTCGAGGAGTACATCGAGGTGCCCGAGGCGGAGATGTACGGCGAACGGTTCGATATCCCGCGGCCGGACACGTTGGTGTTTACCTCCTGGTTCGAGGGCGGTGAAGTCTTCCGCTCGGGGTGTTGTTACACGCGAGGTGCGGGTCGAATCTTCTATTTCCGGCCGGGTCACGAGACGTATCCGGTCTACCACCAGCCCGAGATTAGGCAGGTGCTCCGAAATGCGGTCGAGTGGCTCGACTCGAGTAGCCAAACCCATCGCACGTTCGGCAACAGCGATCCGATCGAGGAGATCGATACCAGCGACGATCGTACGGTCCACTAGCGATCCGTTCGCCGCCTCCTCTTGTGAGTATCACTCGTTTAAATTGTAAGAGACGCAACAGGATGCGATCATCTATCTTCTATAATTCACGAAGAATGTTACAGCCATAGCTATGTAATCCTTCCCGGCGATCCCGTTCGGGTGCTTGCTTCCACGAATCGCTCGTCTGACCCGATCGACCTATTTTTGTGGGGTAGCTGGCGTCTCCTGAAGTGGCGATTTCGATCCGTCCATCACGATTGGCAGCCCGCTCTCGCTCGAGCGGTAAATGCCGTCGATGATTCGTTGAACCGTCAGCGCCTCCTCGACGTTGTCTTCGGCCGCTTCACCCTCGGCGATGGCGGTGAAAAACGCCTCCTGTTCGTCGCCGTGGGTGTCGTTCTCGGGCGTTCGAATCGTCGTATCCTCGAACTGATTCGGACCGGTCGACCGGACGGAGTGAATAGAGAGTTCGTTCTCGAGCAGATCGAACCGCGCGGCGGCTTCGGTTCCGCGGACGACGAACTCGTGGGTTGACGGTCGGTTCGTCGCCCAGGCCGTCTCGAGACTGATCGTCCGATTATCAGCACAACGGATAAACGCGCTCGTCGAATCGTCGACGTCGAACCCTTCGGGACCGACGTCTTCGCCCCACATTTCCAGGTAGGAGTAGTCTTCTCGCTGCCCGAACTCGGATCTCGTAACGCCGGAGACCGCGTCGATTTCCGTGTAGTCGAGGATGTACAGAGCAAGATCGATTGCGTGAACGCCCAGATCGATGAGCGATCCACCCCCGGAGATGTCCTTTCTGGTAAACCACGACCCCCGCCCAGGGATGCCGCGTCGGCGGACGTAGTTAGCTTCGATGTGGGTGATCTTTCCGAACTCGCCCTGTTCCAGCCGGTTCTTGATGATCTGGACGGCGTTCAAAAATCGGTTGTTGAACCCGACCATGCAGTTGCCACTCGAGTCGGCGGCGGCGGCCGCGATCCGTTCGGCGCTCTCGAGCGTGTGTCCCAGCGGTTTCTCGAGGAGGACGTTCAGATCCCGCTCGAGCGCGTCGACGGCGTACTCTTCGTGAAACCGGTTCGGCGTCGTAATCACGACGACGTCGACATCGTCGTAGAGGGCTTGATGGTCCTCGTAGACGTCTATCTCGTATCGCTGTGCGAAGTCTTCGCGGGCATCCGCGGCGACGTCCATGCCGCCGACCAGTGAAACGCCCAGTTCCTCGAGTCGCTGTGCGTGATGTTCGCCGATGTTTCCGAGTCCGACAATACCGGTCCGAATCTGTGTGAAGTTAGTATCCATTTATTGAGAGATGTTCGCAGTAGTTTCGTCACGAGTCTGTGCAACCGTCATCGATGTGGGAGCCGCCGATTCGTCGCCAACCGAGCCACCGGCTACCGATGTATTAGCGATCGCTCCTGGAGCGACTGGTGGCGTCGGGTTGTGCTCCGCCGCCGAACAGTTGTTTCGTCTCATCGTATCAGTATAGCTGCTGTTCTTTCTCTTCGCGTTCGCGTTCCTGTTCGTCCGCTTCGGCGAGTTGTTCCCGACCGCGTCGGTACTGCCGAAGTCCCGGAACGAATCTGTTCTTCAGGTCTCTCGTAAACGAGACGATCCCGTAGATCCAGAAGAAAAACAGGACGAGAAACCCCCCGTAATAAACGACCGGGACGAGACTACTCATTGGAACCACCAACGTTTGGTTTCCCCTGCTCGAGGTGTGAGTCCGCCAGATCTTCGATCCCGTGAGTGAGCGCTTCGCCTGACGTACCGTCGAACAGGTGAATTTTCGACCGATCGAGCGTGACACTGACGGCTTCGTTCTCGTTGATCTCGAGATCCGGTTCGACGCTCAGGAGGAGTTGGTTGGACGACGCGCCCATTCCTCCCTCGTCCGTCGATGCACCCGATTCGTGCTCGAGGTCGAGGTAGACGAAGATTTCGTCGCCCATCGGTTCGAGGACGTCCGTCGTCGCCCCGATCGGTGCCGTCTCGTCGTCGGCCGATTGACCGATATCCGAGAGGTAGACGTCTTCGGGCCTGATACCCATGGTGACGCCGTCGCCCACCGAAACGCTGTCGAGGTGTTCCGGTTCGAACTCGAGATCGAAGGTATCCGTCTCGAGTCCGGATGCGGTGAGTCGTCCGTCGACGAAGTTCATCGACGGCGAGCCGATAAAGCCGGCGACGAACAGGTTCGCAGGCTCGTTGTAACAGACCAACGGCGGATCGATCTGCTGTAACGAGCCGCTGTTGATGACGGCGATTCGATCCGACATCGTCATCGCCTCGGCCTGATCGTGCGTGACGTAGACGATGGTCGTATCCAGCTCCTGGTGGAGGCGCTGGAGTTCCGTTCGCATGTGAACCCGAAGCTTCGCGTCCAGGTTTGCGAGCGGCTCGTCCATGAGGAAGACCGACGGCTCACGAACGATCGCTCGAGCGATCGCGACCCGCTGGCGCTGTCCGCCCGACATCTCTTCGGGCATTCGATCGAGCATTCCCTCGAGTTGGACGACGTCGGTCGCGTGTTCGACGCGTCGATCTATTTCGTCCGTGTCGTAATCTCGCAGTCGAAGCCCGAACGAGATGTTGTCATAGACATCCATGTGCGGGAACAACGCGATGTTCTGGAACACCATCGCGACCCCGCGGTCTTTCGGCGGGAGCGTCGTGACATCCGTTTCGCCGATTTCGATCGTCCCATCGGTCGGTTTGGTGAGTCCGGCGATCGATTCCATCGTCGTTGACTTTCCACAGCCGGAGGGGCCGACGAGACAGACGAACTCTCCGTCCTCGATCTCGACGTTCATCTCGTCGACGGCGACGACGTCTTCGTAGCGTTTCGTGACGTCCTGTAGTGTTACTCGTGCCATGTGTTCTGTCGTTCCATATTTTCTGATTACTCTTTGAGAGCCCCTGCGGTGAGGCCGCTGACGATTCGTTCCTGTGCGAGGATCACGATGATCACCACGGGGATGACGCCGATGATGCTCGCCGCCGCCATCAGGTTGAAGTCCGTGGTATACTGGTCCTGATAGCTCAATATTCCGCCGACCAGCGGCGACCACTGTTCGGGCTGGTTCTGGAGGGACATGATCGAACTGAAGAAATACTCGTTGTAGACCGAGATGAACGTCAACACCGCGGCCGTCGCGATACCCGGCGCGGACAGCGGCATGATCACCCGGAACAACGCCCCCAGTCGGGTCGTCCCCTCGACTCGAGCGGCGTCCTCTAACCCGTCGGGAATCTGCGCGTAGAACGTCGTCAGGATGAAGATGGCAAGCGGCAAGAACAGCGCGCTGAAGGGCATGATCATCGACCCCGGTGTGTTGACGAGCCGCGGTGCCGAGATGAGTTCCCATCCGACGAACGGAACCACGATCGCGTTCCCGAGGAACGCGTCGAACAGCGGGACTAAGAACGCCGCGGGCGGGAAGTACGAAACCACCAGTACGGCAAGCATCAGCGGTCCTCGGCCGGGGAAGTCCAGTCGGCCGAAGACGTATCCGGCGAGGCTCGCGATAGCCAGAACGATGATCGTCGTCGTGGTCGCGAGCACGAAGCTGTTGAACACGTAGAGGTGGAACGGTACCTGCTGGAACACCTCGACGAACGCGTGGACGTTGAACCCCTGCGGATGTGGGAACGGGATTTCGGCTCCGACGAACGGAATCGAAACGCCCCAGTCCCCGCCGATGATCTGGCTGTTCGGCGTCAGCGCGAGCACGAGCAACCAGTAGAAGGGAAACAGCGTTGTCACGAGGAAGAAGCCGGCCGCGACGTAGAACAGCAGCTTGTAGAGCCTGTCGCGTTTGTCCTTGTTCGTGACGAGGCTCTGGGCCCAGCGCTCGAGCGGGCCGCCCTCGGGCTCGTTCGAGGACTGATTTGTTCTCTCCTGTTCGGATGACGAGTGATCTGGCGTTGCCATATTAGCGTCCCTCCTTGTACTGCTGGTAGATGACGACCGTGACGAGCAGGCCGATGAGGGCCGCCGTCACGAACGCGATGGCCGAGGCGAGTCCGCGGCTGTTGTTGAAGGTCATGACCACCATACACGAGAGCGACGGGACGGTCGAACAGCCCGAAACGGAGTCGATGAGCCCGTACACTCGCATCGCGTCGATTGTTCGAAAGAGGATCGCGATGCCGAGGGCCGGAAGCACCAGCGGGAGCGTAATCATTTTGAACTGTTGCCAGCGGCTCGCGCCGGCAACCCTCGCGACCTCGTAGAGATTTCGGTCGATGCTCTGGAGGCCGGCGAGGATCAGCAACGCCATGAACGCCGTCGTCTTCCAGATATCGGCGACGGTGACGATCAGCAGAGAACTCGCCGGATCGTTGAGCGTGTTGTTCTGTGCGATGATGCCGAGGGGCCCCAGGTAATCGACGAGGAACCCCGTATCGGGGTGGAACATCAGGTAGAAGATCATCCCCTGGATGACGATGGGAATCGCCCACGGAATGATGATCGCGGCCCGAACCCACCGTCGCCCACGGAAGTCCTGGTCCAACACCAGCGCCTGTCCGAATCCGATGATCGTCTCGAAAAAGACGCTCACGACGGTGAACAGGAGCGTGACGATGAGCGCGCTACGGAGAAACCCTTCGACGTGGACGAACGGGAAACTCCCGCTCGTGGCCACCCCTCCCGGAAGGAACGTGGTGGTTCCCGGCAAGTTCGCGTCCGCCTCGCTGGTGAACAACTGGACGTAATTCTCGAGGCCGACGAACTCCGGATCGCTGAGGACGTTCGTGTACAGCGACAGCTCGAACGTCCGCAAGAGCGGATACAGCGCGATCGTTCCGAGCACGAGAAACACCGGTGTCAACAGGAAGTAGGCGAACCCCGTTTCGCCGAGGTTCTCCATCCACCGGACGATCCTCACGAGCGGGCCCGAACGCTTCGATTCTCGAGCAGGCCCGCTCGGTTGATTTTCGGTGCTCATCGTTACGATTCGGTATCTTCGAGACTATCCTGCAGGTCCGCGGCGGCGTCTTCCGGGCTCTTCTCGCCGGCGACCGCCTGGTTCACCTCTTCGGCGATGACGCTCGCCTGATTCGTCCACTCGCTGGTTGACGGGCGCGGCATCGCGTTCTCGCCGGCGACTCGAAGGGTGTCCATGTAATCGCCGATCGGTTCGACGTCTTCGACCTCCTCGGTCTCGAACAGGTGCGGCTTCGGGGGAATCCAGCCCCAGAGTTCGAACAGGCCCAAGTTGAGGTCGTCGGCCATCGCCGCTCGCATCACCTCGAGTGCTCCCTCCTTGCGCTCGGAGTTTGGGTTGAGGACGATATGCCAGCCGCCGAGCGCGGACGTCGTTCCGCCCGCTCCGGGCTGGGCCGCGTCTTCTTCCGACACGGCGTAGGGCATCGGCATCGCGCCGTAATCGTCCGCGGAGACGTCGTTGTCCTCGTCTTCGATCGTATCGACGATCGCGTACGGCCAATTGCGTTGCATGGCCGCGTTGCCGCCGGCGATCGCTTCCCGGGCGTCCTCTTCTTCCCACGACGTGATCGAGGAAGTGGCGAGTCCGGTCGGATACTCCTCGAGGGTGTCCTCGTCGTGTTCGTCGGCGACGAACGTGCGCATCATGCTGAGCGCCTCGATGAACTCGTCCTCGTCGACCGTTATCGGTCGGTCGCCGACGGGACCGAGGAGGTTCTCCTCGCCGCCGAAGTAGGCACCGCCGAAGGAGGTCATGACCTCGTTCCACGTACAGCAGGCGGTTCCCTCGTAGGTTTCCCACTGAGTCGCCAGTCCGTACTCCGCATCGGAGTTGTCGACGATGTCTTCGGTGATATCGGCCCACTCTTCCCAGGTCATCGGCTCGGTCGCCCACTCCTCGAAGTCCTCGTCGTCGTAGCCCGCGTCTCGAGCGTAGTCCTTGCGGTACTGCATCGTCGCGTAGTCGGGGAACAGCGGCAGTCCGTAGAGGTCGCCGCTGTCCGGATCTCGAGCGGTCTCGGTAAACGCCTCGAAGTATTCGTCTTCGATCTGTTCGAGTTCGTCGTCGTCGAGTTCGTCGCTGAGGTTTGCGATATCGCCACGTTCGATGAACGTGTTGACCCAGCCGTTGTCCATCAGGAACAGATCGGGTTCGGTTTCTTCGGCCTGGAGGAGGTTCGTGTAGGTGTCGCGTCGGTCGCCGGTGTCGCTGTCTCCCGGCTGGAGCTCGATTTCGGTGTCTTTGTCGACGCCGTTTTCGTAGAAGAGATCGAGTATCTCTTCGCCGACAGCGTCCTCTGCGTCCGGGTCGAAGCCGAACGTAACCCCGTCCGTGCTCGCACTGCCCCCGTAGATACAGCCCGCGAGGCCGACCGAGGCTCCGGTTGCTCCCGCCGCCCCCGCCGCTTTGACCAGTGTTCGCCGCGAAACACCCGGTTCGTTTGTGCTTGTTCCCTGTGAGCCGTTGTCAGGCATGAGCGAATGTCTCGATTGTAAGTATTTATAATTAGCGGATAAGTTACAACGGGTGTAGTCAACAACTGTGGGTGGCACGAAAATTGCCACTCCCGTCCGCGAGAGGCGCTACATGTCTGTCCGGTCCGGAGCGTGCAATCGCGAAAATGCGGCGTTCGTCTACGATATTCACCCGCCGACGGAGCCGCTCCGAAGTCGTTCGTTGCGGCCGTCCGTTACTCGAGCAGTGTTGATGCGCATTACTCGAGCAGTGTTGATGCGCATTACTCAGCAGTATCGGCGCACACTACTCGAGCGGTGTCGACGCGCCCTACTCGAGCGGTTCGATCGTTATCCGCGTCGCTTCGATATCCTCGAGTAGCGCCGACCAGCCGCCGACGGTGTACGTTCCCTGATCGGTCTCGAGACTAATCGAAACTTTCCCCGCGAGCCGGGAGACGGGCGATTCCTGGTCGTCGCTTGCGTTGATTCCGGCGTAGGTCGCGTCGGTTATGGTGCCGTCCAACGTCAGTTCGCGACCCGTGTCGGTTTCGAAGCCGTGAACGGTCGCCTCGATGTGGGTTCCCTCCGCGAGCAGCGGATCGATGTCTCTGACACATTGGCGCATGTCGACGTAGGTGATCGGCTCTCCGTCGTGTTGTTCGGAGTAAACCGATTCGTGAAACTCCCAGAGGCCGGTGAGAAAGTACCAGTGAAAGACGTACGCGTACGTCAGGTCGTTGACGATGATACTGTACTGATCCGCGGTTCGTCCGTGGGGCGAAAAACAGGCCCACGACCGATCGATCAGCGCGACGAACGGCGAGGGTAGTTTTCGGTATCGCGCTTCCGTACACGTCGTTTCGAACACGTCATCGGAGGGAAGCGACACGCCCTCGTCCATCGTCGACAGGCAGACTTTGACGTTGACGCCTCGCTGGTAGGCCTCCTCGAGCGCGTCCGAGAGCTCGTCGAACTGACCGATCGTCAGCGCGACTTTCACCTGATCCTCCGCCGATCGGATCAGTTCGTCCGTCTGTGCCAGCACCGTATCGAGGCGCTTGACGATGCTCACTTTGTGGTCCTCGAGATCGGGTCGGCTCCATCGCTCCTCGATTTCGTCGGCTGCGGTATCGAACTGGTCCGCCCGCGATCGCAGATCCGAGAGCACCTCGCTCGGATCGTGTGCCCGCGCGTGCAGGCTGTCCTGCTCGTAGGTTTCGATGTAGCCGTCTTCCTCGAGATCCCGCAACACGTCGTAGATCCGTGCGTCCGGGACCGAACTCGCCTTCGCGATATCGGTCGCCGACGCTGATCCGCGTTCGAGAAGCGTCACGAACGCGTCGGCCTGATACGGGGAGAGCCCCGCATCCTCGAGTGTGTTGGCCAGGGTGTCGCCGTTCATGGTGTATACGTACGTGGTTTCGATTCACACACCTCAACTTGTCGGAACTCGACCCGCCCTCCGGTCACCGGTCTTTCCCCGCTGGCGGCCACACAGGTCGTTTCGGTGCCTCGATCCGTTCGATTTCCCCGTCCGTCAACGAAATCTCGAGCGCGCCGACGTTCTCTTCGAGGTGGGCCATCCGGCGCGGCCCGATGATCGGGGCGTCGACGAGGTCCTTGTGAAGGAGCCAGGCGATGCCGATCTGTGCCGGCGTTTTCCCCTTCTCGTCTGCTATCTCAGATATCGCGTCGAGCACGTCCCAGTTTTCGTCCGTGAATCTCGCCTGCGTGTACTCGTCCGTCGCCGCCCTGTTGTCCCCGTCGGGGTCGGCGTCCCGATCGTACTTTCCGGTCAGAAATCCGCCGGCGAGGGGCGACCACGGAATCACGCCGATGTCCTGATCCGCACAAACCGGCAACAGGTTTCGCTCTTCGTGCCGATCGACCGCGTTGTACTCCGGCTGGAGACACGTGAACCGTTCGTAATCCTCGATATCCGCGGTGTACAACGCCTTCGAGAACTGCCAACTCGCCATCGTACTCGCGCCGACGTATCGGACGAGTCCCTCCTCGATCAGGTAATCCAGCGCCGAGAGCGTCTCTTCTATCGGCGTCCGATCGTCCCAGCGGTGGATCTGGTAGAGATCAATATAGTCGGTTCCGAGCCGCTCGAGGCTCGCTTCGCATTGATCCAGGACGTGCTTTCGAGACAATCCCTGTTTGTTCGGCCCCTCACCCATCCGCGTGTAGACCTTCGTCGCGATAACGAGTTCGTCTCGATCGAAGGATTCGACAGCACGACCGACTATCTCCTCGCTTTCGCCGTACGAGTAGACGTTCGCCGTGTCGAAGAAATTGATACCCAGTTCGCGAGCTCGATCGATGATTTCGCGACTCCGCTCCTCGTCGTCGATCATCCACGGCGCGTCACTGCCGAAGTTCATACAGCCGAGACAGAGCCTCGATACCTCGAGGCCTGTCGAGCCGAGTCTCGTATACTCCATTCGAGTGCTACTCGATCGTCGCCGTATATAATGCTGGTGTGGGCTTGGGGTACCGCGGACGGGTGTCGTCGGTTCCCTCGAGGGGAATGACTGGCGCTTTCCGCCGTCCAACGCGACCTCTTCGTCGAATCACCTCCTCTCGAGGGCGCTACATTCAAGCGAGTGGCACGAGAACGGACGATCGATGACCGATCCGTTCGAGCGCATTCGTCGTCCGGAGCATGTGGGTAAGAATCGGTGTTGGCCGTGTACTATCGTCAACGCCGCTATTCTCGCCCTCGTTATCGGGATACTCACGCTCCGTCGCCGTCTCGCCGCGGGTGCCGTTCTCGCCCTTACCGGAACCGCGACGATCGTCTTCAGAGGGTATCTCGTCCCCTATACGCCCCGGTTCGCGCCTCGACTCGTCGCCGGGCTTCCGGGAGAACCGTTCGGTCACGATCGGGAGGGCTCGCTGGCCGATAGCCGCGGTGTGAACCAGTCGGAATCGATCGGGACGGCCGGAGTCGGTGACGCTTCGAAGTCGACTCCCCCGAGCGGTGAGGATATCATCGCGGCGTTGCTCGAGTCCGGTGTCGTCGTTCCCGACGGCGAGGAATTCGTTCTCGAGGACTCGTTTCGACGCGAATGGCGCGGGGAGATCGAGCGTCTCCGCGGCCGCTCACTCGCGGAGCTCGCAGTGGTCGCGGACGACCTCACCTCACAGTCGGTCGAAACGCGCTCCGAGCGGACCTGGGGTCGGCCGCACGTCGTTCTCGACGGCCCCGGCGGAATCGTTTCATTCCACGAACCAGTCGCGCTCGCGGAACTCGGCGCGGCATGCGCACTCGAGTCCCGTCTCGACGACACGACGGTTCGCCTCGCCGCGGGTCGACCTCTGCGTCCGTTCCTTCGGGAGTGTCCGCGCTGTGACGGCGAGTTGATCGTTACACAGCGCACCTGTTGTGGAGAGGTGACACCGATCGGATCATCGCCTGCGGAAAAGCTCGTCTGCGAGGAGTGTGAGGCGACACTCTTTGCGTACGAATAGCGAACAGCCCAAGCGCCGTGACCAGCTCGAACGTTCTGCCCGTCTCGTTCGTCGAGAACTGTCTAGTTAGATTTTAAACAGCGGCAAGCCAACCACCCCGTATGGCAAATCACGCATCCGTCACGGATCGCCTGGTCGAAAGCGGCGTCATCGCCGTTCTTCGCGGTATCGACGACGAACAGATCGTTCCGGTCGCTCGAGCGATTCACGACGCCGGCGTCAACGGAATCGAGGTCACGGCCGACGGCGACCGCGTGCGCGAGAAGATCGCCGCGGTCGACGAAGAACTGTCGGATACGGACGCGGTCATCGGCGCAGGAACCGTCCTGGACGCCCCGACCGCACAATCCGTGATAGACGCGGGCGCGAAGTTCGTCCTCGCGCCGGACGTCAACATCGACGTTATCACGACCTGCAACCGTCACGGCGTCGTCTCGGTTCCGGGCGTCATGACCCCGACGGAAGCCGTCACCGCGGTCGAGGCGGGGGCGGATATCTTGAAGATGTTCCCGGCGACGACGGTCGGCCCGGGCCACATCAGCGCGCTTCAGGGGCCGCTTGGTGATCTGCCGATCGTTCCAACCGGCGGCGTCTCCACCGACAACGTCGCAGACTTCTTCGACGCAGGCGCGCTCGCAGTCGGTGCCGGAAGCGCCATCGTCGACTACGACGCGATCGAAGCGGGAGATATGGACCAGGTCCAGCAGACGGCAGCGGAGTTCGTCGAGGCTGTCGACGCGGCGCGCTGAGCGAACGCGGTCGCCTCTTTGAACCGTCCCTCCGTCACATGGGAAAATATTAATTACGTCTCTTGTTAATAACGCTGTATGACACTCGATGTTGGCGTCCTCGGTTACCGGTTCATGGGCAAAGCGCATTCGAACGCTTTCGAGCGATTACCGATGTTCTTCCCGGACGCGCCGGATATCGAACGGAGCGTGCTCGTCGGTCGGAACGAATCCGAGCTTTCGGCGGCCGCAGACCAGTTCGGCTTCGATTCGATTTCGACCGACTGGGAGGAGGTCGTCGACGAGGTCGACGTCTTCTACAACCTCGGCCCGAACCACGTCCACGCCGAACCGTCGATCGCGGCTCTCGAGGCCGGAACGGCCGTGTTCTGTGAGAAACCCCTCGCACCGACCCTCGAGAGCGCAGAACGGATGGCCGAGGCGTCGCGGGAGGCCGGTGACGATGTCCCCGCCGGCTGTGCCTTTAACTATCGGTTCGTGCCGGCAATCCAGTACGCGAAGGGACTCCTCGAGGCCGGCGAACTCGGAGAGATCCGTCACGTTCGCGGGCGTTACCTGCAGGATTGGTTGGTCGATTCCGATGCACCGTGGTCGTGGCGAAACGACGAGGAGATGGCCGGCTCCGGTGCGCTCGGCGATCTGGGCGCGCACACGGTCGATCTCCTGCAGTTTCTCGTCGGCGACATCACTCGCCTGAGCGGACATCTCCGCACGTTCGTCGACGAGCGACCGGTGGAGGGGAGCGACGAAACGCGCCCGGTCACCGTCGACGACGCCTACTCCGCGCAGGTCGAGTTCGACGACGGAGCCATGGGCACGCTCGAGGCGTCCCGGTACGCGACGGGACACAAGAACGATCACACGATCGAGATCGAGGGTTCGAAGGGGAGTCTCCGCTTCTCACTCGAGCGCCTGAACGAACTCGAGGTGTGTTTAGAGCACAACCGCGGCTACGAGACGATTCTGGTGACCGACGAGGACGATCCGTATCTCGACCACTGGTGGCCGCCGGGTCACGTCCTCGGCTGGGAACACACCTTCGTCCACGAGAACTACGAGTTCCTCTCGGCAGTCGAAGCCGGTGAGCCGTTCGAACCGAGCTTCGAAACCGGGCTCTCGGTACAGCGCGTGCTCTCTGCTATCCAGGACAGCGACGAACGCGGCGAGTGGGTCGATATCGAGTAGAACTGGTTGGGTATTCCTTTCGTCCATCTCCGTAACGCATTACTCACCGCCCTGTGAACTGAGCCTATGTCACACGAGGTGGTCGTTGCCGGTGAGACGTTGATCGACTTTCTCCCAAAACGACCCGGCCCCCTTACGAGCGTCGAGGGATTCGATCGCAGACCGGGCGGTGCGCCCGCGAACGTCGCTGTCGCGCTCACTCGACTCGAGTCGACGCCCCTGTTCTGGACGCGAGTGGGAGACGATCCGTTCGGTCGATATCTCGCGACGACGCTTGAGGAACTCGGACTCCCCGCGGACTCCATCGAACGAGACCCGGAGGCGAAGACGACGCTCGCGTTCGTCACGCACGACGACACCGGTGATCGATCGTTCTCGTTTTACCGCGAGAACACGGCGGATACCCGATTCGAGTCCGGCACCGTCGACGACCGGACCCTCGCGTCGGCCGAGTGGGTTCACGTCGGCGGCGTCGCGCTCTCGAGCGGATCCTCTCGAGACGCGATGTGTGACTTGGTCGACCGGGCGTCCGACCACGGTTGTACGGTCTCGTTCGATCCGAACGCGAGACGGGAGCTCTGGCCGGACGAGGAAACGTTCAGACGAGTTACCCGCGACGTACTTACCGACGTCGACGTGCTGAAAGCGACCCGAGAGGAACTCGAGTTACTCGGATTCGACGGGTCGTCTGGCGATCGCGTCGCTCACAACGCGCTCGAAGCCGGCCCGCACACGGTTTTGCTCACTCGCGGAAGCAATGGAGCCGTCGCCGTTACAGCCCCCGAGGCACCCTGGTCAGGAACGGCGATCCATCCCGGATACGAGATCGACGTGGTCGATACGACGGGTGCCGGAGACGCGTTCGTCGCCGGCGCGATCGTCGGATTGAACGGCGGACGCGGGCTCGAGGAAACGCTCGAGTTCGCCAACGCGGTGGCGGCGACGACGACGACGGCGACGGGCGCGATGACGGCGCTTCCGGATCTCGAGGCCGTCGACTCGATCGTCGGGAGGAATTGACTCGGGAGACTCGAGCGATCGACAAACGGCTGGAACTCTCTATCTCGTGTGATTTCCCCGTACTAGCGGATTCTGAATGTTGACTTTTTTCTACAATACTATTGAACTATATACTGCTGATGGATGAGGCCCGTTACTCTCGAATTTTGTGCTGGGACTTCTTGTTCTTACTCTTCCGGATGCCTCCGAATAGCTTGATCGAAATCCTCCGAATAGGTTGATTGCAATGGATCTATCGTGCCCACGTTTCACTTCACTCAAACGATTTTGGGCCACGGCCGGTATGAAAACAGCGCCATCTGTTCCGGTCGCATTGTTCTATTCGTCTCCCCCTTTTCGAAACCATTAGGTTATTTTTGTCTGTGAGGTACAATATGGCACTTCCTTCCTCTCGATAGGAAATGATCCATCGGCCAAATTCCGATAGTAGATAACATGACACGATCGACACTTCGGTCTGCTAAATTACTTGCGGAAAAGAATATCTACTTCGACGACATTTCCGGGTTCGATGTCGGTCGTTTCGAGCAGTTGGAGAAACTGCGTTTCGTTGCCGCCGTCGAGGACGCGCGCAGGGACCGTTCGTTCGGTCCGGTCGAGCGTCGCCTCTATTTCGACGAGTCGGTCTCTGATTTCTTCCCGAACGGAGTGAGCGGACTCGGTAGTGTCTGTCGTCGTCTCTTGGCTCGCCTGTTCGGCTTCCTGCGAGTTTTCCTCCTTCTCGAGTCGTTCCGTGGAATGACACGCGGTTTTCTCGTCCGCGACGGCCGCGTGGTGTGTTTGTGGCGAATTTCGGGAAAACACTTCCTCGAGTCTGTCGATATCCACACCTTCCGCTTCGAGATCGATCTCCCCTCGACGAACGGCGATTAGTTCACTATCGGTACGGATAGGGAGTTCTCGGTTTGCGTGCCACTGGTTCCGTCGTATCTGTTTTTCGGCTTTCTCGCTAATCCACCCGGGTGCTTGCCACTCCCCGTTGTCGTAGAGTCGATACTGCTCGGAATCGTCGGTTCCCCACGTAAAGCATCGGTCGAATCGGCGTTGTAACTCCTTTAATTTGTACCCTGAGGCGTGTTTGAGGACGACTTCTTTGGGAGCGAGTCGTTTCACGACATCGTCGATCGTGGCGGTATCCGGGTGATTGCCGCACTCGTAGCTATACGTCGTACACTGCTCGTTAGATATTCCCCTCTGGTCGGTCGTCGAGAGCTGAACGAAAACGCCGTCCGGATCCGTTTTAATCGCTCGAAAGAGTCGTCTCGTACTTCCCCTCGTGGGCGTATTCGGTCCCGCGATAGTTATTCCTCCGTGATCAAGTACCTCCGTTGGCGATTCGAACACGTCGTACGCGTCGACCCCGGGTGCGTCTATCTCGAGTGACTGGTACAATTTCGCCGCTTGACCGACGATAGAAACCGGTATACGTCGTCCGAGGGTTTCGATGGTGGTTCCCAAAAGCGCCGCGTATCGAACGCCAGTGAGTGAACTACAGGCCACGACTACCCGCGACCCGGCCGACGCTCGCTCGAGGATCGTCCGAATCGATTCGTTGCAAACTGTCGTCGGCGAATCGCTGGTTGCGACGTTTAGCAGTACGGCGTCGATTTCGAACGGATACTCAGTTGGCAGTCCAGCGTAGCCAGCACAGGGTTGCGTCGTGAAGTCTCCTGTCGCGAGGATGTGATGTTCGTTGTCCAGTTGTTGGGCCGGGTCGCTCTCATCACGAAATCGGAGCACGAATCCCGCGCCACCGGGTGTGTGTCCGGCCGGCACCGGGCGGACCTCCAGCGCGTTGAGAATCGACGTCCACGCCGTTATCGGTTCGACCGCCTCGAGTGCGTCGCGAACGTTCCCCAGGTCGTTATCCTTTTGCGCTTCCGGAAGCGCGTGTTCGAGAACCGTCGCCGTGCTCGGAGCGGTATAGATCGGTGCGCTGTGTATGGTGTTCTTTGCGAGGGTCCGATAATGATCGATATGGGCGTGAGTGAGGAGGATGGCATTCAGATACTCGTCTTCGCCGAGTAGCGAGTCGACATCGACCCCGGCTCCGGAATCGATAAGGACGCATGCTCGAGTCCCGTCGTCCGCAGTGAATCGGACCAATGATGATTCGTTACCGTCCCTGACATTGGCGTGTTGATAGGATACTCGCATAGTCTTTTGCTAATCCTCTCCTCTCTCTGTATTTAAACAATGGTAATTTTGATAGGCGATTACTATCAGATAACTTTCGAGTGGTATCTGGTATCCTATGACATTGGGGATCTCATTTTGGTATGTAGTATCCAAATATATATTACAAACTTCGATAATTAGTTCGTATGACGCTCTCCGATTTCTTTGACCCTGACGGAATCGCTGTCATTGGCGCATCGAAGACGCCCGGCAAACTCGGCAACGACGCGATGACGAATATCGAATCGTACGACGGAACGGTGTACCCGGTCAATCCGTCGAGTTCCGGCACCGTCTACGGCTACGAGTTCGTGGACTCGGTTCACGACACGGACGCCGATCTGGCGTTGTGTTGCGTTCCGGGTCCCGTTTTGCCGGAAATTATCGAGGAGTGCGGTGAGGCCGGCATCGAGGCGGCGGTTATCTTCGCGGGCGGGTTTGCAGAGGTCGATGAGGAGGGCGAACAGTTGGAGGCGACGATCACCGAAACGGCAGACGAGTACGATATTACGCTTCTCGGACCGAATACGGCGGGATACATCTTGCCTCACCTCGATCTCTATGGTTCGTTCGTTCCACGAATCAAAGAAGTAGAGACCGGCAACGTCGGTATCCTCGCACAGAGCGGTGGCGTCGGCGTGACGGCTTCCTTCCAACTCGAGCGTGAAGGCTACGGTGTCTCTGCGATGTTCGGCCTCGGTAATCGTGCGAACACCGGTTTCGCGGAACTCATCCCGGCCCTCGACGAGGATCCGAACACGGACGTGATCGCGCTTCACATCGAAGGGACCGAAGATATCGACGGGTTTCTCGAGGCGTGCAAAGCGGCGGAGACGCCCATCGTCGCGCTCAAGGTCGGCAACGCGGCTGTCGGCGAGTTTGTGCAATCCCATACCGCCGCCCCGACTCAAGATACTGCTCGTTACGAGGACGAACTCGCCGGCCACGGCGTGACGATGGTCTCTTCGCTGACGGAACTTATCGACGCGAGTCGCGCACTGGCCGATACACCCGTTCCTGACGGACAAAACGTCGGCGTCGTGACGGCCCAGGCGGGGCCCGGTATTATCGTTGCCGATGCACTCAAGGGGGCCGGAATCAACTTTCCGGACCTCTCGGAGGAAACGCAGGAAACCGTCGACGATCTGCTCCAGGGTATCACCTATACCGAAAACCCCGTCGACACTGGCCGCCCGATGCCCGAATTCGGTGCCGTCGTTGAGGCCGTCGCTCGCGACGAGAACGTCGATATCGTCCTCGTGTACGAGATTTACGAGGATTCACTCGGCTATCCCGTCGAAGAACTCGATAGACTCACCGACGAAGTGGACAAACCAGTGCTCTTTACGATCGCTGGTCCGAACGAGGCCCTCGCGGACGAACGCGAAGCGATGGAAGAGATCGGCGTTCCTACGTTTCAGTCGCCCGAACGCGGTGCAAATGCTGTCAGGGCGCTCGTCGACTCGAGTTCGAACGGATCCGAACCCGAAAAGCGTGCAGTAGAAACCCCGATCTGAGTTCGCTCAGCTGACTCCTTCCGTTCGACCGTGAACCCGCCTGGCCTCAAAGCGGCTGACAGACGACCGGTCGATCGGCTTCCAGGATCACTTCTTGTGTCACACTTCCGAATATCGCCTTTCCCGTGGGTGATCGTTTACGACCTCCGAGACTAATCAAGTCAACATCGTTATCGTTTGCGACTCGTCTAATCTCGCGTTCAGGTTCTCCGCTGGTGCCGATGATTTCAGGTTCTATTCCGTGCTCGTTGAATACATCCATCGCCGTTCGGACGGAACTGACCTGTGGAACCGCAATACCGTCCGGATTGTCGGTGAAGACGTGAAGTATCTGGATCTGATGGGCGTCGGGATCCATCGGCATCGCGGTGATTTCTTCGGCCTGCTTGCGCGCCTGTTCGTCTGATTTATCGAGACAGACTAATGTCTTGTACATATACCGCATCTAATCGTGTTACACAAATAAATCCATTCCAAAGGAACACTGACATGATACCATACTGAAAAGAAACCGTTTCCGATTCGACTACTTAGAAGGGATACTCGCGCGGTTCGTGCTGAAGCGAGATCCACTTTTTCTCGGTGACTTCGTCGAGGAAGTCCTCGCTGTTGTAGCCGCCGACACCCGACGCTCCGGTTCCGCTGAACGGAACGTGCGCTTCGTCGTTAATCGGCTGATCGTTGACGTGGACCATTCCGGTCTCCATCCGTCCAGCGATTTCCTTTCCGGTACCGACGTCACCTGCGTGAACCGATCCTGACAGTCCGTACTCCGTACTGTTTGCCATTTCGATCGCTTCGTCGACATCAGAGAACGGGATGACGGGAGCGATCGGTCCGAAGTGTTCGAAACAGGCGGCGGACATGTCGTTGGTCACGTCCGAAAGCACCGTCGGCGCAACGACGAGACTGTCCTCGACGCCGTCGATGTCGACGGTGTCGCCGCCGGTTTCGAGCGTCGCACCGGCCTCGAGCGTTTCGTCGACGTACTCGAGCATTTCCTCCCGCTGGGACTCGTCGATGATTGGACCGACAATCGTATCCGGATCGTGGGCCGACCCGACCGGTAGCGACTCGGCACGTTCGGTGAGTCGCTCGACGTACTCGTCGTAGATATCCTCGTGAACGAGGTGTCTGTTGATCGAGATACAGACCTGTCCCTGGTGGACGAAGCTACCGAACGTCGCCGCGTCGACGGCCGTCTCGATGTCCGCTTCCGAAGTCACGATGTGTGCGTTGTTTCCGCCGAGTTCCATCGCCGCAACGGCCAGGTTCTCGCCGGCTGAGGCTGCGACTTGACGGCCAACCGGCGTCGAGCCGGTGAACGCGACGACGTCGCTCTCCGGGTGGCTTGCGATTTCGTCGCCGATTTCGGACCCGCGACCGGTAACGACGTTAAGGACACCGTCGGGGAAGCCAACCTCATCGAACAGTCGACCGAAGAGGAGCCCGCCGACGACGGGCGTGTTCGTCGATGGTTTGAGGACGACCGTGTTCCCCGCGGCAACCGCCGGTGCGACCGCTCGCATCGAGAGGTTCAGCGGGAAGTTCCACGGTGAAATCACCGTCACAACTCCCTTCGGCTCGCGCTCGACGATATTTTCTTTCCCCGGAATGTTCGAGTGTGCGTGCTCGCCTTTCATCCGGCGCGGAAGCGTCGCCGCTTCGGCGAGTTGATCCTCGGCGAGGTGGACCGATGTCCCACCCATGACGGCCGATCCCCCAGCTTCGTTGGTCAACAGGCCCATGATCTCCTCGCTTCGTTCTTCGAGGGTCTCAAGGAGTTCCTGTACGAGTTCTTCGCGCCGCGCTGGCGGCGACGCCGCCCACTCGTCCTGTGCGTCTGCGGCTGCTTGGTACGCGTCATCGACGTCCGCCGGTGATCCGCGCGGAACGTGCGTAATCGTCTCACGCGTCGATGGATCCTCCACTGCGATCGTTTCCCCGCTCGCGGATTCGGTCCACTCGCCGCCGATGTACAGTTCGTCCCACTCCCCCTCGATACTATATGGTGACTGACTCTGTTGAGCCATACCGAACCTTAGGCCGAGTCCGTAATCAACCTTTGGGCAGTTCTTCTCGAGCGTACGCCAAATCGCAAGCAGGCTATGGCTCGGCGAGTAGCATCCTTCGTTGCGTTTCGTTACTCGATGCGATGGACCTCGCGACATCCCGGTATCGTGAATGTAACCGCCTTCGTTCTGACTGCTCTATCGCCGATTATCCGGTTAATTGGCCGTCATAACCTCGTTGTAACGCTAATTCGATGGTTGATCGGAACGCGTTTGAAACCGATTATGTTATAAACTACATTAGAGTTGAAACAAAATATTCAGTACTTGTTGTTGACAAATACGCACAATTGTATTCGATCCGACTGGTGTGGCTATTTCGAGCCCGCAATTACGGTGAGGTCTTCGTACTGACTGCGAAACGCGAACCAGAGGCCGTGTCGGCCCGGAACCCGGTCGAGGGTTTCGCCTCGAGACGCGAGTTCCTCTCGAGCGATCGTCCACTCTCGCTGATCGTCGTCGACGAGCGCGTTCCCGTTTCGTTCGACCGGGAGTGGGGGTGCTCGGTAGACTGCCACGTCTCCGGTGGGGTCTTCGAGAACGACTCGTGGATCGCTCGAGTCGTCGTCGACGATGATCCCTTCCCGGCGGACTGCCTCGGTCGGGTAAATTCTCGTCCCATCGGGTTCGGTTGTAACGCCGTAGACGCGTTCTTTTTCGGGGAGTTCGCTTTCGGCGGCTTCGACACCCGGTTGAACCACGCTTTCGTTTTCCCAGTAATGACGGAAGATCCCGATTTCGTCGGTGTAGTAGCCGTAGTCGTAATCGTATCCGGTTTCGATATCGAGAGTTCGGCTGTCCGGATTTTCCCGCTTCCATTCGCCCCAGTTCGTCTGTGTTATTGAACGGATGTCCAGCCGTTCCTCCCGACTCAAATACTCCCCTGCGATCGGAACTCCACGATGTTGACTCCAGAGGCTTTCGGTCTCTTCGTCGAACATCACTTTGTTTCCCTCGAGTAGCATTCCCGAACTCCCGAACGTCAGCGTTCGGTCACCGACCGTTCGCTCGTAGAGGATCGGTGCATTACAGAGCGTACAGTACGTTAGACTGACTGAGTGGCCGTCGATAGTCGCGTTCAAAAGCTCGTGTGGAAACAGTATCCAGCGCGGGACGGCGTATGCCGTTCCCTCGATTTCGAATCCGAATACGAGGTCGTCATCCGTCAGATAGCGCCGGTCGTCGCGTGTGTCCGTTCCCGCATCGACTTCCGCCGCGGGGACGAAGTCGGGTTCGTTAAGGGCGGCCAGAAACGATCTGTCGCAGTTTCCCCAGCGGATGTCCTGTAGATCGAACGTCCGAGGCGTCGCCTCGAGGAGCCCGCCGACCGGGGGCAGATAGGATCGGTACAACCGGAGTTTCCACTCGTCGAATCCCTCGAGTGGTTCGATGTCCTGCTGGGAATACCAGGTTTCCCACTCGACCCACGCGTGGTCGGAATCGAAGTTCGGTTCGGCGAGTTCACACAGGGCGTCGACGACACCGGGCCACTCTGCCTCCGGAAGCTCGAGGTACCTGGGTGGTGACCGATCTCGCATCACTTCAGGGAAGCCAAACGCCTCCCACTGATTTGCGATGGAGTCGATCATCACGATCTCCACCAGATGGGGGACCACTCGCTCGTCACCCTGTTGGCTCAGCTTTTTGATTGCTTCCGCGTGGGCGTCCACGTCGCGTACGAGCAATTGCTCGGACAATCGTTTCAGTTCGTGTGATCTTTCCGTGTCCATTCTGTCTCACTCTGCGTTTCCTGTCGTGATAAATCTAGATACTGACTCCCACCCTCACTGCTTTCTCATTAGCCCTAACTCTCGCCTTCCTGCACTTTCATCTGTCCCGTTCCCCCGGATGGGATGATTTCACCCGGATACGGTCGTCAGTACCGATTACAACCATTCGTTTGTAATATTTGTTTTAACTAGTTGTAATTCATTTGCATTGAGTAGATACTTCGAGGTTGCTGGTCGCCCTCGGCCCGGGCTGGATATTATAATTGACTCCGTTCTCCTTTGTTCGTCGGTATTTGGTAAACTATTGATCGATATTTCTGACAAATTCATCGCATCCGCGCATTTCCAAGCGTTCGCTATCAGAGAACGAGGTGGATATCACCGCCATATCCGCCCAGGTGGCATGTTGTGGCTTAACAACGATATATATTACAGACTTAGGAATGTAATGTATGGTGAGATCGACGACGAACTGCGTTTCTTGCTGTCGAACGAAGATATCCCGCGTTTCGTGAACACCTTGCCGTCGATTCCGGAGTTACCGCTCCCAGTACCGACATCACGCCCCGATTCGTATTCGGCTGGTTCTACGGTTCGGTTTCGTTCGCAGAGTCTGATTTTGCGTATCCGAGCGCTCGCTTTCTGTTACTGCATGAGGCCCTCCTGCTCTTCACTTCGTAACGCGTACTCGAAAGGGATGTTTTATAACGCCATGTCCGAATGAATCAGGTATGCATTTCGTCCGATACGACGGCGACCGACTCGGAGTACTCACCGATGACCAGACCGGAATCGTCGACCTGACCGATCGCCTCGGCCTCGAGAGCGACGACCCACTGATCGAATACATTCAGGGCGACTACGACGCAACTCAGTATGCCGACGAAGACGCCGACCACGACGTCGAGGACGTTCACGTCGAATCCCCCGTCGAGCATCCGAAGAAAGTCATCGCCGCTCCACTGAACTACGAAAACCACATCGAAGAAGCGATCAGCGACAAGGATATCACCACTGACGAGTGGTTCTCGATCGAAGACAAAGGATACTTCCTGAAAGCGCCCTCGAGCATCGCCGGACCGGACGACGGCATCGAACTGCCGTTCTCGGATCGCCGTGTCGACCACGAAATCGAGCTGGCGTTCATCATGGGTTCGGACGTCAAGGATGTCGACGCGGACGAAGCATGGGACAACATCTTCGGCTACACGATCCTGCTCGACATCTCCGTCCGCGGGGATCAGGACCGTTCGAACCGGAAGTCCTACGACACGTTCACCATCATCGGCCCGTGCGTCGCGACGCCGGACGAAATCGACGACCCCCAGGATCTGGATATGGAACTTCAGCTCAACGGCGAAACGCAACAGGACGACAACACCAACGACATGGTCTATACCTGTGCTGACGTCGTCGAATACGCGTCTCTCGGCGCGACGATTTCGGCCGGTGACGTCATCACGACCGGGACGCCGGAAGGCGTGAGCGAACTCAACGACGGCGATACGATCGACGCCGAAATCGAGGACGTCGGCTCGATGACCGTCGACGTTACCGAACGCGATGCCCGATTCGCTGACGTCAACGTCGAGAAAGGCGGACAGTAACTTCGGCGGCGAAGACCTCGATTTTCGCGGCAACGTTTTTTACCCGAAACAGGCCCGAAGAGCCTCAGCCAAACTACCCGTGGAGATCACGCTGAACGGGCCCCGTATAACGTCTTTCTCTACGTGTTCAAATTCTCTACGCGTCCGAACGGCGATTCGGTGTGCGAGGCAGTATTCTTATGACCGATCCGCTACAATAGCTGTCTATGGCCGAATTCGAGAATCCGTACGCAAAGGAAGATCCGTTCGTTCAGGCGCATTTCGACTGTCTCGAGTGTGGTGGAAAACTCTGGGAGTATGCGATCCAGCAACAGATGGTCTGTGAGGATTGTCGAGAAGTCTTTCGCTCGGATCGCGTCTTCGACGATCAGATCGACGACCAGGACCGCTGATCCGGTTCCCAGCGTTGATCGCCGAGTAAGTGTTCGTCGGTCCAGTCGGTCCACTCATAGGGTCGGTTGTAACGATTTACCGGAGCAACCGCAGGACGACTCGCGGTTGCTCCGGAAATGACTGATAATCGACCCTATTACGGAATCTCTCTCGCCGGTGAACTCACCCCGCCCGTTGGACCGGTGGCGTGTGACAAGTCATCCGCCCGTTGGACCGGTGTAGATGTGCTCCAAACACTTATGGTGATACTTGCGTAACCATACGATATGGCACAGCAAGAGTCAGAAGACCCGATAGAGTTGAGTTCCGAGACTCGGAGCATCTTAGAGGAGCAGAACCTCAGACCGCTCTGGGAGGTTGAAGAGACCTTCGGTGATGTCTATGACGACCTCCAGGCCGAAATCTGGAAGTGGGACGACATCAAAAATGCTATCGACCACGTCGAAGAGGATATGCCGATTGAGGAACTCCCACCGGGGTTCCAGCGTCGAGTTGCAGTACCGATCAACGCTTCGCTCGGGAATTCAATCACGAACACGATCTACGTCGGCGTTCAGACCGTTTCGCCGGGTGAAACCGCGCCGTCGCACCGTCACGGTGCGAACGCGTTGCGGTTTACCATCGACGGCCACGAGGACATGAAGACTGTCGTTGCCGGCGAAGAGTTCCCGATGGAGAACAACGATCTCATCACGACGCCACAGTGGGAGTGGCACGACCACGTCAACGACTCCGACGAGACGGCCATGTGGCTGGACGTGCTCGATCTGCCGCTCGTTCTGGATTCGCTGAACGCCACAAACGTCTTCGAAAATCACGAACTCGAGCGCCAACCCGTCACCAAAACGGAAGGGTACTGGGACTCGCAGTACGGTCGAGCGCGTTCGTACGACCAATCGAAAGACGGCTCTATCCCCGGACCGTTCGAGGGAATCCGGGATCCGACGCCGCCGTATCGGTTCCGATGGGAGGATACGGTTCAGACGCTTCGACAGCGCGCGGATAACGACCAGCCGGACCCGTACGACGGCTACAGTATGTCCTACGTTAATCCGACGTCGGGGGCACCGCCGTTGTTCCCGACGATGTCGTTTCGGGCGCAGTTACTCAACGAGCCGACGGACGCTCACTTCCACAACGCGACCGAGGTCTACTTCGTCATCGAAGGCGAGGGCGTCACCCACGTCGAGGACGAAGCCCTCGAGTGGGGCAAGTGGGATATTTTCTGTGTCCCGCCCGGCAAAGCCCACCATCACGAGCCGGACGACGAAGCAATCCTCCTCGGGATGACGGACCGACCCGTGTTCGAGGCGTTTAATTTCTACACCGAAGCAGAGGCCTAAGAATCCCCGGTGACCGTTTCTCCGTCTCTTCGCTGTGCATCTACGCTGAGGCGCGCCCCCGCTGTTTTCGTGTTCTATCGAGACCGACCGAAACTGATAGCGACGGTCGACTTTCACCAGAACCGAACCGATACCGTTGTCCGAGCCGCGGCCGATCGGACGAGGTGCACGGTTCACTCATAGGGTCGGTTGTCCCTGTTTACCAGTTTGTCGCCAGAGCGGGGTGGCGAATGGCCGGAAATGACTGACAACCGGCCCTATCAGTCGCTCTCGTCGTCGGGAGCTAACGCGATCAGCGCATCGAGTGCAAGCACATCCTCGGACCGCGCCAAGAGTGGATTGATCTCGACCTCCGACACTGCGGACTCCTCGACCAGGAACTCACCGACCGTCTGTATCGCGGCGGCGATCGCTTCCCGGTCGACCGCCGGCTCGCCGCGATAGCCGTCGAGAAGTCCCGACGCCTCGAGTTCGTGGGTCATCTCGAGGGCTTGTTCTTCGGTTACCGGTGCGAGCCGGTGGCTCGTATCCTGGAGGACTTCGACCGCGACGCCGCCGAGACCGACAAGCACGGTCGGACCGAACGACGGATCTCGCGTTCCGCCGACGATGACTTCGATGCCGTCGTCAACCTCGAGTGCGGATTCGACGCGTACCGCCGCGTCTATCCCCTGACGGTCGGCCGTTTCGAAGATTTCGCGGGCGGCGTCGGCGACCGCATCGTCGTCCGCCACGCCGAGGACGACGCCCGCGCCGTCGCCCCAATCGCTTTTGTGCTGAACGCTCGGCGATTCGATTTTTACGACGACCGGATAGCCCAATCGCCGCGCTGCGTCGGTCGCTGCTTCTGGCGAACGGACGGTTTCACCGTCGGGGACATCGATGCCGTGTGCCGAAAGCACTTCTTTGGCTTCGGATTCGGTTAGCGCGGTTCGTCCCGCCGACGTCGCCGTTTCGATGTGATCAGTCATCCGTGTTCACCTCGCTTTCGACGGCGTCAGCAGGTGGATTCCGCCTCGCGTAGTTGACGAGCGCCCCGACGGCGTCGGCTCCTCGTTCGGGAGTCGTGTACGTCGGAATGTCACACTCGGTCATCTTCTCGAGTTCGGGCTCGAGCGCCGCTCGTGCACCGCCCGTTGCGAAGACGATCGGTTTTCCGGTCGCCTCTGGGAGGCCCTCGAGTGTCTCCGTCGGGAATCCGAGTCCCTCCTCGAACAGTTCGTAGACGAGGACGATATCGACGTTCTCGTCGCGAGCGACGGCTTCGACGACGTCCCCGAATTCGGGCATCGGACGACCCGTGTCGACGGGGTTGGCCGAGAAGGTGATTCCCGGCAGAATTTCCTCGACGACGGCCTGCGTCTCGTCGCTCAGTGAGGGGAGGGTTGCTCCCTCGCCCTTCAGCCGGTCCGTGATCGCGATCCCCGGACCGGCTTGTGCGGTCACGACGCCGACGTTCGGTCCCGACGGGCGCGGACAGTCCGCCAGCGCCGTTCCGGCGTCGTACAGTTCGGCGACCGAACGTACCGTCGGGACGCCGTACTGTGCGAAGCCCGCTTCGTACAACTCGTGGTCTCCGGTGAGCGATCCGGTGTGTGATTCGGCGAAGTCGCCGACGTCTTGTTCGCCGACGTTGTACGCGACGACGGGTGTCGATGCCGACTGACACGTTTCGAGGAGGCCTCGAGCGTCGTCGGTCCCTTCGACGTGCAGGACGATGGAGTCGGTTTGATCGTCGGTGTCGAAGAAGTCGATAGCTTCCTGAAAACCGACGTTTGCACTGTTTCCAAGTCCGACCATTGCGGACACACCACGCCCTTCGTTTTCCGCTCTGAACGCGGTCGCAAACGCAATTCCGCCGCTCTGGGCGATAATTGCGACGTTTCCGGAGCGGATGTCTTCAGTCCCGGTTGCGAAGGTGGCGTGTAGATCCTCTGCAGGACGCAAGAACCCGCTCGTGTTCGGTCCGAGCAGGTGGACATTTCCGTCGTCTGCGGCCTCGACGAGTCGTCGCTGTAACTGTTCGCCCTCTTCGCCAGCTTCGGCGAAGCCGCCGGAAAAAATAACGGCGGCTCCGATACCCGCCCGACCGCAGTCTTCGATTACGTCCGGAACGACCGGCCCGGGGACACAGGAAAGTGCGAGGTCGACGGGACCGTCTATCTCCGTTACCGAGGAGACGAACTCTCGACCGAACACGGTTCCTGATCCGGACGGGTTGACCGGATAGATCGGCGCATCGTACCCAATCGCGTTTTGCATCGCTTCGTACCCGATCTTTCCTTCCGTTGCCGAGGCACCGACTACGGCAACGCCATCGGGGTCAAATAAGCTATCTAAGGCCATAAGTGGATTTGTGTATTACGGAGCATAGTGTTTTCCCATCCGATCGTTTTCGTCGCAAGTCGTGTCCGTCGGTGCAGATAAGCTATCCGCCGATCGACCGTCGAAGCGATGTGAATGCACCGCTCAGTGTACCGATAATCGGTTCGCTGTCGATAACCCCGATCTCGTCTACGGATCCGTTAGGTCCAGTCGTCCGGATCCACCGCATCCATTGGTTCCGTTCGGTGTTCCTCGTGCAGGTCGAAGTCCCCGTCCGGGTAGTAATCCGGGGCCTCGAGTTCGAACCCGCTCCAGATAAGCGAGAACTGGTCGAGTTCGCCCCAGTCGGTGTACTGGATCGGTTCGGCGAAGATGGTATCGACCTCGATCTCGCTCATCGCAGCGGCGACATCCGTCGGGTCGTCGCTCTCTTCTTCTTCGATCGCTTCGGCGATCAACTGCACGGCGACGTAACCGAGAGCCTGAGCGGGACCGAAGTAGTCGCCGGTCTCCTCGTAGAACTCTTCGGCGAGGTCCTGGTACTCCTCGGAGTAGACATCCGGGAGATGGCCGAACGTAAAGCCGTTCTCGATGTCGTCGCCGATCGCTCTGTAGTTCGACTCGGGTGGCGACACTGCCGCGGTAAACAGCTCCGGATCGTACTCTCCGGACTCCATGAGGTCCAGGTACATATCGTTAATACCCGGCGCGTGCCCGGAACCGATCAGCAAGTCCATGTCGTTCGGGAGGTTGGTGATGTACTCGAAGAAGTCGTCCGCGCCTGCCGGTGCTTCCTCGATTTCTGCATCGGGGAAGGTCTCTTGTATCGCGTCGTTCGCAGCGACACCCCACGCGTAGTCGGCGGTAATCGCACCGAGCGTGTCGAATCCTCGGTCTTCGACGAGTCCTTCCTGGCCCCTGATGAACGCCGGTGACGGCGGCAGTCCCGTCCTGAAGGTGTAGTTCGAATCGTGACTGAGAATCTCGACGTCTCCCGCCGCGTGTAGAAACAGCGGAATTTCGAGGTCCTCTGCGGTGTTCGCCGCGTTGACGCCGACGTCGCTCGAGACCGGTCCGACCGCCGCGACTGCACCACCGTCTGCGGCACTCGTCAGTATCGTCGACGCTTCGGACGGATTCGATTCCGTGTCGACGGCGTCGTGTTCGAGGTCCTGGTCGAGTAGCCCACCGTCGTCGTTAATCTCGTCGATTGCGAACTCGACGCCGGCAGTGTGAGCCTCGCCGTACAGTGCGAACTGGCCACTGTAGGGCTGTAACCCTGCGATTGTGATGTGATCGTCGTCCCCACCGAGGAGTGCTGAGCATCCCGCAAGCACACCAGCTGTCGCCGTGCCAGCGGTTGCTTTGAGGAATTTGCGTCTCCCAGCACGGCCCTGTGTACCGTTTGACATACGTATGCGGATAGTGTGCACTTGCCCCTCTTTAATCTTCCCCCATTTATCATGCTAATTAGAAATATTTTGATTTCGAGGCGTTCCTGCCAATACAACTAAAAAACGATATTCCACTGAAAAAATTACAAAAGCAGATAATTATTGGTGTATCTCGAGCGTAATTCGATTCCGTATAGTCTCTGTGGCCATTCGATTGATATATAGTCTATTTATGGTAACTAATATGGTGTATAAACAGTCGAACCGCGCCGAACTGATGGACAAAGCTAACAGGATCGGTGATCCTGAGTCTGTATGAGAACTGATTCGATCGTCGACGGGCTACTCGAGCAGGTAAAACCGTTCTTTCTCGTCCCTGCCGTTGCAGTGGCCGGGTTCGGTGGTGCACTCGCGATCGAGGTTTCTGTGAGAATCGTCGTCGTTCACGGCTTGACCGTCGGAGCCGCCATCTACGTTGCTCACTTGATGGATGCGTACGTCGACTACTACGTTCGCGGGGAGGATTCCGAGGTTGGCCTCTCGAGTCGCTCCCTCGCGGTCGCTATTGTCGCGTTATCCGTCGGATTCTTTCTCCTCGTCGGTGTTCTATGGCGGTCCGCTGGAGTGGGCCCCGTTGTGGTGACCGCTCCCCTATGGGTCCTCGCGATTGCACACGCCCCTGTCTTCGACCGTAATCCAATCACCGGGACCACGGGTTACCCGGTAGGGATCGCGCTGGCGTTTATCGGCGGATACGTCGCACAGACCGGCGAGGTAACTCCCCCGATCCTGTTGGTCGCCGCGAGTTACGTCGGTATTCTTAGCGGCTGTAAGATCATGGTCGACCAACTCGACTATGACACCGATTCGGCACTTTCGAAACGAACCGTTCCGGTAGTCCTCGGCCGAACACGCGCCAGAGTCTCAGCCGACGCACTCGTCCTCGCCGGTGTCGCAGCGATCATCGCGGGAACGGCCGTCGGAGTTCTCGGCCCGCTCGCGGCCCTCGCCAGTGTATTCCCCGCCCTTTCGTTGGCCGTTGCCCGATACGTTCCCTCCGTTTCCCCCGTTATCGCCGTTGGTCTCTCGATGTATCCGTTTTCGGCCCTGCTGTTTGGGAGCCTGATCGGATTGTTCCCGTAACGAAACTACTCGTGGAATATCCGCAGAATCAACCCGACGATAGCGATTCGCGCTCGAGTCTCAGCCGTCGCGTTTGTCGGTTATCAGCCACGAAGGTAGGCGTCCATCACGTGGTCGCTTTCGAGCAGTTCGTCACCGGTCCCGGAGGTGACGATCCGTCCGTTTTCGAGGAGGTACGCTCGATCGGCGATCTCGAGCGCTCGGTCGACGTGCTGTTCGACGAGCAACACGGGAACATCGTCGCTGATATCTTCGATTTTCTCGAAGACGCGCTCAGCGAGTTGGGGAGCCAACGCACCGGAGGGTTCATCGAGTGCGAGCAGTTGTGGCTGTGCCATCAGGCCCCGACCGATTGCGAGCATCTGTTGTTCGCCCCCGCTAAGCGTCCCGGCTTTTTGCTCGCGGCGCTCTTCGAGGACAGGGAACATCTCGTAGACCTCCTCGAGCGTGTCGTCAAAGGCGTCTCGTTCCGTGTACGATCCCATTCGAAGGTTCTGGTAGACGGACATATCGCCGAACAGGTTGCGTTCCTCTGAGATGTGGACGAATCCGTTTTCGACGATCTCCTCGGCGGAGTAGTTCGAGATATCGGTACCGAGAATTTCGATCGTTCCCGAGCTGGGCTCGAGGATGCCCGAGAGCGTTTTCAGGAGGGTCGTCTTGCCGACGCCGTTTGGGCCAACGAGGGCGATCACCGACTCGCCTTCCTCGATCGCGAGCGAGACGTCCCAGAGGATCTGCAGATCGCCATAGCCGACGTTAACGTCTTCGACGTTGAGCAGCGTCATACTTCGGCACCTCCAAGGTAGGCCTCCGTCACTCGCTCGTTTTGCTGGACTTCCGTCGGCGTCGCGTCGGCGATCTTCTCGCCCTGATTGAGCACGATGATTCGATCGGTCGAGCCCATGATCGCCTCCATGATGTGTTCAATCCAGATGATCGAAATGGTCCGTTCGTCGCTCGCTCGCTTTAGCTTTTCAGTTAGCTCCTCGAGCTCGGCGGGGGTGAGGCCGCTGCCGATTTCGTCGACGAGGATGAGGTCGGGATTCGACGCCAGTGCGCGTGCCAGCTCTAAGAGCTTCCGGTCGACAAGATTGAGGCTGCTGACCTCTTCGGCCTCAAGGTCGGCGAGCCCGACGAACTCGAGACACTCTCGAGCCCGCTCTTCGGCGACTTCGATCGACTCGTCGTTGCCGAAGATCGAGCCGACGGCGACGTTCTCGAGGACGCTCGATTCGTTGAACGTCCGTGCGGTCTGGAACGTTCGAGCGATCCCTTCCTGGGCGATTTCGTGCGGTTTGAGATCCGTGAGCTCCGTCCCGTTGAACTCGATCGACCCCTCTTCGGGTGGATGAACCGCAGTAATAGTGTTAAAGAGCGTCGTCTTACCTGCTCCGTTCGGCCCGATCAGTCCGACGATTTCCCCCTGTTCGATCTCGAAACTGACGTCGTCGACGGCCGTCAGCCCACCAAATCGCTTCGTGACGTTTGTCCCGCGTAACATACTGCGACATTTTCTCCCACCGGTATAAATTGTTTGGGCTCTGTTGGTCCGTCACACTCTGTGACGGATTTCGTCGTCCAGTCTTCGAATCCCCGCGCGGGTACTGGAAAAAGTGTCCGTTGCCGTCAATTCAGTCGCGGAGGCGATTTTCCTTGCTGGCGTTCAGTCTAACCAGTTGGTGAACCGCTCTCTGATGCGAAGGTGTTCTCGTTCGATCTTATCGGCGTAGGGAACGACGCCCTGTCTGAAGTACAGGAACATCACGATCAGCAAGAACCCGAAGAGGGCAGTCCGCCACTGTCCGAAGCCCTGGAGCTCCTCGTTGACCATGATGACGATCGCCGCACCGACGACCGGCCCGAGCGTCGTTCGGAGCCCGCCGATGATGAGGATGATCAAGACAAGGACGTCGATCGCGTCGAACGCGAACAGTCCCGGGAAGATGATGCCCTCGAGCTGTGCGTACATCGGTCCGATGAACCCGATGATGAACGCGCTCACGAACCCGGCGATGGACTTGTAGCGCACGACGTTGACGCCGATTGCTTCGGCGGCGATTTCGTCCTGCCGGATGGTGTTGAACGCGACGCCGTACTTCGAAGTGCGAAGCCACTGGTAGAACAACAGGAGTGCCGTCAGGATGCCCAACAGCATGTAGTAGAGCACGAAGTGTTCGTGGACGCCGAGGGCGTCTTGGACCGGCTCGAGTCCGAGTCCGGAGAACGTGAATCCGGTACTCCCGCCGGTGATGTTGCGGGCCCCGACGAAGATCTCGATGATCGCGAACTGGAGCGCGAGCGTCAGGATCGAGATCAAAATGACGGTGAACCGCCGTCTCGCGGCGACATAACAGACGACGAGCCCGATCAGGCCGACGAAAATCGCGCCGGGAATAATCGTGATCCAGGGCGAAACACCGAGGTAGTCGGCTGTCAGCGCCGTCGAATAGGCACCGAGCCCGGTTAAAGCCCCCACGAAGAGGAACAGTTGGTCGGTGTGCCCGAACACGATGTTGAGCGCGAGCGCCAGCACCGAGAAGATGAGAATCATAACGAACAGCCGAGAGATCACCTGCAGGTGGAAGAACAACGGCGGTATCGTTGCGAACAACGCTACGAGCAAGGGGACCTTGATCCGGTCCCACGTCGTCAGTGAGTTCAAGCTTACAGTTGATTGGCTGTCAGTCATGCTACCTCCTCCGGTCGCGCGATCAGAACGATAATGGCGATTACGAACAGGATGACTTCCGCGACGTACGCGCCAACGTACGCGCTCGTGAACGTCACGATGATGCCGATGACGAGCCCGGCACCGACTGCTCCCACGATGCTGGTGACGCCGCCGACGATCGAGACGATCAGCGCCAGGATGGTGAGTTCAAAGCCGGTCGCCACGCTCACCGTCGCCGAAAAGCTGTAGAGGATTCCGGCGATGCCGGCGATAACTGCGCTGAGGACGAAGACGAATGTCCGCATCCGTCGGGGGCTGATCCCACACAGGATCGCGCCGGTTTCGTCCTGCATGACGGTTCGGGTCGCCGCGCCGAGGTAGGTGCGGCTGAAGAAGTAATACAGGATCGCAAACAGCACGATGGAGATCCCGATTACCGCGATCGACGAGCCCCGAATCTGGACGCCCATGAGCGTCATCGACGGGACGCCGCTCGAGAGCGAGTAACTCGAGGGGTAGTAGGTGACGAGGATCCCCTCGAGGAAGATCGCCAGCCCGAGGGTGACGAAGATACCCAGGAGGATTCGTTCTTCGCCCTCGGATTGATAGACCAGCGAGAGCGCCGTTTTGTCGATGGCTAATCCGGCCAGCGCGACGATGATGATGCTGGCGAGGATGGCCGCCGGTGCGCTCGGAACGACGCCGAGAATGGCGACGGCGGCGACCACTGCCAGTACGGCGAAGATGCCGATTGCGAGGTTCAACACTCCGCCAAGACCGAAGACGATGGTGATGCCGATCCCGAGCAGTGCGAGCACCACGCCCTGAGCGATGCCGTCGATCAGGAGCTCCATTACTCGGGTTGCGAACTCTCCTACCATCTCTCGGTCCTCCCCACCGCTGGACATGACCGTTTTCCTTCTTGAGTGTGGTTGTGGTAGACTATCACGGGTTCCCGTCCCGTGTGTCTCCCATTTCCATGTGAACTTCTAACCATGCTCTATCGTATAGCTTGCCAGCAGACTATTATAAATTCTGGTTGGTATTGTCAAGTGCATCGCTCTCAGACCCCGAACGGCTGCGAGTTCGCCGACGGGGGCGTGTCTCGTAGACGACGCTCACCGACCAGTCGGTTTCGATACTTCGTGAACAAGCTTCAATAGAACCGACGAGTAACGTCTCTCAATGAGTGGTCCGGAATCGAAAAGCCAATCGGTCAAATCCGACGAAACCCTGTTCGCCATCGTCGAATGCGTTCAGGACTCAGAGCGCGCGGGCGTCACGGAGATTGCCCAGACGCTCGAGCTTGCGAAAAGTACCGTCCACAAACACCTCGCCACCCTCGAACAACACGGGTACGTCGTCAACGAAGGGGGGACCTACCGGCCCGGATTGCAGTTTTTCGGCGACGGCATAGACGTTCGAAACCAGTACGATGTCTTTCACGCCGCCAAAGACAGGGTAGACATGCTCGCCACCGAAACGGACGAAGCAGTGTGGTTGGTCGTCCACGAAAACGGTCGAGTCATGTTTCTGTACGGCTCCGTGAAAAATAACACCTTTAACAGTCATTCCGTGGTGGGACAATGGAAACACTTACATTCGACTTCGGGCGGGAAGGCGATTCTCGCGCACTTACCGGAGCAAACAGTGCACGAACTGACCGCTCAAGACGACCTCCCGAGCCATACCGAGAACACGATCACGGACCGAGCGGAACTCGAGGAGCAACTCGAGGAAGTTCGTGCCACCGGCGTCGCGTGGAACCGGAAAGAGGACTTCACGGGCGTGCACGCGATTGCGGCACCGATTATTCTCGATGGCGAACCGATCGCTGCGATCACGATTGCGGGTGCCGCGAGTCGACTCACCGAGGAGTACTGTGAGACACAGCTCCGGGATCCACTGTTGGAAGCGGTCAACGACGTCGAACTCCGCCTGGCGTACGACTGATCGTCCAGCGTGATAGCCCTCCGATCCGTTGCTAGCCGAGCACTTTTTGGAACCTCGCTTCGTCGAACGTCGCTCGGCCTATTCCTGCGCTCGAGTCTTTTCGAACCCGTCCTGCGTTCGAGTTTCTTCGGACTCATTCTTGCATTCGAGTCTCTGACGAACCGATCCACGCCGGTCAGCAATCGTCGCCACCCGCGATCAAACGGCGCCAGCAGTCCCAATTCGGGTACTCTCGTATCCGTGGCGTCAGACGAAAATTATTAATGTAGATGGGAAGTGGTATGACGTACCTTGGAGAAACGATGAACTTTATTGAGTCTTTTAACAGGTCAGTACGGTGTAATTCGGAAGAAACAGCGATTATTACTGACGACGGATGGAGCGAAACATACGGGGAACTCGATAACAGATCGTCTCGGTTGGCGAACGCGTTGACGGAGCGATGCGGGGGGGACCGTATCGCGACGCTGGCGTGCAACGGCGTGTTAGCTATCGAATCGATAGTAGCGAGTCACAAGCGCGGTATCGGAAACGTCCAACTGCCGTTTCGGGAGAGCCCGGGGAGCATCGTCTCGATGCTGGAGCCGACCGAAGCGACGGCGTTACTCTTCGACGACAACAACGTCGAGAAAGCACTGGAAGTTATCGACCGGTCGGCTATTCAGACGGGTATTCACCGCGGTGACGCGTCCGTGGATCACGACGCCGTCGAATCGTACGACGCGATTCTCGAGGAGGCCTCGAGCCAAGCGCTCGAGACGGACTCTTCTTACGAGCACGGGATCTTCTACACCAGCGGAACGACGAGCACGCCGAAGGCCGTTTTACACGACCAGGAGTCGATGTGGCTCGGAAGCACCCAGGTGATAATGGAGATGGGTATCGAACAGACCGATATCGCACTCGTCACGTCCCCGTGGTATCACATGGTGACGTGTGACGCGTGGATCCTTCCGCACATCCAGGTCGGTGCGACGATGGTAATTCAGACCCATTTCGATCCGCACGAAGCGCTCGAACTCATCGACGAGTACGATATTACTGGACTACTCGCGGTCCCGACGCAGCTCCACGCGCTTCTCGACGCCCAGCGGGAGGAAAACTATGCGATCGCCGATCTTTCGTACATTCGAACCGGGGGGTCGATCGTTACAGAGGCGCTCGTCAAGGACGTTTCCGATCACCTCACCGATAACCTCTACAATACGTACGGATTGACGGAGGGCGGTCCGAATCTCACGTACGCGCATCCATCGCTCCAGTCAGAACATCCCGGAACGATCGGCAACGAATCGTTCATGTGGGAGATCCGAGTCGTGGAACCCGCGGGATCATCCGATGCCGTCGACCCCGACGCGACGGTCGGTGCAGGCGAAACCGGAGAAGTGATCGCCTGCGGCGATGGAATGACGGACGGCTACCTCGACCGTCCGGAGGAAACCGAGCAACTTTTCGCCGGGGAGTGGCTTCGAACCGGCGACATCGCCGAGATCGATTCCGACGGAACCCTCCATATAATCGGTCGCGCGGACAACATGATCGTTAGCGGGGGCGAAAACATCTACCCCGAGGAAGTGGAGGAAATTCTCGAGGGATACGATGCCATCGACGAGGCGGTCGTAATCGGGTTGGAGGACGATCACTGGGGAGAACGAGTCGTCTGTGTCGCCTGCCTCGAGGACGAGGCGAAGGCCGCTGAAACCGAACTCGACGAGTTCTGTCAGGATCACGATCGGCTGGCGAATTTCAAGCGACCGCGAGAGTACATCCTTACGGAGGAACAACTCCCCCGGACTGATACCGGAACGATCGAACGAGAGACGGTATCGCGCGAATTCTTCGATACCGAATAATCGAGCCGATTGGCGTTTTTCGGTGACACCGTTCCCTGTTCGTTCGAGACGAGTCACCGTAGTCGCATTCGGGCTCCTGACCTGTTTTAGACAGTAATTTTAATAAAAATGGGAACGAAGCCGAGGTATGGTCACCGAGTTCGTTTCGGGAGTGTACGATATCACGGTACGGGACGATGGCAACGGACGCTACCGAGCACACTTCTTCGATCTCCCTGTGCCGACCCTCGTCGACACGGGCCTTGCAACCACTACTGACGCGCTCTTCGAAGGAATCGAGGAAATCGGTACCGAACCCGAACGCGTGATCATTACCCACGGAGATGGAGATCATATCGGCGGTCTTGAGTCGGTAAACGAACGGTACGATGTCGAAACGTGGGTTCCGGCGCAGACGGACGTCGACGACTCGCTCGTCGACCGGCGTTTTTCAACCGGCGATACCATCGGGCCGTTCGAGGCCGTACACGTTCCCGGTCACACTCCCGATCACCACGCACTGGTCGACGAAGCGAACGGTATCGCTGTTCTCGGTGATGCAGTGTTCGGCTCGGACGCTCGAGGCCTGCCGTCGGGATACTTCGTCTTGCCCACCGGATTTTACTCGGCGAACCTGCTCGAAGCCGACGAACACCTCGATCGACTCCTCGAGTTCGAGTTCGATGTCGGCCTCGTTTATCACGGTTCGTCTGTGAAAACCGATGCGGTGGCTACACTCGACGACTTCGTTAACTTCGACGGCAAGCCCCAGTAATCTGCTTCGGGGAGAAACGGCATTCACCACGGGCTCGGATCGAAGTATTGAAGGACTGTCTAGCAGAATTTCCGGATAGCCTGCTTTCTCCGCCTATTCGCGGCCAATAGTTATATTATACTCGTCTGGTTATAACCTTGTAAATGGCTGATGGGAATTTATTGCTTCAACCTTCGGACAGTGCCGAAACTAACGGGGACGAAACCGAGTTGGAGCACCTTCGTGAACAGCGGGACTTCTGGCGAAGTCTTTTTGGAGATCTCGTCGACGAATTTCCGGAGCCTGTGGTCGTCGTCGACGACGACGGAACGATCACCCACTGGAACGATGCTCACGTCGAGATGACTGGCATCACCAAAGACGATGCCGTCGGGAACAAGGCGATGAACGTTATCGGGACCGACGGCGTCGACGAAACGTTGGCCGAGGAGATAGCTCGCACGGGAGAACCGGTCCGAGAAGACAAGATCCGCTCCGGCGAAAGCGACGGCGATAGCTGGCACATTCGCGCGGCGGGTACTCCGTTGCGGTCTCCCGATGGCGAATCTATCGGTGCGTTCGAATACGTTTCGATCGTCACCGATCTGGTCGAGCAGCGCAAAGAACTGGAGCGAATTCAGACGGCCATTAGCGAGACTGTCGAGGGAGCAGTTGGAGATCTATTGGCGGCCGCCGAAACAAACGCAGAAACCACCGAAGAAGTCGACAACCTCGCCGAAGAGCAAGTCGAAAACCTCGTCGAGGTGCGCAACGAGATGGAATCGCTCTCAGCGACCGTCGAGGAAATTTCCGCCAGCGCCGAGGAAGTCAGTAGTCAGAGCGAAGCCGCAGCCGAACTGGCGGAGGAATCGAAGGACGCCACCGGCGAAATCGTCACGATGATCGACGACGTTCGAGGGGCCACCGACACCCTTTCGGAAAGCAGCCGCAACCTCGAACAGCGGATGGAAGAAATCGACAAAGTCGTCGACGTGATCGATCAAATCGCCGACGAAACAAATCTCCTCGCGGTCAACGCGAACATTCAGGCAGCACAGGTCGATGCAGGGGCGGAAGGGTTCGGCGTCGTCGCGGACGAAGTCAAAGAACTCGCCGACCAGTCGAAAGAAGAGGTCGAAACGATCGAAGACATCGTCGACGATGTCAGCGAGAACACGACCGAAACCATCGAAAGCGTCGAAACGACGATCAGCCGGGTCGACGATGCAATCGAACGGGCCCGTATGGTCGACGACAAGCAATCCGAAATTAAGTCCGCAGTCGAGGAAGCAAATACTGGGATCGAACAAATAGCCGGGGCAACCGACGATCAGGCGGCAACTGCAGAAGAGGTTGCCACGATGCTCGGCAGATCCGTCGACCAGATTGAGGACGTTTCGGACGAAATCGAGACCCTCGCGGAAACCAACGATAAGCAGGCCGAAAAGGTCAGAGAGGTTCGGGACGACGTTCGAGACCTCGAGTCTGATCTCTCCTAGCGTCGGTATTTCGGCATCCTCGCGCCCGATTTGTTCGCCCACGACTGTTGGAGTAATATGGCTGTCAGGAGGACAGTGCGAGAAAAAATATTTAAATAGCGCTGGTGTCTGGTACTCAGTGAATGCGAAACCGTCTCATTGGGAGCATAACGAATCCTGATGAACTTCCTGAAGCGAATCTGTCCGTTCTCGGTATCACGAGTATCGACTCTACGCTGGCATCCATCCCCGACCTCGGGGCGACGGTACTGTTGCCAGACAATGATGTCTCTGCCGTGGTCCGAACTATCTTTCCACAACCGTGAAACCCTGTTCGAATCGTCCAATTACAAGCGATGACTACGAGTTCCAATAATCCACCCGACGGTAGTACAGCCACCCCGACAACGGATTCCAGAGCGGAATACGAGTACGTCTCTACGGACGTCGACCGTCCGGGTCTCGTCGACGATCTCAGGGAGCGTCTCGACGGCGACGTTCGCTTCGATACCTACACGCGGCAGTTGTACGCGACCGATGCGAGTGCGTACGAACAGACGCCGATCGGCGTCGTCTTTCCGGACGGAACCCCGGACGTCGCCAGCGTCGTTTCCTATTGTGCAAAACGCGAGATCCCAGTCCTCCCGCGGGGTGGCGGAACGAGCCTCGCCGGACAGGCCGTAAACGAGGCGGTCGTCCTCGATTTCACCCGCTACATGGACGGGATCGTTTCGATCTCTCCCGAGGACGAACGCGCTCACGTCCAGTCCGGAACCGTCCTCGAAACGCTCAACGAAGCGCTCGCACCGCACGACCTGAAGTTCGCTCCCGATCCGGCGGCCGGAAACCGCAGCGCCATCGGCGGAGCGATCGGCAACAACTCGACCGGAGCGCACTCGCTCGTGTACGGAAAGACCGACGCGTACATCGAGGAGTGTGAAGCTGTCCTCGCCGACGGGACCGTGACGACGCTGGGCGAGATTTCCGTCGACGAGATCCGTGCGAAAGCGGATCCGAACGGCGACCTTCTCGAGCGCGTTTACGCCCAGATCACCACGATTCTCGACGAACAGGCGGACGCCGTCCGAGATCGATTCCCCGATCTGAAACGCAACGTCTCCGGTTACAATTACGATGTCCTGGTCGAGGAAGCCGAAACGGGAACTGTCAACCTCGCCCGATTACTCGCCGGGAGCGAAGGAACGCTCGCTATCGTCACGGAGGCGACGGTCTCTCTCGAGCCCCTTCCGGAAACCAAGGCCGTCTCGCTGTTGTTCTACGAGAGCGTCCTCGAGGCGGTCACCGACGTTCAGTACGTTCTCGAACATGATCCGGCGGCCGTCGAACTTATCGACGACGTGTTACTCGGGTTGGCTCGGAATACGGCGGAGTTCGAGGAGGCCGCTTCGCTCGTTCCGCCGGCGGCAAACGCCGCGTTGCTCGTCGAATTCTACGCCGAAGACGACGATGACGGACGAGATCAAACGGCCGGCGTTCTCGCCGATCGAGTGCCGGATGGCGGCGACGACACCGAGAACCCGCCACCGGCCGATCATCCACGGTCCGACGACGGCCTGGCATTTGCCGGTCTCGAGGCCCACGAGAGCGGAGAGCGAACGATGTTCTGGACCCTTCGAAAGGCCGGACTTCCGATCTTACTCTCGCGGACGTCCGACGAAAAGCACATCAGCTTCATCGAAGACTGTGCCGTGCCGCCGGAACACCTCCCCGAGTTCGTCGAGCGGTTTCAGGAACTACTCGCCGAAAAGGACCGCGACAACGACGCCGCCTTTTACGCCCACGCCGGACCGGGCGTGCTACACGTTCGCCCGCTCGTGAACACGAAAGCGGATCGCGACCGCTCGGACATGGTCGATATCGCCGACGAGGTAACCGACATGGTCGTCGAATTTGGCGGGAGCGTCTCGGGCGAACACGGCGACGGTCGCGCGAGAACCCAGTGGAACCGCAAACTCTACGGGGACGAACTCTGGCACTCGTTCCGCGAGTTAAAGACCGCCTTCGATCCCGACTGGTTGCTCAACCCCGGAAACGTCTGCGGCGATCACGACATGACCGAGCACCTGCGCTACGACGACGAATACGCCTATGACGCCGGTCTCGATCCCGCCCTGAACTGGGACAACGAGAACGGAATGCAGGGAATGGTCGAACTCTGTCACGGCTGTGGCGGCTGTCGAGGTAGTCAGGACACAACCGGCGGCGTCATGTGTCCGACCTACCGCGCCGCAGACGAGGAGATTACGGCGACTCGAGGCCGGGCGAATCTGTTACGCCAAGCGATGAGCGGCGATCTTCCGGACGACCCCACCGACGACGAGTTCGCCGAGGAGGTGCTCGATCTCTGTATCGGCTGTAAAGGGTGCGCTCGAGACTGTCCGAGCGAGGTCGATATGGCCAAGCTCAAAACCGAGGTTATGCACGCGCGACACCAGGAACAGGGAGCGAGTCTCCGTGACAAACTGTTCGCTAATTTCGACACACTCGCCTCTCTTGGAAGCACGCTCGCGCCGGTTTCGAACCTCGCGCAGTCGATTCCAGGATCGAAGCTTCTTGCCGAGAAAACGGTCGGTATTGCGCGGGAGCGTTCCCTTCCGACGTTCCACCGCGAGACCGTCCAGGACTGGTTCGAAGCACGCGGGGGTTCGAAAGTCCCGCTCGCGGAGGCAAATCGAAAAGCCGTCCTTTTTGCCGATACGTACACCAACTACAGCCATCCCGAGGTTGGGAAAGCGGCTATCCACGTCCTCGAGGCTGCTGGCGTGCACGTCGATATCGCCACTAGAACTGGGAGCGGTCGGCCCCCGCTTTCGAAAGGATTCATCGATCTCGCTCGCGAACGGATGGTTGGAAACGTTGCGGAACTCGAGCCACGCGTTAGTGACGGGTGGGATGTTGTCCTCGTAGAACCGTCGGACGCCGTCATGTTCCAGTCGGATGCACTCGACCTCCTTTCGGGTGACCGCGTCGAGTCCGTTGGGGCGAACTCATACGGTATCTGTGAATACGTCGATCAGTTCCGCCTTGACGAAGCTATCGACTGGAACGCGCCGGACGACCACGTTGCCTACCACGGCCACTGTCACCAGAAAGCGTCGAAAAAAGAACACCACGCGGTCGGCGTTCTTCGCCGTGCCGGCTACGAGGTCGATCCCTTGGATTCGGGCTGTTGCGGGATGGCCGGAACGTTCGGTTATGAGGCCGAGCATTATTCGATGAGTCAGTCGATCGCCGACATCCTTGTTGACCAGATCAACGCGAGTGACGCCCCTGTCGTGACGGCACCGGGTAATTCGTGTCGTACCCAACTCGAGGAGAGGAGCCTAGATCCCGTTCCAGCTGGTAGTTCACTTTCCGGGTCGGATCTCGACGGTGATTCTCCGCCGACGCCGGTCGAGTTGCTTGCTCACGCGATTTCGCGATGATTACGTAACACACCGTAGACATCATTCACACGATCTATCTTTTCTGTTCTCTCGGAAATGCTGACAGACATATACGTTAATGCGTGTGGTATCTCCGTTCGGTTACTTTGAGACGTGATCCTCTCTCCCCTTAAATGGTTGCAGAGAAATACTGTGTCTCGTGTACTGTCTCTTATTCTCCTTCCGCAATCGAACAGAAGGAGTTTTTCACCACTTGTAAGTATATGTTTGGTGAATTACTGTATCTATATATGTGTGTTGTAATAGTGTATTAAATACACACTATTCTAATTGATGGACCATGTATCAATATGATGTACTATTTGGCATCCACTGTTTGAAGTGATAAAACCGGCATTCGTCCGAACGATCGCTTAATCTACCGTATTTTACAGTGCAACCCGCGGGAGAGGTTTGTCATCCGAATGTAGTCATCATCAAGAAATATGATATTAGTGTACCCATATCTCTCCCTCATTGTGCTAAACATTCGGAGGTCAATACTATTTCTGGTCATATGATTGTGAAAATGAGAAACCGTATCTACCTGTGTAATATTGTTTTAATACTACAATATAGAATCTCCCTAATTCTGATAGAAAACTTATTACTAGTAGTCCGGATAGATCGATTGTAGAACTCGAAAGTCGTGATCGGTGATATGGGTTATGCTCGAGAATATCGCTATCCCCCGAAAAGGTATTGAATAGTTGATAAATGGTTGCTATGATGATTGCCCTGCCGAATGTTGCGCTCGTCTGGTCTACGGCTCATCGCATTGTTCCGCGTTCATTCGCTGAGATGGCTGAAAACCCGCCTAAAGCACTCTACAAACTGATCGGTTCTCAAATGGGTTCAACTAGGTACTGACGATACGTTCGTCTCCACTCATCTCAATCCGATCGGCGTTCTGTGTTGACTAGTTACATTCGTTTTCCGATAGTGGACTACCTAATCATCGAATCTCGAGATAGTCTTCCGCCACTCTATTTTGTTGCGTGTCCACAGCATTGTTTTATTGTCACTTTATCCGAGTGGCATTTCATCGGGATTGTACGGTTCCAACGGTTCGGACCGAAACGATTCGACCAATCGGAAGTCACCGTCGGGGTAGTAGTCCGGTGCTTCCGTCTCGAACTCGCTGTATATCTGGGACTGGTTATTGAGTTCTCCCCATTCGCTGTATTCGAGGGGTGCTTCGAAGAGCGTATCCAGTTCGATTTCGCGAACGGCGTCACTAATCTCGGTCGGATCTTCCGAGTCCGCGTTTTCGACCGCCTGAGCGATCAGATGCGTCGTCACGTATCCGAGCGCCTGTGTGGATCCGAAGTATTCACCGCTCTCCTCGTAGAATCGGTCTGCCGCTTCACGGTATTGATCCGAATAGACGTCGGGTTGATGGAAGAACGCAAATCCGCGGGTAATATCGTCACCGATGGCGTTATAGCTCGCGGACGGTTCCTGAAGTCCCCCAGTAAATAAATCCGGCTCGAGTCCGATCTCGAGCATTTGTGTAAACATTCCGTGAACGCCGGACGGATGACCCGAACCCACCAAGAATTCGGTATCCTCCGGTAAATTCCGCAAGTATGGATTGAAGTTGTCCTCCTCGAACGGGGCGACTTCGATCTGGACGTCGACGGGGAAGAACTCCTCGATCGATTCCTCAACCGCTCGTCCCCACGCATAGTCGCCGATAATTGCACTGACACTCTCGTACCCTTCCTCTTCGACTACTTCTGCTTGCGCCTGGATGGTCGTCGGAGCGGGGAGGTGGCCGACCCGAAAGGTGTACCTGGAATCCGTACTCAGTATTTGATGGTCACCAGCGGCGTGGAGAAAGAGCGGAACCTCGAGATCTTCGACATGGTTTGCGGTAGCGACGCCGACATCGCTTGAAACCGGCCCCACGAGCGCGACTGCGCCCTCGCTCTCGACCAGTTGAGTGGCTGCAGTCGTTGCTTCTCTTGGGTTCGTTTCCGTATCAATTCCGTTGTAAGAGAGCTCCTTGTCGAGGACGCCTCCGTTGTCATTGATCTCCTCGAGTGCGAATTCGATTCCGGGCTCGTACGCAGCCGAGAAATCGGCGAATGCACCAGAGTAGGGTTGTAACCCTCCGATCATAACCGTATCGTCATCACCTCCACCGGAGATGCAACCCGCGATTGCTCCGAGTGACGTGCCTGCAATGCTAGTTGAGACGAATGTTCGTCGGTTCACTGTTAAATTTGTCATGGTCTGTTATGCCACAGCATACGGAGGTGCTCTTTAGAACGACTTATAGATTGGGGATCAACCCCGTACACGTCGTATTTGACCTGCAGTGTCTATTTTCTCGAGGAGAATAGATGCGTGCTCACTTCGTAGTAGATTGTTTGTTGGTGTTGAACAAAACGTTCCGTCAATGGTGTTTCCCGATTAATCAGCGACCGCAGGCTAGGATATTACATTTGTACTTGTGTAATTTCACTCGCTCCACTTCGCATTCGACTGTTTATCGTTTGTTATGGACAAACAGATACTACATTATCTATTATGGGTGTTCGTCGGTCCCCTCAAACAAGAAAAACATATTTTATACGGGTGATTATCGATATTTTCCGCACCGTAGCCTCTAATCCTGCTCCTTTTGCTAGTATCATCCGATTCACTATCGATCGTGGTTATCAAATACGCCGGAATCTCGCTCTTGTTTAGGACCCTCCTTTTTGGGTGAGTGTTCGGTGAGAAGGGCAATAATCTGATCTCGTGGCAGTTCGGATTGGGCGTTGCGCTCGTCCGCGAAAAATCTAAATAGCTCGCTCCCTATGTGTGAAAGTATATGGCAACTGATCAAATAGACTCGGAATTAGAAGTACCCGAGCAAGCAAGAGCTGTCCGCATAATCGATCTCGACTTTCATATGAACCCGACTGAGGATCAGTTGATCCAATACGTCAAGGACGATGTTGCCCGCGAAAAGCTATCCACGGAGTTTGGAATGCTCCCGCGGAAAGCGAAGTCGGATGCGGCGTATGCCATTCCAGGTGGGAACGAAGGACTGTTCACACAGGGGAAAGCCGAAGTTGCCGAAGATGTAAAACTCGCGGCCGATAAGTTTGCAATCGACGAACCGATCGTTAACATTGGACTCAATAACGTACCAACGCAGCACAACCCGGTTCTGAAAAATTCCATCGTTCAGGCGGCGAATAATTTCGCACTCGATACGGTTATTCCTGAGGATCTCTACTGCTTGATGATGGTTCCGCAGTGGGATCCTGAGCGTGCGGCCGAAGAAATTAGACGCGTCGGTGACGAGGACGGCTTCATCGGAGCGTACGGCTGGTTTGGCCCGTTTGCACTATTTGGTGAGGAACGGTTTGATCCGATGTTCGAGGCGCTCGTCGAGCACGATCTGCCCCTGGTCCTTCATGGCTCGCTTTCGATGTGGCCACAGAACACGCCGGTTGGCGACAATATGCTCAGCTGGACTGAAATGCTCGGCCTCGACTGGCCGGTGTTCGCGCAGGTGAACGTCGCTAATATGATCATGTCCGGCGTTTTTGATAAGTTTCCGGACCTGAACGTCGTGATCGAGGAGGGGGGTCATTGGTGGATCCCGTTCCTCCGATATCGTCTCGACGAGTTCTATGAGATGCACCCGGATGACATCATCATACAACCGCGAAAGCATAAGATGGGAGAGCCACGGCTTCGTCGAAAGCCTAGCGAGTACCTTCGTGACAACATTTACGTAACGACCCAGCCGATGGCTCCACCGGAGCGAAGCCGGGATACGGAGCAGATGCTCGAGCAGTCGATGGCCGCTGATACGTTCCTGTACTCGAGTGATTGGCCCCACCAGACTGTAGACCCAGCAACGTGGGCATTTACCAATCCCGCGTTCGATGAGGATCTTTCGAATAAAATCTTACACGAAAACGCAGAGGATCTCTTCGGGATCTAATATGACTTCGAACGAATACACGAAAATAACGACGGTAGACGAGGTAGAGCCGGAACGAGGCATGCGTTTCGAGGTCGATGGCATCGAAATCGCACTCTTCGAAGTCGACGGAGAATACCATGCTATCACCAATCGCTGTCCGCACCAGAACGCGCCGCTTGATAAAGTTGGTGAGAAAAAGATCAACGGAAAACAGTGTTGGAACGAGCGCAGGGGTGGCTTTACCGACCAGCCCGCCGTAACCTGTCCGTGGCATCTCTGGGAAATTAGTCTCGAAACCGGCGAACACGAGACGTCAGGGAAGAGAGTTAGTGTCTTTGATGTCAAAGTTGATGGCGACGATATTCTCGTTCGAATCTAGCCATCCCTCCGTTCGACCCACCGGCCATCCCGTTTTAGTACTCAAGCGGGCACGGAACCCCAACGCTCTTGTTTGTAGTTAGCAAACGGTACCGCATGGGATCAAGTCGGAAAATAAAATCATCCGAAACGATGTTTTCCATCGTCGATGAGTTACGAGAAACGGATGCAGCAGGCGTTACCGAATTAAGTGAGCGGTTAGGTCTTTCAAAAAGCAACGTCCATCACCACCTTTCGACGATGCGAGAACGGGGCTTCGTCGTAAAGAGGGATAACGGAGACTATTCGATCGGTCTCGAATTTTTCTCCGTCGGGTTCGACGCCCGGAATCGGCACCCTATTTATCAACCTGCTAAAGAAAACCTGCCACAACTCGCCAAGGAGACAGGTGAAACGTCTTGGTGCATGATCGAGGAAAACAACAAAGGGATTCTAATCGATGGGTACGCTTCGGAAACGTCGTTGAACCCGAATGCAGCCATCGGTACGTGGAAACCACTTCACTGCAGTTCTACGGGGAAAGCGATATTAGCAAACTTGCCCGCCGAACGGCGGGAAGCAATACTCGACACGGACAGCCTTCCAGCGATGACCGAACACTCCACTACTGATCCCGAGGCAGTTCGCGAGGAGTTGAAAGAAATTCGGAATCAAGGATTCGCTATCAACCTAGGCGAAGATATTCCGGGGATACACACGGTCGGTACGCCAATATTTGACGGTACGGATACTCTGGTTGGTTCGATTTCTGCGGGTGGCGCTGCTAATCGCCTTACCGAGGAGTACTGCGTCGATGAACTCGCCCCTCTTGTGAAAGCAACCGCTGACGATATCGAATTGAGTATAGTGTATAACTAAACCGCTCCACGCGTCGACTGATGAGGGAAGCCAGTCGACCGCTATCGGATTCACTCCTCAGTTCAGGCTTTGGATCACCACTAGTGCCCTCGCAAGTGTGGATAGCCTAGTTCTGCTCTTTCTCCTTGATGGTTGGATAAAGCCGGTGTAGCTTCGTTCGGGCATTATCGGTAGTGAACTGCCAGTCGATCGAGACGGTAGCCTTGTTGCGCTCGGTTTCCCACGCGGCGACCTCCGTTCGGAGTGTCGCCGCGTCAGGAATGCGTCGGCTGAGGCACTGGGTGCTAAGCGCACTCAACTCGATTTCCGCCATGTTGAGCCAGCTCCCGTGTTTCGGCGTGAAGTGAAACTCGAATCGGTCGAGATACTCTCGTGCTTCTTTCGGGTTACAAAACTCGTAGAAGGCAGCCGGATTGTGCGTGTTGAGGTTGTCAAGAACTACCCGGATGCGGTCTGCATCCGGGTAGTGCTCATCCGCGAGTTCTTGCATTTGGTCGACAAACTCGCGCTTGCGTCGTCTCGGTGTAACCGTGATGTGGCGCCAACCGGTGAGCGGTTCGGTGGCGATATGGATTTTTCGCTCACCATTGCGTTCATAATGAGTGTCCTCGCGTGCGACCGCTCCCGGTCGCACCGGGAGCGGGTCGCTGACGTGCTTGTGAAGCGTCTTGCTGGACTCATCGAAGCAAATGACTGGACGATCTTCATCGTACGGCTCGTGGTAGAGCGCAAGCACGCTTTCCATGCGGTAGACGAACTTAGCGTTCTGTTTCGGTGGAATCAGCCAGTACTTCGAGCGGTGCGGTTTCAGGTCGTTTTTTTAACCGCTGTCGAACGGTCTCTCGGGAGATCGACTCAAGGTCGATCTCCTCGAGAGTGACTAAGCGATCGGCGAGGAGCTGATACGTCCAGCGAGAGTGTCCGTCTGGTGGGTCAGAGCACGCAAGTGAGAGCAAATGAGCCTCACCACGGCCATCGAGCTTTGGCTCGTAGTCGCGGTCGGGCTTGCGGCGATGGAGCGCCGCAAGCCCTCGCTCAGAGTACGCTTTTCGCGTGCGGTACGGTGTAGAGATCGAACAATCGAGGTGCTCACAGATCGCGGGATCTGTGAGCCCTTCGTCAGCCTTTAGAAGGATTCGTGCACGTGTGATGTCCTCTGCTCTGTGTTCACCCGTCGAAATAATCGCCTCAAGTTCGCTTCGTTCCTCGGTGGAGAGGTTGATGATGTGCTTCTTCCGTCCCATTCCTGTAGAGAGGTGCTCAGGAGAGATAAGCTAAGCAGTCGACGCTTGCAAGTGCACTAGTACTGGCTTGGACTCGAGCACTCCCTTCGTTCCCCGTACTTCAGCACTCGCTCGATAATACACTATGGTACGTTTGTCACTTTCCCCGCATATATGCTATTCATTTCACACCACTATCGTCTCCTTCCCTTTGATTATCCCTTCCGTCAATAACACAACAAAATTATTAACACGTTTCGCGACCGCCGTTAGATATGGCATACCAAATAGTAAGTCCGGACGAGATAGAACCGCTGGACGATCGACCGGTAGATGCACGCTCGATAAGTGCCGCCGCTGGATTGGATAATGTCGGTGTGAGAGTATACACGGCCCAACCGGGTGATCAGCTTCCGCTTGCTTATCATTTTCACGACGAGCAGGAAGAAATTTTTTACGTAATTGATGGAACACTTCACGTTGAGACGCCTGCGGAAGAATTCGCCGTTGAGGCCGGCGAGTTGTTTGTTGTCGATCCCGGAAGTCCTCATCGTGCGTTTAATCCTCAGTCTGCATCTGCTGCCGTCGAGGTACTCGCACTCGGTGCTCCTTCTGTCGACGATGCTCATCCGTACGAACAGTAATTTCTGCAAATTCGAATTCAGCGTACTTTCGTTCAAATTAATCCATCGACCGGCTCGATTGCCTTCTGATGGACCGGTTTACGCCGAGCCAGGCTCCTGATACTGTCTGTATAGCGTTATCCTTGCGGAAACAAACGTTTCTGCGAGGAACGAAAGATATAGTGCACCCATTCTCTGCGGCGTTGTGACGCCGAGAGTAGTATTCGGAAGTGTAAATACGTATAGTCCGATAAGAGCGCCGTAAAACGGCCAACGAGTATCCCCCGATCCGTGTGGCACACCGGTTGCCGAACTCCCGGGAGTTTAGCCAGATGCTTGTGTATAGCATAATAGGATATATCTTCGCACTTTGATTATTGCCTCTTACGTATCGGCTCGAGCGATACCTTGAGCCGACGCTCATAGAACGATTCCTTGCCGATCCATTTGTGCTCCGTTCCATCTTTTGACACGGAAATGGTCCGTGTTGTCGACGGTCGGGGCAGACACTTTTCACTCCGATTTCCGACAAGAGGTTTCATGTTTGTGTCCTGTTATTACGATGAGTTCATCCGTTGGGCCGTGTTAATCGAGAGGTTCGAACAGCGGATTCAATCAGTGCTGTGCAACGAAGTTTTCCGTTGTGTTTCCGCGTTCTATTTTCGCTGTCAATCAAATAGCTGTAGTAACAAATTGAAAACATCGATTGATGGGTTGATGGCCTACAACCAAAGCACTCGAATAATCTGTTCAATTGGTGTTAATATACAACTCTACCAATTGGAACCTCCGCTCCAATATTATCTTCATATGATTCATTTATTTGCGACTATTGTTTGCGTTGAATGCTGAATACAATCGCATGCCACATTCGTTTGTACTACATGGTTGTTACAAACGAGTCATACAAATGGAGATTACAAACGCAACCTACAAACCGGTGTTACAAACAATGGTTTCAAATAGGTGTTGTGGTTGTTAGATGCATTTGTTTTTTGTAAGTGATTGATTCGTCTGTTTGTGTAGTTTATATGCTTTGGTTGGATAGTCTGACGAAAACTTATAGTTGATGCCTTCAATGAAACTCATACATGCTTTCATACGCGGTATACAGTGAAGCGGGCGGCGTCGGGAAAACGACGCTTAGTGCCAATCTAGCGGTTGCGCACGCTCGAGCCGGGCTCGATGTCCTCGTCGTACCACTCGATCCACAGGACGGTGACCTGAGTTACCTCTTCGATGTCGACGACGATCGGGCGAATACCGATACGGACACGCTGGTTCATCACCTCGTCGGGCGCGCAACCGATGACTTCACCGAGCTCGTTCGAACCGTCGAACACGGCGTTGATATCATTCCGGAACACAACCGCCTCGAGGATCTGGGTGAAGCGCTGCGAAAGGAACAGGAGGCCCGCAGTGACTTCGGCGAATCGTTCCCTATGTGGACGCAGCTACAACGTGTTCTTCGAGAAGCGAACGTCAACAAACACTACGATGTGCTGATCGTTGACCCGCCTGCGAGTTCGGGTCCGCATCTGTACAATGCCCTCGACGCGACACGGAATCTCGTCTTGCCGCTCGAGCCATCCGGGAAAGGACAGGCATCCGTGAGCGGGCTCGATGACCTCGTAACGAATCTCGAGGAACAACTCGAGATCAATATCGGCGTTCTCGCGGCGGTTCCGAATCGATTCAAGGGGACCCGGGATCAGGGAAGCATCATCGAGGAGATCGAAACGCAGGGGTTCGACGTCCCGGCTATTCTCCGAGACCGGACGTCTCTGCTTGAGGGCTGTTGGCGCAAGAAGTGTAGTGCGTTTACGTACGTGCGCGAACACCGTGATAGGCGACGAGAGTACGAACTCGAGACCCTCGAGAAATTCGATCGACTAGCCCGCCATCTTGAAGCACAGGGCGACATCGAGGCACCGACCCCTCCGGAAGCGGGCTCTCTCGAGCGTGAGGACGTGGAGGTCCGCGCATGACCGGGCTCAAGTCGGGGTCCGGCGACGATCTGTGGGGAGATGACGAAGAGACAACCGACGAGGAACCTGCCGATGGGAGATCGGACGAGAAAGCGGAGACCGAGACTGCCGAAGAGCGGTCGGTTCAGTCGGAATCTGCTGAAAGCACGCGGAACCAGGACCAAACGAGCCCTGGCCCTACAAGTGCTTCCGAATCTGCCAGTTCCCCAGGGGATGGGTCCGAATCGTCGACCGAGCGGCAGCCGGAATCTCCCCGGCGTTCGTCGACTCAGTCGGACCAGTCACATTCCTACATCGTTCGCCGTGCTATTCAGGACAAATCCGTTCAGTTCGAACGCGACGAACGACTCACGTTTTTCGTTCACGACGATGTCATCGAGGGCGAACGAGATCTCATAACTGATCTCGAGTCTACGCTCGGCCGCGACGTTCCAAAGTTTGACATCCGTGAGGCAGTGTATCGTGCCGCATTACGGAACCAGGATGACGTTCTCGAGGAACTGGTGCAGATGGGATACTCGAAAAACGAGTAACGACGATCTCATAAATCACATAACGCGATATCTATGAGGGATGCCCGCTAATCGAGAACCATCTCTGCTAGGCATGCTTTGTTACACCGAGTGGGGCTAAACTCCTCGAAAGAGCCCCTAGCACATGCCGTCGTCGCCGTTCCGGAGCGGACGAAACGAGTGAATCGGTGTGCGGGAACGGACGTTTCCGATTGATCCAGCACACATTGTGGCGGCGAGGAAGAGGATTGATTCCGTTCACAGGCGGGCGCCTCGTTTCTCGACGTCGAGTTCGGACTCGAGAAATCCGACAACGAGCTCTCCCGCTCGTCTGGCACCGATCACGTTTCGAGCGAACGGGCCGAGGACCTGTTGTGCCGCGACGCCTGAAACTGCGATTTGTGAGGGCGTCCCGTCCTGACACATCCATCGGAGCGTGTCGTCGTCCAAAACAGGTGCCCCGTGATAGCCCGTCTGCAGCCCAGAGTCTCGGCGCAGGTGACGAAACAGCTCACCGTCGTACGGCGATCCGAACCCCGTCGCACAGACCAGTTTGTCGAGACAATACGCGCTGCCGTCGCGACAGGTGATGACGACTGTCCCGCCAGCTTCGGTTGCAACCGCGATTTCCGATCGCTCGAGTTCGATCTGCCCCTGCTCGAGTGATCGCCGTAGTCGGCGAAACACGTATGGTGGCATCGCTCCATCGTTTCGAGCTTCGGCCACCAGTTCTTCGCGAGCACGCGACGCTGGTGGGTGTGCGTGGAGTCTCTCGGTAACGCCCGAAAAGTGCATCCAGTCGGTGCTCGCTTCGAGTGTCTCTACCCGAAACGGGCTTCGGGCGAACAGAACCACGTCACGCCCCGGCATCTGAGCGAGCGTCGTCGCAAGTTGTGTGGCGGTGATTCCGCCACCAACGATGCCGACGGACGATGTCTCGCCGATCGAATCGGGGTCGAACGTCGGATCCCAGACGTGAGTCACCGGCTGTGTCGAGACCAGTTCGGTCGCCCACTCCGGATCGGTAAAGGAGCGACCGTGTCCGATGGCGAGGAGACACCACCGAGTGGAGATGCGACCCTGCGTAGTTTCGATCTCGACGGCACCCCGATTATCTCGGATAGCAGTGGCTCGAGCGTCTATGTGGATCGATTCGAGGTTGTGTCGATCGCAAACCCACTCTGCGTGGTCGAAGAACAACGACGCCGTCGGTCGCTCTGCGCCGACCGTCGTTGAACGGAGTTCGTCTTCTCGCCCCCGTGCTCGAGCGAAATCCCTGAGGGAGAACGGATCGGTAGCGACGTGATGGACGAACGGAGATCTGAACTCGACCATCCCACATTGGCGACACTTCTGGCGAAACGACTTGAGGAGCCCAGACGGGTCGACGATACGCAACTCGCTCGGGGCTATTAGGTCCGCCTGCAGGAGCCGAACGGCCAGATGAACGCCGTGGACGCCACCTCCGACGATCGTGACGAGGGCGTCAGGATTCATCTCCGTCATGGCCATCCGCAGGTCCACCGCCGATAGATCTGTCCCCGACTTGCGGTGACGCGAAGGTCATCTTCCATTCAGCTCGCTCGTTGCCGTGCCAGCACGCGAGCATCGTTGCACTGGCAGTTACATTCGAAATGGGCCGCGCTATATCCCGCTGTTTCGGCCAAGTCGATGAGCGAGTCGGCGTCGGATTGCTCACTGACTTCGAGGGTAGCGATCGACCGTTTGGGGCGTTCGAACGCCTCGTATGCTCGTTCGGGGCTCTGTCGTTCAGGTGGGGGTATCTCCATGGGTATCGCTTCGGTGGTCCACTTTGGAACACCGGCAGATGCCCGTCGTCGACGGCCGTCGAAGTATCTCCATCGTCATTTGTCTTGCCGACGCCTGGATAACCGATGAACGCGATACGGCGCGTCTCAGACTCGCGCTCGTTCTCGAGTGTTCCGATCTCTGTTAGCTTCGTCAACACTGTTATTGATATCTGGGCCTCTTCCGATAATCAAAATTGTTATTCTACTGGAGTACTTTAATAACTTCTATGTACGGGATAGGCGACGAGACGACCACCCCCTCCAATCAGAACCATAAAACTACCAGTCAGCCATGAATGAACCCAGGCCTTCGAGGGAGACGTCAGCTGATCCGCGGACAGCGCCGAGATCCACGCTCTACGCGTTCGTTCGTAGTTGCAGTAGCGTCGAAGTCTGTACGCTGTATCCACCCACTGTCATCGCCCCACACCGAACCGACGCGTGGATCCGTGCGACTGGCGATAGCTTTCGATCGATCGAAGAGTGTCGGTGAGCGGTTGTGAGTTACGCCCTGGGGTAACTCCCCGCATCTACGGTGGTCAATTGCCAGATAGAGCAGTACAGCGGAGAGTCGGGGACTCAACCGAAATTCTGTCGAGGTGAGCACCTTTCGTTCGTGATCGGTCAGACCGCTCCGTACCGTCCGACGTGATCGGAGATTCCCTCGACAATCGCCCGATCGTTGGAGAACTCCGGAATCAGTTCAGTGATCAGATCAATGATCAGATCGGTGATCGGATCAGGGCGTTTCGGGCTTCGCCATTGGCACTCACGAGTGTCTGATGAATCCGTAAACGGCCGGTCAACCGTGTGAGTGGCGACGTTGTGAGTTCGAAGTAACCGCACCGACTGATGGAAAGTCGTTCGTCCCACGGTGTTTTTGCTCACCCGGTATGATTGCTCAAACGAGGCCAATGGACGAAATTTCGGATCCGCCACCGATTGACGAACTAACGCGGCGACTTCGAGACGGCCCACACGACGGCGTTTACAAACTCCTCCGTGCGTATCATCACGCCGACGTCGAGCGCAGAAAGGGCTTGGTTCGAAACGTTCGGTCGCTTGCGATGGAACAGCCGGCTGCTGTCTCCCCTGTTGTAGCTGAGCTATCCCGCTTTTTGACGGACGAGCAACGGGCTGTTCGGTTGACGACCGCGAAGCTATTCGTTACGCTGGCGAAGGCGGATCCGGACTCGGTCGTCAGCGTCGTCGACGAGTTGGCTGACCGTCTCGGAGACGAGGCGGAGTTCTATTACGTGCGAGCACGGTCAGCTGAGGCGATCGGATACGTTGCCGTCGAGCACCCAGTGGAAGTCACAACCCCCACCGTCCTTGCGGAGCTTCGAATCGGATTGTCGTTCGACGAACCGGAGGTCACAGAAAAACTGTCCAAAGCACTCGCATACATTGCGTTAGGAAATCCGCGTCGATTACGCCATCACGTCTCCACTCTCGGAGAGCACCTCGACGACGAGAACGAACTCGTTCGGTATCACCTTGGTACGGCAATCGTCTCTGTCGGATGTGAGTATCCGGAGGTTTTGTCCGAAGTGATTGCCCCGCTTTCGGCTCGCCTTGATGATGGATCCCCTCACGTTCGCGGACGTGCTGCCGAGGCTCTCGGATTGCTTGTTCGCGTTGCTCCGGACACCCCCTCATTTCCGGACAAACAACTCGAAACTATGGTCGAACGTAGCGAGGAGCTGTTTGCAATTGAACGCGGTCGTTTTGCGCTCGCTCGAGGTGAGGAGCCGATTCCACCGGCCGACGGTGCGGACGGGATCGGATCTCTCGATGGGATCCGCGAACAAACGGACAAGATAGTTGACGAAATTACGTCACCTGCTGGGGAGTGTCCACACTGCGGGCTTGCTCTTCCGAAGGGTGGACCGCTGATGTGTCCGCGTTGTGGCGTGCCGTACTAACTCTCTCCTGGTTTAGGTTGGCCAAAATCGAAAGCACTATCTTGTTTTAGGTTGGCCTAAATCATATGGTGCGTATCTTCGCTCAACGTGAGACAATTCGGAGGAGAACAGACGCAGGGTACACCGGGGCGGTCAGTAATTATTGTCGTGTGGTTCCCCGTCGTACTGGTGATCTCGCGGCATGAGTTCCGAAAATACCGTCCGCGCCGAAACACCCACGCGACGGCAGTACCTCAAACTCGGTGGCTCCGTCGTCGGCGGCGGGCTGTTCGCCGGGTGTCTGAACGATGATCGCGCGGATTCAACGGAGGCAGATCCAGACGGGACGTACTCCGTCACGATGGCACCGACAGGTGCGGTCACTTTCTCCGATGTTCCGGAAAATGTGCTGGTTTACAGTCTGTTGTACGCCGATATGGCCGTCGCGTACGGGCACGGTGATTCGATCAATTCGCTCGGTTTCGACGCCGAGGCGGAAGGACAGGCACTGAATTCCTTCTACGACGTTCTCGAGGGTGTTTCGTTCGACGGAAGCGACCTAACCCAGCTCAACACGGGCTCGGGAAGCGTGACGATCGATAAAGAATTGTTTTACGAACTCGATTCGGATCTGCATCTCCTCGATCCGTGTCTCGTCTCGTCGATGGACGGGTGGGACCGTTCCGATGTCGAAGAGATCAAGACGACTGTCGGCCCGTGGTTCGGGAATACGTACAGTCGCGAACACGCTGAACCACCCGAGGAGTGTCGAGATGACTATCAATACTATACGCTCTGGGAAATCGCAGAGAACGTCGCTGCAGTCTTCCAGGCACGAGACCGATTCGAGGCTCTCACTGAGATACACGAGGAGCTGATTCGGTCGATTCAGTTGAATCTCCCGCCCGAAGACGAGCGTCCGACGGTCGGATCGGTCATTGTTATGGATGAGACGTTTTATCCATCGGAAACGAACGCCTTGGGATTCGCAACTGCCGATCTCCGTCCGTTCGAAGTACCTGATGCGTTTGCGGCCGAGGACATCACGTACGAGACCGCCTACGATTACGAGACCATGCTCGAAATCGATCCCGACATTCTCCTTCACCGGTTCGGAATCGCATCCTACGACGTGGACCATATTCGTGGAACGCTGGAGGATCATCCGGTCGCTAGTCAGCTAACGGCCGTCGAAAACGATCGCGTCTACGCGTCGGGGAATCCGATACAGGGGCCGATCATGAATCTCTTTCAACTCGAGATGGCGGCAAAACAGCTGTACCCGGACCAGTTCGGCGAGTGGCCGGGGTACGGTGGGGACACGTATCCCAAGATCCCCGAGGACGAACAGCTGTTCGATCGCGACCACGTCGCAGCTGTCATCCAGGGGGACTTCTGAGAATGACGAACACTAATACGGATCGACTCGAGGCACCGACTCGACGGTCGTACGTAAAGTATAGCAGTGCGGTTATTGGAGGCGGCTTGCTCGCCGGTTGCACGAGCGATACCGGGGTCGAACCGACGACGCCAGTAGAGGAGACGTATTCGGTCGATATGGAACCGGTCGGGCCGGTCGAGTTCGATGCGGTTCCCGAAACCTGGTTCCCGTATACGGGGGACTACGCCGACATGGGTGTCGCACTCGGACAGGGGGACGGACTTTCCGCGATCGGTGTTCGTGCCCGTTTCGGCTCACATCTATACGAAGAGTTACCCGGCGTTTCCGTCGACAAGGACGACCTCACGGAACTTTGGCAGGACGGTACCGGTAAGGAGGTATTCTACGAACTCGATGCAGACGTTCACATTATCGATCCCAACTTCATGGTCAACCGATTACAGTGGAGTCAGGACGACGTCGACGAGATCGATGAGCACGTCGGTCCGTTTGTCGGAAACACGACCTACACGGATGCCTACGATTGGCACGATTACGCTGAGTACACGATGTACGAGGCCTTCGAGAAAATCGCACAGCTCTTTCAGGAACACGAACGGTTCGAGGCGTTCGAACAGTACCATGACGAGATCCTCGAGGATGTCCAAGCGCGGCTTCCGGACGAGTCGCCCACTCTCGCGATTCTCTACCCCGAGAACGTCCCTCCCGAGTCGTTCTACCCGTATCTCGTCGGCTCCGGAACGCAGTCCAAACACTGGAACGACCTGCACGTCGAGGATGCGCTCGCACGGAACGACGTTATGGACGCACAGGCGGGCGGCGGCACAATCGACTACGAAACCCTGCTCGAGATCGATCCGGACGCCATCGCGATACGGCTCCAGGGTGAGATCAAACAGGAGCACTTCGATCAAGAAATCGGCTCGCACCTGCAAAACCACATCATCGCAAGCGAGCTCACGGCTGTTCAGGACGAGCGCGTTTTCTACGGTGGGGTAACGTATCAGGGGCCGATTATTCACCTGTTCCAGCTCGAGCGAGCTTCCCAGGGGCTCTACCCCGACGAATTCGGCGACGAACGACTGTTCGATAGACAGCGAGTAGTGGACATCATCAACGGGGAGGTCTGAGTATGGTCGACGATGCTTTCGGTTCGACCGACTTCGACGTCGTCGTCGTCGGCGGAGGACCTTCGGGGTGTTCGGCAGGGGTATTCACTGCCAGGTACGGTCTCGAGACCGGTATTTTCGATCGAGGCAACGCGGCGCTCCGCCGGTGTGCCCACCTCGAGAACTACCTCGGATTTCCCGCGGGAATCGATATCAAGGCCTTCTACGATTTGATGCACGCGCATGCGGAGGAGGCTGGTTGCGATATCGTCTCGGATATGGTCGAATCCGTCGATCGAACCGAAGATGATTCGGCGTTCGTCGTCGAGACACAGGACGGTCGGCGCGTCAGCGCTAAAAAGATCGTTGCGGCCGCGTGGTACGACGGCGAGTACCTCCGACCGCTCGGCGGTGATGCGATGTTCGAACGCCACGACCACCACGGAGAGGAACACGAACACTTCGATCCCGAGTATTCCGATGAAGACGGACGAACGCCGATCGATGGACTATACGTCGCGTCGCCGGCCGGTCAGCGAAGCGTACAGGCCATCGTCGCCGCTGGACAGGGAGCACACGTCGGACGGTGCGTTCTCGAGGATCACCGGCACGAGCAAGGGTACCCCGGCGGCGTTGCCGAACACTACGATTGGCTCCGACCGGATGCCGAATTCTCCGGCGAATGGGGCGGCCGTGACCGCTGGCGGGAATGGTTCGAAAACGAGGCCGAGGACGACCACGACGTCGAGGAGGAACGCTTCGTCGAACTGCGCGAACAGTATATCGATCGGCTGTTCGAGGCACGCGTATCCGATACGGCCGTCGAGGAGAGATCCGAACGCGGTCTCCGTCGACTCGTCGAGACACTCGGAACCGATCGAGTCCTGGCCGCGTTGGATACTCGTAAAATTGTAGAGTACGTCGAGGGCGAAGAATCCAGTAACCTCGACTCGACATAATATTCGGACGTGGGGACACCTAACGCGTTCCAGGCTCGCTGGGTCGTGTTGGAAGCTTAATTTTTAGGTTGCCCAAAAAATCGAAAACACTATCATCTTTTAGGTTGGCCTAAAAACATGGGCGCCAGTTCCAGTTCACCCGTTCGCGACGAAACGACGCGTCGAGAGACCATCAAACGCGGCACAGCAGTCGTCGTCGGTAGTTTGCTTGCTGGCTGTGTCGAGGATGCAGAACCGGACCCGTCCGTAGGAGACGGTTCATATACCGTTTCGATGGAACCAGCCGGCGCGGTCACATTCGAATCCGTTCCCGAGCAGTGGATTGCCTACAACGGAAGCTATGCCGACATGGGAATTGCACTGGGGCAAGCCGACGGGATGACCGGTAGCGGTGGTGCACATCGCTTCCATACGCACGTCTACGATGAGCTACCTGGTGTGACGGTCGACCGAGAGACGATCGAAGCCAATTCGGAAGTCCGAACGAAAGAGCAGTTCTACGAACTCGAGAACGACGTTCATCTGTACGACCCGCAAATGATGAAACAGTGGTTCGACTGGGACGAAGATGACCTCGAGGAAATCACCACAAACGTCGGACCATTTATTGGGAACTTGATATTCCGCCGGTCCGACGAGTGGCACGAGTATCGATATTATACGCTATACGAGGCGTTCAAAACGGTTGCGGCTGTGTTTCAACAGGAGGAACGCTACGAGGCCTTCGAGCAATTACACGATGAATACATCGCGGAAATAGAGGCCAAACTCCCGCCGGTAAACGAGCGCCCGAGCGTTCTCGTTGCGTACGACGAGACCAAAGAACCGGATTCGTTTTCTCCCTATCGACTCGATGACAACGGTACGAGTACGAAACAGTGGCGCGATCTCGGCCCCACAGACGCGCTCGCAACGAGCGATATCGATCACCTCAGCTCGACGGAGCGAGGGACTCTCGATTATGAAGCTCTCCTCGACATCGACCCGGACGTTATTCTTCTTCGCGGCCACGAGCGCCGGTCTCGTTCGGAGTTTCGAGAAATCGTTCTCGAGTACATGCAAGACCATCCTGTCGGAAGCGAGTTGACGGCGGTTACAAACGACGACGTCTATCGCGGCGGATACCTCCATCAGGGACCCATCCACAATCTCTTTCTCACCGAGCGCGCAGCAAAGCAACTATATCCGGATATTTTCGGCGACCCAACGGGAGGTTCCCAGTTGTTCGATCGTCAGCGAGTCGCAGATATCGTTACCGGAAACGTATGATCCCAGCAAATCGACTCAAGCGTCTCTCGGCACGCTTTCGGCGTATTTCGCCGAACACTACGACGTATTCACGGCGGGTTATTCCCCTCCGAGTTGGTCGTTCGTGACGATCTCTCCTGCGATCTACCACGCGCTCGATCGAACAACCGATGAACGAACGAAAATCGGCAGTAAGGTGAGTGCGTTCGCCAGATTCGACGCGCGTGTTCGCGACCTCGATGCCGTCGCATCAGTCGACACGGCCGAAGCAGTTCCCCGCTCGGATCGTGATCGGATATCCGACACGCGGTTGCTGAAACGAAATACAAACCAGGCCGCCGAAATCGATCGCGTTCGGGAGCTCTTTGCACGGACCGTTTGACCCACAGTGTCGCTAATATCGATGAAACGGAACCGCTCGTCGAGACGATCGAGGAAGAGCTGGGGACAGAAATGTCCTCGCACTGTCGTCGTCGGCATCCGGCCGGTTTGCCCCCGAGATGAAAGCTGCGATCCGTTCAGTTGTCGACCGTCGAAGGACCGAACTCGAGACGATGTACCGTGCGCTCGACACGACACCCTTTCTACTCACCGTTCCCATTGCGAGACGATCGTTCGCGAACGGCAGGAGTCGCTTCATGGAACGATATGCGGGGATCAGGGGTGTAATCTCTCCCACTCGACGCTATCGGACTATCTGTATCGAGATCTTTCGGCGTCCTATCCGGTTCTGTCGACTGCCACCCATCTCATCGACGCGTGTACAGGACGTGAGCGACCGGTTCGTGATCATCTCACTCGACGAGTATGAGCCAGCGCTCTCGCTGTGTACTCGTCTTCTACATGATAGCCCGGGACGAACGGGAGCCGATTTCACCGGGTACCGTGGCCAGGAAACTGGATCGGTCGCCGGCGGCGGCAACTGAAATGTGACACCAACTTGAGGCCGAGGGCTTGCTTACGTACGAACCCTATTACGGCGTACCCCTTACCGATGAGGGGCGAAACGTCGGCAGTGATTTGCTCGAGAAATACGAAGTCCTCCTGGGATTTTTTCGCGACGTACTCGAAGTCGACGAGCCCGAATTCCGTCTCGAGTGTCATGGGTCACCCCCTCCGCCGACTGTCCCGGGCGAGTTTCGGGGTTGTCCACTCGAGGGTTGGTACACCTCGCTGGTTGTCTGTCCGACTCGCCTCCACAGATTCTCACAACCGAACCATCCCACGTCCGCACAGATCGCCGTTCTCACACGATGGTGGGATGACGGGCGTGGGAACGAGCCGGGTTTCGCTGAGCATCAAAGGGTGAGGCACTTATGTTTGGATTGGTAAAATCAACCGATCGCATGAGTACCAAATCGTCAGCGAGGAGGTGTGGACGATGAAAAACGACGAGCCAATTGACTCTCCACAGTACGTCGAAGCCCTTGAGGACCTACGTGAGGAAGTCCAATCGGATCCAATCGAACAAACGCGACTATCGGGACTCTACGAGGAAGCGAGCACCGCTCGAGTCGATCTCTGGAATACTGTTACCGCGTTCATCGATATCGAAAACGGCCAAGCAGTCGTGACGGAAGAATCGAAGCTCGCGGCGGGCAAGTGGGCCCCAGAAATCGTCGACGACTGTGACGCGATGCTAACCGTCGACGTTCAGCACGGGTTAACAGAGCAGATGTTCGAATCGATCGTCCAGGAGAAGCTCTCGGAACTGATCGGCGAAGCGACCGATACCGAAAACGACTCTCGATAGTTGACGGACGAGTTCGATTCGATAATTCTGCTCGGTATCGGATTCGGTTTCGCGTCGATTAGTTTCGTTCGTCTTCCCGATCCGTGTTCACTGAACAGCGCTCGGCCTTTGGGAGTGAGTATCGGCTCAGGTCATCGCCGAGCAACACAAAGATTGATCCGGAAATGCCCATCAAATATATTTTCCCAAACTCGATTTGGATCCCGTTCGTCTGTTCGAGTGATCATTCGCTGTTTACTATTTCTATTGATTTTGACTGCTGTAGTGTCTAAGTTCTTCGATCACACAACTTTATACCTAAATTAGCAGAGACCGTTGCTTTTCATCATACGAGCTATCGATATTGTCTTATCCAGTACTGTCTGTCAACGCTGACTATTCAATATTGTTCGTATTGACGGTTGAACGGACTCATTCCCCTCGTACTCGTGTTGCTGATCAAACTCGAGTTGTCGACCCCCTCAGTTCTGCCAAATCGTCCCTTGAGTACCCTGTGACCGCTCAGTAAGACTTTTTCGCTTTCCGTTCTCGAGTACTTTTATCCCTTGATGAGTTGTAAATCGATCTCTCATGCCCTGCATGTTGAATGGGAAAAATATTTTACTGGTTATCGGCCTGGAGACATCGTTATCGGTTGGTGGTACTAGCTTCGAACCCATTGATAACTCCTTTGCAAACCGTCTGAATCGAGTACGTACCCGCTCTTCCTGTGCTGTATTCCTCATCTGTGAGATCCTGACGCCGTGATGGATTTTCGCTGACCCGGACGTTTGGACTCTGCTATCCGTTTTCATTGTCACAGGTGTGAACAACCCCGTTTACAACCGTATGGGTGTAATAGAACTACGGGTCGGTATCACGTCCTTCGTTCGATAATGTATGTATAAAAAATTCCCTCTCATTGAAACGTTCAGTTTCCTCATTCCCCTCGTGTGCGTAGAGCCATTATCGGGCAGGAAACGCTTGTATAGGAGTTTAGCACCGTCTTAAACACTGACTTATAATTCTTGTAACTATCTTTGTGGGTAGGAGCACCGAAAAACGGTCGCGATGTGGCGGTGAGATCGTTTCCGGTCGTTCGTCCCGAATGGCTGGTTCCTCGGTTTATTCTAATCACGTGGTTACGACCGAGGGTGACTCACAGCTACCCGCAATTCAGATACCGACAACTGTATATGAATGGAGTCCACTAGTAAAAATTACTGAACATGGCTTACTGTGACAACTGTGGTGCACACGTAACAGATCGATATCGGCGCGTCTTTTCGGCAAACGACGGGTCGTTACAGGGGTGTTCGAACTGCCAAAATCAGACCGACATGCTCAATGGTGCCGGCTCGAAGTTGACCGAGTAATGCAATAATCGCGGGTGCGTTAACGATCGTCGTGCTGATAACGCGTTTGGAGGGCGTATCGTCGCCCGACTGCTACTCCTTTCGAATCCACTCGGCAGTTCGCTTTAGGCCCTCGCGAAGCGAGACGCTCGGCTCGTATTCGAGATCGGTTCGAGCCGCGGTAATATCTGCTTCGCTGTGACGAATATCACCGTTTCGCCCCTCAGTGTGGGTGACCTCGGAGTGTGAGTCGGTTACCTCGATGATCACCTCAGCGAGTTCTCGAACGGTGACGCTGGTCCCGGTACCGATATTGTAGGCCGTTCCGACAGCGTCCGTCGTGGCCGCGCACAGATTCGCCTGAACCAGATCGTCGATATAGACGAAGTCGCGCGTCTGTTTGCCGTCGCCGTGGACCGTGACCGGTTCGTTCCGTTCGGCCTGGTCGCAGAAAATGCTGATTACGCCGCTGTAGTCGCCGGCCGTCTGGCCCGGTCCGTAGGCGTTGAAATACCGTAGTGCAACGGTTTCGAGGCCGTACAAATCGTGGTATTGACGAGCGTAGTGATCGATCGTTAGTTTATCGAGTCCGTACGGGGAGGTCGGCGATTTGGGGTCGCCCTCCGAGATGGGGACATGCTCCGGCTGGCCGTAGATCGCAGCACTCGAGGCGAGTACGACCCTCGCGTCCGCTTTTCGAGCGGCCTCGAGCAGATTCAGCGTTCCCCTGGTGTTGATCTCGTGGCTCGTCAACGGATCTTCGACCGAGCGTCGGACGCTCACGAGGGCGGCTTCGTGAAATATCAGGTCGACGCCGTCGGTTGCACTGGCAAGCGTGTCTTCGTCGAGAAGGGTCCCCTCGAAAAACGTCGCGCCGTCGGGTACGTTCGATCGGTGGCCCGTCGATAGGTTGTCGAGCACCCGAACGTCGTTGTCCGAAACGAGCGTACTCGCGAGATGACTTCCGATAAATCCAGCCCCGCCCGTGATGAGAATCGTCTTGTCAGTAACCGCTTCGGGTTGCATACCCATCAGTATCAAAGCACCGTACGTGAGTTTTCTGGTTCGCGTTGGATTTCGGTGTGTGCTGGACGGTCCGAGAAACGCCAAATCGCCTTGACCGGACGGCCGAGAGAACACGTACGCACGACGGCTCCGATTGTCCCACAGTTCCAGCTGCTGACGTCGTTCCGATTGTCCCACAGTTCTAGTTGCTGACGTCGGTTTGGGGATCCCACCTCTCCGTGATTGCTATGGCCCGCTGTAACGATTTACCGGTACAGTCGCAGGACGGGTCGCGGTTGTACCGGAAACGACTGATAGCAGTCCGTATGAGGTCGACTTCGCCATTATATGAGTACTAACGGACAGTTGAGGGTTGCCGGTGGGGCACGCGTTCGATATGAGCGTTTTGCGGCGGAAAACCCGTCGAGAGAACGACCATCGGAAATCAAACTTCGCCACTGCCGGCGGAAATGTTGCTGTGCCGTCGACGAAAACGTTGCTGTGGCTACAACTCAAACGCCCGTTCGATGTTTACGGAGGTACCGTTGTAATTTTCACAACTGCATTAAGAACTCGCTCAGCTTCAATTTCGACGGTCTCGGGAACGGGTGGTAGAACCGCTCGTTCGTCGAAATCGGCTGCAACCGTTCATCGCCGGACCGGCGAAATCTGACGACCGACATCGTTTGCTACTCGCGTCGTTCACTGTATTCACGCGCGTCACTATTGGGTTAGATATTTATTGACACCTCTGGTTAGTAGACCTGTGAGTACAACCGAACGAAAACCGACGGTGCTCCTTGCTCCTGATTGGGGCATCGATCGGATCATGAACGGAGTTATCTACGGACTGTTTGGGGTCCACCTAGTTTTGGTTATTCTCGCGCACGCGACTAGCTCGGTGCCAGCGTGGTACCTTGGGGCGTCTTGTGTCTTCCTCGGTGGTATCCTCGGCTGTCGCTACGCCGTGGAATCTTACCAGGACCCCGAGACGATCCAGTCGGGAATTCTTACGGCTCTCGGTTTCACCCTCGTCATCTTGGCTGTTATCTACCAGGCCACTTCGACGGGTTTCGGTTTCGGCCGATACCGAACGCCTGCTGTCATCGGGGCGTTTTTGCTTATTGTTGCCTTCATGCTCGTCGTCAGTGATCCGAGACAGTTTTCGATCGCCGAATGGGCCGTCTTCGGCTGTTTCGTGGTGCTCGCTGGTATCTACGTCATGCGTACCCTCGCGTTTCACCCGACGAGTGCGCAGGCCCGGTGGCCGCTGTGGTCGATGATTGTGATGGGGAGTAGCCTATTCGTGATCCCGAACCTCGTTCCCGAACGAATTTTCCTCTGGTTTCTTTCTCGTCTGGCGGCAGTCGTCGTACTGGTTGGGCTGGTTACCTACGTCGTCGGCGACTACACGGTGTGGATCTTCGAGATTCAACAGTGGACGGGCTCCCCGTCGGTTCCGGGAATCGACACCGACGCCACGACGCTCCGCTCGATCTTCCCGAACCCGAACTCCTTCGGTTTGCTTTCGTTCGCCGGATTTATCGCTGCCTTCGTCGAGTTCCATCGCTCCGTAGTCACTCGTCGCCCACTCGGATCGATTACCACCCTCGTTCTTACGGGGATCTGCGGTCTCGGGCTGTTCTTGTCGAACGCTCGAGCGGCGATGCTCGCCGCAGCGGTCGCCGCGGCGATCTACGCGGTGTACGCCGTTGGTGGCCGAATTACCGTTCCGATAACGGTTATTGCGGGCTCCCTTGGGGTGTGTGGATTGCTTGTCGGGATGTACGCCAACGTTATCGATATCTCTGCAACGAATCGATTCGAACTCTGGCGCGGGAGTTTGGCCGCGTTTCGCGATGGTCCCCTGCTTTTCGGGCACGGGAACCTCTCACCGAATAACGCTATCGAACCGTACCTTGCAGGCGATCTGTCGACGTCGCCGCACAACTCGTATCTCTCGATACTCGTCCAGACTGGAATCGTCGGAGGGCTCGCGTATTTCGGTATCGTCGCCGGGAGCATCGTTGCCGGACTTATCAACTTCCGCGACGTCAACGTCGCGATGCTCGCGCTTGCGATCGGTTGGGCCGTCCACCAGATGTTCGAATCGTACACGCTATTTCGGTGGTCACTCGGTGCAGTGATCGCCACCATGACGATCGGATATCTCCTTCAGGGGGTGCGATCGAATTGATCCGCTGGCCCGCCTTCGGGACACCGCGCTTTCAGGGATCGATTCGGGGCGCGAGACTGCCATGGATGCGTCTATCTGGCTTCGGATCGACACCCTGCCGGCGATGGACACAGCGGAACGGTTCAGGCCTCTGTTGCACTACTGAAACCGTCCACCGTTCCAGACAACTTCCTGCTCGCGATAAACTCCGACGGCGCTCTTCAGTTGATCCGGATCAACGGACCTCAGACCCGAGAAGACGGCGTTTGCATCGAATCTCCTCCGGCCTAGAAGCTAGTGCAAACGACAGCGCTAAATCGTCTATTAAGGACGGCAAAAATCGATTTTCACCCCCTTCGATGAGCGATTTGTGAGTAGATATTTGTCCACTTTACAATTGAACTGGAGTATCTCACAAGCTTTAATATAATCAAATGCAAATTAAATTTGTTGAATGGTATCTCGTTGGAAGCACGGTGGAGTAACCGCTGGTGGAACGGTACTGCTCGCACTCGTGGCCGGGCTCGTTGGAAGCTACCTAACTGGGACGCCGATGACGCTCACAACCGATCAGGCGACCGCGGTCGTGCTTATCGGTAGCGTCGTCGGCGTAGCGCTTGCACCGTTGTACGTCCCGCGGCCGCGATCGGTGAGGACGATGGTCAAACGAACGGGACAGCAGATCGTCGTCGCCTGTCTCGTCCTCGCAAGCCTGGGGTCCGTCGGGATCACCGCTGCACCTGCGCTACCGACGACGATTGTGGTCGGCGTCTTTCTCTTACTGACCTTGCCATTTTGGTATGGAGTGCGCCAACGCCGCTCGAGTCCGCAACGAGTGCTGGTCGTTGGCGACGACCCGTCCTTGATCGAGTCCGCGATTCGGTCGCTTCCGGTCGCGCCGATCGGGTTTCTTTCCCCGCTACAGATAGACCGGGCTATCGAGATAACGCATTCGAAGCCGTCGATCGAGAACGCCCCGGAAACCGTTGTCGCAACCGACGGCGGACTGTCGGCCGCCAGTCGAATCGACTCGATTTCCGGCGTTGATCGACTGAGCGGGCTTTCAAGGCTCGAACACGTGCTTAAACAGCGCGATATCGATACCGTCACGCTCGCGTTCTCTCATGCCGACCGCGAGGAGTGTTTTGGCGTGTTGCGAACCTGCCGTGATCAGGGCGTCGACGCGCTCGTTCATGAGTCGCTCGCGGATCAGGTTCTCGACGGAGAGGAAGTCGGTGCCGAACTAGTTCGGGCCGACCTCGACCCCTGGCCGTGGTACAGTCGGGCGACCAAACGGGCCTTCGATCTGGCGTTCGCGATGGTCGGAGTGATCGTGTTGGCGCCGTTGATCTTGCTTATCGCAGTCGCAATCAAGGTGGACTCACCCGGGCCGGTGTTGTACAATCAGACCAGGTCCGCTGAATTGGGAGAAACCTTTACCGTCGCGAAGTTCCGAAGTATGGTTACGAACGCCGAGACTGACGGGGCTCAGTTGAGCGAGGAGGACGATGGCGGCGTCGACCCGCGGGTGACACGGGTGGGGCGAATCCTCCGGAAGACCCACATGGATGAGATTCCGCAGCTGTTCTCGATCCTTCGTGGCGATATGAGCGTCGTTGGTCCACGGCCGGAGCGGCCGGAAATCGACCGTAAGATAGCGGCTGACGGCATCGATTGGTCCAAACGGTGGTTCGTAAAGCCAGGCCTGACCGGTATCGCGCAGGTCAACGATGTTACTGGCTTTCAACCCGAACAAAAGCTCGAGTATGATCTCGAGTACGCCCGGCGTCAATCGTTCTTGTTGGATGTGAAACTCGTCGTTCAACAAGTGACGTCGGTCATCAAAGACGTGATTGGGATGGTATCGAATCGGTTCGGTCGGAGTGTCGACGAGGAGTCGAGTCTAGAATGATAGCGGTTACGGCGGTAGGGACAGCGATGGACTGACCGAGCGTTTCGACATGTCGAACGGAATCGGTGCAAACACGTTCCAGTTATGACTTCCACAGGAAAGGGACCAACGAACAGGACGAAAACGTATGGTAGAGACTACGTTACTGCTTCTACTCGTTGCATTGGTCGCATTGTTTCTGTGGACATACTCTCTTAACCCAGCGTTCCTGTTTGCCTGGGCTTCTCCTGGTCAGGTTTAGCATCCGTCTCAAGTACCTGCTCGCTGTTGGCCCCGCTGTCTCAGCGATGATACCGACCGTCGAAAGCTATCCGGTTGTGACACGCCTGTGATCTTCCACGCGCCTGTCACCTCGTCCAGCCCTTGAACCGCGGCGAGTACGAGGTCAGCGACACGATCGACCTGCTGATCCAGCTGGCCGCACGACCGACGCGAACAGATTCGACGGCTGGCGGGTCGACGTCGGCTACCCCGACGACTGGGACGAGGCTGGAGAGCGACTCCAGGACCCGGAACTGTCGGCCAGCGCGGACTAAAATTGGTTTTTGTTTGGCGTTTCAGACGTGACGTCGGGAGGAATCACCGCTTCGATACGTTTTTGATGTCGACAGATAGTTTTCTGGTATGCACATTCTCGTAACCGGTGGTGCCGGATTCATCGGTGGCAACCTCGCGGAGTCCTTCGCCCACAACGGCCATGACGTAACCGTCCTGGACAATCTGGATCCCTACTACGACACCGGGATCAAGCAACGAAACGTCGAGATCGCTCGAGAAGCCGGCGTGGAAGACGACGGCTCCTACGAGTTCGTCGACGGCGACGTTCGGAACGCGGCGCTCGTCGACGAGCTGGTCGATGTCGCCGACGTCGTCTACCACCAGGCGGCCCAGGCCGGCGTTCGCACGAGCGTCGACGATCCCCGGAAACCCAACGAGATCAACGTCGACGGCACGCTGAACGTTCTGGATGCGGCTCGAGAGACCGAGATCGAACGGGTGGTGCTGGCGAGTTCCTCCTCGGTGTACGGCAAGCCTGAGTACCTCCCTTACGACGAGGACCACCCGACGACGCCAGTCAGCCCCTACGGAGTCTCGAAACTCGCCGGCGAGCAGTACGCCCGCGTCTATCACGAGGTGTACGGCCTACCGACGGTCTCGCTGCGCTATTTCACGGTGTATGGCCCGCGAATGCGCCCGAACATGGCGATATCGAACTTCGTCTCGCGGTGTCTGAACGGGAAGCCGCCGGTCATCTACGGCGACGGCTCCCAGACGCGCGACTTCACTTATATCGACGACATCGTCGCGATGAACCGGACGCTACTGACCGACGACGCGGCGGACGGCGAGATCCTGAACGTCGGTTCGACCGGCAACATCGACATCCACACGCTCGCCGAAGTGATCCGTGACGAGATCGATCCCGAGCTGGGGCTCGAGTACGCCGAGCAGCCGACGGGCGACGCCCAGCACACCCACTCGGACGTCTCGAAGGCGAGCGAGTTAGTCGGGTACGAACCGACGATGTCGATCCGCGAGGGCGTCTCGCAGTTCATCGATTGGTACGAGACGAATCGGGAATGGTACGAACCGTTGGTGTTGAACTCGTAGAAAGACCGAACTATTGATTAATATTAGAACTGGGTAGCCGTAAGACGTGATATTGCTATGGTCGAGTGATTCAGACTACTAGCTATGGTTCTATTAACCGGGACAAATGTAGAAATGATCTCTGTGAATACTGCTATGGAAGACTTGTTTAAAATACCCCTTTCTCAGATTACTCTTGCCTAAATACTCGAATTGTTCGCGCTAGGCAGATAGAAAGACAATCCAAGATGCACAGAGAGTGTTGATCCTGAAACCAAGAATTATAAGTGATCGGCTATTCCTTTATTAGTAGAAGAGATCATGAAGTCGCCAAATGTGCTATTTTTGGTAGTTGACTCGCTTCGGTACGATGCTGTTTATAATTGGGAGGATATTGAGATTCCCAATATTAGAGATCTTGCAAACAATGGAATTGAGTTCACTAACTGTTTTTCACAGGGGGTGGCAACTTCACCATCTATGACAGCAGTTCTCTCGGGAAGGCTACCTCTTGATCATACTGGACACAGATTCATTGAATCAGATACCCCATCCGTAGCTTCTGAATTTCAGCAGCAAGGTTATACAACTTGTGGAATACATTCGAACCCAAATCTATCTAGTTCTAGAGGTTATGATAATGGATTTGATGTCTTCAAAGAAGATATTCTTCCTATCAACTCAGAATTAATAGTGAATAAATTACCAAATAAAGCGTTATATGTAGTCAACAAAATAGAACGACTGCTCACTAAAACACCATATGCTACGGCAACGAGAATGAATAAACATGCCTCAAATTCTATCAATCAGATGTCTTCTCCTTGGTTTATGTGGCTACAATATATGGATGCCCATGGGCCTTACATAAAAGATGGGAACCGATCTTACAGATACAAATATAAATCTGAGAAACTCTGGAGAAAAGCTGCAGTATCCAATCCAGAAGAAATTAGCAATGAAGAGCATGAGTTGCTGTTAGAAGGTTACAAACAAGAGATTGAATACACTGACAGGAAAATTGGTGAATTGTTGGATCATCTGAAAGAAAAGGGAGAGTTTGAAAATACAATAGTGGTGGTGACAAGCGACCATGGAGAAGAATTCGGAGAACATAGCGAGTATAGTCATGGAAACTTGCCTTTTGACGAACTCATTCATGTTCCTTGTATTATCTCTGGTCCCGATATTGAAAATACAATAAACAAAAATCAGATTCGGCTTGTAGATATTTTACCATCGATATTAGATTATGTTGGTGACACGATCTCAACAGATGCAAAAGACTTCTTTGAGGGAAAGCCAAGTATATCCCAATTTAGTCAGGAATCTTCTGATCTAACACCGATCGTATCTGAAAAGGAGATGATGGATGGTGAAACTCTACAATTTGGGTTTAGAAATGGTGAATGGAAATACATGTACGATGGTGAAAGAGAAACAGGACTACTATTTGATTTGAATGAAGATGGTGGTGAAAATAATGATGTGAGTTCTGATTATCCAGATGTAGTTGACGAATTCGAATCTATCCTATCTGATCGATTAGAGAGGATACAGGAAACATCTGAGAACGTTTCGGTTCCAGATATCGATAATGAGGAAGCTGTGAATGAGCGGTTAAAGGCACTAGGATATCGGTAGTACTCTTCGCATTTTACGAACAATCCTTGGTGGAAGGCAATGTGAAACTGCAGACGCATTCGGAAATTTCACAAAACTCCTCGTCGCATAATAATACTTCGACTTGGAGTTATTGTTTGAAAATTTGTCTGAGATCGAACTATATCGATATGATTCTGCTTTTCTTTTATTTATTGCAGTGAGACTATTGAATAGATCAGGATATGAGGAACGGATTTGTTCATGGGCTTTCATATATTTCATGGGTTGGCCCGCTATTTGTCCTTCAGAATCTTCGTGTACGGTCCATTCGACATCAACTGAAGGTGAAAAGTCTGCTTCATATTGTTGGAGAAGGCGAATCCAAAGATCCCAGTCTTGGAGAGCAGGCAGGTTTTCATTGAAGCCACCAACTGCTTCAAATGATTCCTTTGGCACTGCGACACTAGATGTTGTACCTATCAAATTTTTCATTAGAATACCCTCGGAAAGATCCCCTCGGTGCTTCGGTTTAATATTGTATAAGACAGTTCCGTCCTCTTTTACTGCTGCTCGACCTGAGTAAACCAACCCGAGATTTGAATCTCTATTTTCAAACACTTTGATTTGATTTTTGATTTTCTCTGACCTCCATCGATCATCATCATCTAAAAACATTATTATACCTTTGTTGACAAGGTCTACCCCTCTATTTCGGGCACCGGAACCCCCTCTAGACTCATTATTTTCGACTATTTGAATCTTCAAATCCATATCTTTTATTGTTGAATATACTTCTTTGTAAGATTCTGTTGAGCAATCATTTACTATTATGGTGTTCTCTGGCTTTCTGGTTTGTTCACAAAGAGATTGAACAGCCTTCTCTAATTGTTCCGGTCGGTTGTATGTTGGAATAACAACAGATATATTCATTCGCTCATTCTCCGCTAATGGCATTCAGGCTAATAAGTGGTCCGAGAGAAACACGCCCTATGCAATTGTTAGTATCTATTACTTGTTCACTGGAGTGTAATTCATGCTGGTGACTATTAGATAAAATTCGAATTAACCACTAAATCGGCCTACAAATTTAAGAAGATCAAATATATATGTCATAGTGTAGAATAATACCAGTGTGGGGATTGAGTTCGATTTTGATACATAATTATAAAAACGGATAGGATTCGGTGGGAGGAGGTTTTTGGCATACATTGTGAACCGGGCGATCGGTCCTTCGGGATTTGACCGATAAATTTGTTCTTTGCCTCGGCCAACACGGAGTGCTTTGGAAACAAACTCAGTAAGTGTAGTTCTGGCAGGATGGTAGAGTACTGCATTTGGTGCGAATACTTGGCTATATCCTGCAGCAGCAACACGCTGACCGAATTCAAGATCTCCTCCAGATTGTAGCCTATCATTGAACAGTCCGATGTCAGCGAACACATTTCGCCGGACCGCGAGAGCACATGTAGGTACAAAATGTTGGTGCTTAAGATAACTCTCAATTGGAAAAGCTGTGGCCCGGTTGTATTGACCAATAAGTGTTTTTGTGCCGTCTGGGATAGTGAGCTCAACGTCACAACCAATATAATCAGCGCTGGTTTTATCGAAGGCCGTAAGGAGTTGAGCAAGCCACTCGGACGAAGCAGTCATGTCTGCATCGATGAATGCAAGGATTTCGCCGTTCGAGTGTTCTATCCCTGTATTTCGAGCTGCATAGGAACTTTGAATATCAGTCTCATCAATTACGAACCCATTATCGACATCGGTCAAGGCTTTGGTGGCAAGCGAACGAGTTTCGTCATCAGATCCGTTGTCAACGACAATTATTTCGTATCGCTTTTCCGGGTAAGTCTGGTCTCGAAGTGAAGTAATTGTCTCAACGACTCCTTCCGGATCATTATATACAGGACATATAACTGAAATATATGGGTCGGTATCGGTAGCCATATTTCAGGGAACTTTCTCAGATTGTATTAGGCTTACGAAAGATCAACTTCGAATTTTCTCAGCGAGTTCTCGATCTGCTTGCTCAAATCCAAGAAGATAGAGCGCACCAACATAAGTAAGTAATCCGGCAGCACCAGCTACGAACATTACAAGAACTGCATGCACTGGAATAAGGGACTGTCCAAGGAGCATTACTATTGTCGCTGGAACTGCTGCAGTTATAGGTCTCAAATAACCTCGACTGAATGGATGCATTCCTTCAAGATACCACACTTCACCTGCTCGCACAAAGTTTAGTGAGCCTATTGTAATTGCGCTAGCGTAAGCCGCACCAATAACACCATATTCCATAATGAATAGATAATTTAAACCAACATTGAGAAGAGCGAATGACCACTGATTGAACAAGAGAAGGTATTGGTGATCGGTCATCATGAGGGTATAACCTGTGGGTCCAGTCACACCGTCAGCGAGCTTCGCGAGAGCTAATATACCCAAAATTGCTGCTCCAGCGACGAACTCTTCACCAAACATCCATAGCAATTCTTCTGCATAGATAATCGCACCTATAGCTAACGGAAGTGATGCAGTAAGAGACCATCTTGAGACCGTTTTGTAAACCATTTCTAGTTCTTCGGTATTGCCTTTGCTATATAGTCGAGAAGCAACTGGTGGATATAGTTGGCTAAGGGCAGTCAACGGTAGTGGAATGATAGCTGCCAATAGAATTGCAGCGTTGTACATTCCAACCGATGTTGCAGAGAAGAATAACCCAACCATTAGAAGATCGACCCTCATATAAAAAAACCAACCGATGTCTTTGAAAGCGACTGGAAGCGAATAGCTATAGTACGACCGCACATCGGTATCTGTAATCGTCTTAGATGGCCTAAGGTCGAGATAGCGAAGAGCAAGACCGACGGCAAATGCGAGTGTCAAACCACTCATTACGAGCATCAAAGCAACGACCTCAAAAAGCTGCAAACTAACGACAAATCCTACAGTAGCCGCAACTAAGACACCACCCGGCCGGACAACCTTGCGGATCAGAACATCAAATCGGGCTAGTTCAAGCGCCTGAAACACCGCAGCCACCACCTTAACGAGTGTGTCAAGAATTATTATAACTCCAAATAACCGTAAAATATCAATGAATATTGGATCGTCGATAGTGTACTGTGAAACCGCTGGAGCGAGCACAATAACTAGAAGGCCGGTAAGCAGCGCTGATACCGAAGACGACAACAACGCAAGAGTCAACGTTGACTCTTGGGCCTTTTGGTTATCTTCATACGCTGGCAAATACCGCATGAGAGACTTCGTTGACCCAAGATCAGAGACGAGAAGCGAAATTTGAAGGGAAGTCTTAGCGTAAACGAAAATCCCGTATCCAGCAGTGCCAAACAAGCGGCTAAGGAGAATATTCGTTATGTATTTGAAAATATTGTCAAAAGCGTATCCGATTGCGAAAAACGTAGCTCCTTGGGCAACTGACCCAAGTGAATTAGCCGTATCTTCTTTCTTCCCACTTTGGGCCGACTGATTCGTCATCATCCAATTGTTGTGGGGTGATTCCCTTAACGTTCTGTGATTCGATCTGCTGCATGATGACTGGTAACTATGTTAGACAAGATCAGAAGCATCATGTGGCAGACGTAGTAACATAGACTAAATGCGTTTTCACCGGGACCTTGACGATTCACAAGTAAGATCGATTCTCTTTTTGGTTATTTGTTTTACATTGTTTGTCGTTCCTTGGCGAGAAGCTATGCCAACTTTAGGTCCCGTTTCCATTGGAAGAGTTTTAGCAGTCATCCTCTTAGGGCTCGTTTTACTTCATGCCATTCTTAAAGGTGGTTTTGAGTGGCCAACAGCTTTCCTTTCTCTGTTCGCTGTTTTCGTAATTTGGTCAGCGATCAGTCTTCTGTGGACTTCGGATGTAAGTCGTGGAGCAGTGGTCCTTGCTCGCTTGGGACTCCCGTTTGTGCTGGTATTAGCCCTCTGGGAAACCATTAATAGCCAACGTCAACTGGAAACTGCCATAGCGTGGCTCCTCGTTGGCAGCTTTGTCGTTATGGGAATTGTCTTCTATGATTTCGCAACAACCAGTATCGTTGACCGTGGAACAATGATATTTGGTTTTAACGCCGCTGTGGTTTCACGACGGCTTGTCTTTTGTGTTCCACTGGCAGGTTATCTTGTCCTTCGATCTCATCGGAGTTCACTTCGCGTTCTTGGATTTGTGTTCGGTATTCTCGCGTTTGCAGCTGTTACTGCAATGGTTGTCAGACAGGCATTAGGAACATTTGTGATTGGGACTGGAACCCTTGTCGCTTTCGAGGCCGGTCGGAGATTTGTTAGCCAGGAAGAAGCTAGGATGCCGAGCAAGGAGAAAGCAACGAAAGCCCTCGCCGCATCAGGCGTATTTATTGGTTCGCTATTGGCGGCTGGACTTCTGATTTACCAACAGCTTTCATCCTACCGTGCCTCGCAATTATTCTCATTCGACCCGTCATTAACCGGTCGAACCGATATCTGGGCTGCCGGTTGGGATGTATTTCAAGCTGAGGCAAATCCATTACTTGGCCTTGGAATAGGAGCGTTTAATTCCCTCATAGGTCCGTCATCATCTGGAGTGGAGTTTGCAGCCACATATCTATGGCCTCATTCCAGTCTAGTCGGAATTACTGTCGAGATGGGTGTTATTGGCCTGGTGATTTTTATTGCGACAGCCTTTACAGGACTTACTGCATTTGGCGAGCGTTCGCCCGACCTACCCATTGCGGCCGCAGCCACCTCAATATGGGTTCCCCTTTCATTGGTTGCTGACGTTTATCTCGACGTTCTTGGATGGACACTGCTCATATTTATCATCTTAATAGCATGCTTTGGCCCACAGAACCGTTGTTGATAGTGTTCTCTACTCTGTCAACAGCGAGCGTAGCAATCTATTTAGGACATTGTAGAAAGGAGGACTCCAGTTCCACTTGACATATGATCTACCTATAGATTATTCACGTAAAAAAGTCCTATAGACCGCAGACCGAAACGACTTCGGAGCGATCCGCAGCGGTACTCGAGCAGCGATGTTGAGAAGCATGCGTGGGAACGAGACGGCTCCCATCCGAGAGAATTCGCGCTGGAGGTAGACTTCCAACCGAGCATACGAAAGTCCGCCACGTCGATTGTAAAAGTCGGATCCGGCGCGACACTTCACGAGCACTTCGGGAAGATTCGAGACCGTGTACCCCTGCGTAATCATTCGAACCCATAATTCGTAGTCCTGCATGGACCGCAGTGGACGATAGTTACCCGCTGTGACCACGGCATTGCGGTCGAACATCACTGTCGGGTGATTGATCGGGTTTCGAGTCGACGCACGATCTCTGACTTCATCCGGATCTGTCGGGACGGTTCGAACTCGGTCGATTTCGTCTGGATCCGTATCGAATTCGGCAACGTATCCGCCAAGCACGTCGATGTCCGGATTTTCGAGAAAGTACTCGAGCTGCCTCTCAAATCGATCCCGTAGCGCGATATCGTCGGCGTCCATCCTGGCAACGATATCGTTCGAACAGTTCTCGACACCCGTCTTCAGTGCGGCACCGAGACCCTCGTTTTCCTCGAGTGAAACCACACGCATTGTCTCCGGATGTGCAGATTTCATGTCGGAGAGGACGTTTTGAAGCTGATCCGGAAGCGGACCGTCTCCGACGACGAGAACCTCATTCGGTACCACCGTTTGATCGAAGATACTCTTCAGGGCATCTCGAACGTGTTCGGGTTCGTCACCGCCGTATACGGCGATCAATACCGAAAACGAATCATCTGTCATGTCCCAATCAGCTTCCGGCTGAGGCCGTTATCAGTTCGCGTTCCATGGTCCGATCGTGCCTCGGTGAGTGTCTCGAGTCCGTCTTCGAGTGTGAGCGTTGGCTCGTGGCCGAGCATCGTCCGCGCTTTCGAAATTCCCGCCTGATTGTGATCGATATGACTTCCGATAAAGCCCGCGCTCCCGGCTACGAGGATCGTCCGATCCATTGGTGGATTGGGTTGCTGACCTATCGCCATTTGGTACTCAACATGTCGTCTATCTCGTCACTTAACCGATTCGATGTTTGATCGATCACGTCGTCGACGGCCGACTACACCTGCAGAGCAACGAGTTTGAGGTCTAGCCACAGCGACTGACGTCGGATGTACTCGAGGTCGTACGCGTGTTTCTCGTCGGGTTCGAAGCCGGTAATCTCGTTGACCTGCGTGATACCGGTCAGTCCCATCTTGACGAACCAGCGCTTCGACCAGTCGATGCCATCGGCCGCGATATCGCGGTCGATCTCGGGGAGTTCCGGTCGCGGACCGATGACGCTCATCTCGCTGCACAGGATCGCGAACAGTTGTGGGCTCTCGTCAAGATGTGTCTTCCATAGCACCTTCCCACCGTCGGTGACGCGGGGGTCGACGCCGCCGGTACCCTCCTCGCTTAGCTATGTGCCGTTGGACTCCGTCCGTCACATGCTCCGGAACTTTGAGACGGTGAACACCCCGATCAGTGCCGACGAGCGCCTCTGGCCGTACAGTACCGGACCCAGCGTCTCGAGTTTAATCGCGACCGCCATGCAGACCATCACCGGCGCCAGGACGAGTACCCCGACCGCAGCGAAGGCGACGCCGAAGATTGTCCCATTCAACTAGCTTGAGAGTACTTGACAATAACATCATATCTGTTCTTCTTGGATAATTTCCTCGTGTCGGAAATGTAATGTTGCTAGTTGAGCACTATTGTGTCGTCATTTATTGAGTTCATCCTAATCGGCACCCACGAACTATTTCGTATGTGCTACAGAACGGGTCTGGATAAAATAGTATTAGTCAAATCCTAGTAATTACAACCATTTGTCGGGGGTGAAGGGGCCGTAGGATAGATACCGTCGCTCTGACTGAGGAAATGACGAGGCTGATCTCTGATTAAGGAATGTACTGCTGGCGTACTTGATTACCGAGACTCTCCGACCACATCGAGCAACCGTTCCCGAACAGGGGGTAATTCAACAACCTGCCACCCGATAACCGCACCGACGCTCCCGACGCATGCCAGAACGGCTCGAGAACCGCCGTTGGTCACAACGAGCGCCAGTGTTGCGATTCCGATTGCGACTGCGAACGTCCGTAACGGCTGTCCTCGTGCGAACCAGACGATCCCGAAGAGATATATCGCACCGAAGGCGACGGACGCGAACACGTCGACGAGGAAGTGGACGCCGAGAACGAGTCGCGAAAGGGCGACCAGTGCGACGACCGTTCCGGCGAGTGCACCTCGAGAGAGACGGGTTCCGGCTGACGACCACAGTGCTATCGCGCCCCAGAATATCGTCGCCGACATCGTATGGCCGCTCGGAAACCCGTATTCGCTGGGGGAGATGACGTGCAACTCCGCGGGCGGTCGCGGAAACGTAAATATTCCTTTCAGTAGCACGACGAGCGCGAGTCCTCCGAAAACGACTCCGATAAACGACACCGTTTGATCCGAGCAGAGCGCCCCCTCTCGCTTGTTCTGTCTGAGCGTCCGTCCGACGTCAGCGAGGTACACCAGCCCTAGTATGGGTACGATGAGGATGAGGTCGCCGAGCATCGAGAGCCCGACGAATCCCTCGAGCGCCCAGTTTGGAACCACCTCGCGGAGCGTTTCGGTGACTCCTACGCCGCGGCTCATGGACTCTGTGTGACAGCTAATCGCTGTGATGATTTCGATTCCGTTTGACGGCCGTGTGAGCACCCCATCAGCGGGTAGTGCTGTCCCGGATACTGTGAGACGTGGTCGTCGATAGATGGTGTTTTGTCGCTCACAAGGTTGTCATCGTTCGAACTGCCAGCGTGGGTGTTTCCCCTGAGAATCCCCACTGGCTCCGTGTCGGCATCCCTTTCAGAGAAATAAATCCCGCCAGTCGCGTGAATTTCCATCACCCGATCACAACAGGTTGTATCCCAAAAACGTACCGTCTCGAGTAACCTCTCACTCTGTTTTCGATATTCGGGCTGTTCATCCACTATCGGCTTCGAGAACGAGGTGTCAACTTCTGATTCACGCTGAAGACAAGGCCGGCCGTCGTGAACCCGCTCAATCCATCGCCGCCACCGCTTTCGGATCCTGCAGCCGTTCTTCCGCTTCGTCCCGATCCTCGGGGTAGCCGACGTCGATCCGCCAGCCCTCGAGGCCGATCGCGTCGATCGTCCGTCCGGACTGGATCAGGAGGTCGATCGCTTCGCTGATCTCGTACTCGCCGCGGTCGGAGGGTTGAACGAGGTGGCAGGCGTTGAAAATCGCCGGCGTGAACGTATAAAATCCGGTCATCACGAGGTTCGATGGCGGTTCGTCGGGCTTTTCGATGACATCGGTAATTTCGCCGTACTGGTTGGTATCACAGACTCCATATCGGGAGGCTTCGTCCCAGGGCACTTCCTCCACGAGGAACGCCGCATCTGCGCGCTCTTCTTGCTGGCGACGAACGACGTCCTCGAGGTTCGCCTGAAAGATATTGTCGCCGAGGATCAGCATGAAGTCGTCGTCGATGTGCTCTTCGACGGTCAACAGCGCGTGGGCCAGCCCCTGTTGTTCGCGCTGGTGGGCGTACGTGATCGGTACGCCGCGGTACTCGTCGCCGTAGTGGTCGATAATTTTCTCCTTGAGGTAGCCGACGACGACGACGAATTCGTCCGCACCGAGTTCGACCAACTGGTCGAGACAGTGGGTGATAATCGGTTCGTCGTCCACCTCGACGAGGCCTTTCGGCTTGTCTTCGGTTAGCGGGCGGAGCCGCGTCCCTTCGCCAGCGGCGAGGACAACTGCTTGCATTGATAGTAATTGACTCTTCCCAGGTTACAATAACGTTCTGATTTCGGTACTGTTCGTTCCCGGTATCACAACGTTCTTGCATGTAGCTCTAATCTCCCTATTCAATGCATATCTCCGTCATCGGCAGCGGATACGTCGGAACGACGATTGCGGCCTGTTTCGCAGAACTCGGTCACACTGTTACGACAATCGATATCGACGAAGAGATAGTTGCGGCGCTTTCTGCGGGGCACGCACCGATAGACGAGCCGAGCCTCGAGGACCTTCTCGAGAGCCACGCAGGTAATCGTCTCGAGGCCACGACCTCCTACGATGCCGTCGTCGAATCGGATGTGACCTTCCTGGCGATCGGTACCCCTTCCAACGACGACGGGAGCATCGACCTCACGGCGCTCGAAGCCGCCGCTGAAGCGACCGGCGAAACCCTCGCCGACAAGGAAAACCGCCACCTGGTCGTCATCAAGAGTACGGTCACGCCGACGAGCATCGAAACCGTGCTCGAGCCCGCAGTTACTCGAGGGTCCGGAGGGAACGAGAACGTCGAGGTGGGGATGAACCCCGAGTTTCTCCGGGAAGGAAGCGCCGTTTCGGATTTCATGCAGCCGGATAAACTCGTCTACGGAACGGCTTCGGAGTGGGCGACGGAACGATTACACGCGATCTACGAGCCGTTGCTTGCGGATCACGACGCCCATATCGTCGAAACAGATCCGGCGACCGCTTCGATGATCAAGTACGCGAACAACGCCTTCCTCGCCTCGAAAATCAGCCTGGTCAACGACCTCGGAAACATCTGCAAGGAATTTGGTCTCGACGCCTACGAAGTGATGGAAGCGGTCGGCCTCGACGACCGTATCTCCGAGCGGTTCCTCCGGAGCGGCGTCGGGTGGGGCGGTTCGTGTTTCCCAAAGGACGTCAACGCTATCATCGCGGCCGCACGCGAGGAGGGCTACGACCCGGCGCTCCTCGAGGCGAGCGTCGAAATCAACGACCGACAGCCGGAACGGATGCTCGAGCTGTTGGAACATCACGTGGCTCTCGAGGGGAGCCACATTGCGGTTCTTGGCCTGTCGTTCAAACCGCGGACGGACGATATTCGAAACTCTCGAGCGATTCCGGTCATTGAAAAACTGCAGGATCGCGGTGCCGAGGTCGTTGCGTACGATCCCGTCGCGGTCGACCCGATGCGCGAGCGGTTTCCCGACGTCGAGTACGCGAACTCGGCGGCCGAGGCGTTAGACGGCGCGGACGGCGTTGCGGTCGTTACCGACTGGGACGAGTTCGCGGCTCTGGACGAGGAGTTCGATGCGATGAAAGCGCCGGTCGTCGTCGACGGTCGGCGGATCGTCGAGCGACGGGACGGCATCGTCTACGAGGGACTCACGTACTGAGCAATTTCTCGAGGTCCGCTATTCACCGCTGGCGAAAATTACTGGCAAGGAGATCGGAGATCCACTCCAACGCGCCCGACGTTTGTTCGCTGACTCCATACCGCTACCAATTCCTCTGTAACCCACCATACGAAAACGTTCAGTATATTCATATATTATAAAAGTACTATGTATTTCGATGAAATCGTTCACTCGCATGTCCGACATTCCAGACAGCAGTGATAAAACGGATGATCGATCGATCGTTTCGGCAAACCGGCGGACGTTCATGGGCGCGGTCGGGGCGATCACGGGCGCGAGTGCAGTCGGAGGATCTGCGCTGGCGAAAGACGACGTGAGCGAAGCGGAGGGTAGCAGTGAGGGGAGTCGACGGGGGGATGCACACAACGCGATCCTTGTTATCCCCGACGGGGCAGCCCAGCCGCACATCAGCGGTGCTCGATACCTGAAGGCCTGGCAAGAAGATCCGGAGGATTTCCCACGAAACATTACTCCCGACGGTACGACTCTCAATGTCGACCGCGCCGAGCAGATTGGAGGGATGAGCACACAGCCCGACGACCCTGAACAACTGATAACCGACTCCGCGGCGGCGGGGACGGCGATGGCGACGGGGACGAAGACCTACTCCGGTGCAATCAGTGGAATCGGGACGGAAGAACACTTCACACCGGTGCGTACGATCTTAGAAGCGGCTCACGACGCAGGGATGGCAACCGGCTTGGTGACGACCACTGAGATCACCCATGCGACGCCTGCAACGTTCGCCACCCACGTCCCCGATCGGGGGATGGGCGAAGAGATCGCTCGGCAGTACGTCGAGAACGCGACTGTTGACGTATTACTGGGTGGCGGAAAGCACCACTTCGATCCGGAAGAGCGAGGGGACGGCGAGGACCTGATCGCCCGCGCTCAAGAGCAAGGCTACCAGTACGTCGAAACGGACGACGAACTCGACAGCGTCGACTCGAGAAAAGTCCTCGGGTTGTTCGGCAGCGAAACCGACCGCTCGAGTCACATGAGCTACTACGTCGACCGTGAGTACGTCGGAGACACGGACGAGCCGGGTCTCGTCGATATGACCGAAGTGGCGATCGAGACGCTTTCGACGTGTGACAACGGATTCTTCTTGATGATCGAATCCGGTCGGGTTGATCACCAGGGTCACGCCCACGACAACGCGATCACTCACGAACAACTCGAGTGCGACGAGGTGTTCGGGACCGTTCTGGACTACGTCGAGGATCCTTCGACGCCGGAGACGTTTGCAATGCAGGTCGCCGACCACGAGACCGGCGGGATGTCACTCGGTGCGGACGCGTACGACATGGATTGGGAGGCGATCGACGATATTCGCGCGAGTCTCGAGTATCTCGACGACGCGATGGACGACTATCAGGGTACTGACGAAGTCGCCGAACTCATCGAGAAACGCACCGGCCTTGAGCTCAGTTACGGCGAGCTGATGGACGCCACTGGCGGTCAGCTCACCGACGTGCTCAATGCTCGCACGCAAATGGGATGGTCTTCCGACTCGCATACGGCGGAGGAAGTTCCGGCTTACGCCCACGGACCGAACGCCGAATTCTTCGGTCGATACTTCGACAACACGGAGGTTTCAGTCGGGATCGCAGACGTACTCGGCCTCGAGTTCGAGCCCGGTCAAGAGATCGATTACGAGTACCAAGAATAGCTGGAACAGGCTTCTTATCCCTGTCTCGTCTTTTTTGAACCGATAGCAATACCGCTCCCCCATCTATTCTTACACGGAGTACGTTTAATCCGTCTAACCTAGCGCCAATTCCTGACGGCAACTCATCGCGTGTCGGTGCGATTACTCACGGGTGGCCATATTTGTCCCGCCCAGACTCTTCTTGTTCTGGCTGCTGTTGGCGGATTTCGTACACCCGTTCACGCGGAACTCGAACGATTTCACTGCCGCGGGCGGACTCGCTCTCGAACCGCCAGATTCCAGACGTCGATTCGTATTCTACCTCCTCGACCGTCGTCGTCTCGGCTCCCTCGGGCGTCTCGTATGTGATCGTTTTGGCGCTCATCACTGGAGTCGTTCCTCGGCGGTACATTAGCGGTTTATAATAGTACTACTGCGATCACCAGAGAGATATAGAGAAGTGACCGCCCGTGGCGAACCTATACCCAAGCGATGAATGGTTCCTGATACTGTCGGCTGTCCCTCTGTGAATATTCTCGCACCCCGGGGCGACGACAATCGTGAACGACGTACAGCCGACAGTATGAGTTTTCCTCGAGAAGCCATTGGCTTCGCGCTAGATCACTGTTCGAACGGCCGTGGTTAGTCGGTGTGCTCGAGTTTCGGTTAGGTCCGTTTACGTTCGGTGTCCCGGCCGCACGCTCAGGTTGCTTGTCCACTGGTGACTCCATTTTATCGTTGTTCAGTATGCACTTTGTAGGTGCCGTGAGAATTTGGTAGTATTGTACTTATTATAAACTTCAGTAGAGGGAGAGAACACAGATATGGATTTAATTTTTGTATAATTATTGTGTATCACTACTTAATACGCTCTATAGTGGGATAGGTCTTTTATATTCTGTATTCTTAGTAAGAATAGAAAATTCTAGCCGAATCGTTCTCCATCCAGAAGTTGAGACGGCAGATTTCACAATATAAAGCCTTCAAATCGTATCTATGGTGCTTTGACAATGTTTATAGTATTGCTCAATAATGAATTTTAACCTGCCAATATCTCCCACTTCTCGAGACTAGCGCCTGTCCGACGAACCGATCAGTTAGATCCCGTCTTCCCACGGCGTGGGAACTCTCGACGCGTGAAATATCCGTGCGGGACGACGTATCGACCATGGAAGCAACCCCTCCCCGACCGGACGACGAAATCAGGCGGGCGGTTGTCGACGGCGTTCGAACCGTCCGAATCCCCGGCGGCGATCCGATTAGCGAGCAACTCCTCGAGGAAGTTATCGTCGAGGACGGAATCGTCACGTTCGTGGTGAACTTCGGCCGACTCGACCAACCCATGGCGAATCGGCTTACCGATCAGTTACGGGGTGTTGCCCTCGCGACACCGGATGTCGAACACGCTCGAGTCGAGGCGGTCGAGGCGGAGGCACCCGAGACCGGGTTGCCGGTCACGGGAGTTGAGTCGTTGATCGCCGTCGGGAGCGCGAAAGGTGGCGTTGGGAAGACGACGGTTACCGTCTCGCTCGCTCGAGCGCTCGATGCGGCGGGGCTAGACGTCGCCATGTTCGACGCCAACGTCCACGCACCCGATGCGCCGGATCTGCTGGATGCGGAAGGACCCGTCCAGTCGACGCCTTCTGGAAGTCCGATGCCCGTACTGGCCGACGGGATCGAAGTTATGAGCGTCGAACTGATCGCCGAAGACGGACCGGTCGCCTGGCGCGGAGCCATGGTCCACGATGTCGTAACCGATCTGCTCGGCAACGCCGTCTGGGAGGATCGGGACGTGTTGCTCGTCGACCTCCCGCCGGGGATCGGCGAGGCCGTGACGACCCTCGTCCAGCAGGCTCCGCTCGACGGCGGCTTGCTCGTCAGTACGCCGACCGACGCGGGCGCTCGGTCGACGGAACGAACCGGTGCCCTATTCGAGGCCTACGGCGTTCAGACGATCGGCGTCGTCCCGAACATGGTTGCGACCGAGGCCGCGGATCTCGGATCTCCGTTCGAAGGCAACGGACGCCCACTCGCGGACGTGATCGAATCCGTCGAATTCGTAAACGGCTCGCTCGACCCAATTCCGTTCGACCCGATGCTCCACGATCCGTTGATGATGGACTTTGCCGACCCCTCGAGTCCCGGGGAGGACGGGATTGCATCACTTGCATCGGCTGTCGAGGAATTCTTATTGGGATCGTCCGGTCCCGAAGTCCCCGAACGAGCGATCGACCTTCGCGGACTTCCGCCGACGAGCGTCCACCGGCAGGCGATCGCCGAATTCGGCGTCGCCGACAACTCGCCGGTCTCGATCGTGATGCGCGGAGATCCGGAAGAACTCGCCAAGGTGGTCGAACAGCGCCTCGAGTACGACGGGCGCTCGCTCGCGCGAACGACGATCGACGACCTCGGCCGCGACGGGTGGCTACTCGAACTTGAGGCCGAAGCCGACGCATCGACTCCGTCGACGTCGGAGCCGGCGGCGTAGTCGTCCGAGGCGAGCGGTACTTGCGACAACGCTTCGGTGGATTTCTCCCTCGTATAAAGCACCGTTATTCGGAGGGTTTTGGCCGAGCAACCCCCAGAACATGGGAAGTGGCGATTTTAGTTAATCAATAGGCCGCGGAGTTTTGCCTGTGATGGCATACGGACAATCCACGACCGACCGGCACCGCCCGAAACGGCGGACGAGGGAATCGCCATCCGACTCCCCGCGCTCTGGATATGGGGTGGGACGATGAGCGAGTCGGACGATGGCCGAACGAGCGGATCGGATGCGGACGGCTTCGATCTGACTCGTCGGGAACTCGGTGCGGCCGCCGCGGGCGTCGCCGGCGCGTCCGGGCTGGGACTTCTCGGCCTTCGTCGACTCACGAGCGACACCGACGAAGAGGACGACGGCCCCATGAATCCGTTCGAAGAGTACCCTAACCAGGGGTGGGAAGATCACTACCGCGACGTGTGGGAACCCGACGACTCCTACATGCTCACGTGTACTCCCAACGACACCCACAACTGTTATCTCGAAGCCTCGATCAAGAACGGCGAGATCACTCGCCTCGGCCCCTCGATGAACTACGGCGAGGCGACCGATCTCGAGGGGAACGAGGCGACCCAGCGTTGGGATCCGCGAGTTTGTAACAAGGGACTGGCGATGATTGAGCGCTTCTACAGCGAACGCCGCGTGAAAGACCCGATGGTCCGAGAGGGATTCATGGAGTGGGTCGAAGACGGCTTCCCGCGGGACGACGACGGTTCGATGCCCGAGGAGTACGCCAATCGCGGTGAGGACGATTTCATCCGGGTCGACCACGAGGGGGCCTACGACCTCGCCGCGCGGACGTTCCTCGAACTCGCCGAGTTCTACAGCGGCGAGTCCGGAATGAACGCCCTGCTCGAGCAAGAGTACGACGAACGCGTCGTCGAACAGACCCAGGGCGCGGGCGTTCGTTCGATGAAGTTCCGGGGCGGGATGCCCCTGCTCGGGGTCATCAAGCTCTGGGGACAGTACCGCAACGCGAACTCGATGTCGCTGTTGGACAACTACGTCCGCGACGTCGACGAAGACGAGGCACTCGGCGCTGTCGGGCTCGACAACTACTCGTTCCACACCGACCTGCCGCCGGGCCACACGATGGTCACCGGCCAGCAGACGGTCGACTTCGATCTCTCGAGCGTCGAGCAGGCCGACCACGTCGTCGTCGCCGGGCTCAACTTTTTGACGACGAAGATGGCCGACTGTCATTGGTTGACCGAGGCCCGACTGAAAGGGACGAAGATCACTGGAATATTCACCGACTACAACGCGACTGCCTCGAAGTGCGACGAACTGATCACCGTCAGACCCGCCACTGACTCGGCGCTGTTCCTCGGCGCGGCACGCGTGCTCATCGAGGAGGAGCTATACGACGAGGACTTCGTCCGTCGGTACACCGACCTCCCCCTGTTGGTCCGCATGGACACCAACGAGATGCTTCGCGCGAGCGACGTCTTCGAGGGCTACGAGCCCGAGGAGTTGGAGAAGACCCGAACCGTCGAGGGTGAAGCGGGTCGGCCGGATGCCGGCTCGCTCAACCTCGACGAACAGATCATTACCGAGGACTTGCGCGGCGAGTGGGGCGACTTCGTCGTCCGCGACGAGGAAAGCGGCGAGCTTGAGGCGGTCACGCGAGACGACATCGGAGATGACTTCGACACGCAGGCGTCGCTTGAGGGCCGTTTCGAGGTCGAACTTGCCGACGGTGCGAATTCGGCGGATTCGCGAACGGCCGGCGAAGCCGGCGATGGAGAGACCGTCGAGGTCCGACCGGTGTTCGACCTGATCAGCGAGCACTTGCTCGAGACCTACGACCTCGAGTCAGCCGCCGATGTCGTCGGGACGGACCCCCAGGCCGTCGAAAACTTGGCCCACGACTTCGCGGATAACCAGGAGGAGACGCTCGTGCTGACCGGCATGGGACCGAATCACTACACCAACGCGGATCAGAAGGATCGCGCGGTCTTCCTGCTCGCATCGCTCACCCGGAACGTCGGCTATCGGACCGGCAACGTCGGAAGCTACTCTGGCAACTACCGCTCGGCGTACTTCAACGGACTACCGAACTACGCCGATGAGGACCCGTTCGACATCGAACTCGATCCAGACGAGCCAGCGAGTGTCGACCAGCGCTACGACGAACAGTCGGCACACTTCTACACGAACTTGGACGAGCCCCTCGAGGTCGACGGCGAGTACTTCCAGGGTGACTCACACATGCACACGCCGACGAAGTCGCTGTGGGTGTCCGGCTCGAACTCGATCCTCGGCAATGCAAAGGGTGCCTACAAGATTATCGAGAAGATGCTTCGCACCGGGAAGATAGAGGCCTTCTTCACCAACGAGTGGTGGTGGACGATGACCTGCGAGTACTCTGATATCGTCTTCCCGGTCGATTCGTGGGCCGAACACCACGTCAATGACATCACCGCCTCGGTTACCAACCCGTTTATTACGACGATGCCCGAGACGGGAATCGACCGGATCTACAACACCCGAAACGACGCCCAACACTACAAGGGCGTCGCCGCGGAGCTCGCGGAGATAACGGACGACGATCGGTTCATCGACTACTGGGAGTTCATCGACGAAGACGAGTACCAGGCGAAACCGTACCTCCAGCGGATCATCGACAACTCGAACACCGTCTCCGGCTACGACGTCGAGGAGCTGTTAGACGATGCCCAAGAGGGAACGCCGGCGATCATCATGACCCGGAGCTACCCCAAGCGGGTCGGCAACGAACAGATGCAAGACGACGATCCGTGGTACACGAAATCGGGTCGCCTCGAGTTCTTCCGCGAGGAGGAGGAGTTCGCCGAAGCGGGCGAGAACATTCCGCTTCACCGGGAGCCGATGGACGCGACGCCGTACGAACCGAACGTCATCGTCGACGACAGCGACAGCCCCGTGATCGACCCGGAGACGCCCGAAGACCGGGGCTGGGATAGCGAGGCGAAAGTCCAGAGCACGAACGATCGACAGGTTCGCAACGTGATTAAGTCCCCGAGCGAGCTGGTCGACAGCACGCACCCGCTGACCGACCTCGACGAGGGCTATGATTACGTCTACATGACGCCAAAGTACCGCCACGGGACCCACACCTTCGCGAACGCGCTTCCGAATATCGCGGTCTGGTGGGGCAACTACGGTGACATGGGTCGACGAACGGAGCGAGATAGCTTCGACGAGCGAAAGCCCTACATCGGTGAGGGCTACATCGAGATGAACCCCGAGGACGCCCGTTCGGAAGACCTTCAGGACGGCGACTACGTCTGGGTCGACGCCGACCCCTCCGACCGTCCGTACGAGGGCTGGGAGGAGGGAGACGAAGACGGCGAGTACGCCCGTGCGATGATGCGGATTCGGTACCAGCCGAGCCTCCCCCAGGGTGTGACCAGGAGCTGGATGAACGTCAACCAGACGTCGCACAAGACCTACGAGGCACAGGAAGAACGCGAGGACGGCATGGCCAAAGCCGAGGACACGAGCTACGTCTCGCTCTACCGGAGCGGTGGCCACCAGTCCGCGACGACGACCTGGCTCCGCCGGACGTGGTTGACGGATTCGATGCCGCGGAAGGATCTTGGCGGGATGAATCTGAACGTCGGCTTCGAGCCCGACGTCCACGCGGCAAACGGCGCGCCGAAGGAAGCCTTCGTCAAGATCGACAAGGCCGAAGACGGCGGCGTGAACGACGATGGCGAGCCCGAAGGCGCGTGGGAACCCGTCGACCGCGGGATCCGACCGACCCAGGAAGACGATACGATGGAAGACTACCTCAGCGGCGGCTTTGCGAGCGAATCCGACGACTAACATCGAGGTGAACACAAATGGCGCAAGTCTACAATTGGCAGATCGGACGCGAGATGGAATTCCCGTACGCCGAGTCCCGACCGGATCGACAGTGGGGCGCGGTGTTCGATATCAACAAGTGCATTGCGTGCCAGACGTGTACGATGTCGTGTAAGACGACCTGGACCCACGGCGAGGGCCAGGAGCACATGTTCTGGAACAACGTCGAGACGAAGCCCTACGGCGGTCACCCCATCGGCTGGGACAAGGAGATTTTGGATCAGCTCGGAACCCAGAACTGGGGTTCCGACGGCGTCTACGAGGGTGACACGATCTTCGAGGCCAACGACGTCGACTGGGACGACATGCTAATCGACGACGAGATCGCCAACCGACACGGCGAAGACATCGTCGGCTACCGTCCCGACGACGAAGACTGGGCTCATCCGAACCTCGGCGAGGACGAACCCGCCGGTGAATCGTTCGAGTCGGACACGCACATCCCCAAAGGCGAGCAGACCCACCCGATGTGGTTCTTCTACCTGCCTCGAGTGTGTAACCACTGTTCGTTCGCGGCGTGTGCCGGCGGGTGTCCGGTTCAGGCCGTCTATAAGCGAACCGAGGACGGGATCGTTCTCATCGACGAAGATAGTTGTCAGGCGGTCCAGGAGTGCGTCCGTGCCTGTCCCTACGGCAAATCCGTGTTCAATCCCGCCGAAAGCAGATCCCAGAAGTGCGTCGGTTGCTACCCGAAAATCGAACAGGGGATGGTTCCGCAGTGTTTCGAAAACTGCCTCGGCAAGATCCGACAGCACGGCTGGGTCAACCCGCCCGAGGAAGCCGATCCGGATAACCCGATCGACTTCATGGTCCACGAGGCTGAGGTCGCCCTGCCGTTGTATCCGCAGTTAGGTCTCGAGCCGAACGTCTACTACGTTCCGCCGACCAACGTTCCCACCGACTACCTCTTTCAGATGTTCGGGCCGGGCGTCGAGGAAGCCAAAGAGACCTACAGGGCGGCCCGCCGGGGCGACGAGGAACACCGCAAGCTACGCGGCCTCCTTCACCTGATGGGTTCGACCGAGTGGCGCATCGAGCAGTTCGAGGTCACCGACGACGAGGCGATCGGCTACGACGAGAGCGGCTCGACCGTCGCCCGCGTCCCGATGGAGGAACCGACCTACGAGCGCGAACGCTACGACGCGGAGAACGACGTTTACCGTCTCGACGTCACCTAATCACGATTACAATGACTCCAGATACACACGTCCACCGCGCACGATTGTACAAGCTCGCCTCGCTGGCGTTCGACCGACCGGGCGGCGACCTCGAGGATGCGCTGGTTTCCGGCGATTTCGCCGACCAGCTAGTCGAATCGGCCGAGGCGCTTGCGGACGACCAACTTTGCGATCACGCGGAGGCGGTCGTCGAGGCAGCACCGACCGATCCGGATTGCGTCGACGAGCGCTACTCCGACTGGGCGACGCTGTTCGGCTTCGAAAAGGGCGGCGAAATACAGCAGTATCAGATCGAGTACGCCCCCGGAACCCTCGTGACCAGCACCGACACGCTGGCGGATATTTCGGGATTTTACAAGGCGTTCGGACTTTCGCTCGAGCCGGACAAGCGCGAGCGGTCGGATCACCTCTGTCTCCAACTCGAGTTCCTCTCGCACCTGTCTCTGCAGACTGCGTCCCTCAAACTCGACGGCGACGAAACCGGTCTCGAGATCGTCACCGACGCTCAGGGGGCGTTTCTCGAGGACCACCTCGGTCGCTGGATTCCTCGGTTTAGCGAGACGGTGCAAGAAGACAGCGGGGTCGCGTTTTATCGAACGCTCGCCGAGCTGGTCGAGCGGCTGGTGGAACTAGACGCCGACCGATTCGGCGTCGAGCCGGACGTCTTCGCCGAAACGCCGCCGTCGCCGCTCGAGGATTTCGCCGGCAGCGAGGGTGATTTCCGCTGTGGAACCTGCGGCTCGACGCCGTCGCCGGCGACCGACGCGCAGGACGGCCAACAACAGGCGGAGACCGGGCAACAACAGGCGGAGCCACAGCCACCGAGGGGCGATCGGTCGGGTCCGTACTGAAACCAGCGGAGGGGTTTTGCCGATCTGGTGGGCGGCTTTCGGATGCAGTGGATGGCGTCTAGATGTCTCGAGTACACCTCGAAACACCTCGAAACACCTCGAAACACCTCGAAACGAGTTCGCCCGTGCGACCATTCGTGTTCGTCTCACCGTAACACACAAGTCATTATCGCAGTAATCATTAGTCAAAGTATGACCTTCTACGACCGGACCGACGAGCTCGAGTCGTTAGAAACGGCGTTCGAATCGGCAGGTCACGCTTTCTACGTCGTTTATGGGCGTCGGCGCGTCGGAAAGACGGCACTTCTCAAGGAACTGTGTAAGAACTACCCGCACATCTATCATCTCGCAGCTCAGGAGGCGGAAATCCGTCAACGCGAAAAATTCGTCGAACAAGTGGCCGAGACGTTCGATGAACGTGTCCCACGTGTCGAGGGATGGGACGATTCGTTCGAGTACCTCGGCGAGAAGCTCGCAGAAGAAGACCGGATTATCGTCATAGACGAATTTCCATACTTGATCGAAGGGAACGATTCGATTCCGTCGTACATACAGGCGTTCGTCGACGAACAGCTTACAGATACCGGGTCGATGCTCGTCCTCTGTGGATCGAGCGTGAGCACGATGGAATCCGAAGTACTCGGCCACGAAAGTCCGCTGTATGGTCGCCGGACTGGCCAAATTGACCTACAACCGTTTACCTTCGGGCAAGCTCGAGAAGTCATTTCGTACGATATCGTCGACGCAATTCGCTCGTACTCCGTCACCGGCGGGACGCCGATGTACCTGACGCTCTTCGATTACGAACAACCCCTCGCCGAGAACATCCGGTCACACGTCCTCTCACCGACAGCAGTCCTTTATAACGAACCGGAGTTTTTGCTCCGGACCGAACTCCGAAATCCCGCGCGCTATTTGAGTATCCTCGAATCGGTAGCGCTGGGCCACACGACGCCGAACGAAATCTCCGGGGCCACCGGTATCGACTCCGGACCGCTCTCGAAGTATCTTCGGACCCTCCGTCGACTCCGACTCCTCGACCGCGACGTTCCGGTCACGGCGACCGGACAGAAGTCCAAACGCTCCCGGTACCGTGTCGCCGACGAATTCCTCGCCTTCTGGTTCCGATACGTCGAACCGAACCGTTCCAGTATCGAAGAAGCCCCAGCCATTGTTTTCGATACGTCCATCGAACCGGACCTTCCCACTCACGTCGCGACGACGTTCGAGGACATCTGCGAAGAAGCCGTCTGGGAGATGATCAGACGGGGCGACGTCGAACACTACTCCGAGGTTGGACGATGGTGGTACGGCGAAGCGGAAATCGATATCGTCGGGCTCGCTCCTGCCGACGACCGAATTCTCCTGGCCGAATGCAAGTGGACCGGCGAACCGGTCGGTCGCGGACTCGTCGAGGAGCTTCGAACGAAAGCCGACAGCGTCCGATGGGGGCCGGGAGACCGATCCGAACGATTCGCCGTCTTCTCGAAAAGTGGGTTCGTAGACGGTCTCGCCGACAACCTCGAGGAGAACTGGTCGCTTTTCGACCTCGACGACCTCGATCGGCTTTTTTCGGACGAGTAGCCGTCTGAGCGATTCAGGCGCCGATTTCTCGAGACCGAAGTCGGAGTACGTCTCGACTCGAGTCCGACCAACGGACGCGGTTCTCAGGACGGCAACGGACACAGACTCGCCGTGAAGATCACCGTCTCGTCGGTTTCGTTTTGAGCGCCGTGTTCCGCGCCGCGTGCGTGCTTGACAACGCCCGGTGCCGCAATTTCCTCGCTCTCTCCGTCCCGGATAACGGTCACGGTCCCCTCGAGGACGTGAAAGACGTTCGTGCTGTCGGGGTGTTCGTGTGGCTCAAGCTGTGCGCCCGGACCGAGCGCGAACGCCTTTACGAGCACGTCGTCGGTTACGACGAGCTCTGCGGTTTCGATCGCTTCCGCCTCGGGCTCGAGATCCGTCGTCGCATCCGCGTAGCTGTCGAGTGACATGGTGTGCGTATCGTTCGAGGAGAACGATATCAGCCATTATGAGATTGTTGGTCGTTCGTCGTCGTCGGTTCGACGGCGATACCATGGGAACGCTCGAGCGGGCGGGTGCAACCCAAGCCCGCGATGACAACTATAAAGACCGTGTTCGCCCTTGCTCAATCCACTGAAACGATGGTAATCGACCAGGAGACCGAAATGACCGAGGCGGAAATCGACGGCTTTCTCGGTCACCACGAGACGGGGGTGTTATCGCTCGCTCGAACCGATGATCCCTACGCGATCCCGATTTCGTACGGGTACGACGACGAGGAGCGGGTATTCTACATGCGGTTGGTATCGACGCCAGAAAGCGAGAAACGGGCCTTCCTCGAGTCCTCGCCGTCGGCGCGGCTCGTCGTCTACGCCGAGCGGGACTCGACGTACCGGAGCATCATCGCGACGGGCGCACTCGAGAGCATTCCGCCGTCGGAGCTGTCGCCCGAACAGATCGCACAGTACGGCGACGCGAAACGACCACTGTTCGAAATCTGGGCGCAGGGAAAACAGGACCTCGATATCGACCTCTATCGCCTCGAGCCGGAGTCGCTGAACGGGAGACAGACGGAAATCGATCGAGCGGAGTAGGGCGGACAGCTGTGCTGTCGAAATCGCTCAATTCGTCCGTTGCTCGGCGGCAAAATCCGCGGCCGTTACGTCGGCACTGCAAACCGGACACCCGTGTGTCAGCGTCGCATCTCGCATCGACTCGTTGACCTCGATCGTTTGTTCACACTCCGGACAGGTAAATTCGTATCTGCTCATGGGAGAGGGTGTACTCGTCTGTATTCTCGGTCGTCTACATTTATAGCTCCGCGTCCATTACATATAGGGTTCCGGTTTACTGCCGATCGCCTGTAGTTGCCACAACGTTCTTTATTCATGACTCACCGTTAGGCGGAATCACCCGTCCTCGTACTTGAGGATCGCATCGAGCAGTTTCGTCTGTGCGGCCGCGAGATGTTCGGTGAAAGTTGTCCCGGTAATCTCGAGTTCGTCGGCGACCTCGCCGGCGTTTGCCCGTTTCGGATGTTCGAAATAGCCCATTCGGTGGGCCGTCTCGAGGACCTCCAGTTGTCGAGTAGTGAGCGTGCTTCGGTCAACGAAGACGAGATTCTGCTCGGCGCGATCCTGTTGTGACTGGAGCAGTCGCTGGACGTCGAGGTTTGAGTAGCGGTTCTGTAGATCACCGATAATCGCCTGTAATCCTTCCATGTCCGGTGCGTGGAAGGTCAAAAACAGCGACGACTCCTGCGTTCGAACGTCGATAACGGGTGAATCGTGCGTTTCGATACACTCGCACGGACACCCGCGTCCGAGGTCGCGTTCGAACCGGTACACTTCGCTCGAGCCGTACGAAAAGATCGGCGACGGTTCGACGTCAGTATCGAACTCGTCAGGATATTTGTCGGCTTCGAGCATGAATTCCTCGGCAACACGCTCGGGCGCGTCCGGGTTGGTACTCTTCGAGACTGATTGGACGTTCCCGCCCGCCACTTTCGACGCCTGTGTGACGACGCAGTCGACCGGGTCGTCGAGTTTCACCTCCGCGCGGATCCCCGAAGCCATTAGCTCCTATTCTGGGTCCGTCCCCCCTAAACCCTGTGTCCGGAAGTGATCGTCATATTCGTCAAAGAGCAGAGGCGCCCGGGGCTATTCCTCTCCCCCATATAAAGAACCCTATATTTATGGGGATTCAATTGGTGACCGCTGGGCCGGTACTAGTAGTCAAGACAATGGCCGCGACAAACTCCACGACGAACCAACGATGCCCAGCAACCGATGATTCCGCCGATGCAGAGACGGTACTTGGTGTCCTGAACGACACCGCCTGTCGAGCCATCCTCGAGGCTACGACCGAGGACACACTGACCGCAACGGAGCTTTCCGAGCAGTGTGCGATTCCGATGTCGACGGCCTACCGAAAAGTCGAAGAGCTGGCTGGGGCCGGTCTCCTCGAGGAACGGGTTCGGATCAACACCTCGGCAAAACACGCGACGGAGTACCGCAGATGTTTCGACGAGGTACTCGTTTCAGTTGACGGCGGCGACCTCGAAATCGAGATGACGAACGATGACACCGAAAACGAGACCGGACGTGCTTCGCATTCGCCGATCGGGAAAACTGAGGCCGAATCCGATTCCAGCTTTCCGTACGCGGTTGCTGACGACTGAAGTCGATACAGTCGGTACGAAGTGGTGTTTGAACCCGACAGGAAACGAGAACGACTCTTTCTGGGAATTTACGATCGCATTTCCGCGAAGACGCGAGCGATTTCTTCGAAGACTATGACCGCTCTCCCTCGAATCCCCAGGAAATGTGCGCCCAGAGGCGTTCGTAGCCGTAGTACGTCCCGGTTTTCAACAGGTTCGTAGCGACACCGATGTTAATCGAATCGGTTACGCTTCCCGTGACGACGAACGCAACCGCAATCGTGACGACTATCATCAGCAGCCGGTAGGAAATCGTTTTGACGAGCGTGCGCGAGTGTGCCTGGAACGCGGATCTGGAAACGAGGGCAGTGTACAGTGTCGATCGCATCGGGTTTCACCTCGTCTCGACCGCTGGAGCTATAGCCACTCGAGACACGTCTTTCTGGAGCTGTCGGTCGTCGATTTGGGACCCGCTGTATCGACCCGGAAATCGATTGCGACCGATGCTCCAATACCATCGTCCGCGAATGTCGACCCTCATTCCTTTGTCACCTGTACGTAATGGTATGAACGGGAATTGCTAGCGATTATCGTTACTTCTCATGGTTCGGGAATTCTCGAACCGTGAGGACCGTTTCACGCGACAGACTGAATCACCCGATCTGCGACTCGAGAAGGCGTTTGAGCACCTTCGTCTGTGCAGTTGCGAGGTGTTCGGTTACCGTCGATCGCGAGATGTCGAGAGCGGATGCGACCTCGCTGGCGTTCGCACCTTTCGGGTAGTCGAAGTATCCCATTTCGAAAGCCGTCTCGAGCACGTCCCGTTGCCGGTCGGTGAGTTGCGCTCGATCGACGAGGACGGGATCGGCGGCGGATTCGTCACTGACCTGGACGAGCTCGTGGAGGCGAACGCCGTCAAAATGGTCGTGAAGTCGGTGGATAATTGCCGACATCGAATCGACGTCGATTGCTCGGATAGTGAGAAACAACGCTCCGTTCACCGCCCGAATCGAAGAGACGGGCGTTCCGTCTTCTTCGATCACTTCGCAGGGACACGGGTCGTCGAATCCGCGAGCAAATCGATACGTTTCCGTCCGTTCGGTCTCCGAAACCGTCGTCATCTCGAGGCTATTGTCCTCGGCATCAAATCCGGTCGACTCCTCGGCGTCGATCGTAAACTCCTCGACTGCGGGCGTGTCGGGAGCTGCGATTGACGAGCGGGCGACAGAGTCGACCGTCGTCCCGGCTTCGTCGGAGACTCGAGCGATCGGACACCTTGGAGCATCCTTGAGTACGATGGTCGCACTAAGGCCGGACATAGTATACCATCGTCTCGACGACTGGATAACAACTGCACAGAATTCCCATCCGGTGAAAATTCGATCACCCGCTATGTCACCCGCTCTCGGCCGTGCTCACCGGGTCTCGTCTACGTCTTCGTGGAGGAACTCCTTGGCGTCCTCGCCCGCGTAGGTCCCGACGACCTGTCCGTCGCCTTCGAGATAGTACTGGTAGGTGGTGATCCCCTCGAGGCCGACCGGTCCTCTGGCGTGGATCTTGCCCGTGCTGATGCCGACCTCGGCACCGAGCCCGAACCGGTACCCGTCGGCGAACCGGGTCGAGGCGTTGTGGAAGACGCTCGCCGAATCGAGACTTCGCATGAAATCGCTCGCCCGATCCGAATCTTCGGTGATAATCGATTCCGTGTGTTTCGAGCCGTAGGTCGTGATATGCCCGATGGCGTCCTCGAGCGAGTCGACGAGTTTGATCGAGAGGATCAGGTCGCCGTACTCGGTCGCCCAGTCCTCGGCCGTCGCCGATTCCACGTCGATGATTTCCTGTGTCGCCTCGTCGCCGCGTAGTTCGACGCCCGCTTCGGCGTACTCCGCTGCGATCTCCGGAAGGAACGCTTCGGCGACGTCCTCGTGAACCAGCAGGGTTTCGACTGCGTTACAGACCGCAGGGTACTGCACCTTGGCGTCGTAGGCGACGTCGACCGCCATCGACCGATCAGCGTCGCGATCGACGTAGACGTGACAGATTCCCTCCGTGTGGCCGAGAACGGGAATGCTCGTGTTGTCCTGAATGTAGCTCACGAACTCCGAACTCCCCCGCGGCATGAGGAGGTCGATCGCGTCGTCCATCTCGAGAATCGCGTCGACGTCAGCCCGGGCTTCGATCTGCTGTGCCCAGCCGGTCGGCATCTCGGCCGTCGCGTCTCGAATAATGTCGAAGAGCACGCGATTCGACTCGCTGGCTTCGCTTCCGCCTTTCAGGATCACGGCGTTGCCGGATTTCATGCTGAGTGCGGCGATCTGGACGAGCGCGTCGGGTCGGGATTCGAAGATCGTCCCGATAACGCCGATCGGAACGGTCCGCTTGTACAACTCGAGATCCTCGTCGAGTTTCCGTGCCGTCTGGGTCTTGCCGAGCGGATCGTCCTGCTCGGCGACGCTTCGGACCATCTCCGTGATGCTCTCGAGTTTCGATGGCGAGAGTTTCAGTCGGTCGACGAGTGCCTGACTGTACTCCCCGTCCTCGAGGAGTTTCTCGCCCTCGCGAACGTCCGTTTCGTTGGCCTCGAGTATCTCGTCGTGTCGCTCGTCGATCGCGTCGGCAATCGAACGAAGCGCCGCCGAGCGCTCGTCGTCCGACCGTTTTGCGAGTTCGAGGGCCGCCGTCTGTGCCTCTTCGACCTTGGTTGGGGCAGTTTTCTCAGTCATTGTTCACACCGTTCGTTGGAACGAATATGGTCCCCACGGGCTTGCCGGCATCGATTTTTTCAAGGACCGCTTCTTCGGTGGATCTGGCGATGACGGCCGGAATCCCGTGTTCGCTCGCCGACCGGGCACCGGAGACCTTCGTCTGGATGCCGCCGAAGGTCGACGACGCGCTCTCGTCGATGAGCGCCTCCACTTCATCGTAGTTTTCTCCGACCGCTTTGATCCGTTCAGCGTCGGGGTTTTGTTTCGGATTGTCCTCGTAGACGCCGCCGACATCGGTCAACGTGACCAATAAGTCGACATCGACGCCGATGGCAACCGACGAGGACAGCATATCGTTGTCCCCGATCCGGATCTCTTCGGTCGTGACGGCGTCGTTTTCGTTAATTATCGGCACGATTCCCCACTCCAGTAGCGTTTCGATCGTGTTCTTGAAGTTAGTGAACCGGTCCGGATTCTCGAGGTCGCTTTGGGTAATGAGTATCTGGGCGACTTTCCGGTCGTACCGCTCGAAACTCTCCGTGTACCGACGCATGAGGTGTGACTGGCCGACGGTCGAGAGCGCCTGTGACTCCTCGACCGTCTCGTTGGTGTAGCCGACGCGCCCCTTCCCGGCACCGACAGCGCCGGACGAGACGAGAAGGACATTCGTTCCGTTCGAGAGCAGATTCTCGACGTCGTCGACGAGCTTGTCCAGTTTGTCGTCGTCGAGATTTGACTCGTCGTCGGTCAAGGAGTTCGTTCCTGCTTTGACGACCACCCGATCGGCGTCGGCAGCGAGCTGACGCGCGGTTTCGACCTCGTTCAGTTCGACTGTATTATTCATTGGCAAATTCTTGTGCTAACTCCGCCGATCGCTCTTCTGCGGCGATCACCGCGTCTTCGACGGTTTCGTCGACGGTACTGTCCCGGAGCACTTTCATGCCTTCGATCGTCGTTCCCTGCGGGGAGCAGACGGCCTCGATAAGTTCGTCGGTGCTCCGCTCGGATTGAAGGACGGTCTCTCCGGCACCCTTGAACGTCTGCGCGGCCAGGGCCTCCGCATCAGCGGGGTCGAGCCCGCTCGAGACGCCGGCCTGTTTCATCGCGTTGAGCAGGTAAAACACGAACGCGGGCCCGCTACCGTTGACCGCGGTCGCGATGTCCATCTGTTCTTCTTCGACCTCGACGAACGTGCCGACGTCGTCGAGCACTGATTTGACGTCGTCGCTGATATCCGAACCAGTCACGGCGGCCGCCATGTTGCCCGATTCGGCGGCGAGATTCGGCATCAATCGAACGACAGTTGCGTCGGTTTGATCCTCGAGAAAGTCGGTCGAAACACCTGCTGCGATCGAGACGAGCGTTTGATCGGGAGAAAGATCGAGGTCCTCGAGAACCGCTCCGACGATATCCGGTTTGACGACGACGAAAACCAGATCGGATTCGGTTGCCGTCTCGAGATCCGTCGTGGTGTTCGAGCAGTACTCCGAGACTGCCTCGAGCACCTCCGGATCGACATCACACGCTGTCACAGTGTGGGTTCCAGTTCTTGCGAGCCCCTGTATCAGGGCGGATCCCATGTTCCCGCACCCGATGACGCTGGCATGTACCATTCTACCTCCATCTTCGTGGTGTGGGGACCATAGCAACTTTGATTTGAACTCAGTCGATCCACCGCCGACCTGTCCCGTTCGGGGTCGAATTACGAACGACTAAATGACTATTTACTAAATAGACAGTAAACATGAGTCAGGATAGCGTCACGAGCATCGTGAACGGCCTTACTCTGTCGGAAAAAGTCAGTCTCGTGCACGGAGCGATGGACACAGCGGGGACGGCAACCGGATTCATTCCAGGCGTCGAGCGCGTTGGTCTGGCGCCAGTGCGACTGACTGACGGGCCGCTGGGAGTCAGGACGGACGAACCGGCGACGGCGTTCCCGGCGCCGTTGGCGCTCGCCTCAACGTTTGACCCCGAACTCGCGGAGCGATTTGGTCGGGCGCTTGGCCGCGAGGCGACGGCGCGGGACCAAGACGTTCTCCTCGGACCCGGTCTCAATCTGATCCGGGTCCCCCACTGTGGGCGTAACTTCGAGTACTTTGCCGAGGATCCGGTTCTCTCGGGCGCGTTCGCCGCGAACGTCGTCGAGGGGATTCAGAACGAAAACGTCGTCGCGACGCCGAAACACTTCGTCGCGAACAATCAGGAAACGTCCCGGGCCGACGTGAGTGCCGAGATCGAGGAGCGTGTGCTCCGTGAACTGTATCTGCCGGCGTTCCGGGACGCCGTCGAGGCCGGCGCCGGATCGATTATGTCCTCGTACAATCGCATTAACGGAACGTACGCGAGCGAACACGAGTACCTTCTCACCGACGTGCTCAAGGGCGAGTGGGGATTCGACGGTTTCGTCGTCTCCGACTGGTTCGGAACGGAGAGCGTCGTCGGCACGGCGAACGGCGGCCTGGATCTCCAGATGCCCGGCATCTCCGCCGAGGAACTCCTCGCCTCGATGGGAATGGCAGCAGACGACCGCAGCAATGGAGACGACCCCGAGGGAGACGGGTTCGATATCGAGGCGGGATTCGACTTCGCCGAAGGGATGCCCGACCCGACGTCCGGCGGCCTCTACGCCGAGAACCTCGCCAACGCTGTCGAGCGCGGTGAGGTGGCAGAATCACGTCTCGACGACATGGTCACGCGCCTCCTCCGATCACTCGAGGCGGTCGACCACTTCGACGATCGGAACGGTGGGGGAGCGATCGACACGCCAGAGCACCGCCGACTCGCCGTCGACATCGCGACCCGCGGGACGGTCCTGCTCGAGAACGACGGCGTGTTGCCGCTTTCGAACGACGCCGACGTTGCGCTCGTCGGACCGAACGTCGACGAGGCTATCCTCGGGGGCGGCGGCTCCTCTGAAGTGACGCCGTTTACGGAAACCGCCCCTCTAGTGGGTATGGAGGCCCGCGCCGACGGGACGGTCACCGTCGCTCGCGGCCTGCCGAGAATCGAGGACGTTTCGATGTTCGAGGACGCCGCGGCCGAGCAGACACGAGAGCCCGATATCGAAGCCGCCGTTGGGGCCGCTTCCGAGGCTGACGTCGCCGTCGTGTTCGTCCGGGATCAGGCGACCGAAGCCGCCGATCGTGACTCTCTCCACCTGCCGGGTCGGCAGGACGAACTCGTTTCCGCGGTGGCCAAGGCGAACGAACGGACGGTCGTCGTTTCGAACACGAGCGGCCCGATCGAAGTGCCGTGGCGCGACGATGTCGCCGCCATCGTCGCCAACTGGTACCCGGGCCAGGCCCACGGCGAGGCGATTTCGAGCGTCCTCTACGGCGACGCAGATCCCGGTGGACGCCTCCCGGTCACGTTCGCTCCCGAGGGCGAGTATCCGACGTCCGACGAGCGACGCTTCCCCGGCGTCGACGACGTGAGCCGCTACGAGGAGGGGCTCCTCGTCGGCTACCGCTACTTCGACGCGACGGGCGTCGACCCCACGTATCCCTTCGGCCACGGACACTCCTACGCGGACTTCGAGTATGGCGACCTCGAGGTGGTCGACGACTCGACCGTCGAGGTGACCGTCGAAAACGTCGGCGACCGCGCCGGGCGTGAAGTTGTGCAGGCCTACGTCGCGTCCCCGGACGCGCCGGACGATCTCGAGCGACCGCCCCGCGAACTCGGCGGATTCGAGGCCGTCGAACTCGAGGTCGGCGAGTACGCGACGGTCTCGATCGACCTCGACGAACGCGCCTTCGGTCGCTACGCCGAACCGGACGGCTGGACGATCGACGCCGGAGAGCACACCGTCGACGTGGGCAGGTCATCACGTGACCTGCGGGAATCGGTGACGCTCGAACGATAGCATCAGTTCGGGCTTGTCTTTGTCTCTATTGAGCCTATACTCTGAATCCGGCCGCATCGGGCCCGCTGAGCTCGTCAGTCGGCTGTTCGGTTGCCGTCGAACTGGTTGCCACCGACCGCGAAATGAGTGCTTTCGAAGCGGCTCTACGTACACAAATCGCGTTCGTACGCCGAGGAATGGGTTCACGTTCGTCAAAATCCCTCGGACTTTATCGCGACACCGCACGAGCCACCGCTTACCGTGTCAGCACTTCCATCGTGGGTCGAGGACCGACTTGATCACGGAGCCGTCGATCTACCCCTTCCACCCTCGTCTGGTCGAAACACTCGTCGAAAGTGATCGATCCGCTTTCTCCGTCGGACAGCTCTGAAGCCGGGTGGACCTCGGTGCGGGTGAGTTGACCGTTCGCGACCGCCTCGAGATGCTCGAGGAACGCGGAATCCTCGACGCTGAGTCGTCGTCATCGAAACTGGGAAACGACCTCGGGGCTGCGGCGATGTATCTGTTCACGCTGTGCCTGCTGATCCGTGGGGCCGAATGGGTCGTCCGTTCGAGCAGGTCTGGCCGCTAGCGTTTCCTCCGATTTGCTGGATTTCGCTCGTTTCCCGACCGATTTGGTTTGCTCGAGTGAAAACCGTTCACAGACGGTTTTTCGGCCGCCTAACGGCGTTTGGCGACCGCAAAATAGGCACGAAGGTTTAAACGAGTCCTGTTCAAACTACCTGTCACTGACACGATGAGCACCCTCCCACCGTGGATCGAGGGACGAATCGATTCGTCCCTCAATAAGAAACTCACACAGCGCCACGTCGTCGAGACGATGGCCGAAACCGAACGGCCGTTCTTTTCGGCCGAACAGATTCGCGCTCGCGTCGGTCCGGACGTGAGCAAGGAAACGGTTCGAAACCGACTGAACGAACTCCGCGAGATCGACGTTATCGCCGCGGAGACCTATCCGGAGTCGATCACGCTTTACTACGTCAACTATCCGGAATCGAACTGGCCGCTCTCTCCGGAAGGAAAGGAGGCACTTTCACGGGAGACGCCGCTCGAGACGCTGTCGGTCGGTGACTTTATCCGCCTTCGAAATCCCGCGGGAATCAGAACGCTGGTCCTCGCTGGGTTCCAGTTGAGTCTCGTACTGTTTGCAGTGAGTTTCCTCGTCGCTCCCGTCCCGTTCGAATTGGCGGTACAGTCCGATAGCACCTTCCTGTCCGCGGCGCTGAATCTTTTCTTCGTCTGCGTGATCCTGTTGTTTGCCGAGCGACTCGCACGTACCGTTCGTAATCGATCCTCGACGGCGACGAAATTTGACCCGGCGGAGTTCGTCTCGAAGTGAGCAGTTCGAAACCCATACCCCCTAACAAATGTCAAACGAAAACGAATCGACGACCGTACCGACGACACAACCAGGCCCGAATCTTCTCACCGAGCGGACGCTCGCGGGAATTTTCGTCCACTTGCTCGGTCTCGGTACGGGATTTGTCGGGACGAGTTTCATCTATCTTCTCTCGGATAATGACTTCACGCGATCGAACGCTCGGAACGCGACGAACTGGCAACTCCTGTACTGGGGTGTACATCTAGGGTGGCTGTCCGCGATCGGCGCGTTGTTCCTGTTCGATTCCGTGTTTCCGGACTCGACACCGTTCGACGCCATCCTGGTAGGGTTGTTCGTAGCTGTTGGAATCGCGTTCTTCCTGACGAGCATTCTTTTACTGATACACCTCGCTTTCATCCTCGTCGCCTCCGGGAAAGCCGTATTCGGTACCGCCTGGGAATACCCGATCGCCCCGGATTTCGTCGGATGGATACAGAACAGAACGCCGGATCAGACCCGTTGGTGGGTCCTCATTTCAGTATACGCGCTCGTGGCCCCGATCCTGTTCGGGTATCTCTCCTGGTTAGTGATCTCCGATGGGCCCGAAGCCGAAGCGTTGTTTTTTGCCTCCTTTTTCCTCGTCGTGTTTTCCATGCTCGCGTCTCTGTTCACGCTCGTTGCTCTCTATCGTGATGCGTCGAAACTCGAGGAATCGAACGCGGATTGGCAACCGAACTGGCTCCCATACGTCGGGATACCACTCGGGGCGAGCGCGTTGACGTATCTCTTCGCGACAACGTATTTCCGGTCGGTAAATCCTGCCGGAGATGCGGTTTACGGCTTCATGTTCGCGCTCTGGATCGTCGCCGTTGTCTATCTCTGCAAGCGGTACTGGCATCTCGAGTCGTCGTAAATCCCGAGTGCGTTCTTCCGTGTTCAGTAACACCCGCCGTCTCGTTCGTCGTCGGAACCTCTCGATGCTCGGATCCGACGAACGAATCGGGTTCTCCAATTCCGACGACAAATGATTTAGAACCATCTGCCACATTATACTTTAGAAAAATCTGCCTGTTGGATGCACCGAGGTGCTCATCATGCTACTCGCTGGCTGGCGAGTACCCGTAGATCTGTCCTCAGTACATTTCGTTTTACTGGACCACGTTAGCTATGCTATCGTGGACATCGGTGGGCTGTCTACTCGACGGATCGCGTGTGGCTTGGGTTCGGTCGTCTCGGCATGTGAGACATCCCTAATGGAATGGAATCGACCGTTGTGATCTCACGATCCGGTGTCTCAAGTACACTCAAAGGAACTCTTCGAATACGTAATTCGCCAGCCTATGCTTTTCACCCGTTGGAACTGACTCTTTGGTTGATGACGCGTATCGCTCTCGTCGTACTCGACACGCTACGAAAAGATGCGTTCGATCAGCATTTTTCGTGGTTGTCCGGTCGCCATTTCGAGCACGCGTGGTCGACTGCGAAGTGGACGATGCCCGCCCACGCCTCGCTGTTTACGGGAACGTACGCGAGCGAAGCGGGCGCAAACGCCAACTCGGAGGGGTTGGATTGTCCTGAACCGGTACTCGCTGAACTCCTCTCCCGCGCTGAATACACGCCTCGGGCATTCAGCGCGAACCTCATGGTTTCGCCGGTTTTCGGGTTCGATCGCGGATTTGACTCGTTCGAGGGGACGTGGCGCGTCAATGTCAACAGCAAAGGTATAACGGGGTGGCGAGAACTCTTCCAGAACAGCCATTCCGGTGCAAAGAAGTACGCGACGATAGCAAAAGGGATGACGGCCGGCTGGTATCGGATCCTCCCTTCGATCAAAACCGGACTCGCACAGCGCTTGACTGATCGGTACGTGAGAACTCTCTTTGAACAGCCTCACCGAGATGACGGAGCGGCGCCACTGCTAAGATCCCTCCAACAGAACCGATACGCCGACGCGGATTTTCTTTTCGTGAATTTGATGGAGGCACACGCACCGTACGATCCCCCGGAATCGTATCGAACGACCGGAGACGCATCGTACGACGAGGTTGCCGCGACGCTGACCGACGACGAGCCGGATGGGCGATTGGTTCGCGGTGCGTACGACGATTCGGTCCGGTATCTAGCCGATCAGTACGAACGAATTTTCGCGGAACTCGAATGGCGCTTCGATTACGTCATCACGCTCAGTGACCACGGTGAACTCTTCGGCGAGCACGGGAGCTGGCGTCACTTACACGGTGTGTACCCGGAGTTGACCCGGATCCCGCTCGTGATCTCTGGTGAGGGATTATCCGGGGCATGCTCGAAGACGGTAAGTCTCCTCGATGTCCATCGAACGATCCTCGACCTCTTCGATGTCGAGGCTGTCTCCCGCGGACAAAATCTGCTCGGCTCGGTCGACGACCGATTTTATCTCGTCGAGTACGAAGGGCTTCGAGCCGCTCGCCTCGAGAAGATGCGCGGTCGGTACCCCGACGAGTTGGTCAGGTCGTACGATCGACCACTGAACGGTCTCGCGGGACCGAACGAGTATTACGGCCATCAAACGCTCGACGGGTGGGAAGAGCGGGGATCTTCGACTGCGGAAAATCCACGGCTCCTTCTGCGGGAACTGGCCGCTTCGATCACACGTAGGGACGAAGACCGGCAGTCCAGCGTCCCCGTCTCGGAGGACGTACGAGCGAGATTAGAGGATCTCGGCTACGCGTGACCGGCAGATGTTTCAAACAGTTATCTAGGATCGACGGATCCACTCCGTCGAAACCCTCGAGTGTCGGACTCGTCCAGGTGACGGAAACGGGCACGGAGCGCCGCGTCCTTCGTCGGTTCGTTACGATCACGTCCACGGAATCGATGGGATTTCGAGATGCGGCAGTGGATCCCGACGCTCGAACGACGGTTCACCGGGTTTCTCGAGCAGAGATGGTGTGCGAGAATTTTGCTTCAAACGCCCTATAGAGGGCCTTGAATGCCAAAATTCGCTCCAAATCTCTTGGAGTGGGCTTCATCGGTGTCGTTGCCACCTCGTTCCTCGAGTTCGTGCGGATGCTATTTGATATATCGTTATAAGATTTATGCAGGGTGGGTCCTCCGTGTTGGAGGCCTGAAACGCACAATATCTGACGATTCGGCGTCCAGCACATCTACTGTACTAAAGAACACTTTAGTGCAGTAGATTTACCTGGGTCGATACTGTACCCGACAGACGAATGTCTCCACCAGTGAAAGATGACGCTACCCCGGGAAAAACTCGGGTTACGGACGCTCTCGAGCGATATCTTACCAGCCTCTCTGCGGGCGGATCGCGAAACACCCTCGAGTGGGTGCTCCAACGCGGCGAGGAGTCCTTTCGATCGTACCTCGAGGAAAACGGCATCGAACACGTCGACGAAATCGATACCGCGTGCTGTCGCGATTGGGGGATGGAACTTCGCACCCGGACCGCTCAGGACGAAATTGCCGCCTCGACCGCCCACAACTACTACATGTACACCCGCGCGTTCCTCTCGTTTTGCGTTCGAGATCGACTACTCGAGACCAATCCGGCGGCGACCGACGCCGCTCGAGAATTTTTACCGGAGGATACGGGAAAGCGCGATCGCCAGTTCTGGGATGAGGACACTCGAGAGGAGCTTCTGTCGTTCGTTCACGCCAGAGTAGACCGCGCGTACGACGACGATAAAATCGATCTCGAGCGCGCCTACCGGGACCGCGCGTTCGTCATCTTGCTCGCACTCGCCGGCCTCCGAGGTGCGGAGGCGTTTGCCGATCCCCACGACGACCGACGGAACGGACTCACATGGGAGGACGTCGAACTGGATGACGAGCGCGGACGCGTGACCGTACTTGGGAAATCCCGTCAGTACGAACGGGTCGGTCTACCCGCGCGCGCGAAAGATGCACTCGAACGGCACCGGGCCATCCTCGAGCCGCCATCGGACGAGTGGCCCGTGTTTCCGACGGGTCATTACCCCTCGAAACGACGGGCCCTTGAGGCCGAGTACTCCTCAGATCGAGTGGAGACGATGCTCGAGGACCGCTCGACCGACGAGGCGCTCCGAGAGTTCGAGGTTCCGCCGCCGTCTCTCTCGAAAAACGGAGCTCGGAGCGTGATGAAGCGCCTTTGTGAGGAAGCAAATCTCGAGATCGACGGCGAGTACCTAAAGCCCCACGGCGGACGGCGTGGCCTTGGTCACGAACTGTACGCGAGCGGCAACTCGGAACTCGCACAGTCAGCACTGCGACACAAATCAATCGAGACGACCCACGAAGCCTACAGTGATATTCAGCCCGAAGACGTTGCAGAGCAGATCGACGACGTGATGGACTAGCGCTCGAGGGCTCTCGATCGGGTAACCGAACTCTGGATTACGATCGACGCTATTTACCCTGCTAAGTCTGACTGAATGGGATGGGTTTACATAATTTCAATACAAAGTGAACCCATGGTGCTCGAAATCGACCTCGAAGACGCTGCACAGAAACAGGACGATCTCCCGGCGGCCGACGACGTCTACGATACGGACGACGAGATTCCGCTCGCTGAGATCTTCGACGACGCGTTCGTTCAGGCGCGATCCGAGTTCGACTCGTTCGACGAACTGGTCGCGGCCAGCCCGAGTGACGCCGAAACTGGTGACGAACTCGAGGCGGTGGGTCACGGCGAGTGGGACGAGTTCGTCGCGGAGACAACCGACTTCGAGGATGGCGAAGAACTCGTGATGGAAGCTCGAGATCACTGGGTCGCCAAACGACTCGATCTCGCCTAACTCCGGTTTATTTTCGCATGGTTCGATTTTTCTGCCGATAGCTGTCGAGACGAAGAAACGATCGTGAGTTAGTAGTTGCCGGTCGAGACGATCGGCGGCGATCCGTGCGGTCCGTACGGGGCGTCGTCGAGCCACTCGCCCGCCTCCTCGAAGGTATCCGCGAGCGAGGCGGCCGCCTCCTTTCGCAGGATCGTCGCCGGATTCTCTCCCTGCAGATACTCGAGAGCCTGTCCCGCGGCCTCGAGATTGTACTCCGCTGCTTTCTCGCGGCGCGCCGCGTACAGTTCGATTTCGTCGCGGGCGACCGCGTCCGTCCGTGCGCCCAGAGCGACTGCAATTGCCGATGCCGCTTCGTCGGCGTCGGCAACTCCGGAGTTCATCCCCCGTGCGCCGAAGGGAGCCAGCAAGTGGGCGGCTTCACCGGCTAGCAACACGCGTCGATGCTCGTCGACGAAGGTGTCCGCCATTACCTGGAGGAAGTAATACGTCGAGACCCACTTGAGGTTGTCCACGTACTCCTCGCCCATGACGTCGCGGATGAACTCCTGCATTCGCTCGTCGCTTTTGAGTTCCTCGGGGTCGTCGTCGCCGAGACACTGAATGTCGAGACGCCAGCCGCCGGTGAACGGAACGAGCAACACGTTTCGTCCGTCGGTTTCCGGCGCATCGTAGTGGAACATCCGCTCGAGTTCTTCCCCGTGTCCGCCTTCTTCTTCGATGTCGGCGATGAGGAACGCGTTCTCGGATTGATCGCCTTCGAAGTTCGCGCCGATCTCGTTGCGAACTTCCGATCCACCGCCATCGGCACCGATGAGATATTCGGCCTCCCACTCGGCACCGTCGTCCGTTTCGACGTGGACGCCGTCGGGAGAGGTGTCGACGGTGACAACTTCCGAATCCCAGTGAATCTCGATGCCGATGTCCTCGAGGGCGTCGTGCATGTACGCTTCGGTGACAACCTGTGGGACACTGGTAAAGTGTGGGATGTCTCCGCTTCCGCCCGGCGAGTCGTAGGTTCGGTTGAACACTTCTTTGCCGCGATACAGCGTGCGTCGGGTCGGCCAGACCAGACCCTCGTCGACCAGATCGGTTCCGAGACCCGGGTGGATGCGCTCGAGCGTGCGAAGGGTCGAACCGTGAACGTAGATCGCGCGACTCCCGTCTCTGTCCCGGTCTTCCGATTCTGCCTCGAGGATAGCGGTGTCGATTCCGCGGGCGTGTAGCGCCAGCGCTGCGGTCATCCCGACCGGACCAGCCCCGGCGATCAGCACCGGATTAGTGTTCTCGTTGGTACTCATGGTTGTATTACTATGTAATCTAAATTCCTCCATAATGTTTACGGTAGCCGATTCTATTGCTACACTTTGTTTTTCTAAACGATATCAGAAAGAAATGAAATTGGCGGTTAGGACAAAAAAGGGTGTCGGATGAGTCACTAGTGAGCCCGTTTTCGAACCGGATCACATGCGCTCGGCTCTCATCGGCCAGTTTTCCGGGGCTAGTTCACGCACGCCGGTATATCTATCGACACCGCCATGTCCGCTGTTACTGACTGATGCGAAGGAGAGAACGAGCATCCGACCACCGGAAGAGACCCTCTTTTATAGACATGTTAAGTCCCGTTTTCGGGCGTCCCCAGCCTTTTCTTTGACATGTTTCTCACCGGCTCGCCGATCTCGAGGGGGCCGACCGACGGAGTGTTTGTCGCCTGTTATAGTAGTGATAATAAATTGGTTAGCAAAATTGCATTCTTCCGTGATGCGATTAGCATGTACACGACGATTGCAGACCAACAGTCTGGTTCGTTCGACCGGCTGGAGTGGGGGTGGGGATAAATGAGTCACACTCACGGGGTAATTCGTGCAGACGGTTCGTTGACGGTCTCGACTCTCGAGGAGTGGGTTGAGTCCGATGACGGGGTCCAGTATACGACCGACAACGTGGCCATTGAGTCGGATCCACACAACTGCCAGTTCGCGAGTCGGCCTGCTAGGGGGAAAACCAACGCGGTTCGGTGCTGGGTGATCGGCGACGTATACGGGTACGATACGACTTCGGACGATCGCTCCGGCGAGTACCAACCACGTCCTCCTGATACCAACGCGGCGCAGTTTTGCGTCTCGTTGTACGAACGGTACGGATTGGACTTCGTCAGCCGTCTCAACGGCAATTTCACGCTTCTGGTTTACGACCGGCAAAGTCAGGAGATCTCGATGTGTACCGATCGGTTCGGAACGGTCCCGATCTACCGAACCGAGACGGATGATGGCGCGATCGTGTTCGCGACGAACATCCAGCTTCTGCCGTCTCACCCGGCGGTTGAGACCTCCTTCCATACCGGGTACCTGCACGAATATCTCGCCTTTCGACGAACGTTTGGCGTCAAAACGCCGCTCGAAGGTATCGAGAAGCTAGAGCCGGGGTCGATTATGACGATTTCGCTGGTCGACGGGAGCCGAACGGCCGAACAGTACTGGCGTCCGCGGTACCAGCCGCGAGATGAGCCCTTCGAGTGGTTCGTCGAAGAGTTCACGGACCGATTCCAGACGATTGTAGACGAGTGGACGCGTGACGGCCACGAGTACGGCGTGTTGCTTTCGGGCGGGAGTGATTCTCGCCTCGTTCTGTCCACTCTCGGGGATGCGACAGCCTTTCACATGAACGATTGGAAGAATCGTGAAGCTCGTATCGCTGAGCGAGTCGCCACGGAGGCAGATGCGGACTTCGAACTTCTCGAGCGGGGACCGCAGTACCGGATCGGTGCGCTCGAACGCAACCGGTGGGCGAGTTCGTTCAACGGGTGGTTTACGCAGCCGTATACCGGCGGGTTCGAAGATCAGATTACGAATCGGGTCGATGGGCTTTTATCTGGACTGTACGGTGATTCGCTTTTCGGGGGATACAGTATTCCGTCTCCGTCGGTTTCACTCGGCCCGCTCGGGTCGATGACGATCCCGTTCGAGCGATCTATTCAAACAGTTGATGAGTACGTCGACCTCCTGGTTGAGGACGCCCACGACGGCTTCGATATGCAGACGGACCTCCGTACGGTGCTTAACGCAAACATCTCCCGAGAGGGAGACCGGATCGTCCATCACGGCGTCACCTACGAGTCGCTCGACGAACTCGTCTACTACGGCAACTGCTACCCGTTATCGAACGACGACGACATGCGCTTTCGAACGGCACTTCGTCAGCTGTTGCCCTACCGGTCGCCGTTTCTCGACAATCGGTTGCTCGAGCTTTCCCTGTCGATGCCAATCCGGTACCGCCTTCGGCGGAATCTGGTCGGTCAGGCAGTTGATCGACTCGCGCCCGATCTGGCGTCGATTCCACACGCGAGTACCGGTGTTGGACTTGCGAGTCCGTTCACGCTCGAATACGTGAGTAGCCATCTACACGAATTTTGGGACAAACACGTACGGACCCAGAAGCCACCAGAACCGTACCTGACCGATGGGCCCTGGTTGGATGATGCTGAACTGCTTCGGTCGTTCGGGTTTGCAAACGACGTCCTCGACGAACAGGAACCCCTCGCCGATGCATTGCCAGGTCCTGACGTGGATTCGATCCGCGAGGTCTATCGAGATCATCACCACGGTTCGAACAACGTGGTCGAATTATACACGCTATTGACGGTTCTAACGATGCCAGTAACAGAACACGTACTCAGTACCGAGACGAACACAGCACTGACCGAGACGAGCACGGAACAGATCGTGACGAACGCAGAGCAGAGCGAGACGACCGCAACACCGACTCTGGCTCTCGAAAACGAGGTGATCGACGTTGTCTGACGTCCGTAATTCGGTCGTCATTACCGCTTCGAGGTATCCCCACGGCTACGCGTCGGTCCGTTCGCTCGCCGATCGGGACGTTCGGACGATAGTCGCAGTTGACGATCCCGACCTCAGCGTCACCACCTCCCGCTTTTGCGACGAGTCGGTGCTTATTCCGCCGCCGAGCAATCTCCCGGCGTATAAGGACGCGTTGTTGGGTCTCGCCGCCCGGCAGGACGTTCGAACGATCGTTCCACACCGGCCCCACGATACGTACCTGCTCTCGAAGTACGCCGCGGAGTTCGAACGACACATCGACGTCGTCGTTCCTCAACTCGAGACGCTGAAATCCGTCCACGATCGCAAGCGCCTCGCGGACGCCGCAGAACGCGCAGACGTGGCAATTCCGGAGACGAAACTGCTTGGCGACGTCGAGGACTGGAGCGGCGAACAGATCGTCAAGTCCCGGTACAACGTCCTCACCGACGAGTATCTCGAGGACTTTGAACTCGAGGATTCGAAAATCGCCAAATCCGTCGAACACGTTTCGGCCGGCGAAACGCCGGATACTGCCGCACTCACCGATGACATGTCCCACGAACCGATCGTTCAGGAGTACATCGAGGGGAGCGACGAGTACGTCTTCGGCGCACTCTACGATCACGGGGAGGCCCTCGGAACCTTCCAGCACCGCCAGATTCGCGGCGATTCCTACACCGGTAGCGGCGGCGTCTACCGCGAGTCGGTCGACATTCCGGCGCTCGAGGAGGCCGGTCGAGCGATCCTCGACGAACTCGAGTGGCACGGCCTCGCCTGCATCGAGTACATCGAAGACGCCGAGACGGGGGAGTTCAGTATCGTCGAGATCAACCCTCGAATGTGGCAATCGCTTGCGTGTGCGACGCGAGCGGGCGCCGACTTCCCCTATTGGTACGTGCTTCAGGTTGGAAATCGTCAGGACCTGATTGATCCTGACTACGAAACCGGCGTCGGAACGCATTATCTGTTCGGAGAACTGGAGCACCTCGTGAGCGTCGTCCGGGAGGACTCGCCGTTCGTCGAGCGACCGTCCTTGCCTAAGCGGACGGCTGAAATCTCGCGTTCGTGTCTCGCAACTTCGAACTTCGACTATCTCCATCTGGACGATCCACGACCGATCGTTCGGCAGATACGAACTGAACTCGAAGGGGCGGTGAGAAAGCGGCTTGGGTGAGAGCGGTTAATTCGGATCGGTTATCCGGTGGTTGTTACCGTTCGGCTGGCACGGCTTCGGACGGGAATCGTCGTCACTCTCGTCGTATTCGACGATGGTATCGCCGTCGATGAACTTCTTCGTCCGCTCCTTTTCGGGGTTCTGGAAGAACGTTTGAACGTCGTTTTCCTCGATTACTTCGCCGAGGTAGAGGAACACGACGTCGTCGGCGATGCGTTGTGCTTGTTCCATACTGTGTGTAACCATAACGATCGTGTACTCCTCTTTGAGGTCGACGAGCGTCTCCTCGACGGATTCGGCCGAAATCGGATCGAGCGCAGACGTGACTTCGTCACAGAGGAGAACGTCAGGCTCGACGGCCAGCGAACGGGCGAGACAGAGCCGTTGTATCTGGCCAGTGGATAGTTCCGCGCCGGGGGTTTCGAGTCGGTCCTCGACTTCGTCCCAGAGGTTTACCTTTCGCAGGTAGGACTCGACGAGGGCATCGAGATCATCCTTCGAATCGTACTCGCCGTGGAGCTTCACCCCGTAGGCGACGTTCTCGTAGATCGATAGCGGCAACGCCGTCGGTGTCTGCGGGACGTAACCGATCCGTTTTCGAAGCTTTGGTATCGGTTCGTCGGTGTTGTAGACCGACTGATCGCCCAGATGGACATCGCCGGAAATTTCGACGTTGGGTTGAATCTCGTGGAGTCGGTTCAGCGACTTTAGCAACGTCGATTTCCCGCAACCGGAGGGACCGATTATGGCCGAAAGTTGATTCGTCGGGAACTCGACACTGACGCCTTTCAGCGCCTCTACTTCGCGGTCTCCGACGTACGTTACGGAGAGATCTTTCGTGGTGAGTGCAGTGTTCGTTGTCATGAGTGACGACCTCCTGGTGCGTACCGGGCGTATCGCCCGGCCAGTAGTTTCGAGACGAGTATCAGCCCCAGTACGGCGATGATCAGGATGAACGATGCCGCGTAGGCGTGAGAACGGACCTCGGCGTTGAACGACATCGCCTGATCGAAGATGAGTACGGGGAGCGTCGTCGCCCCGTCGAAGGGACCCGCCGGCATATTGGTACTTCGGCCGGCGGTGAAAAGGACCGTGGCGGCGTCGCCGATTCCGCGGGCAAAGCCCATGACGATCCCGGCGATAACTCCCGGAAGCGCCGCACGTGCGGTCATCAGGGCCGTCTCGAACCGTGTCGCCCCAAGTCCGTACGTGGCTTCCTTTACGGAGTCCGGTGCGGATCGCAACGCTTCGTCCGTGTACCGGGTCATAATCGGGTACTGGAAGATCGCGATTGCGACGATTCCGAAGAACATCGACGTCCGGGCACCGATCGCGATGATCACTGTCAGGACGAAGACACCGTAGACGATCGGCGGCGTCCCCCAGAGTACGTTCAGGAACATGTTTACGGTGTCCGAAAACCGCTCACTCGAGTAATCGCTCTGGAGATAGATCGCCGTCGAAACGGCGAGCACTGCCGAGATGATCGTCGCGGGTCCGACGATGAAGATACTCCCGAGAACAGCGTGGAGGAATCCACCGTCGCCCTCAAGCATGTATCGGGAACCCGGCGGCGTGATGACGATTGTCGGATCCGAGAGGAAGACGCGTCCGCCTCTGTAGATCGTCACGCCGATAACGAGCACCATCACGGCGACGACGAGGGCGGCCGCCCCGCGTGCGAGCAAGCCGAAGAGTCGTTGTTCGGTGTACCGATCCATCAGAACTGCCACCTCTGTTGGAGTCGCTGCCGGAGAATCATCGCGCTGAAGTTAAACAGCCAAACGACGACGATGAGCATCAGTCCGACGAAGATTAGCGCGGATTGGGCGAGCGGCAGCGACATCAGTTCGCCGAAATCGTTGACGATCAACGTCGGGAGCGTCTGGCCTGTCGCGAACGGTGAGCTTGGTAAGTGGGTCTGGCCACCGATGAGCATCGCCGGGACGATGGTCGCGCCGAAAACGCGACCGAATCCCAGCAGTACGGCCGAAAAGATGCCGGGACCTGCGGCTCGTAACAGGACGATTCTGATCGTCTCCCACTTCGTCGCACCGACACCGAGTGATGACTCGCGGAGTTCGTCCGGAAGCGCCTCGAGGGATTCGACGGACAACGAGATCATAAATGGCGTGACGACGATCGCCATCACGAGACTGACGGTAAAGATACCGAGCCCGGTCGCGCTCGAGCCGACCGCCGGCGCGAGATAGTCTCCGACGAACGGGACGACGACGATCAGTGCGACCAGACCGAAGATGACACTCGGGATCGCGGCGAGGACGTCGATGAACGACGAAACGAGCGTCTTCGTTCTCCCCTCCGCGTATTCGGCGATGTAGATCGCTGCGAGAATCGCGATCGGCGTTCCCATAATCATCGTGAGCGCGGTCACGTATACTGTGCCTACGATGGCCGGCAAGAAGCCGAACTGGTTCTGTGCGGGATCCCAATTCGAGGACGTGAGCATCTGTACCAGCGAGTACTCCGAAAGTAACGGGAGCGACTGGTAGAGCAACGCCAGAACGATCAGGGCAAACAGTACGATAGCGAAGTAGCCAGCCCCTTGAAGCCAGTAACTGCTCACTCGTTCCGTGAGTAGCCGCCGACCGAGGCTGTTTTGACTTCGTGAGTCCGTCGAACCCCCCATCGGTTAGGTTATGGCCCCTCGTTTAGGTCGTCCTGTGCTTCCTCGAGTCGATCCTCTTCGAGCGGGACGTAGCCGTAGTCTCGGACGTACTGTTGACCTTCTGTGAGAACCCACTCGACGAAGTCGTGAGAGTCCTCGCCGAACTCACCGTTCGACGCGAGGAACATTTCGCGCGCCGGGGGTGCCGGATACGTTCCCGCTTCGACGGCGGCGAGGAATTCTTCGCGCGTCTCGTAGAAGTCCTCCTCTTCGGAGAGTCCTTCGCCATCGAGATCGAGCGGTACTGGACGGATGTCGCCGTCGAGTTCACCGGTCTCGAGGTCGTAGACGTAGTTGATATTGTTCATCGAGATTGCGTTCTCGTTGCCGGCGATGGCCTCGGCGACCGGCTGGTCACCGTTGTGGTTTCCGTCCGAGAGACCCTCGAGTTCGTTCTCGGTGTAGGTATCGTCTTCGCCGCCGAGGAAGTCGCCCCACTGTTTGTACGCGGCGGACGCATCCGAACGTCCGTAGACGGTGATCTCCTCGTCGACGTCAGCGTCGACGACCTCGCCCCAGTTCGTTACCTCCTTTGTGAAGATATCCTCGAGATCCTCACGAGTGAGACCGTTCTCCTGAAGCTCGTCGATGACCGGGTTGTCGGCGTTGACGGTGCCGACGACGGTGTCGATGAGCATCGGAACGGCGAACAGGCCGTCCTCGATTTCCTCCGGTTCAGGCTCGCGGCCCATCATGGCGATGTCGACCTGATCGTTGGTGACGTCCGAGACGCCGACCCCCGTTCCGCCCCCCGAAATATCGAACGAGGTCTCCGTTTCGTTTTCGTAGATATCTGCCCACACTTCGACCATCGGAAGCGGTCCGACTCCACCCGAGATCCGAACCGTATCGCTTGCGCCGAGGAAAGACGTACAGCCGGCGAGCGAGATCGCTGAACCGACACCTGCTAGTTGCAACGCAGACCGACGTGAATAGGTACGTTCCATAGATAGCACCCCTAGTAACTAGCATTATGTATGCACTCGGTAGTCAGCAATTCTTTGGAGTATAACCCGAAACCAGCAAAACTCTCAAAATCGTGTGTGTGAAAAACAGTCAAAATACGTATCTCCTCCTCATCCAACCGAGTAGATGACTGAACAGACTGGTAAAGCGTGAATTACCAGGATTACTGCTAATCTCTCCGCCGTTATCGGTTCGATCGTTGCTCGAGACCTGATTGGACAACACTGACGGAATTCGGGAACCGTGCTTTTCAACCACTGGAGCCTCCCCGCGGGACGCTATGGCAAATATATCCGCTACCTTCGACGAACAAACGATCTCCATCCTTCCGGCATCCGGTCACGCTTTGTCCGCCGAAGAGAGATCCGATTCAGTTGGCGGGTCCATTCGGGGGCGTCCCTACAACAGGACCAGTAATACCGCAAGCGAGAGAGAACTACTGGCGATTAGCGCCAGGAAAACGACGAGGGCGGGCGTCATTCCGGTGTTTCGAAGGTGATTGAGGTGGATTTCCGCGCCGAGTCCGACGAACGCCAGCACGAACAGCCAATTGTATGCGTTCTCGATTGACTGCTGTTGATCCGGGGAAAACACGCCAGCACTGGCGATGAGAACAAGCACAAGGAATCCGAGAACGAATTTCGGGAACTCGTCCCAGAGCGTGCGAGCGGAAATTTTTCGATTCGTTCCCGAGCCCGTATAGTACGTCGCGTAGCCGAGTACGACGACCCCGATCAGTGCATTTCTCGAGAGTTTCGTCATCGTCGCCCACTGTCCGGCGGCCTCCGAATGGGCAAATCCAACCGCAACGACGGGCCCGGTCGAGAACATGCTCACGCCAGCCCAGATTCCGAAGACCGTTCCAGACAGATCGAGTAGTTCACCGATGATGGGGTAGACGACGATCGTGAGCGCGTCGAACAGCAAAACGGTCGCTGCGGCGTAGGCGATCTGCTCCTCTCGAGCGTCGATCGAACCGGCAACTGCGACCACGGCCGAGACGCCACAGATACTCGCTCCCGCCGCGAGCAACGAACCGAGTCGAGTCGCGAGCCCGAAGACGTTCCGGGAGAGGATTTCGACGACGAGAATCGTTATCGTCGTCACGAGAACGACGACGAGGACGATAGTCGTTCCTACTTCGAGGATAGTATCGAGCGTCAAGGACGCCCCCATCAGGACGATGCCGGCCCCGAGCCAAAGCTTGTGGGTAGCGATTCCTGACTCGAAACGATCCGGAATTCCGATACTATTCGCCAGCACGAATCCGATTGCAATGGCGACGAGAAGGTGATTTAACCCGGTGACGAGTTCGATGCTTCGTGCGAGTACGGCACCCAAACAGAGAACACCGAGACCCGGAATCACCCGATAGGTGACCATCTACTTACCAGGGAATTCGTATCTCGAGCGTGGCGGTTAGCGCGACGATCATTATTCCGATGGCGACGCTTTGCCAGTCGCGCTCGAGGCTCGTCCAGCACGACCGTACGGTCCCAATCAGTCGCCGGTGATCGATCGTCATTCGTTCGGATTTGTTGGAGCGCCGTACTTAACCCTTGCCGATCTCGTCCGCTATAGCGGAAATTCTATCCTCTATCTGCGACACAAATGTGCGAGTATCGGTTCATATTTGGTACACTATCGCGGGCAATGGTGACTCCTTCCCAAGATAGATTGAACTATTGAACTATATTGGAAACTTACTTGTAGGATAACTATCGTGTCTCACACATGTCGAACACTCCCCGCCGCACCCTCCTCGGTGGCATCGGCTCGACTCTCGCCGTGGCCGCCGCAGGGTGTCTTTCAGCCTTCGAAGACGGAGACGAAGATGACGACGGAGACGATACGACCAGTGATATCCTCGAGTACCTCCCCACAGCCGCCGGTGACGAGTCGATGCTACTCACTGTCACCGATATCGAGGCGCAGGAAATCGTCGACACGGCGATGAGTCCGTCGACGGTCTACTACGGAGGCGTTCTCGCCGAAGATTCTTCGCCGACGGAATCGGCGTCGATCGCGAACCTCGATCAGGACGATCCCGAGGTCATCACCGTCTTTACGGGCGATCCGTCCGTCAACGAGGAGATTGCGGACGCTCTCAAAGTGCAGGAAACGGCCGACGGGATCGAGTACGAACTCGCGGACCCACATCCGGACGTCGAAGATATCGTCGTCGGCGTTTCCGGCGAGACGGTTATCACCGCCGAGTCGGTCTCGATCCTCGAGGACGCCTTCGAGTCGGCGACCGAAGACTCCGGTTCGTTCCTCGAGGAGTATTCGACCGTCGGGGACGCGTTCGAAACGTTCTCCCGCGCCGATACTCTCCGGGTTTTCGTCGGAATGGACGACGACGGCTCCGGTTCGAATATTGACCCCGACGACGTTCGATTTACGGCGATGGCATCGACGGTGATCGACGAGTACACGATCGAAGAGCAGGTCGGGATCGAATTTGTCGACGAGTCCGTGATCACCGACGAGGTCCGCGAAGAACTCGAAGCCGATTTCGGCAACGACACTGGAACCCGGTCTCCGGAACTCGAGGAGGACGGCTCGCTCGTGACGGCGACCTGGACGCGAGACCTCGAGGCCGAACAGGAGGCACGCGATCACGAGAGCCCGAGCGTTTCGCCAGCCGTCGAAGTCGATCCCAACGACGACTTCCTCGAACTCGAGGTTACACGGGGCGATCCGACGCCGCTCGAGGAACTGACGCTCGAACTGAACGACGAGGAGTACGACGAGACGATCTGGGCTGACGGAAAGGACGAGATCGAAGCGGGCGACACGCTCTCCATCGAGATGGACGACGTCGAACCGAACCAACAGCTCCGAATCCGACACGATCATCCGAACGGCAGTTCGTCCATGGGAACGACGATCCTCAATCACTTCAGGTTCGACTTCGAGTACGATCGCGAAACGGAGACGGTGACGGCCACCTACGTCGATGACCGAGAATTCCCGCTCGACGGGGACCACGTTTCTCTCTCGATCGTCGACGGGACGTACCACGGCGGCGGAACCATCGGTCAGGAACCGACCGTTCTCGAGTCCATCCAGCCGTGGGAGGGCGCGGAACTGAGCGTCGGTGACGAGGCGACGATCGACGGTGCCGAAATCGATTCGCGCGTTCTCGTCGGCTGGAAGGGCGACGAACCCCAGGATTCGATCGCAAATCACATCGTTAGTCCGCCGGGGAGCGCACAGTTCGAGTACGACTACGACGCGGACACTCTCGAGATCGAACTCGGATTGGACGACGGCGAGCCGGCCGACGCCTACGAACTTCGGGTCGACGACGAACCCGCCGCCATCCAGTGGACCGACGAGTACGAAACGGTCGACGATGGCGCGTCGATCACCCTCGAGGGTATCGATGTCGGTTCCACGGCGACGGTCGTCTGGGTCGAGGACGATGTCGATATCGGTTGGACGACCGCGCGCCCGCATCTATCCCTCGCGCTCGAGGGTAACGGCGGCGAACTCGAACTCACCCACGACGGCGGACCGTCGCTACCGGCGACCGATCTCACGGCGACGATTCGCGCTGATGCCGAGGATGAAGCGGTCGATCTCGAGACCGTGACCGACGGCGAGTTCGGCGACGGAGATACTGTCACCTTCGACGCTCCGCCCGTCGAAAACGTGGTCCAGATCACCCTCGAGTACGAGGGAGAGCATCGGGTTGGATCGGCGTGGATCGACGGAAGCGAACTATAGGTTCGGGTTTGAACGGCGGTTTCGTTCCACCCTCCGGTTTCGAACGTCGCGGATCCGATCTTCTCAGTTACTATCGAATCTTCGCTCGGAGATACGCAGAGACACCCTCACTCGCGATCACGATCCCGAGCATCGCGATCAGGATTGTCAGCACGTTCGACCACTGGAAGAAGTCTATCGATGCGTCGAGGGAGGCACCGATTCCGCCGGCTCCGACGAACCCGATTATCGTCGCTTCGCGGACGTTGATGTCCCAGCGGTAGGTCCCGACGCTGACGAACGTCGGTTTTATCTGTGGGACGATTCCGTAGACGACGACGTCGAAGGGTGACCCGCCCATTGCGCGAATCGCCTCTACCTGTCCCGGATCGATCTCTTCGATTCCTTCGGCGAGTAATTTGGAAACGAAGCCGATCGATCGGAACGCGACCGCGAGGACGCCGGCCAGCGCGCCGGTCCCGAAGATGATGATGAACAAAAGCGCCCAGATTATCACGTTAACCGACCTTGTCGCGACGATGAGGAATTTGCCGACAGCGTAGGTGGCCGCGTTCGGTGTCGTGTTTTCGGCACCGAGGTAGGCGATCGGAATCGAGATCAGAATCGCGAGTCCCGTGCCAAGGATCGCGATGTTGATCGTTTCGATCAGCGGCGGCACGATATCGAGGCCGTAGGAGAGGTTCGGCGGGTACATTCTACCCAGCAAGTCGCTCAGGTTTCTCGGCGCGTTCATAACGAAGCTGTACCGGATATCCAATGCCCACCACGAGAGTAATGCACTGACAACCACTCCTACGACGGCGAGAGAATGCAGTACTCTCGCCTTCGTATCGTACTTACTCCAGGTGGTTCGCGAGCCGTGTGACATTACTGGACCCTCCGTCGGATAAGCGCACTCAGTATCTCGCCGATCATCACGACGGTGATAATAGCGAGCACGATCGCGAAGCTGAAATCGTACTCGTATCGATCGAAGGAGTTGAGCAACGTCACGCCGATCCCGCCGGCACCGACGATTCCGACGATCGTGCTGGCGCGGATGTTGATGTCCCAGCGGTAGATCGCCAGTCCGACCATTCGTGGGATCACCTGCGGGGCGACGCCGTAGACAAGAACCTGCAGTTGGCTTCCGCCGACTGCCCGGATCGCATCGGCCTGTCCTTCGTCGATGTCTTCTAACTCTTCTGCGAGGAGCTTGGCGTAGAACCCCGGAGTCGCGATCACGAGTGCGATTACCCCCGCTAGCGGTCCGAGGCCGACGGCGACGACCGCAACGATCGCAAGCACCAGCTCGTGAAGCGAACGCGAAATCGAAACGATCGCCCGTCCGACATAGTACACGGGCCGCGGAACCAGGTTTTCGGCCGCCATCACGGCGATCGGAACGCTGACCGTAACGCCGATTATCGTCGCAACGATCGACATCGCGATACTCTCTATCATCCCGTCCCAGATCCGCCGGCGGGCTTCGGGGGTGAAATCCGGCGGAAACATCGTTGCCAACAGCCCCTGTGCGGCTTCCGCCCCGCTGATCACTCGAGCGGGTGCAGGCCGAAGCTCCCACGCACTCCACAGGACGAACAGGAGGACAGCGCCGTAGACGATGTATTTCGTCTCCCTGTTGTAGAAGACGGTCGGGCGGGTCCAGGAGCCGGGAGCGTCCTCGGTGGCCGGTTGCTCGTTCGCCCGCGATTCGGGACTACTCATCTCTCTCACCGAGCGGTATCTCAACCCGAATCTGTGGTATTCTATCCTGTTTTAGCGGTATCCCGTCCCGCATTTCAGAACGAACCCTCCGTTTCGAGTTCGACCGACTCCGTCGCCGTGGAGCCTCGCTCGTTCGGGGACGCTCGCTCCCGGGACTTCCCACCTCGGTAGATCGTGTCTCGAGCGCCGGCGTCGAGTTCCTCGGGCGGTCCGTCGAAGACGATCCGGCCGTCGGTCAGCCCGACGACTCGGTCTGCGTACTCGAGGGCAAGGTCGACTTCGTGGATGTTGATGACGACCGGAATCTCCTCCTCGCGCGCGATTTCGGTCAGCAGTTCCATGACGGCTGCTGAGGTTTCAGGATCCAGCGAACTCGTCGGCTCGTCGACGAGGAGTATTTTCGGTCGCTGGAGAACTGCGCGTGCGATGCCGACCCGTTGTCGCTGACCGCCCGAGAGTTCGTCGACTCGTTTGTCCTCGACGTCCTCGAGACCGACTCGAGCAAGGATTTCGTAGGCTTTGCTGATGTCCTCTGGGTCGAACTGTCGACGAAACGCCTTCCAGTTGCTCATATAGCCGAGGCGGCCTGAAAGCACGTTTTCCATGACGGTGAGCCGTTCGATCAGGTTGAACTCCTGGAAGATCATCCCCATCTCTCGACGAGTCCGTCGCAGCTCCCGCTTCGATAGCGACGTGACCTCGGTGTGATCGAGGACGATCGATCCGTCGGTCGGTTCCGTAAGGCGATTTATACAGCTGATCAGGGTACTCTTTCCCGCGCCGCTCGGGCCGATGACGGAGACGACTTCGTCGCCCGATACCGTCATCGAAACACCCTTCAGCGCCTCGTCTCCCGTCGGATACACTTTTCGTAGGTCTGTGATGGTGAGCATAACGTATTCGTGGACCGTCTTCGCGCGATTTTGTGAGAGTAGATTGAGACAGCCGTCCTTAGATGTCGCTCGGATCGGTCAGGTCGACATCGTTCGCCTCGTGGGTAACGAGGATGTCATGCCAGTGCGTCGCGTAATCGATCTCCGTGAACTGTCCGCGTCCGTCGAACTCCTCGGCAAGTTCGGTGTCGGAGTAATCGTACTCGAGGAACGCCCGTTCGATGCCCTCCTGAACGTCCGACGGGAGATTGTACAGGTACGAGAATCCGGTCGTGACGATCGGTTCGCTCTGCCAGACGACTTTGATGTGCTCGGGATCGATGTCGCCCCGTTCGGCGACTCGAGTCACGCAGTAGCTACAGACCGGCGCGACTTCGTGATCCTGGTTGTAGATCGAGAGGACGAGGTTTTCGTGGCTCCCGATGTGCTCGACGTCGTAATCCTCGCCGGGTTCGACGCCGAACTGGTCGTCGAAAATGGCTCGCGGCATGAGGTTGCCGGAGTTCGAGGACTGGTCGCCGTGTGCGCCGTCACGGCCGGCGAAGTCCGCCACGGAGTCGATATCGGTGTTGCTCATGTGGGTGATCGCCCACAGGAAATAGCCCGCGTCGTCTTCGGAGACCTGGATGCCGAACGGAACCGCGCCCGCGAGGTTGACGGCGAACGGAAGCGGGCCGGTCGAGAAGCCGGCGATGTGAAGCTGTTCGCTCCGCATCGCTTCGACCTGTGCGGCGTAGTTTTCGACCATGTTGGTCTCGACGCTCCGGCCGGTTTCTTCCTCGATGTTTTCCATGATCGGGTCGAAGACCCCTTCGTACTGTGCCGGATCTTCCGTCGGCGTCATCGCGAACAAGAGCGGGTCCGGATCGATTATTTCGCTCTCGTCCGAGGGCGGATCCCGAACCGGATCGCCGTAGACGGGTTCATCCCGCTCCTCGAAGGCCTCGATATCCTCAATCGAGCCGTTGTCGTAGTCCATCAGCGTGGACATCCGCTGTGGGAATTCCGGATTCTCCGGATCCCACTCCGGGAAGTCTTCGTCGACATCGTCCGGAATGTCGTCGTCACTATCGCTCAAGCAGCCGGCAAATGCCCCTGTCACCGCCCCACCGGCACCCGCCAGGAGCGTCCGCCGACAGACGCGACAGCAGGTTGGCTTCCGCCGTGATCCATCCACACCATCGTTTGCTCCGATTTCGTCGGACATCGTCATCTGAACCAACCAAGAGAATTGATAAAAGCGATGCTAATATCAATATATTGGTGAAAATGGCAGTATATAGTACTCCGTTCGGATCTCTCTTGATCGGCGTTATCGTGTCTCTTCGAGATCGACGAAGAGGTCCAGGTCTGCGGAGAGCCACGTGGTAAGCCGTTCGCTTTCGGAACACTCCCTCGGAGCGACCGTACACCGATCCGGTTGGTCCTCGTATCGAACAACGATCGCGTCGAGATCGATTGATCGGACCGAATACCGGGAGGCTCTGGTCAACCGCTCGCGAACGCTATCTGTGTCGTATCCGCTCGAGGAGCCGTTCATGGATTATTACCTGAGTACGTTCGAACACCATGGAGCAGTACATAGCCGCTTCTAGTTGTTCTATTGAGTGGTATGGACCGTTTCTCAATGGGACGTATTCATCGTCAATCGCGAAATATAGCGATCAATATTCCTCCATATCGAACTTTCACGTCAGTATGTATATTATAAATTAACTAATACGTGATGTGAGCAGGTTCCGATGATGCGACAACGGTTAGAAAGTACGACACGCTCGAGACGAGGGATACTCATCGGCAGCGGAACGGTCGCTGGAATGACACTCGCTGGTTGTTTATCGGGGGACGACGGTGCCGAGGATGGAACGGAGCACGAGGTGGGCCACGGGGACTCCAAAACGACAGTCAACAGCGGGACGTTTCCGGACACGCTGTACGTTTACTGCGTCCAGACGGGCTGGTCGGGGTGGGGCGGGATCATGGAGGCCTTCGAGGAAGAGTACGGCGTTTCTCTCAACGACGATCAGCGATCCTCCGGCGAGGCGCTGACGCACATGCGGTCGAACGCACAGAATCCAAGTCACGGAGCGTTCAACGGCGGCTACTCGTTCGCGCTCGAGGCCTGGGAAGACGACTTTCTCGCTGAGTACAGACCGCAACACTGGGACGACGTTCCCAACGAGTTCAAGACCGACGACGGCCGCGTGACGGCGACACGGGAGATGACGACGGCGGTGACGTACCGGACCGACGTGTACGAAGAGCGTGGTCTCGACGAACCAGAAACGTGGGAGGATCTGAAACATCCCGACCTGGCTCAGGATCTCGCGTTCACGCCGCCGCACACGGCAAACGGACTCAACGCCGCCCTTTCGGTGAACGAAGCCTATGGCGGCTCGCTCGGCGACGTGGATCCGGTTATCGACTACCACGAGGAGATCGAATCTCACGGTGCGGACTTCCGGCGAAATATCGACGCCGACTTCACGTCCGGAGAAATTTCGACCGTCGTCGAGACGGATTACTCGGGGCTCAACCTCAAGTATAACGTCGACGAGCTAAACGAAGATCAGGTCGATGTCGCGCTGATGACCGGGCCAGACGGCGGACCGGGCGTGTCCGCGATGCCCTACGGATTCGGCTTACTCGAGGGCGGCAAGGACACGGACGCAGCCAAACTGTTCATGGACTACTGTCTCTCCGACGAGGGCCAGCAGCTGTTCTACGACGCGTACGTTCGCCCGGTTCGGGCCGACGTCCTCGAGGAGCCCGAGGGGTTCCCCGAGGATTCGCGCTACGAGGAGACCCAGTTTCGACTCGATCAGCAGGACCTTCTCGAGCGCCAGGAGGAACTGATGGACGAGATAACCGAACGGACGCCGCTCCCCGGAGCGGCGTAAGTGACTCATTTCAGTCCAGGGATGTCTATTACAACGAGCCTGAGTCGGTACCGTGCGTCCACGAAAGCGGTCGCGATGGCCCTCGCGGCCCCGTCGACGGAGCGCGAACGCGAACGACGGCGGATCGCCATCATGTGTCTCCCGTTTTTGGTGTTGGCGACGTTCGCCGCGTTCGTTCCGCTACTCGTTATGATCCGCATGAGCGTCTCCGCTGAACCGTACGAGAACGCTGGATTCAGTCTCGAGGCCTGGCGAACGCTCGCGACCGACTCCACCTACCTAACCGTCGCGTGGAATACGCTCTGGTTCGCGGCGCTGACGACCGTCGTCAGCGTCCTTCTGGGGATCGCGATTTCCCACGCGCTCGAGAAGTACTCGCTTCCGTTCGAGAACGCCCTCGTTGCGGTACTTTCGTTCCCGATTGCGCTTCCGGGGATCGTCGTCGCTTTTATGATTGTGACACTACTCGGTCGGCAGGGACTATTGACGAACGTCGTGGCAACGTTTACCGGACGGAGTGCGATCGACCTGGCGACTGCGACCACCGTAACCGGGCTGTTCGTCGGCTACGTTTATTCGCTGGTTCCCCGCTCGACGATGGTTCTTCGCGGAACCTTCGCGGAGCTCAATACCGACGCCGAGGAAGCCGCACGGGCCCTCGGCGCCGGACCGCTCGAGACGTTCTACTACGTCACGCTCCCCCAGCTTAGACCGGGAATCGTCGCGGCGATCATCCTGACGTTCAGATCGGCGCTCGTCATCTTCGGAACGGTGCTGGTTCTGGGCGGGCTCACCGTCGCAACCGTCCGGATAAACTACGAAATCTCGGTCGGCTTCGACAGTCAACTCGCCGGCGCGATCGGTGTCGTTTACTTTCTGTTCATCCTGACGTTCACGTTCGCGGGTCTGCGGTACATAGATTCGAACGTGGTGAAAATATGACCGACACACTCGACCGCTCGGGGAGAGACGCCGATTCTGATGGTAGAGCGACCAGTTCCGGATCCTCATCCCGACAGCGAGGAGGGGGTGTCGTTCAACCGCGATCCAGATTCGCTGAACTGATCGAGAGCGCAACGATTGGTCGGTCGATCGTCACCGTCGTCGTTTCCCTGTTTCTGGCGTTTCTCGCGATTCCGATAGTGTATACGTTCGTGGCGTCGTTCGCTTCTTCAGCCGAAGGGGTGTTCCCGAGCGGGTTCGCGACACTCGAGAACTGGCGCGCTGTGCTGGGATACGCAGAGTATGGCGTCCAGACGACTGTCGGTCGATCGCTCGCGTTCAGCGTGATGCTGGCGACCGGGGGGATGGTGGTGAATCTCCTCGTCGGCGTTCCGATCGCGTACGCACTGACTCGGTACGACTTTTTCGCACGCGACTGGCTCAATGCGCTTGCCATCCTTCCGCTGGTTCCGGGGATTGTCCTCGGAATCGCCTTCCTTCGTGCGTACCCCGAAAACGCGAGTTCGGCGCTGGGCCTCGTGGTTGGGTACGCCCTGTTGAAGTCGCCGTACATGGTACTAACCATCCAGAGTTCGTTCCAGTCGATGGACCTACAGCGGATCGAGGAGAGCGCACGGTCGCTCGGTGCATCGTGGCCGCGGACGTTTCTAACCGTGATACTGCCGAACGCAAAAGACGGGATCGTTGCGGGGTCGATCATTACGTGGACGCTCGCGGCCGCCGAGTTCAACTTCACCTACATGGTGTATGCGAGGGGGCCTCGGCCGTTCTCGCTGTTTCTGTTCGAGAACATTAACAACGCGCCGTTCTTGCAGTCGGCGGCGGCGATCTCGGTGTACTTCCTCATCGTCGTCTGTGCTATCCTCGTGTTGCAGTCCGCCGGGAATCGCGGTTTTACGACAGGTAATTCATGACTTTCAGAACCCGAGACCAATCGACGAATCGCACCGATAGAAATCCGAATGAGGAGAATCGTACCGATGCGGATCGAAGGGAATCGAACCGTAATGAGGCTGATTCCGACGAGCCCGTCGACACGGACGCCTCTCCGTGGGTGGTGAGTTTCGATGGCTGAGGTGCGCCTCGAGGGAGTGACGAAGCGATTCGATGCGGAACTCGCCGTCGACGAGATTGATCTCACGATTCGAGACGGTGAGGTTCTCGGCGTCGTCGGACCCTCGGGATGCGGAAAGACGACGACGCTTCGAACCCTCGCCGGCTTCGAGACGCCGACCGAGGGGAAGGTGATCTTCGACGATGAGGACGTCACTCACGTGCCGCCGGAACGTCGAAACGTCGGCCTCGTATTCCAGTCCTACGCGCTGTTCGACAACATGACCGTCCTCGAGAACGTGGCGTTCGGTCCGAAGATGCAGGGTATCGACAAAGCGGAACGTCGGAACCGTGCGCGGAAACTCCTGGCGATGCTCGACATCGACGAACTCGCCGGCCGCCGACCAGAAACTCTCTCTGGCGGTCAACAACAGCGCGTCGGACTCGCCCGTGCCCTTGCGATCGAACCGAATGTCCTGTTGTTAGATGAGCCGATGACAGGGCTCGACGCGTCGCTCAAGGAACGACTTCGTACCGAGTTGAGTGCCCTGCTCGAGGACCTCAACGTGACTGCCCTGTACGTCACGCACGATCAGGAAGAGGCGATGGTCATGTGCGACCGGATCGCCGTGTTGAACGACGGTTCCCTCGAGCAGATCGGTCGGCCGACCGAGATCTACGAGCGGCCGGCAAACCGGTTCGTCGCCGATTTCGTCGGCACCTCGAACGTCCTTCCCGCGACCGTCGAAAATGGACGACTCGACCTGGGATTTGCGACGTTCGAGTCGAACGGGCTCACCGAGACGACGGACGGCACGGCCGTCGTTCGTCCGGACGATCTGACTCTTGGAGCGGGACCGATCGATGCGATCGTCCGAGATAGGTTTTATCTCGGCGACGGCGTGCGTATTCGCGCCGAACTTCCCGATGGCGAGTCCGTGACCGTCGGTCTCGATCGAACCGCACGCGGGGTGACCGTTGGGGATCCGATCTCGCTCGATCTCGAGGTAGATCGGATCCACGTCCTCGAGTAACGCTCGAGAAGTCGCACGAGCACGCCTTTTGCTCACCCTTTGACAGCTCAAGCTACTACCCCCGTCGGTCCCACCCTGTATTCGCCCCGTCTGATCTGGAACTAAAGAATATACTGTGGCGGGACAGTCGATAGCCACATTTATAATTGAGCATCTATTCAGATGAACTATGCCCCAGTCGATTAACGATCAATCGAGCCAGATCGAGCGATTGAGTAGTACCAGCTCGCGACAACGAGAGTCAACGAAGCATGTTGGTGTGGCAGGCAACCGAATCGGAGCCTCTGATCTCGTCTTCCTCGAGGGAATTCTCCCAGGAAATGACGCTAGTACATTGAACAAGCTTTCAATCGAAGAGCAAACCTCGAACTGCTTCGAGAAACTCGAGGCGATCCTGGCCACACGGGGACTGGATTTGGGCGATGTGCTGAAACTGACCGTTCACTTGACTGATCCAGCGAACCGAGACGCGGTTGACGACGTATATAGCGACCGGTTCGATGGCGAGTATCCACCCCGGACGACGATTGGCGTTTGTTCGCTTCCGGCCGATGCGTCCGTGCAGTTTGACGTCATCGCCGTGGAGGAATAACGATGAGTGAGCTCGAGCACGAGCACGGACCAGACTGCGGCTGTCCGGACTGCGGTGATCCGCGGTCGATGGACGTTCTCGACAAGTATCTCACCGTCTGGATTTTCCTCGCGATGGGGATCGGCGTCGGTATCGGGGTTGTCGCCCCCGGTGTGGTTGAGCCGATTCAGGACTACTACCTCGTCGAAATCGGGTTGATTGCGATGATGTACCCGCCGCTGGCGAAGGTCAATTATGGACAGTTACCGCGGGTATTCAGCGCGTGGCGGGTCCTTAGCCTCAGTCTCATCCAAAACTGGCTCATCGGACCGACACTGATGTTTATTCTGGCGGTAGTCTTCTTTAGCGGACTCGTCCCACCGTTTCCGGCCCATCCCGAATACTTCCTCGGACTGATCTTCATCGGTATGGCACGCTGTATCGCCATGGTGCTGGTCTGGAACGACCTCGCCGACGGCTCGAGCGAGTACGCGGCCGGACTGGTCGCATTTAACAGCGTCTTCCAGATCTTCACCTACGGGGTGTACATCTGGTTCTTCGCGCTGTTCCTCCCGCCGCTCTTGGGGATGGATGCCCTGGTCGCAGGCATCGGTACGTTCGACATCACGATCGAGCAGGTGTTCTGGGCGATCGCGATTTTCCTCGGCATTCCCTTCGCCGGTGGAATTATCACCCGCTTCGGTGGCGTCCGATCCAAAGGAACGGAGTGGTACGATGAGCAGTTCGTTCCGATGGTCAGTCCTGTGACGCTCCTCGCGCTGTTGTTTACGGTGATCGTGATGTTCGCCACGCAGGGTGACACCATCATCGCTCAGCCGACCGACGTGCTGTGGATCGCGGTCCCGCTGACTATCTACTTCGTTGTCATGTTTCTCGTGAGCTTCGTGATGGGGCGGGGAATCGGAGCGGACTACTCGACGACGACCGCGATCGGGTTTACCGCCGCCTCGAACAACTTCGAACTCGCCATCGCCGTTGCGGTCGCCGTCTTCGGCGTTGGCTCCGGCGTTGCGTTCGCGACCGTTGTCGGGCCGCTGATCGAGGTCCCGGTCCTGCTGGCGCTCGTCAACGTCGCCATCTATTTCCAGCACAAATTCGACTGGGCTGGGTACGAAACCGGTCAACTCGAGCGCGTGAAACCCGCGGACGATGACGTGACTCCTTCACAGGCAAACGACGACTAACCACCTATGTCGCCCGACATTTCGCTGGTCCCGACCGACGGGAGCGGTCCAACTCCGTTTCCGTCAGGCGCGGTATCGACCACTCCCCGGCGAGTTTCTGTAGACGTGTTCGACGCCCGCCCACCTCGAGCAGGCGACATAAGTCGTCACCAAGGAGGACGTCTCGGAACTGGTCGTCTGTGGCTCGGATCCAGACGAGCACGTCAAGCCGGTTCAGGAGTACGTCGACGCCGGCTTCGATCAGATCGCTATCCACCAGATCGGGCCGAACCAGGGCGAATTCGTCGGATTTCACGAGGGCGAGGTTGTGCCGGCGATCGACTGAGGCGTATCGTGTGCTGAATACCGTTACATCCGTAGCGGGTATTGCCGGGACGGTCGGGAAATCCAATTGTTTGAGCTGACCGGCGGAGTTATCGACGGAACGCTTATTTGAAAGAACACACAAGTATCCGTCCGTGTCAGAAACAGCCGATCGACTTCGTCGCTATCTCGAGGACGAACTCGGCGAATGCCGAAACGAGGAGCTTCAGGAACGGCTCGCGGAACTCGACGATCTCGAAGCGATGGTCGATGCGGACGTCGTTTCGGATGACGTTCGGACGCTGTCGGCGCTCGGAAACGAGACGAGGTATCGACTCGTTCGGTTGCTCGTTGAAGCAGATGACGAGTTATGTGTCTGTGAGATTACCCCACTCGTCGACGTAAGCGACAGTGCCGTAAGCCACGCGCTTTCAAACCTCGTGGCTGCCGACCTGGTGACGAAGCGAAAAGACGGACGGTGGCGAAAGTATCGAGCGACGAGTCGGGCGAACGCTCTTCTTACCGTCCTCGACGGTTCGCGGTAATTCTGGTTCGGCTCGCGATTTCGGCGTGTTCCGGTTACGATGCGGCTTCATCCAGTTGAGGGCTTTGGCCGCGCTCGTTCAGTAGATCAACTCGTCGTCGTTTTCGACCATGTACAGCGTCCGTGCGGCGATATTCACGGCATGATCGCCTACCCGCTCGAGGTCGCGAACGGTCAGTAACATTCGAGAAACGTCGTCGAGGTTCGCCTGGCTTCCCGCCTCCGTCTCGAGCAGATCCTGAACGACGACTTCGCTGGCACGTTCACAGAGCGCATCGATTTCGTCGTCCGCTCCGGCGATTTCTCCCGTCGCCGCGGCGTCGTCGGTCGCGTACGCCGCCATCGCCGCTTCGACCATCTCGACGGTTTCGCCGCCGATATACGCGATGTCGATATCCGGATACCGGTCTCGTTCGGCCCGTTTCGTATACTCGCCCAGATTGACGGCGAGGTCGCCGATCCGCTCGAGGTCCGTGATGATCTTGAACGACGCGGCGATGAACCGGAGATCACCGGCGACCGGCTGCTGGAGCGCGAGCAGGTCGATGCAATCCCGCTCGAGTCCGAGATACAGGTCGTTGATCTCGTGATCGCTCGTGATTATCTCCTCGGCGAGTTGCTCGTCTTTGCGCTCGAGTGCCTCGAGCGCTCGTCGTAGCCGCTCGCAGACGATGTCGCTCATTTCGAGGACGTCTTCTCGGAGCTGCTCGAGTTGCTGCTGATAGTCGTTTCGTGACATGATTGTGTTGTCTTCGATCAGCCGAACTTGCCGGTGATGTAATCCTCGACGCGGTCGTGCTCTGGATTCTCGAAAATTTTCGTCGTATCGTCGAACTCGACGAGGTTTCCCCCGGTCAGGAAGACGGCGGTCTTGTCCGAAATTCGCGCCGCCTGTTGCATGTTGTGGGTGACGATAACGACGGTGTACTCCTCGGCGAGGTCGGCGATGAGATCCTCGACTTTCGAGGTCGCAACTGGATCCAGCGCCGAGGCCGGTTCGTCCATCAAGAGGACTTCCGGGTCGGGTGCGATCGCTCGGGCGATACAGAGTCGTTGCTGTTGCCCGCCCGAGAGGTCGAGCCCGCTCGAGTCGAGTTGATCTTTCACTTCGTCCCAAAGTGCTGCGCCGCGAAGCGCTCGTTCGACTTCTTCGTCAAGGTCGATTTCGTCGTCGATTCCCTGAACTCGAAGCCCGTAGGAGACGTTGTCGTAGATCGATTTTGGGAACGGGTTTGGCTTCTGGAACACCATTCCGATCTTCCGTCGCAATGCGACGGGATCGACGTCCTTGTCGTAGACGTTCTTGCCGTGGAAAGACAGGTCGCCGTCGATGCGACAGGCGTCGATCTGATCGTTCATTCGGTTGATCGATCGCAAGAACGTCGACTTCCCGCAGCCTGACGGACCGATTATCGCCGTTACACGGTTTTCCGGAATCTCGATATCGATGTTGTCGAGCGCCTGTTCCTCGCCGTAGTAGACAGCGAGGTCATCTGCGGTTATGACGGGCTCCTCGAGACGTCTATCTCGGTCGGTCTCGGACGGCTGGATATCCGTCGTAATGAGCGTACTATCCTCCGACTCCGTTGACACGTCTTGTTCCTGGTCTATGGACATGTTATACCTCCGTCTCGTATCTGTTCCGAACGTAGACCGCAATCCCGTTCATTACGAACATGAACGCGAGTAACACGACGATTCCGACGGCCGCGAGGTGGATGAAGTGCTGACTCGGTTCGTTTGCCCAGTTGTAGATCTGCGTCGGCATCGCACTGAAGCGATCGAACGGGCCGAACGGGACTCGGTTGACGAAAATCGCTCCCACCATGATCAGCGGGGCCGTTTCGCCGATAGCGCGTGCGAGTGCCAGAATCGTCCCGGTCATGATACCGGGTATCGCGGCTGGAAGCACGACTCGGCGAATAGTCTGCCACTCCGTCGCCCCCGTCGCGTACGAGCCGTTCCTGAGGCCGTCGGGAACTGCCCGCAGGGCTTCCTGTGTGGAGACGATGATGATCGGCATTACGAGCAACGCGAGCGCAATCGCACCAGCGACCAGGATCGGACCCATTCCGATTCCGTTGACGAACGCGGCTAACGCCAGTAGCCCGTAGACGATCGACGGGACGCCGGCGAGGTTCGCCAGATTGGCCTCGATCAATCGCGTGGTGCGGTTATTCGGTGCGTACTCCTCGAGGTAGATCGCCGATCCGACGCCGACGAAAAACGACAGTATCGCGGTCAGGATCATCAGGAAGATCGATGCGACGATAGCGCCTCTGAACCCGGAGAGTTCCTCGCGACGGGAGCCATCCCGCGTGAAAAACTCGACGAGGCTAATATTGTACTCGGTTATCCCGACATAGAAGTCGGTAGCAACGTCGAGTAACAGTAGCGCCAACATGACGACGCCAAACATCGACGCTGCGAAGATGAGGCCGAGAAAGATTCGATTCTTTCGGTGTTCCCATCCCAGATCGATGTCGGTGAACAGGGCGTCGTCGGTCTCGGCGCTCATCGGTACTCCTCCTGGAATCTCCGTTTGAACCAATCGTTGAGCAAATTCATCGTGAGCGTCATAACGAACAGCAGGAATCCGACGGCGAACAGGCTCTGGTACTCGACAGTTCCGACCGCCGAAGTGCCGCGGGCCATCCGAACCATGTATGCCGTCATCGTCATGATTTCGTCGAACGGGTTGGCGGTGATGTTCGCGGTGTAGCCCGCGGCGAGCGAGACCGCCATCGTCTCGCCGATCGCTCGCGAGACGGCGAGGATGTACGAGGCGAACACGCCCGAGATCGACGCCGGTAGCACGATCTTCGTCGATACATCGTACTTCGTCGCACCGAGTGCGTACGCGCCGTTTCGGAGGTCGTCCGGAACCGCCGACATGGCGTCTTCGCTGATCGAGGAGACCATCGGAATCGTCATGATGCCGACGACGAGCATCCCCGAAATCAAACTGTATCGGCCGACGTTAATATCGAACAGTGCGTCCGCGATCGGCCCGATAATAACTGGGTTAACGAACGCGATCGCGAAGTAACCGTAGACGATCGTCGGAATTCCGGCCAAGATTTCTAGCGTCGGCTTGAGCTTCGCTCGGACACCGTCGGAGGCATACTCCGAGAGGTAAATCGCGGTCGCCGTCCCGATCGGGATCGAGACGAACGCTGCACCGACCGTGACTGCGACCGTCCCAAAAACGATCGGGGCCACGCCGTGAGCCGGCGTTGCGTGGTCGGGTGCCCACCGCGTCCCAGTGAAGAACTCGGTGAATGTCACCGCCTGCTCACCGCTTGCACCCATTAACATCTCCGTCAGCTTGGCACCGAAGAAGTAACTGGCAGCGTTATCGATCAACACGAAAAAAATCGCGAGGGTCGTGAGGACCGTGATGATGGTACACCCGAACAGGGCTCGTCGGACTCGCCGATTGGTCGTCTGATCGGCCTGTGCGCCGCCGCCGGTAATTCCCGGTTCGGAGTTGGTTTGAGTGCTCATCGTATGCTACCGCTATCAGTCACGCTGAACGGTCAAGTCGTCCGGAGATGCCCCAACCTGATCGAGCCAGTCGTCGATCTTGTCGTGGTTCTCCTCGGTGACTTCATCGGGAGCCGCATAGAAGCCCTCGTCGCGGGCGAACTCCTGTGCACCGTTGACGTAGAACCGGACAAAGGAACCGATAAGATCGGTCTTTTCCTCGAGCGTAGCGAGGTTCACGTACGCAAACAGCGGTCGTGCGAGTGGCGAGTAGAGCCCTTCCTCGATATTGTCTTGGTCCGGCAAGTAGAACTCCCCGTCCTCGTCGCTCTCTACGGGAACGGCCTCGATTGGCTGGTCGTCTTCGATGTCCCGAAGGTACCCCAGACCGCCCCAACCGAAGCCGTGGAGGTTGTCCGCGACGGCACCCATAATTTCGTTTGTCTGGCTGGTCGCGGAGTAGTCATCGCGAATGTCTCCCATTTCGCCGTTGATCGCCTCGGTGAAATAATCGAACGTTCCCGACGCGCTGTCGCGGGCGTGTAACTGCATCTCCTCGTCGGGCCACTCGTCCCGGACGTCACTCCACCGGGTGACTTCCTCGGTCGCTTCGAACTCCCAGATCAACTGGAGTTCCTCGAGTGTGATGTTGTCGACCCAGTCGTTTTCGGAATTTTTCACGACCGAAAGACCGTCGAGACCGACCTCGAGGAAGCCGTAATCGATGTCGTTCTCGCCACAGAGATCGACCTCGTCGTCCGTGATTTCTCGACTCGCACTCTGGACTCCGGAATTGCCTCGACAGAACTCCTCGAAGCCGGCCCCGGTCCCTTCCGGCGCGACATCGACGAGGACATCGGGGTACTCGTTTTCGAAGTTCTCTCCGGCCCAGGAGGTAATCGGAGCGACGGTATTCGACCCGGAGGCGTCGATCGTTCCCGACGGACCGTCACCGCTACCGCCACTCAGTACGTCACCACAACCAGCGACACTGACAGCTCCCGTTAGCGCACCGATCGTCAGGAAGTTTCGCCTCGATACCCCACTGAAACTGGATCGTCCGGACTTGTTGTCCGTCATCACCTAAGTGATTTTGTGGACTGTATATAGCTGGTTATAATAGCTATATATCCATTTCTGTACTTCAATAGTCGGCTATGTAGTCGACAATAGATAGCAGAATATCCGGCTCTGTTAAAAATCTTGAGGAGGTATCTGTTTGGCCAGTAGTGTAACCGAATGCAAGCTCTCCCGAAGTTGCGATTGCTCCAATTCGTCGAGGAGACATTTCAGTTAGCGCAACGTGCTGTGGATAGTGACAGATCCGTGTCGGCGATCAATCCTCTCCCAGTTGATCGACAGCGAGGAGATCGTGGTTACAATGAATACCCTCGTCGATCGCATCTCTCCAGAAAATCCCCTCCGAAGACCACTTGAACTCACGCTGAACCCCTTCTTATCGACGTACAACACAGCCATCTCCCGAAACTGAAGGAGGCAAATTTGATCGAGTACGACCCGCGTACGAAAACGATCCGGTATACCCCGAACGAGCGCGTCGAGAAGGTGCTCCAATTCGTCACCGAAGACCTGGAATAGGGAACTCGAAACGGCGGGGTTCTTTCTGTCCTCGGCAGGTCAATAGATACCATGGTGAGTTTCGAGGAGGAGCAGGCCGAAGTCGAGGCGCTGGACCGGTTGCAAGACCTTGGGCTGTCCCAGTACGAGGCTCAAACACTGATCAATCTCTTACGGCTTGGGACGGGAACCGCACAGGACATTACGCAAATCGGCGGTGTCCCTCGGACTCGCGTGTACGAATCGGCGGAGCGACTCCACGAGTTGGGATTCATCGACATCCAGCACACGACGCCGCGAAAGTTCATCGTGATCTCCGAGGAGACGATCATCCGACTGCTCAGCGTCAAACGCGAGAACACGATTACCGAACTTGCAGAGTGTCTGGGGGAAATCGGCCCCTCCCAGCCACAACGCGAACAGTTCGGCGTCTGGACGGTCACTGGACGGGAGGCGGTGTCATCCCGCATTGATGAGTTCATCGCCGACGCTGACGAGCAGATCGTCTACATGACTATCGACGAATTGCTTACCGACGAACACATCGACAGGCTTCAGGCTGCCACAGAGCGTGGCGTCGAGATCCACTTGGCGGGGATTTCTGAAGAAGTCCAAGAACGTATCCAGGACACGATACCGGAAGCTGAACTGTTCGAAACCCTCTGGGAGTGGGAGGAGACACCCGCTGGAAGCCTGCTGATCACGGACGAAGAGACGGCGCTCGTGAGCGCGCTCGTGAACGATTCTTCCACTACCGAAGAGATCGAGGAGACGGCGGTCTGGGGTGCTGGCGAGCGAAACAGTCTCGTCGTCGTCCTGCGGGCGATTTTCACCTGGCGACTCAACGGGAATCTGCCGTCGTAAGGCTACCCAATCGTTCACTCAGAGAATCACACTACACTCTTGTTTCCCGATGCCGTGCGAAGAGTATGATCGAAGAACGAGAAGGTGCCGATCAATCTACCGATGCACACGAACTATTATTCCGCCGAACATACGATTGGTCAGCTACAGTGGCAAGTATGGCCACACTCACCGCCCTCGGAACACTCGAGGAGGTCGATCCGGTGGAACTTTCAGATGTTCTCGGTACCACACTGTACGACCACGTCGATCCCGAAGCGCTAGACACGCTTGTTGCTGGCGAAAAACGCGTCAACCTGTCGTTCCTGATCGACGATTATCGGGTGCGGATCGACGGTGAGGAGTTGACAATTACTCGCCAGTGAGGTTGTTTACGATCTCCTCGCAATCAGTTCGCATGTGCACTGACCGATGTCCGATCGCATTTTGCAGATCATTTCGGAATGGTCATTACAGGTGGAATATGTACCGAACAAGACCCATGGAAATCACCGTTTATCAATAACAGCGAGTATAGTACACCCTAGCAGAACGGTTGTCCCTACAAATAGACTTACAATTAGAACTTTTCCTATCTCGGAAGAAACCAAGTGAACGCCAATTAACCAACCGAGAAGAACACCAATAACTGCAAGAATTGGCGAACCTAGAACGACATACCGTTTATTGTTCCACGCCTCTGTTCCAACCATTCTGGCTTTCAGCGAGTCAGACATACAAGAAGAATTGATATCAAAGCACAAATGTTTGATGCTCAGTCCGCACGTGTAGTGACCAGTAGTTCCAGCATGATAAGTGTCTAAGAAAAGGAATTCAACAGAGTCGAAAATCACACTGTCGGATCATCGGACGGGAAGAACTCGATCTCGCTGTCTCCGTAGGGACGGACACTGTGACTTCCGACTTCCCTCTTCCCACGAATCGAGCCTCTCGGCGAGCGCTTTCCCCTTCCTTGAGGTCTTGACGACAACCCGATCAATTAGGCAGATATCCGTTCGAAAGGGACATCGCTGTCCAGTATCCGAACAACGCGGAGCAATCGCTGGATCCTCGTTCGAACGGGATCGTATCGCTTCGTCAGGATAACGGTCCCCGCGGCATGTCTGCCGACCGCTTCGGAAACCGTCCCGACAAGCGCCCGCTGGATGAGTCCGCCTCTCGAGGCCCCGAGTACGGTGATATCGTGTTTTGTCGTGCTGTCGGTAATCGCCCCGGAAACGTCAGCGTTCTCGATGATTTTCGTATTCACGGACCGACTGTTTCCCATCCAGTCCGCTGTTTCGGCGAGGAACACTTCGGCCTCCTCGAGCGTTAGCTCGGGATCATCGGGGTCGAGCACGTGCAACAGACTGATCGATGCGTCGTTTCGTCGTGCGATCGAGTCGGCAGTTTCCGCGGCTAGCTCGTCGTGTGGCCCGCCTGCAACCGGAACCAGAATCGAGTCGATCGTCGGCGGTGTCGGCGTTTTGATGCGCTTGACGAGAACGTCACATTCTGCGTTTTTCAGCACTTTGTCGAGGTGGTTACCCAGAACGATATTCTCCCGTGGTGGCCTCCCTCGCCAGCCAAGGAGGACTACGTCGACATCGTACGCTTCGGCGGCACCGACGATTCCGGTGGCGACCCCACGGGCGATACGAATACGGTGGTCGACGGGAATCCCGTTCGACTCGACGCGTTTTGCCGCCGTTTCGAGCATAGCTCCGTCTTCGTCCGCGAGCAGGTACCGACGCCCGTCCTCGAGCGATAGTTGCGAGGGAACGTCGAGAACGTAAACGAGGAGGACTCGATACGATCGATCGGCCGCGATATCGATCGCCGTGTCGAGTTGCCGATCGGCCGTTTCCCGGTTCGCTATCGGCACCAGTATCGTTCCGTCAGCGTCTGAAGGGCTGGTGGACATGTGACACTCACTATTGACGTGTGCTACCGCTATTATTCCCCCCTCGAGAAGAGACGGAAACTATCGGTTGAACTCACCGTTGAATTCACTCGAGTGCGGGCAGCACGTTCTCGCCGAACGCTTCGAGGAACACTTCCTGATTCGTGTTGACGTTGTGGATGAAAACCTTCTCCACGAAGAGATCGATATTGGCCTCGAGCCACTCTTGGTGATCATCGAGATCGCCGGAGACGCGGACGTTCGCTTCGACTTGTTTTTCGTCGACAGTCTCGCTCAGTTCGTCGAAATCCTGGGCCGTCCGAAGCTCTTGGGTGTCCCTCCTGGGAACGCAATTGGTCCGCCACTGTTCGTAGGCTCCCTCGAGCGCCGCATCGTCGTCGGCGTCGTAGGAGTGCTGGACCTTGAGGTACACCGGCTTGTCCGGAGCTTTTTCCCGGAAGGCGTCGACTCGATTGGCGTCGTCCTCGTGGTCGGGCGTCGCGATCGTGATCATCTCGTCGGCCCACTCGCCGAGCCACGCCGCGGTCTCTTCGGAGAGCGCAGCGCCGATCAGGGGCGGCGGCGTTTCGGGCCGAGAAATCTCTGTGGCAGGGATATCGTCCCGTTCACTGTTCGAATAAAACGCTGGAAGAAACGCCGGTAGACTGATTGTGCTGTTCGGAACTCGATCGACGGACGGTATCGTCACGTCGTGAACTCACTCGTGTTCGGCAGATTTTAACAATTCGACGTCCCGTATCAACCGCTCCGCGTTTCGAAGTCGCAATTCTCGAGCGCGTTCAAGTGGAACGTGGCCCTCCGTCTCGAAATCCGCTGTGAGCGGATCGTACTCCTCGACGCGGAACCCCATTCGTTCGAGGTACCGAGAGACTTCGGTCGATTCAAGTCCGTCGATCATGGCCGCTTTCGCGTACTCGTCGAGTCGTTCGAATTCGGGGAGGACGATTTCCTCGGCCGTCCACTCGCCGGTTCCCTCCCCGATGCGGACGTTGGTATGGTGAATCTCTTCCATGATGGTGTTCATCTCGCCGACGAGTCGAAGTAACTGACTCGGCAGCGTTGCGTCGGGTGACCGCCACTCGACCGTCGGCATCTCCTCGCGCAGTCTGACGGGCGTCCAGACGGCGTCGTCGGTCGAGAAGTGAGCGTCGACTTTCGCTTCGGAAATCCCCCTCTCTTTCGCGCTCTCTTTGAACTCCTCGAGTGAGGTCTCGAGTCGTCGGTTCCACTCCGCGACGGTATCGACGTACTGCCAGAGTTGCCCGTGTTTCGGGAACTGCTGGTAACAGCCTTTTCGATAGAGATAGGCTCGGGCGCTGCTGGCGATTTGATCGCCCTGATAGTACGGCGAGGAGTTACAGAGTGCAAGCGCGGGATCGAGGGCGATGAGCGCGTTGAGTTGGTCGGTGACGTTTCGCTGTTCGAAGTGAACGTGCGTCCCGGCGCAGTACTTTGCGAACTTGAAATCCGATCCGACGACTTGTTTTTGTATCCGCCCTCGTTCGTCGGCCTTCATATCCATCGATTCGCAGTTGATCGGCGTTCCCAGCGGGACGAGTCGTTTGTCGAGTTCCGCCGCTCGCTCGAGGACTGCGTCTAACTGTTCGATTACCGTCGATCGTAGTTCATCGATTGACTCGCACGGAGGCGTTTTCAATTCGAATAGACAATCGACGAACTCCGCTTCGGTGTACGCTGAAACGTCTGTGAGTTCGCCGGGTCGCGTGAGGACCCCATCGCGATCGGTTACCCAGTACTCGACCTCTATGCTTTTTTGCATTGGATTCAGTTACTACCGTCGATTATTCCGATGCGGGCGATATTCGGCCGACCGACGACTGCACCCACATCGCACGAGATCCCTTTCTGTTGGAACGAAGACGAGTGATAGTTGGGATGGGGGTTTAGAAACGTCACTGCTTGAATGTGCCAACCGTGAGTTCATTTCTGTACCTGATGAGCCCTGAAAACGGTCAGTAGACTCTGAAACTCTCGAAATTCATCCCTTGCAAATGCAACCCACCAACAGACTTTTTACTCAAACCCGAGTAAGATATTATACGATGATGTGGCAAGATATAATATTCATGATTGGAAGTGGACTCTCGGTACTGTTCCTCGCCCCGACAATCCGCGACGTAAGTGCGCGCGTTCCGCTCGGGACGAGCATCCCAAGCATGACCGTTGGTGGCGTTTACGCGTTCACCTTCGGCACGATGGGCATGACGCTTTCCGCGGTCGGAGCGCTGGCGACCGCAATAATGTGGACCGTGATCGCGACGCTCCGTTCGCCGAGGGGAGATTCACCGATACAGACACGGCGCGACGAGATCGTGCTGTTTTCGGACGATACCAGACGGTTCGTGGAGCGAACCATCGGCGGGCGCGATCACGGAACGCAGTACCTGTCTCGAACGAATACAGATCGCTAATTCCATCTGTCGTCCTGATAAAATCGTAGCCGTCTTCGGATCGGTACGGAGCCGAGACTCGTCGGAAGGTATGAACTGGAGATGGCTGTCCGCATTTGCCGTCCAAACGCCGACTCGAGGGTGGCAACTAGTTCTCTCTTCTCATCACTTCTCTTCGGGTTCCCTCTCGTCCGCCTCCTCGCCGGCGTCGAGCGTCGATTCGACGATGTCGTCTCCCGCCTCGCCCATCCAGTGGAACGTTCGTTGGGCCTGGAACCCGATATCCTCGAACGTCGATTTGGCGGCCTCGCGTTCGTCCTCGGACAGTTTGACCAGATGAAAGAGCGGCCGACCGGGAAGGGCTCGAGGATTCGCAAGAATACCGATCAACAGACCGGTGTACGGTGCTTCGACGACGCGTTTCTCCCGCGTAAAGTGATCCGAGATGACACAGACCGTCTCTCCGCCGTCGACGATGGGATGTGGGCCCCACTTCATCTCTACCAGTCCGCCGGTATCAGCGCGAAGCCACTGCTTTTCCCCGCCGTCCTCGAGGACCTTTAGGAACCCCGATGACTCCGGTTCCGTCTCCGGTAACATATCGTGGGCCGCCATGACGTTCTCGACGCCGTCCACCGCCCGTTCGATGAGGACCGGCTGAAAACGGTCCTCCTCGCCCATCTCGATCGTGGCTGTCGGAACGCCGTCTTTAGTTGCTTCCCGCCGCAACGATCCTTCGGACCCACCCCCGGAAAGAACCAGTTCGGACCCGAACGCGTCGACGAGTCGAGAGACGCCATCGTCGTCCATATCCGCCCGCGCGTGCATCAACGCGAGTTTGTTCCGCGTCGAGGAGTGAAAATCCAGACCGAAGTCACACGGACCGATGAACTGATCATAGATCGCCTTCGCCATGCGGGACGCCTCCGAACCGCTGGATAGTCCCGGAAACGAGCGGTTCAGGTCGCGGTCATATATTGGAAGGTATCGCTCCTCGGCTTCGTAGCCCGGCACGTTGGCCACGTGAATGCAGACAAGCGCTCCATGAATCTCGTTCGGCTCGTACCGATCAGCCACCCGCTGGAGGACTCTTACGCCATTTATTTCGTTCCCGTGGACGGCGGCGGACAAAAAGAGCCGCGGTCCGGGCTGGTCGCCGTTGATAACCGTCACCGGCATTTTGACGGACTGACTCAAGTAATTCTCTCCAATCTCGTGCTCGAGGTGTCGCTTTTCCCCGGGGTTCACCGTCCTGGATTTGTCAGGTGAGTCGATCGAAACTGTCTCCGAAGGGGTATCGTTTTCTGCCATGGTCTCGCGTTCTACCGATTTGGAGCGTTCCAAAAGAGGTTCGGCCTGCGGGTACAAGACCCCAATTGCTGGTCACATACGGTTGCCCTCGTCGCTTTTCTCGAGGAGCCAGTGGCCGACCGCTGTTCGTGACCAGCAAATAATAACGACCTCTTAGATAAATTCGGATAGTAGAACGTAACTACTGTCGGCTTCAATACGGCTATCGTTGCAAATTGAGTTACGAGAATACCGTGATGACGTTTCGGTATGTAATCTCTCGAGAGATCGGCCATAAGTCCGGACCTCCTTCGACGTCCTCGGTGTCCACCGCGGACGTACTGAACGTCTCGGCCCCACTGTCGAAACTGGGGTACCGTCGAAATCGAGTTGAATTGCAGGAGTCAGATCGCGAGATAGACCCCGACGAGTATCAACACGCCACCGAGAACCGTTTTGAGTCGCTCGGGATCGGTCCGATGAGCGATTCGCCACCCCACGACGACGCCGACGAGTTGGGGTACCCCGACGAGGATGACGAACGGCAGTGAGACGGCACCGTAGGAGAGGTATCCCGACGTTGCGAACACCGCGATGAAGATCGACTGGACCTGTGCGACGCCGACGGCCAGCAACATCGGAACCCCGATAACGACGAGTGCCGGAACGGCCAGTACGGGGCCGCCGACGCCGATGAGCCCGCTCGAGACGCCCAGTCCGACGCCGAGAGCGCCCAACTCGAGTCGGCCGACCGATGGGGAACCGTCGATACCGACGGAGCGGTCGAGCGAGTTTTGCTGGCGATAGAGTAGAACCGCACCGACGAGCGCGGCAAAGCCGCCGAGTAGAAGGCCGAAGAGTTCTCGAGAGACGTACGCGTTCAGGTAGGCCCCGGCGAGTGCGCCGACGATGCTCGTCGCGCTCAGGACCACGGCCATCTGGCGACCGTCGTCTCCGCCGAGTTCCCCGGAACGAATGTAGGCGAGTGTTCCGACGATTCCCGTCGCGATGAACGTCGCGTGGGCGGTGCCGGCGACTGTGGCCGACGGGAGCGGCGTGAGCGAGTACAGCGCGATGGTAACGAAGATTCCGCCCGGGCCGATCGTCGTGATTCCGATACCGGCGAACAGGGCGATGATCGCGAGTGCGATCAGTACCGTAATCGACATCGTTGTGAATACCATGAGTGAGGAGTCAGATCACACCGGACGCGGTTGGCTTGCCGAGTGAGGCGAACTGACAAGGGTTCCGTTCAGAGACTTGTCAGGCATGGTGATAATTGATGCGGAAGGGAGCACAGTCAGAATCCACCCGTCGTGATGAGTTCGACGAAATCCTGGACCGCGAAGACGGCCAGGACGATCGCCAAGATAACCAACAGGGCATTGATCGTGTTCAGTCGGCGCGTATTGCGGTGTTCACCCATCGTGTCTCGATCGTTTACGGCCCAGAACAGAAGCACCGTCGCGAGAGGGAGCGCGAATATCCCGTTGTACGTCGGGAAGAGAATGACCATATCGACGACCGACAGATCGAGAAACGAACTGATCAACGGGGAGAAGATTCCGATCCCGGTTAGGACGATGAAGATCGATTGAAACGATCTATCATCCTTCGTGACATCGTACCCCATCGCCTGGGGGATGAGATAGGCCGGCGTCCACATGATCGGGACGATGCTGTTGAACGCGGCGGCCGTTACGCCGCCGACGAACAGCACCATCGCCCAGGTCCCCATCACTTCAACGAGGGCTTCGCCGGGAGTGATGAACGACTCGAGTTCCGTAAATCCCATCGGACGCAACACCGCGGCGGCCACTATCAGGATCGCGATCGTCGTCAGTCCGCCGACCGCGTACCCCATCATGAGGTCTCGCCGAGCATCTTCGACATCGCTCTGGTCGCTCCATCCCTTCTGTCGAACCAGGATCGATTCGAGAAAGAAATTCGGCCAGAGTGCGGTCGTCCCGAGTACCCCTGCTGCGACGACAAGTGCATCGACGGATGTCGCCGTCGGAACGAATCCGAGCGCGACAGCACCCGGATCTGCACCGCTCGGGAGTGCGACGGCAACGTAAACTACCAGTAACGAGAGCATCATCGCGATCATGAGGTTCTCGACGATGTCGTAATCGAGGAGGCCGACGACGATCACGCACACCGTCGCGACGACCGCGATCGGTTGCCAGCCGACGACGCCGCCCGTTAGAAACGAAACCCCCGCCCCGACGGCGGCGACTAGACCGACCGTCCAGGCGAGACACCCGATCGAAAGAAAAATTGCGATAGCAGTCGCTGCCGATCTTCCAAGTTTTTGTCTGACGAAAATCATCAACGGTTTCCCGTGAATACCGAGGCGTGCGCTCATGTCCTGTGCCATAAACCCCAGAAGGGCGGCTCCGACGACAGCCCACAACAACGTGTATCCGTGTATCACTCCAGCCTGGCTGGCGATGAACACCGACCCCGATCCGAAGTAACTTGCGACCATCACGAACGCGAGTCCGTATTTACGTGCAAACTCCGTCAGGGTTCGACCGTAGATTTCCTGAATTGTACTCATAGGGATACCTGCGACTACCGGCTTCTCGAGTGAGAATTCGACATAGTTCGATCACCCGATCGAAAGACGGGTGATCGGAACGATATGATCGTTTGATTCGCAGGCGAATGGGTCTTTGGCGTTCACAGGCAAGCCGACATCCAGCAACAATTTGATCGTTTCTCGCTCAGTTGAAGGAGGTGTTTGGATGACTAGTCTTCGTCTTCGGACACCAACTCATCGGCGGTAAGTCGATCCATGTCTTCGCTCGCCAGTTCGCGGACATCGTCAGTGTCGAACCGTTCGCCGTCGTAAAAGACGCTCACGAGCCAGAGCGTCAGGAGCGCTGCTACCGTCGCAGGGACGGCGGGTTCGACCTGCCCCTCCCCGAATAGCTCGGGAGAGCCGAGATAGAACTCCCAGATCGCGAACACGACACCACCGATGATAAAGGCCGGGAGCCCGGCCTCGCGGACGGTACCGCTCCAGAGCAACATCACCAGTCCGGCGAACAACACGGACATGATACCCATGCCGAGCGTGTTGATTACGATGATTTCGATGCCGCTCAGGGCGATCAGCGCGGCTCCGACCCCGAACACGATGATAGTTAATCGCATGACGAGGACGAGATGGTCGTCGGAGAGGCCCGTGCGGCCGCCACGAGCCGGGATGTAGAGGTCGTTGATGAAACTCGTCGCGCCGGCTAACAGGAACGAGTCTGCACCGGTGATAACCGAGGAGACGGCGGCCGCGAGCAGGAGGCCGGCGAACACGTCCGGAAGGGTGTTCGTGATGGTCCAGGCGAATGCCATTTCGGATTCGATCTGTGCGCCCTGCGAGTTGGCGATCATTCCCGCCGCCGCGGTGAGGATGCCGTATCCCGTGATTACGGTTCCGGCGAGGAACGTGCCCATCATCGCGATCTTGCGACTCCCCGCCGACCAGGTTCGCTGGAGCATCTGCTGCTGTGCGCCGGCGACGGTGAGGTACATCAGGTACCATGTGCCGATCTGGACGAGACCGACGCCGAACCAGTTCAGATGCCCCTCCGGCACGTCAGCCGCGATAGCGTCGACGCCGCCGACGTTCGACACGGCAATCGGGATCGCGATGATCGTGCCGAGAATGATGACGACGCCGTGAAGCGTGTCCGTGTACGCGACCGTGCTCATCCCGCCGTAGGCCGTGAGGCCGATGAAGACGGCCACGCTGATCCAGAAGGCGACGGACAGGTCGACGCCGGTGACGACCGCCAGCACCGACCCCATCCCGATCGCCTGCCCGGCGGTCAGCGCGATCTGACCCATGATGGTAAACGCCGCCGCGAAGTATTTCGTGTAGTCGCCGTAGACCCGTCCCAATAACTCGGGGACACTCACGACTTCGAACGTGTAGATGTAGCCGATGAAGACGGTCATCGTCATCCAGGCGAGTCCCTGGGTCATCGCGTACCACTGGGCGCTGATCCCCTGGAGGAACGCGTCCTGGGCGACCCCCATCGTCAGCCCGCTACCGGCAAACGTCGCGAAGTACGTCATCATGTAGACCGGCAGGCTCAGGTTTCTTCCGGCCAGGGTAAATTGCACGTACCCTTCGCTTGCTCCTCGGCCGAACCAGATCCCGACGATGAGCGTCAGCAGGAAGTACCCGACCATCGTCAACAGGACTGGATTCAAGAGGTCAACCATCGTAGACTACTATTGCCCAACCTGCGGTTGCTTTCGGACTCTCGTTTCCAGCGTTCCAATAGTGCGATCGAATCATCATTGGAGCCGTGATACGCATCCACCACGGACCCGAAAATAAAGTGCAGTTGAATACTCAGTGAATGTGTATAAATAATCACTCTTATTATCTCCTTACTGATATTCAATAACGGAACGGGCTCTCTGTGGAAATATTCACTCCGAGATCGGAAAGATATTGCCTGCATCAAGGTTTTACCCGGGGCTGTTGAGTCTGATAATATGCCCGTCCGCCCACCGACGAAAGACGACCTCAGAGAACTCGGATCGGATCTTTTTCTCGACCTGACGGCCGAGGAACTCGAGGCCTTCCAGGAACTGATCGTCGACAAACTCGATTCCTACGAGTCGATCCGATCGTCCCGACCCAAATTGAGTTTTGGCGGAACCGAACCGCGACTTCGTAGTTCGGGAATTAGAGCGAACGACGACCTCCACCACGCCTGGGTCACCCGTTGCATCGTCGAGGGCGACGAAGACGGTGATCTCGAGGGGTGGGACGTCGGTATCAAGGACAACATCTGCGTTGCCGGCGTCGAGATGACCTGCGGATCGAACGTCGTCGAGGGCTACGTTCCCAACATAGACGCCACCGTCGTTACCCGCTTGCTCGAGGCCGGCGCTGACGTGGTCGGTAAGACTAACATGGACGACATGGCGATAACGCGAACCGGGCACAGCGCATTCGGGACCATCACCAACCCGCACGACGATGACTATCTGGCCGGTGGCTCGAGCGGGGGGAGCGCGGTCGCAGTCGTCGAGGACGAGGTCGACGTGGCTATCGGCACTGATCAGGGCGGCAGCGTTCGCATCCCGGCCGCCCTCTGTGGAATCGTCGGGCACAAACCCACCTACGGGCTTGTGCCGTACACGGGCTGTGTCGGGTTGGAGCACACGATCGATCATCCGGGGCCGATGGCCAGCGATGTCGAAACGGCCGCACGAACCCTTTCAGCGATCGCCGGAAGCAACGAGCGCCACCTCCGGCGACCGAGCACGGTCCCCGTCGAAGAGTACGAGGAGGCCCTCGACGGTGACGTATCGCAACTGTCTATCGGCGTGCTCGAGGAAGGGTTCGGGAAATCCGACGGCGATCCGGCGGTCGACGAACAGGTGCTCGAGGCCATCGACCGTCTGGAGGACGAGGTTGCGTCCGTCGAGGAGGTGTCGGTTCCGTTGCATCTAGAAGGGCCAGACATCCACTCGGTCTGTACGAACGAGGGGTTGGTCGGTGCGCTGAGCGGTCAGGGGGTGGGCCACGGCTGGAAAGCGTGGTACAACACGTCCTGGGTCGAATCATTCGGGAAGTTCCGACGAGCCCAGAGCGACGACTTCTCGGCGATGTTCAAACTGTCGTTGCTCATGGGTGCGTATACGGCCCGGCGGTATCACTCACAGTTCTATGCGGCCGGGATGAACTTGCTCGTCGAACTGGCCCAACGATACGACGAAGCACTCGAGACGTACGACGTTCTCGCCATGCCCACGACGAGCGTCACTGCTCCCGAACACGACCCCGACATGGACGAGTTCGACCGATTACGAGAGGTATCGATCCCTTCGAACACGGCCCCGTTTAACAGAACCGGCCATCCAGCGCTGTCCGTTCCGGCGGGGCAGGTCGACGGCCTTCCCGTCGGCCTTATGATCGTCGGCTCTCGGTTCGACGACGCAACGGTCCTCAACGCGGGATACGCGCTTGAGCAGGTACGATTAGATGGCGGGTAGTGATAGCGGGTAGAACGGATGGTACGGGGCGTTTCGATCAGTACGTCCTCTCGAAGACACGTCCCAGCCGTCAGTGAGAAACGCGTTGGCGGGGCGAACCGGTCGCTCGACTCAATTCCAGCGGCCGGTCACGTAACGCCCCACGGGTCGTCCTGACGCGTTTCTCACCGATTCCCTCGATGCAGGCGTATATTCGCTTGGCCGTCGGTTCGTGGCGACCCGGTACCGAACCGACGGGAAGGAGTCGTGTCGGGGGCTCCGCTACGTATTTCCAACCGAGCCGCACCGCGAAGTCGACCAACCGCCGTCGATCGGAACGGGGAATCGCGGGCGTCGACCGTGACGGAAACGCGGGTCGCCATCGGCGGCGAATAGGTTCCCGT
>NZ_BAAIGG010000003.1:0-394029 GCF_054653435.1 Halostagnicola bangensis | reverse complement strand
GACGATAGTGGGGAGCGATTTCTCAAGCGAGGCCAGTGCTGTATCGGCTTTTCGCTTCTGGTCGATCGCGGTCTCCTCGCGGAAGCTGCCGTCGCAGGTGACGAACGCGGACGAGTCGACGCGTTGCATCCGCTTGACGAGAGCATCGGGAGCAAACCCCGCGAAGACGACGTTGTGGACTGCCCCAATTCGAGCGCAGGCAAGCATCGTGATCGGCAACTCGGGGAGTTTCGGTAGGTAGATCGTGACGACGTCGTCCGCTTCGATGCCGAGCCCGCGGAGCGCGGCCGCGACGGCCGATACCTCGCGGTGGAGGTCGTAGTACGTATAGGTTCGGCGCTCGCCTCGTTTTCCCTCCCACCGCAGTGCGACCTGATTCTTCCGCTCCTCGAGGTGGCGATCGATGCAGTTTTCCGTGGCGTTCAACCGGCCACCGACGAACCATCGGTAGAATGGCGCATGTTCCTCGTCGAGGATGCGCTCGTAGGTGTCGCTCCACTCGAGCAACGATGCGGCGTCACCCCAGCACGCTGGCCACTCGCGATCAGAGCGGTTACTGGCGGCCAGGTCCGTTGGCGTTCTATCGCGACCGAACGCTTGCGGAGTCCAGCGACGAACCGTTTGGTTCTCGAGGAAAGGATACGCTGGTCTCTCTTCGGTCATCGATTGCCCTTTCGACGTCGATTCTTTTGTAGATTCCGTTTATTGAAGGGTTCCGCGGCCACGATAGGAAGATTAACGAGAATTACGGCGCGTATCCCCGTCCTTGAAAACGCAAAGCGTTTTCAGTTGCAACAAGACGCATAATGAATTAGCTAAGTTCTGGGAATGGGGTCTACCCCACTTATCGGCAGCTGGGGCCTGTAGTGGTACTCCCTCGTACAGCTGTTCCCAATACTTCTCTCGATCATTAAGCGTCTTGCCATGCCCCTGAAGGGCGAGGCTTTGCGCCTGTTTCACGTAACAACCGGCAACTGCCACACATCAGTCGCACAGTCCGTCGTGTGATTGAATGCATTGACTGTCAGTGGCTACGATAGTACCGGTCAGTTTAACAAGGATTCATCACTCTATCTTGCTTAACTATCGATTTTAAATACTGTTAGAGTTCTCGAGGGAATCAGTGTCAAATGAGATCAATGGACTATCCATAGGCCCTGAATCCGATCGGGGCCCGAATCAGGTCAACGCCCGGATCACGTCGCAGGCGACGAAACCATGATCCGACTCAACGGTGGGCAGTATTGGCTGTTCGCCACGGTTGACCCTAACTCGAACAAACCCTATGTACATAGCTTAAACCGACTCGAGCAAAGTAATATTAAGCGTGTTTTTCAGGGACTTGCGTGAGAATCACGATGTCTCAGACGCTGTGTTTCTTATTGGGCGACGAATTACTGAATTATGTCTGTCAACGATACGGCCTCGATTTTAGAGATGAACGACATGGAAATCAAAACAATGTTATAATTATCTATGGTCTGATAATAAGCCGAAGGACCTTCTTTCCAAACTATATGATTCTCATGCCATTGTGCAAGATCCATAGCGCGAATGTAACACACGAGTAAAATTCATTAAACAAGTTAAATCCTGTGTGGAAGCGATAGATTATTGTAATATTACACTTTTCTCAGTAATGACCGATGAGCGACACACATCGACAAGACGTAAACGCTCAATCGCAGGATTCGATAGCGCAGCGGCTGCAAGTGACACTACCCTGGTTCAGGATCCTTTTCGGAGGTCTCGGACTACTGGCTCCACGGCTGTTAGGCCGGTTGTATGGCATTTTTGGTCTCGAGGGCGATGGGCCAAACGAGGTTGCAATTCGCTATGCGTGTATCCGGGCTTTCGCACTTGGGATTGGGGAACTCACTGCCCCACCCGCCCATCAGCGGCAGTGGCAGCGTATTGGTCTGCTGGTAGATACGGCCGACACCATCATGGTATTGCACGCCGGACTGACTGGTCGTATCTCAAAACGGAAGGCGTTGGGGATGCTGAGTGGCACTACATTCGGAATGGTGGTCGGCTTGCTCACCGCATCACAGCGAGAATCACGTTCTGCTCGGCCGCACCGACGCGACGATTGAGAGCCGGTTGATGTGTGTGCAAGCGCCGTCCTTGTGATTCAACCGCTGCCCTATATTGAAGTGCTGAATACAACCTCTATGTTGCACAGTTTTTGGTAAGAACAAATATATTTTGGCTTGCACTAGTATGTGAGTCTGCTGTACTGATAGTTGATTGAATTCACGTGACTAGACTCGATGCACAACGGGTCTAGACCAGGAGCTGGATGTCCGACTCGGCCATGTGCTGGAGCGCGGTTGCTGCGCCGACGCCGGTGGTAACGCCGTCGTAGAAGTCGTCCTCGTCGTAGTCCATCAACTCGACCGTCATCTGGCAAGCCTGCAGATCGACGCCCTGCTCGAGCGAGAGGTCGATCAGTTCCTCGATCGTCGCGGTCCCGTTCTCGTCGATTTTCTTTTCCATCATGCGCGTGGCCATCCGATCCATGCCGGGGAACGCAGCGAGCGCGTTCGGGACCGGCATATTCGGGTTGCCGACGGCGCTCAGCTTGAGGTTCTTCGATTTTTCCTCGTGGAGGATGTCGAGCCCCCAGAACGTGTGGAAGACGACGACATCCCACCCGAAGGCGGCCGCTGTGCTCGCGAGGATCAGCGGCGGGTACGCCATGTCGAAGCTCCCCTGGGTGGCGACGATGGTCATCTTCTTCGGTCCGTCGCCGTCGTCCAAGTCGGCCAGCGACTGCTCGAGTTCGTCGACGCGCTCACGGAGTGCCTGTAGTTCGGCGGCGTCGAGCTCGGGTTCGACTTCGCTGTCATCGGCCGACGTCGCGGGAGTATCTGCACTCATGTTACGCCGCCTTCTTGACGTAGTGTGTGTAGCGGTCGCCATCCTCGACCTGATCGAGGAGTTCGACCCCGTCGGTACCATCCGCCCAGCCCTGAATGTCACTTATGCTGCCTGAATCAGTCGCCACGACTTCCAGCACGTCCCCAGCGTCGAGGTCGTCGATCGCCTGTTTGGTCTTGACGATAGGCATTGGGCAGGACTGTCCTTTCACGTCGAGCGTGTCCGTGATATCGTATTCTGAACTCATAATTGATCTTTGTGCTCTGTATTGGAGCTATCATACAATATCGGAGCCACCAATAAAAGGATGTCGATTATTGTGCTACATACAAACATCCAATAGTTAATCAGACTTCATAGATGCGTCTAGAGGCAGTTTTATGGGCCAATAACAGAGCATAACCAGATATCCTTGAAACCTATATTGTACGAATGAGGAACTACTATACAAATCCTTAAGTGGCCGTACCCAGTACTGGGCAGTGTACAACATGAACGACATGGACTTTCCAACGCCGGACGCGGACATCGAATCGGTGACGCCGGCCGAATTAAAAGGACGTATCGATGCGAGCGAGGACGTCACGCTCCTCGACGCTCGAATGGAGTCGGATTACAATGAGTGGAAAATCAACGGCGAGACCGTTGAATCGATTAACGTCCCGTACTTCAACTTCCTCGACGAGGAGGTCGACGACGATATTCTTGCACAGATACCGGACGATCGCGAAGTCACGGTCCTCTGTGCGAAAGGCGGTGCCAGCGAGTTCGTCGCCGGCTCGCTCAAGGAACGCGGCTACGACGTGAACCACCTCGAGGACGGGATGAACGGGTGGGCGCGAATCTACGAGGCCGTCGAGGTTGAGCGCTACGACGGAAGCGGGACGCTTTACCAGTACCAGCGTCCCTCCTCTGGCTGTCTCGGCTACCTAATCGTCGACGGCGACGAGGCGGCCGTGATCGACCCATTGCGCGCGTTCACCGACCGCTATCTCGAGGACGCCGCAGAACGACGTTCTGCGAGCCCTGCTTCGCAATCCCAGCAGGATGCGAAGGGTCTCGATGTCGAGCTGAAATACGCGATCGACACACACGTCCACGCGGATCACATCTCGGGTGTTCGAACCCTCGCCGAGAAGGGCGTCGAAGGCATCATCCCTGCGACTGCCGTCGACCGCGGAGTCACCTACGACGACGAGGTGACCCGCGCGGAGGACGGCGACGAATTCCAGGTCGGTGACGCCACGATCGAGACGGTCTACACGCCCGGTCACACCTCCGGGATGACCTCGTACCTGATCGACGGCGAGTTACTCGCGACCGGCGACGGACTGTTCGTCGAGAGCGTCGCTCGCCCCGACTTAGAGGAGGGGGATGAGGGCGCCGAAGACGCCGCCAAGCAACTCTACGAGTCGCTCCAGAATCGCGTGCTGACCTTACCCGACGACACCCTGATCGGCGGGGCCCACTTCAGCGACTCGGCCGCGCCCGCCGACGACGGTACCTACACTGCACGAATCGGCCAACTCACGGAGGACATGGCTGCCCTGACGATGGAGAAAGCCGAGTTCGTCGAACTGATCCTCTCGGACATGCCGCCCCGTCCGCCCAACTACGAGGACATTATCGCGATGAACCTCGGCCAGCGGGACGTTGACGACGAGGAAGCGTTCGAACTCGAGCTCGGTCCGAACAACTGCGCCGCCAGCCAGGAATCGCTGGCCGGTGACTAACCCCACCACTTTCCAGTCGAATGGTAACTGAACTCTTCGCACCCGCACTGTACGAGTCGCTGTTCCCGAACGGGATCAGTCGGTACGCCGTCGGGGGACTGCTCGTCGGCCTCGGCGCCGTCGTCATCTACCTCGGCACCGCGATTTCGGCCGGCGCGAGCACGTTCCTCGAGTCGACGCTTTCCTACGTCTCGGACCAGTCGCGGTTTCAGCAGTACCGGGGCTCGCGCGACTGGCGGATCGTCTTCACGCTCGGGATTATTTCCGGCGCGGCAGTCTACGCGCTGACGTTTCAGTCTGGACTGGTCTCGAGCGGCCTCTACGAAGCAGGGACGACCGGCCAGTTGCACGATATCGGCGGATTCACGGTTTGGTTGACGGACGTCCAGCCGTGGCGACTGTTCCTCGGCGGCATCCTCGTCGGGATCGGCACCCGGATCGGCAAGGGGTGTACCTCTGGCCACGGCGTCTGTGGCGTTGGATCGGCCTCGAAAACGTCGATCGTGGGCGTGATCACGTTCCTGATCGTGGCGATCGGGACGGCACAGGTCGTGATGGCACTGGGGGTATCACCATGAGCCAGAGCCGACATCCCCTGTTCATGCCGCTGATCTTCGTCGGCGGCTTGATCTTCGGTTTCGGTCTCGGCTTTAGCCACATGGCTCGTCCCGAAGTCGTACTGAACTTCCTGCAGTTCGAGGACTTTGGGCTGCTGTTCGTCATGGGCGGTGCGGCAGTTATCACCGGCATCGCCTTCGGGCTGGTGCCGCGACTGTTCGACCGCGCGCCGCTAACCGGCGACACCTACGGCCGGCGGCTGAAATCCTTCGACCGCAACGTCCTGATCGGCGGCGCAATCTTCGGCGTCGGCTGGGGTCTGTCGGGGATCTGTCCCGGGGCGGCCTACGCCAGCCTCGGTGTTGGCAACGTCACGATCCTGTGGGCGCTCGCTGGAATGTTCGTCGGGGCCTACCTGCAGGGCTACTGGCGCAGCCAGCATGCCGCGTCCGAGGTCGCGCCCACGAGTGCTGACTGAATTCCTTCGACCGTCTAGTAACTGTTACGGAAGTTCAAGGAGAAAGCCTCATGCTTTAGCGCGCGGATGAATCCGACAACCCCTTCACGAACCTCGTTCGACCTGCTGAACGGATGTTTTAAGGAACCAGATCTTGTACCAACAGGTATCCGAAGCGGTCTATCTGCCCTGCTAATCGGACAATATCTGGATTCCCTGATTCCACGTGGAAAGCACTGTGCTGGAACTCAGGGGTGCAGTCAACAAAAGTATCTCCGAATCCCATGCCGGGATAGGAGTAACGGCTTGTTGGCACGGCGCTGTTCAGATTAGAGTTTGAAGGAGTGAGGCGGTGGAATTCGTGGTTACCATCCCGAATTCAGACGCCTCACGCTACCTAGTAGCGACATTCAGTTAGGATTTGTGGAGCGAGAAGCGACACCGCGCGAGCTGATGCGGCTCAGTATCCACCTTCATCCTGCCGGTCTCTCGCTTTCGGATACTGTTCGTATTTTAGAGAGGTTCGGTGTTCGACCGTGCTCGATCTACCGTTCACAACTGGTGCAAAAAGCGAAGTTACAGCCCGAGAACGGCAAGTCACCGGATCACGTTGCGGTTTACGAGACTGTGATCCAACTCACTGACGAGCGGTACTGGCTATTTGTGGCGGTTGATCCCGAAACGACCGAATGTCTTCATGTTCGGCTGTTCCGACGAGAAACACCGGTCTCACCGAAATCCTTCTCGACGAACTCCGCGAGAAACACAATATCGACGGCGCTGAGTTTCTTGTCGATGGAGATAAGTCGCTGAACTTTGCCTGTCAACGACATGGCCTCGATTTCAGATACGAACGACACGGAAATCGGAACAGTGTCGAACGAATCTTTCGTGAGATAGAACGTCGAACTTTATCTTTCTCAAACTGCTTTAGCAACGCTTACGCAGAAACTGCTGATCAGTGGCTCAGATCGTTCGCCTTCGCATGGAATCCGCTAATCTGAACACTACCTCAGTATCAAGCGAAGCCGGCCGCTTCAGAACGTATACTTCGATACCGCCGTTTCCGCTGCTACCAACGGCTATTCAACCGTTACGACGACTTTCCCCTGATGCTCGCCCGCCTCGAGGTGTCGGTACGCCTCGCGGACCTCGTCGAAGTCGAACGTGCGGTCGATCACCGGTTCCATCTCCGTCGCGGCCATGGCTCGATTCATCCGGTCGAACATCGCGCGGCTGCCGACGCCGATTACGCCCTCGACCGTGAGCGCCTTCTGGAGGATCGGACCAGGGTGGACCTGTCCGTCCTGTCCGGAGAGCACGCCGATGAGGTGAACGTGCCCGTCGACGGCGGCCGCTTCAAGCGACCGCTCGAGCGTTCCCGGCCCGCCGACCTCGACGACGTGATCGACCCCGCCCATCCGTTCCTGTACGGCCTCGCCCCAGTCGGGGGTCTCCTCGTAGTTTAGCGTCCACGCGGCACCGAGGTCGCGGGCGCGCTCGAGTTTGTCGTCACTCGAGGAGGTGACGAACACCTCCGCCCCGTGCATCGTGGCGAACTGGAGCGCGAACGTCGAGACGCCGCCCGTTTCGAGCGCCAGGACGCGTTCGCCCGCGCCGATGGTTCCATCTTCGACGAGCGCTCGCCACGCGGTCAGACCGGCACATGAAAGCGTTGCGCCCTGTTCGTAGGAGAGGTGTTCGGGGAGTATCGCGAGGCTCTCGGCGGGGAACACGGTGTACTCGGCAAGCGCCCCGTCGACGTTCCCTCCGGTCATCCGTCCCATCTTCGCCCGCGTTCCGGGGCCGTCGATCCAGTCGGGCGCGAACGGCGTTGCGACTCGATCGCCTTCCGAAAGCCGCTCGACGTCGTCACCAACTGCAACGACCTCCCCGGCCCCGTCGGAGAGCGGGACGACCGGCAGCGCCGCGCCGGGATAGACGAGATCGTTGTTTGCGATCGCCAGATCGCGATAGTTGAGCGATGCCGCGTGGATGCGGACGAGCGCCTCGTCCGCGCTCGGCGCGGGGCGTTCGCGGTCGATTTGGACGACTCCGTCGTAGTCGGTCGTGGCTTCTTGCACTTCGTAGGCTTTCATCGGGTGAGAACAGGGAGGCTCGAAACTTTGCTCCTTGGACTAACAATCGTATTGCTGGTACTTCCAATAACCGGTAAATCCCGAACACACCGTCTTGTCCGGAGCTTTTTCCCGGAAAACGTCGACGTCGTCGGCAGCATCGTCGTAGGTCCACATAGAAGACATTCCCTGTCGTATGATCGGCGCACGAAGTTCGCTAATACTGTCGAACAGACCTATTTGAAGATCGGTCGTCTCTGAATGCGACGGCCGGAATTTCGCGACCGACTTCCCACTGACTTCTGTCCGACAGTATGAAACAGGAACTGCATCGGGTCGATCGGACGGGAGTTTCTTGTCTCAGGGCGGTAGAAACCCAGAACGGGATCGAAACACGTGGTGGACTATCCGTGTTCGGTTAACAGGCTCTGTTGAAACACTCAGAAGGTGACACATACGGAATACAGCGAACCGGGGACGGAGGACGCTCGTCTGGAGCAAACCCGAAGATCACACGAATCCATGGGTCGAGCGCCACGCTCAGTGGCGATCCAAGCCAGAACTGATGAGTGAATCCGATAGCGGTCGACCGGCTTTGCTCATCAGTCGACGCTTGGATCGGTACTCAGACGGAAATCTGCGCGACTGTCGGCCCCTCTCCGTACAGCGAAGGCAACCAATAACCGATCCGGTCTCGACTCGATAGCGAAGCGTCCCACGGCGGACCAGCCGGTACTCGACTTATACCACCTTTTCGCGGACCTCGGCTCGATCTCGTAGCTGCTAATGCACTCCCGCCGCACGCGCCGAACGAATCGGCTAGCGCGAGAGTTCGATCCGAACCGTCCCGTATTCCGCTCGCAGCGAGCGGTGCGTTCCCCTCCGAGTTCGAAAACGAGCTCCGAACAGTACGTTTATGTTGCTGCACGATAGTAGCTCGCATTTGAGTGTCATACATGAGCAAAGCTTAGTAAATGCGGTACGAGCCGCGGGGTTACCGTCAAGATGTTCAGACCGGTGGACGGTGGCGCGTTCGGCTTCCCGGTCGTTTCCGATGAGTACACGCACTAGATCGAGGAACAACAAGCTTGAACGGAGAGTTGCGCGTTCACCGACCAATCACACCACATGGTCGATATGTGGGTGACAGGTCCGGACGCGCTCGAAGTCTTCGCCGACTACGCCGTCAACGACTTCGAAGCGGGAGAAGCCAAACAGTTGGTCGTCGGTAACCCAGACGGCCACTTCATCGGCGACGAAATCTGTTTCGCCTCACGGCGGACGAACCACCCTCGTCGGTCCACTGCAAGCGCTCAACTCGTGATGACGGTACCTCCTGGATTGTCTTCACGTTTGTAGTTAGTGATAGCGATAACGAGACGCAGACACAGCGCAAGCGAACGGAAGTTCGCGTGGTGCATTCGATATCCACGGTCCTCGTCAAAGAGCTTCTACTCCCGCTTCGGTCGTGTTTAGTTAAGGCTGAAGGATGAGGAGAGACGATCTTTTGAGTGTCTATGACAGAAATCGCTCGCCTCAGTGGCTGTAGCGACTGGATCGACTTGGATTTTGTGGAACAAGAGCGGACACCGAGCAAACTGATGGAGCTCGGTATTCGACTCCATCTGTCAGAACTATCACTTTCAAATGCAGTTATAGAATTATAGAAGTTCGGCGCCAATAGGTCACGGAAAGCCGTTCACGATTGGGTGCAGAAAGCCGATTTACAGCCGGCCAACGACGAGAGTCCGGATTACATTGCACTCGACGAGACGGTGATCCGAATCAATGGTCAGCAGTTCTGGCTGTATGCCGCCGTCAATCCTGAAACGAACAAATTCCTGCATTTACGGCTGTTTAAGACGACTACAACAGCACTCACGCAACACTTTCTCCGGGAACTTCGGAAGAAACACAATGTCTCCGACGCCGTGTTTCTCATCGATCACGCACAGCATTTAGCACCGGCGTTGCAGCAAGCATGGCTCCGATTTCAGCCCATTCGACACGGAAATCGTAACGCCATCGAGTGTATCTTTAGAGAGATAAATCGACGTACTTCCTTCTCAGCACTAGTTTCTGCCATGTCGATCCAGCAACCGCCGAAACGTGGCTGCAAGCCTTCGCCGCCTGGTGGAACTCGCTTAACTAAACACGATGCCCACTTCGCGCCAAAGACTTGTTACTCCGCGTCGGAAACCGCCTGGAATCGGCGTCCATCGGGATCACGGAAGTTGCAAATGGTTCGCCCCGTCTTATCGACGTAGTACGGATCGACCACTGTCTCGACGCCTGATTCACGGAACTCCTCGGCGATGTCCGCGACGTCGTCAACTGTGAAGGCGATGTGGTTGATCCCGGGGACTTCCTCACCCTTGACAGTGTGGACCTCAAAAATTGGTCCGTCGCCGTCCGCAGGTTCGAGTTCATACGACGTGCCGTGATGTTCGGTCTGTCGCACCTCCTCGTAGCCGAGTTTCTTGAGGAACTCTGCCATCTCCTCTGCATTACTCGCTTCTATCTCGATGTGGTCTATTTCACCCAGCACAGGAGGTATTCCAACGTAATATGATAAATACCTTTCGATTGGTATGTCTCATCAGTCGATTGAACAGTTGAGTCAATAGCACAGAGGATTTCTCCTCGATAATCCACCAATCTCCGACTGATAGAAGCCTGCAGGAACTCAGTTGTCGTGAGCCGCCGCTAAATACCCGTTAACGACCGTCTCGCCCCGAAGGGGTGGACGTGTTCTCCGAGAGTGTGTTGATAGCCTCCTCGGAGTTAATTCACGGGGATTTGCTCTTACTGTCCTCGTCAATGCCCTTTTCAGGGGATTGTTCTCACTCGCAGAAATAACGCTCAATCAGATGTCGGAGGTTCCCAAATACTGGGAATACATTGTGGAGAACTAGCATGGTGTTATAATTATAAAATATAAAACAGGAAGAGTATTACAATAATACTATTGTAATTATGGACTGCACCTCATAATTTGATTATTCACCTGACAGTTTGACATAGCGCCATCTATCTTTTATTCTCCACGACTTCCGAAATACTGGGATCCTCAAGGTTGCCCATTAAGTTCTAAGGGTATTTGACCCACGGGAAGTTGAAAGACCCTACTTGCAATCAGTTGTTAATAACTTCATTTGTGATGGGATCCCATGTTATTTGCTGATCGAATTAAATCCCTCGTATTAAATACTTTCTAATCTGTTGAATACCGGTTGAATCAGCCAATACCACTAGAAGGGTGAAGTCGAGAAAGTCGATTTCTTCGAATTCGCTTAACAGTGTCGATACCTAGCCAAACAAGCGCTGGGGAAGCAGGCGGGCGAACCCGCAGTAGAGTATAGTCTAGCGTAAGCTATTGACATCGAGGAATCGGTCGAGCCAAGCAGCAGCAAAGCTGAGTCGTTGTGTTAGATTGAGGAATGCTTCTTCGACAAGAGCGCGGAAGATCCGAGCTCTCGGTCGATACTGGCGAGGGATCATGTTTGAGTTTGCCCCAGATCGGTTCGATTGGCTGGAGATGTGGTGAAGCGACCGGAAGAAACACTAAGACGATTCCGAGTTCAGCGGCTTTCTCGCGTGAGTATTCACAGGATGGGTGAAGAGAAGTTGTCTAAGACGAGCAGAATCCGTCCCCGCGGATTTTGCTCACGAATCGCTTCGAACATCTCCCCAATTCGCTCTTGTTCGAGCGATTCTAGCGATCTGAGAACACTTGTTCCGTTGACAGCGTAGAAGGCAGCAGCAGTGGTTTTGACGTCTGGTATGTCCTTCACCAGCCCTGGAGTGGTGAAGCCTCAGAGTCGATGTCGGCATCAGCCAAGACTCACCGAAAGAATCCCAGGACGGTCTCGCCGGGATCAGCGGCCTCCGATGTATGGTTTGCGTCGATCTCGCCGAGGATCTCTTCAGCGTCGTCCGGTCGGCTTGGCGTCTCTGGGCGGGGAATCGCGTAGGACATCCCGTAGATATGACGAAGCATCCGAGAGACATGGCTCGGATGATAGCTGATGTCAAACTCATCTTCGATGAACTCGACGACTTCGTTAGTCGTCTGCGGCTGACCGTCTTCGAGTAATCGCTGGAGGTCGCACGATTCTTGGTGGGAAAACTTTGGGGGACGCCCGCCCCCCGAAGCGTGGAATCAATCCATCGGGACCATTATCGTTCCAGCGTTCAAGCCACTGGCTACCGATGCTCCTGCTTGCACCGACTCGACTTGTTGCCTCTTTGAGCGTGTTTCCGGCGTAGAGATTGCCAACGAAACAGAGTCGGCGGACGACCTGCTGTCAGTCTCCGCTGACAAAGCCTTCCACAACTGGCAGACCAAGTGCGAATTCTACGCACTCAGTGTCGAACCGCTCATCTTACAACGTGGATCGAGACCACTCAAGGTAGGATACAACGCGCTCATCTGGGCAAAAGGTTACTCGCAGCCTGGATGGCCGAAACTTCCTACTCGACAACGAAGCGCTCGCTCGGCGACGCCGTGCGAGTGCTGGACCGATATCGACAGTTCCGTGAGGTCGTCCTCATGGTCGCTATCTGCAATATAGAACCGCTCTGTGAATCCTTCTAACTGTGGCTCGGCATCTATTCAACGCGACACAACATTTATTATTAGGTAGTCCAATAGGTGGACTGTAGATATGGTACTCAAGTCCAGGCGAAGGTATCTAACAAGCATTGGTGCCGCAGGGGCAATAGGAACAGCTGGTTGTCTGACCAACTTACGTGGAGATGATGGGTTTCCGTCGCAAGACCTACGGTTTATTGTTCCCTTGGGTGAAGGGGGTTCATTCGATTCATATGCGCGAGCGATTGCGCCTGAGTGGGAAGAACGTTTCGACGGAGACGTTGATATCGAAGTCGAAAATGTAACAGGTGCAGGCGGAATTGTCGGAACTGAAGAGTTGTACAATGCAGAGCCTGATGGATATTCCGTAGGATTCCTTAATGTCCCCGGAATTAACTTCAGTGAGGCTTTTAGAGATGTGAATTATGTTGTCGAAGAGTTTGAACCCTTAGCGCGTCTCACGACAGAGAGTTGGGTTTTGAACGCTTCCGCAAACCGAGAGCCAGATACGTGGGAAGACTTAGTTGGGAGCGACATGAGTTGGGGTTCTACTGGTATCGGGGGAACCATGTTTTTCCTGACAGCTATCTTGGCTGATGCAATGGATGCTGAAGCAGATATTATCCCAGGATACGATCCATTGCCGGAAACTCTTACTGCCATTATGCAGGAGGAAATCGATGTTACAATTACTAGCCGTCCGCATCCTCTTGAATTAGTTGAAGACGGAGAGATAGATATCCTCCTTGCATTCGCAGACGATCATGAAGAAGTGATGGAAGGATACGACGGTGCCATCACTGAAGAAATTGAGGAATTTGAGGGCTTTACGGCATTAAACAGTAGCCGCATTATTGGGACGCCACCCGGGACACCGGACGATATCGTATCAACACTTGAAGAGACCCTCTGGGAAACGATTCAGTCGGAGGAAATTCAGGAGTGGTCTGAAGAAAGTGAGTGGCCTATCACTAACCCGGCAGAAGCAAGCGAGTCCGCAGACGCTATCGCCGAATCGAATGAAGCGATTCAGGAGTATTCCGACGTAATTGAACAGTACATGGATGAGCATGAGGAATAAAGCGCTCAGCTTTGATTCAAAACGACAATAAATAATACTGGATAGTTGCTACGCCACGCCGACTTCGACCCGTTCGTTGAGTTGGAAGTCGAGGTCCTCTTGGAGCCACGCGTCGTGTTTCTCGACGTTCTCGCTGGGGTCGTTGACGTGGACGTGGTCGATCCGGTGCAACGCGATGCGATTGGCGATCGACTCGCTGTATACCCGGTTGTAGAACCCGGAGCAATGTCCCCTCGAGACATCCGTTTTCTCGACGTTCTAGTAGAACTCGTAGTTGTGGCCGAACTTCGTGACTCGGACGGCCTCGTCGATGCCCGCCTCCTCGCCGACGTTGACGCGGGTCACGTCCTCACCGTCTTCCTTGAGTTCGGCCGCAATGGCGTCGAGTGTGTCCTGATTGGTCGTCCGAAACGCCATAGTCGACGCCCGTCTGGCCGCTCTCGACGAAATTCAGGTGTGGTGTTCTCAGTTGCGCATCCCGCGCAGTAGGCGATGTCGTTGTCTCGTTCGGTTGTCTGGAGTCCCATCACCTTGTTGAAGAACCAGAGGGATTCCTCGAGGTCGGGTGTGAAGTTAAGGGTGGGAAACACACAATTCTCAAGATAGCTATCGAACGAAACGTCCCGGAATAAAACGACCGGTAGGGACCAATCACAATGCTTTTGTAATGAACATAAATACTCTGTATCGGTCGCTTGATTTGGCTGTGGGCGCCGAACCACAATAGTAATACTTATATACTCTCCTCAAAACAGAGAGTAGTATGTTAGCTGGAATCATGGAGGCAGCAATAGCAGGAATGGCCACTATATTTTCTTGGCCAACTATTTTGTTTGTCCTGGTTGGTACTCTGCTAGGAATGTTTTTTGGTGCGGTCCCTGGTTTAGGGGGGGTGATTATACTCGCGCTGCTTTTGCCGTTTACCACTGGGCTTGATGCGACCATGACCATGGCACTTTTCGGTGGTGCACTAGGGGGGGTTGCATTTGGAGGAAGCATTAGTGCGATTTTGATTAATATTCCAGGAACTGCTCCAAACGCGGCAACATGTCTTGATGGATATCCAATGTCTCGCAACGGAGAAAGTGAAAAGGCAATTGGAGCCAGTGCAACGTCAAGCGCGTTAGGAGCAATTTTCGGGATTGGAGTGTTAATTCTCCTAATACCCGTTGCTCAAGCTATCGTTCTCTCATTTGCTTCACCTGAGTTTTTCATGCTAGCAGTGATGGGTATCTGCGTCATTGCCTTTATTACAAAAGGTAATTTCCTCAAAGGAATTATTGCTGGGTGTCTTGGTATGCTGCTAGCTTTTATTGGATATTCACCACAAACCGGCCACGTAAGATACAACTTTGTTGAATCGGTCGGTCTAAGTCAGTGGAATTTTTTCCTCTTTGATGGTTTAGAGTTGGTCGCTGTTGTCATAGGTATATTCGCACTATCCGAGGCAATGTACTTAATATACTCTCCCCGCGACCAGATTGCAGATCCAGAGCTGACCGGATCTAGTGGACAATTAATTGACGGTGTCAAGGCTGTGTTGAAACGCCCATCTCTATTTTTTCAAAGTTCGTTGGTTGGAGTAATTGTGGGGCTAGTTCCGGGAGTAGGCGGGTCAGTCGCGAATTTTCTTTCTTATATGCGTGCGAGACAATCATCACAAAACCCCGAACAATTTGGCCAAGGAGATGTTCGCGGAGTAATTGCTGCTGAAAGCTCAAACGACGCTAAAGACGGCGGGACACTGTTACCCACACTTGCGTTCGGAATTCCTGGGAGTCCAGTAACCGCTATCGTACTTGGAGCGTTAATTATGCATGGTACAAGACCTGGTCCCAATCTATTAGATCAAGAACTGGAGATCGTTTTTGCGCTGATGATCTCTCTTCTTGTTGCCAATCTTATGACTTCTTCGCTTGGCATGTTACTCGCAAAACCCCTTTCAAAGATAACTGTTATTTCTACCTCATACTTTATACCGGGCATATTGGTTATAAGTACATTTGGTGCATATGCAGTGAATCAATCGGTTGGTGATGTCGTAGTCGCGTACCTATTAGGAGTGGTTGCATTTGGTATGATTCTATACAACTATTCGCGAATAGCATTCCTCCTTGGTTTTATTTTGGCCCCCATAGCGGAAACAAACCTTCACCAATCATTACAAGCCTACGGTGATGGTTACATGATATTTATCACGAGGCCGATCTCGCTTCTACTCCTCTTACTTATCGTATTGATTTTTGTGTCCCCATTCCTCAAAGAATATTCTAGGAAAAAATAGCTATTTAAACGGTTTTGTTGAATCGATGTGAGATTATTGATTTTACTGTCGATACTTCCCGAACGACAATCTGTGAGATATACTGATTTCTGGTGGACGGCTGGCAGCACCGGAATAGAGAACCGACGAAGAAACGGAGCTCACAGCAGGAGGAAATCAGGGTAAATCAACCGAATGACGCGGTAGTTACCGGGTGCTGCTGCTACGAAGAGGAGGGTCCGAGACCGCGGGCTGGCGCCAGCCCGCGGCCGCACCGTATGCGTCTGAGACGCCTACTCCATTCATCTCTAGGTGCCACCTCCAGTCTAACTCCTCCTCTAATGCGTTCCTGATCCAGTCAGAGAAGGTTTTGAACGTGAACTCCTCTGGAAGGTCGCGCTCGCCCAGCGAAGCACAAGCCGGAGGTTCTCCAGCAAGAACCCAACCAAGACGAACGCAAACCGAATGATTGGATCCTGTGTCGTCGTTATCGGTCGTGCTTGGCGAAACACCCGGTAGCTCGTCTCGATCGCTGGTCGCTTTCGGTGGAGTCATTCGACCTGTTTGGACGTGCAATCGCCCAGATCGCACGCCACACACCCTCGGGCAACTTCACCGCTCTTTCCTCGATCTCCTGCGTGGTAGGACACCGTGACCGCGAGCGGGAATTCCAGTTCCTGCTCGCGGCCCTCGTACATCTAATAGGTCGTCATGTACGGGCAGCGCGTCTCTAACTTCTCTTGCATACGATCGCCGTTCTTTTGGACGGGAACAACGGTTGCAGCGATCTCCTGAGACCGACGCAGAATTCGTTCGTTGTAGAAGCCACGATCAGCTATGAGAAGATCCATTTCGAAGTGATAGGCTTCGACGCGGTTAAGGACGCGTTCGACCGCGGCAGTCTCTGATTCGTCGCTGCGGACGTAGGTCATGGTCAAGTCACAGGCTTCTCGTTCGAGACGAGATACGCCGTACAGTAGCGGTGGCACGTGGTTGTGCCACCTTTGGCGTGCATGCGACAGAGTTCGCCTTCTTCGTCGGCGTAGGTTCCGTGATAGGGGTTATCGACGAAGTCGATGGAGACGATTCTCGACCAGTCAGGGTCGAGGATCGTCATCGCTAACTGCCTGAGAAGGAGATTAGCAACGAACTCAAGCCACTCTCGGTCGAGCGTATGTAACCAGTTCATCACGGTATCGTCACAGGGAGTGTCGTCGTTCGGCGTTGTGGGCGTGATCGTAGGGCTTGTTGATGCAATGCTTGATCAACGGTCGGAGGTCAAGGTTCTCACGGAGGTACTCACGCAGCCACGTGCAGTCGTAGCCTTTGTCAGCGGTGAGGATCTGCAACTCGTCCGCCTGCCGGCGGGCGAGTTGCTCGCAGATGTCGGCGTCACTTCCCTCTCTGGTGGTCGTACAGTGCAAATCGAGGATCACGTTTGTCTCTGTATCGACGAGTTTTGTGGCTTTGAGATCCTGTACTTCGTATTTCGTTTTGTTGCAGTACGAGTGGCTCGCAGGCGAGCGCTCGAAGTACGTGGCGTCAATCGCTCCAATCGGTCCAGTGTCGTGAAGCTGCGCAGACTGTTGGAGAAGGGTCCGGCACACCGCCATCTCAATTCTATCGAAGGCGAGACATAACGTAGAAGGATACGGAAGATCTCCGGTTCAAGGCCGATCTCCCGCGATATTTGTGGCATCTCCTTCAGAAGATCGATCGTCATCCGGTAGGTCGTATTGAGGTAAATCCGGAGACAATGGATGGATATCATCGCTGCGTCGGTGAACCCGCCGCCCCCTTCTGAGGCGGCAGGTTCGTCCCAATCATCGGCAACTCTTTTGACTGCGAAGACAATTCGTTCGGTGAAGCGGAAGATTTGCGTGGGCACACTTCGCAGTCTTCCGCTTCAACTCCCTTACTTTGGCGACCTAATCCGACACTGTCTAGCGATTAAACACGGCCCGTCGTTCTCTTTGCACGTTTCTCAGACAGAGGTCTGGTTGACAACTGCAAAAATGACGACAGCCCAGATCTCGCCGGGATCGAGGGGCGAGCACTCGATCCCCGGCAGCGGGAGCTGGCTGATAACGTCCTCCGCTACATCTTTGACATCCGACTCCGAAAGAACACCGTCTGATTGAGGTATAGTGAACATATTCTTTCAACCAGATATTCTCCCAGTCAGAGCAACGCTTTAGCTTCGGCTCTCACACCGATTGGGAAGTACCGACATTTAGTGAAGCGGGATGTTTGGGTCATAAGCAACTGAAGTCTCCCGCTTCAACTCCTTCGATTTACTGACATTCCCCGACGCCATATAGTGATTCAACGCAGCCATTTAAACGCGTTCAAGATTTGTAATTAGTTCACTTACCACTCTCAGCTCAATTCAAAGAAAATTTTTTATACGATGTGCATCCTTCTTCAACTATGGCTCAAGCTAACAGGTCGGTCCCCGGTGAACTAATATTCGATTTTTCTATGATGGGTTTGGTTACCGTATTTATGTTTATGACGCTCTCGTTTCCGAGTGCCGACTCGCTTGTCCCGTATACAATTGGTGTTCCAGCGTTACTCCTCACGGTACTAATGTCAGCTTCGCATTTCTCAACGAAAATAAATAAAACCATCAACTGGTTTGATACGGCTTTGTTTTCCAACGACAATATTCTTGAAGAGGAGGAAAACGAATCGAGGACTGGAATATTCCGCGCCCTAGCATGGCCAGGGTTACTGTTCAGTCTCGCCTTCTTAATTGGCTACTCTTTGACTAGCCTTCTCTTTATATATCTGTTCATTACCAGAGAAGGGGGTCACAGCCGGCGTCGCGCGATCCAGGTTTCAGTATTTATTACAGTAACGTTTGTTGTTCTATTCGAATTCGTGTTAGCGACGCCACTTTATGAGGGGTATCTGGTGATATATGCATTTGATCTGATTGTTGGACAATAATTGTGGTCTATTCCACTTCAGAAAGGTTCGAACTGATGACTCCGTTTCTACGAGGATTTAATTGGTGGGCAGGTTGAACTGTGTTTTGGACATAATGCCCGCATGCCCGCTCAAGAGTACCTCATACCCCCTCAAGTTAGGTGCTGACCGCGGCGCTTTTCGAACGTTCGTTGGTCGTAATACGTCGCTTGCAACGATATCAAGCTAAACAGGCGGTGATGCAGCAGTCCTTATAAGGAAGCGGTAGGACGAATTCGATGTGTCCAGCGCCAATTTCATCCTACCGGATAACCTGCGGTCGAACAAGTCTTCAAAACACTGGAGACAGAAACTACGGCATTGTTCGGACACCTTGGTCTCTCGTTTCTCAAGGACTATCCCGTGTTTGCCCCCGAATCGAGGGGGTGAACACGTCGAACCCGGCGAGAAACTCGAAAAAGAGGTGCTCAAGCAACGCTACCGTCTTCGTCTTCACGACATTGAAGAACGTCTCTACCAATAGGTTCTCTTACAGGTTGCTGGGCTTATCCACCACAGCGTTCATCCTGCTCTTTGGTATGGTAACTGTTCTACGACACCCTCTAACACTACCTAATTACCCCAGGGTTAATTGCAATGAACAACAAGGTAATACTATGACACCAGCTGTAACCTCGGAAGCTGGAACAGAGATCGCCTACGAACGAACGGGGGTACGGACCAGCACTTGTCCTTATCCATGGTACCGCCGGTCACCGCCTCGTCTGGCAGGATGTCATTCCTTCGCTTGCTGAAGAGTTCACAGTATACGCGGTCGAGCGACGTGGAGCAAGCGGTGATGACAACAGCTACGCCATCGAGCGGGAGTATGCAGATATCACGGCGATTGTTGAAGATGCGGCAGCCCGACACGGGTCGGTGATGCTCCTCGGACATTCCTACGGTGCCATCATCTCACTCCACGCGGTTCTGAAAACCGACACCCTCGACCGACTCCTGTTCTATGAACCGCCACTCTGGGATGTGCCACAATCCGAAGAATTTGTCAGCGAGCTTGAGGCAATATTCAATACTGATGGAAACGAGAGAACCCTCGTATCATTCTTGCAGGACTCCGTCGGAATGACAGATGAAGAAATCGAGTCCATTGAGGTGGTGATCTCTGGGAACACTGCGTGGAATCCGCACCAACGATTCCACGCGAAGTCCGCGAGACCCAACGTGACCTTTTTGATCCTAATCAATTTAGTGATGTCAAGCTCCCCGTCACGCTCCTCGTCGGTGAGGAGAGTCCCAAACCGATGCAGGACACAATCGATCAGATCGCGGCAGCATTTGATAAGAGTAGTGTCGTTTCCCTTTCCGAGCAGGAGCATATGGCCATGCTTACCGCCCCACGGTCATTTGGAGATACCGTGATCGATGAAATCTGATAGAGCTACTAACTACGAGTCGAAATTGAGTTATGCTCATCGAGTTCACCGTCGCCGTCGAGGGAAACATCTGTGGTTTGAGTCTCTTGGAGACAATATTTGAGGAGTCCATTCCCAAAACTTTGCTTTGTAGGATCGCTAGCCAGCGCTTGATTTGAGCGATTTCACTGAGCGAGGCACCACGTAGAAACCGAGAGACTGTGGTGGATTCTACGGGTATCTGACCGTTCGACGAAGATTGTAGACGGCACACTTCAGCACCATTTCACGGAATTCGAGGTGCCAGCTTCGCGCACGCACGGCGGAGCCGAGCGTGCGCTTGATTGAGGAGAAGACGGTTTCTACCATCCAGCGGCGGTTGTACCAAAGGCGACTCATTCGGGCATTATGAGCGAGGTCGAGCGACGAGTAGATTCGATGCTTGATCAGTGGGCGTGTGCCGTCTTCGCGGAGTTCGTCGCGGAATGGTTTCCCATCGTAGGCGCGATCAGCAGCTAGTGACCGCAGGTTCTCGGCGTTGCGCCGAGCGACCTGCGGGCCGATCTTCGCGTCGTGTTTTTTGGTAGTCGTGCAGTGAACGTCGAAGACATACAGCGTTTTCACGTCCACGAGAGCAGTGACTTTGAGCGAGCGAACGCGGTAGTGTGCTCGCTGGGCGTAGTACCGCGAGGGCTGGTCGCGGTCGAAGCCAGTGGAGTCGATTGCCGCGTGGCCAGTGCATTTCTCGGCTGTTTCGCCGAGAAACGCACGGTAGGTCGCCATGGGAATCTTCTCGAACCAATCGCGTAGTACCGTGAAGTGAGGAAGACGCGTTAAGCCGAGTTCCTCCAAGATTCCGGGCATCTCGCTCAAAAGATCGATCGTTTGGCGGTAGGACTTGCCCAGCTCGATACGGATTGCTTGGAGCGCAAGCATTACCCATTCGGCGAACCCGCCACCCCCTTCGGGATCGGCGGGTTCGTCTGGGTTCTCGACAACGCTTTTAGCTTTTGCAACCGTTTCTCGGGTGAAGAGACGAAATTCGGAAATCATAACAATCCGTCTCTTCGCTTTCTACAGAGATAACGAGATTGTCGCCTTGCCGTCTAACGATCCTACAGAGCACAAAACTTCTCTCGATCATTACCAGGAGTTCGGAATGTGCACAAGTGAGTACGGTACGCCGGTTAACTACAGCGGTAGCTGAGACGAAAAATTTGTGATGCCGGTTCAACTCACCACTCGAAGATATCTACCATTCATTCCTGTCATACTCTATCCGAAAATAGAGCAGTTGAGTAGAGATATCTCTCATGAGTCGGCGTTCCGCCGCCGCGGAACGCCTACGTCCACCGGCAGGTCCTTGCGGACGATATTCAGGAACGTCCGCGCAGGCACGCGTGGCTTCAGTCGGTAGTCGATGTCGAAGTTGACCTGTACCAGCAGGTCAACCAGTAGCCACATGTCGTAGAGGATGACTGTAAACCCGAAATAGAACACTCGTACGGCCGTGTTCCGTGATGTCGTCCACGTGAGGAAATCCTTGATCGACTTATAGCTGTTCTCTATGCCCCATCTACGGGCGTACCGCCGCATCACGCGGCGAGTACGCCCCCGTGATTTCTCTGTCGCATCGCTTACCCCGAGATTCGTCACAAACGTCACTGTCTCGCCTTCCTTATGGTCCGAGGGAACTCCGACGAGTGTCGGAGTGACCGTCACCGTGTTTCCTGCGATCGTTTTGTCCATCTCGTGGTTCTGCTTCACGGCGACATCGTGGTCCATGCCACGCACGAATCGGTCAACCCGGTTGTCCGATGATTTCCGGATGAGGTAGGAGAAACCGGCGTCATCCACCGAATCCATCACGCCGATACTGTCGAATTCAGCATCGGCATAGAGTGTTCCGATCGAAACGTGCTCGCTCGCAATGTCGAGCAATTGCTCGACGAGAACTCTCCGGAGGATGTGGCCGCGCAGCGGCCGCATCCCCAGCGTGAGCTTTACCTCCTCTCCAACAATCGAGATGGTCGCCATTTTGTAACACCACGAATACGATTTGCTTGATGGCGTACCTGTACTCATCTGGAACTCATCGCGATCACCGTAGTATGCGATGTAGGTGATGTCGATCGCCACATCGACGTGGCGATCGATCGAGTAGTACTTCTTCGCAACGTCCACCATCTCTGCGATCGCCCCGTTAACCATCGAGGCGATGGAGATCGCCTCGAGTTGCTTGATGTAGTGGAGATGCGTGTCACTGTCAGGACCGCCGCTCTCGCGGGTGGTTTCCTCGTTGAAGATCCGACTCCCTTGGTTAGCGGCTGTATCTGTCAATCCGAGGTAGCTCTGGAGTTCGAGAAACGCGGTATCGTCATACCGCGTTCTCTCGTCCGGTCGGTCGAGGTCCATCGCTGGAAAGATGTACTCACAGAGCGCCTGCGTCACTTTCTTCGCCTTATTGTCGATGTACCGGTGTTCGGATCGGCTGGAGACATCGCTCTTGTCCTCAGGTTCGAGAGCACGCAACCCGAGCGGGTTGCCCAGTTCATGGGCAACCGCGAGGATACGCTCAGCAGATGTCTGAATGAACGTCTTGAGCTGGTCGGAAAACCGGTCACGCCATGCGCGACCAAGCGTGGTTCTCCCCGGCGCGGTTTTGTCCGGAGCGAACTGATCGGGATCGAAGCCGAGCGTGCGGGCACGCTCGGCGTCAGTGAGGTACTCGTGAAGTTCTTCAGTCGTAAAACCAGCGAGTTCTTTGCAGTAGAACGCCCGTACCATCGGTTCGTAGCCGTAGCGGGCGTTCCACTCAGTTTCGCCGATGTCGTAGACCTCGGCTGTACTGAGGTCAAATTCACAGACCACCGTTGTGAGGTCGGTGTCTTCATCGATCGATTCTACGGCTTGGCGTTCGAGCCGCCTGATCGCCGGCTCGAACGGGGATGTCTTCTGTGACATCCTCTCGATGTCATCGATCCATCGAAGTTAGGCGTCCGTCTCGTGCACACAATCTGTCGTTCCGAACTCCTGATTACTGGTCGCACGCCCAGTTCATCCTTCACGAACTCGGCGAATACCTCGACTACTCGCCGCCACCGCTACTAGAGTGGTTGATTGAAGACGGATAGAAGATTCACTAGCAACGACCAGTGTTACAAGAGACGCTCGCTACCGCTACACAACCGAAGACCGAGAGTTAGCTAAAGACGAATACAGTTACTTACTTAGATATTTCAGAGATTAATATATTTATGCAACGCGGTCACACCGAAGCCACAGAGTATCTCGGCTTTTCATCGGCTGTCAAATTATCGTCCCGTTCACCGGTTCCCAATTAGTCCTCGTCTGCGGACACGCTCGGATGGTCCGGAAAGACCGAAGTTTGGTTCTCTACCAAGACGTGGGGATGGTAGATTGGCGTGTCCGCATCGACGATACGCCCGTTCCTGAGGGAATACGCGTTCCCGGATCCAAGCGGCACGCCGAGTTCGTGTGCCTCGGCTAGCTCTTCCGCCTCTCGCCATTCGGTTTTGAGTTCACTGAGAGCAGTACAGCTCTCCGCAACTTGCCGGATCTCCTCGACTTCGGCAGGTACAGTATCACCGTTCGATACGTCTATGGGTCGTCTCTCATTTGGATTCTCGTCCATATCGAAGACGAGGTCCGGCCACGATTTAAATCGGACGTACTTGTACCGATCCCCCCGAACCATTCGATAGGCCGCCGTCTCTCCGGTCGTCGGATCGAGATGATCACATACGACGGGTGCACGGTCCGGTTCACGTCCGGTGCGTATCGAGTTCGTGAGGTCGTGACCCTCCACCTCCTCCGGGATAGCGACGTTAGCGAGCGAACACAGCGTCGGGTAGAGGTCGATGAGGCTGACCGGCGTCTCGACGCGCACCGGTTCAAGGTCATCGGAGCGATGTTCGGGGAGCTGTACGGATAACGGGACGCGAGTCGAATCGTCGTGCCACGCTCGCTTGTCCCAAAGGCCGTGTTCGCCTATCATGTCCCCGTGATCGCTGGCGTAGATTATGACCGTGTTCTCTAGGAATCCGTCTCGTTCGAGCGTGTGCAGAAGATCAGCCAGCACCTCGTCGAGGTAGTCGACGCACGCGAAGTAGGACGCCCGTGCGCGCATCGTCTCTTCCTCGGTTATCTCATCGGCCTCATAGTACTCCTCGATGGTCTCCACCATCGGATGCGCCATCGAGTCGTCCCGCCCGATGCTCGGCTCGGGAACTTCGTCCAGCGGGTACCGCTCGATGAACCGCTCCGGCGCCGTGCGCGGCCAGTGCGGTCGACTGAATGAGGCGCAGAGGAACCAGGGTTGATCCGGATTGTGGTGTTCGTGTTCGCGAAGAAACGAGACGGACTCGTCGACGACGTTCCGCTCCTGACGTAAACCCTCGGGCACGTCGGTAACGCCGACGTCGGTGATCAGAGACTCGAACTCGAAGGCACCCGAATGTGGCGGCTCGAATTGATGACCGGTCTGTCCGGTCAAGTCGCCGTACGGTCGCTGATCGAACCCCGCATACTGAAGATCACCGCCGAGATGCATCTTTCCCTGCAGGCACGTCTCGTATCCCTCCCGAGAAAGTGTCCCCGGAAGCGTTGAAAGTTCGGGTCGCAACACGCTTCCGTTCCCCCACGCACCGGCTTCAGGCGCGTTCCGGCCGGTCAAAAAGCAAAACCGTGAGGGTGTACATAACGGCACTGCACAGTACGCGTTCTCGAACGTAGCGCTATTCTGTCGTAGCCGATCCAGCGTCGGTGTGCACACGGACACGTCGTCTTCGTCTCGATCGCTGAAACAACGATAGTTGTGCTGGTCGCTGACGAGGAACAAAATATTCGGTCTTGAGCGCGCCATTGTCATCTGAACTTTGGCTCTAACTGTAATTAGTTTTGCGGGAAAAACAGCAGCGGATCTGGCTACCGATCGAAACTATTGCTAGAATAACATAAGTCGTTGTGGCTCGCTGAGCTCTAACTAGATAACGAGCCAGCCGGAAAGCACAGTTGTGCCAATTAGCCCCGCGTTTGGCTGCTATCCGAACTCGTCTCTCGGGGTATAAGGTCGCTCCTACAGGCACTACGTCTTTCCGAGCGGCGGTAATTCGGTACGTATGGCACGGGGCGACGCGATCTGATCGAACGGACTGCGAACGACTCGAGGGACGTACAGGGGATATCGACGTGGGAGCCGCTCTACCGCCAGAGGTCTACAGTCGATGAGCAGCAGTTCCTTAATTTCGTGGATCGTGGCGCTCTATCCACCCATCGATGTCGTCGGGGGAGGGCCACCATTGCCGAGAATTCGGTGGCTTAGACGGTTCAGGGACCACTATAACCTCGGTCGACCGAATTAAGAGGTCAATGGCCGAACGCCGGCTGAGGAGGTGCTGAACGAAACAGTGCAGTCGAATCCCTCTGAACAATTACGAAAAAATCCCAGATATTGGGAAGAGAGTAGCCGATACTAGAAGGTATTACAAAAGTACAGTTGTAATTGAAGTTTGCTGTCTCCCTCTCAGAACTGGATGACCGACAGAGAATTCTGCAAAGTATAAGAAACGGCCGTCGGCCCCCTTCTCTCCACGCGGGAGCTAATTCACTCGCACAAGAGCTCTTGAACTTAGAACCAGATCCTCGCCATTCGAGTATTGGTTCCTAGATAATGGGAAAATAGAAATAGTGAAGCTCGACCCAACTTCACCAAATTCTTCGTCATGGCTTTGACCTGTTTCGAATAAACAAACATTCGACTGTAGTTCCGCCGACAGCGATTTCGAATTTTAGTTTCGTCGTCTGAGATTCACCGCTGCACTACTCGCCGTAAGATAACGTCGTAACTACGGGACAGTCGATGTTGAGTAGTATTGACTGACCCACGCTGCCGAATAGCGCTTTTCCGGCCGGAGAGCACCTTCGGGGGCCACCACAATGTACCGGGCGACGACTTTCGCTGCGTATCCCACGATTTCGTTTGCGGGCTGTCTAACGAGTTCGACTGATTCGTGAGCGGCGTCGAGGTCGCGAGAAACCCGTTCCGCGTGATTGGCGGCGAACGATTTGATCTCATCGGTATTGGTGAATCACCATACTGCGTTGGGTTGAGCTATTTGAGGGACTGAAATGGAGTCTACTCGCTCTCTTATCATGAAGTCTTCTGAAGTTCTGGTTAGAATTATCAAAATAATGCTCTCAGACCTTTTCCTCGTCCTTAGAAGTCGCCGCCATCCAATGACTCACCAGAGTCGCTGAAAGTGTTGTTTACCTAATTGATCTGCTCACTACTTTCACTCGTTTACTGCACACAATCGACTATACGCCCACTCCTCCCCTGAGATCAGAAGGCGTTGCAGCAACGATTTGAGGGGTGAAATTTTTATATGTCTGGTTAGTACAGGTAGTCTATGGAATCGATAACTTCAGCGGACGGGACGGAGATTGCATATAAGCAAACGGGCGAAGGCCCGCCGGTCGTCCTTGTACACGGATCTACTGGCAACCATCGTGAATGGCGGGAGATTGTGCCGACACTCGCAGAGGAGTACACCGTCTACGCGATCAACCGTCGCGGGCGTGGCATGAGTGGCGATGCAGACGATTATGCCATCGAACGAGAATACGAAGACGTCGCCGCGGTTGTCGATCACGTTGCGTCAGTTCACGAGACGGATCCCGTCTCGCTCGTCGGGCACTCGTATGGCGCAATTTGTGCACTCCACGCCCTTCTCGAAACGGATGCCGTCGATCGACTGGTCATCTACGAGCCACCCCTCGGCGAGGTCCCGCCGCCAGAGGGAGCCGCAGCCGGGCTTGCACAGCAACTTGAAGAAGAAGGCGCGGACGCAACAGTGGCGGCTTTCCTACAAAATTCGGTCGGAATGACACCGGAAGAAGTTGACCAATTTCGCAAAGACGAAATGTGGGACCATCGGTTAGAGGCGATCTCGACGGTTCCAAGAGAGACCCGTGCAATCCAGCGAGGGCTGTTTAAACCGGACGCATTCAGCGATGTTACTGTCCCGACGGCGCTGTTGGTCGGTGGTGAGAGTCTACCTCCTGCTAAGGGCGCCGTACAGATGGTGGCAGACGCACTTAACGACAGTCGCATTCTGACACTTGAGGGAGGAGAACATTTCGCGATTCACAACGTACCGACCGAGTTCACCGAGACGCTTATGAACGCACTGGCGATCGACACTGAGTAGGTGCGTCTTCCGTATTTTGCTTAGAATATTGATGGATAGTTATTGGTACATCCTGCATCTGTACTGCTCGTTAGATGGCTCGGTCAAGATTGTGGACGATACACGCAAGGGTGAGTTGACGAAATTGCTTCCACCAGCGCCGTGAACGGACGAACGCACCGTATTTCCGCTTGAGACAGGAGTTCACTGTTTCGCTCTGACTCCGTTGACTGTAGAGTTCAGTATCCAACCGAGCGCTCCACACTTTCTGAAGTGAGGAGAACTCACGGTATTTGATCAGCGGACGAATCCCATTCTCCGGGCCATCGCTTGAATCTGCTGATCGTCGTCCCCCTCATTTCCAAGAAGCACATCAACTTTAGCCGTGTTACGGCTGATGAGTGAAGGTACAATCTATGTATCGTGTTTTCGGGTCGTTGTAATGTGAAGATCGAGGATTGCGTTTGCTCTCGTATCGACTAAAAGCGTAACTTTCAGCTGCTGAATCGTCAATTTCGCCCGTTTCGTGTAGTGCTTTGAGGCATGACCGCGGTAGAAGCCCGAGGCGCCGATCCCTGTGAAACCGTTAGTCGGAAGCAATGAAACAGAGAGATTGAGAAGCACTCCCCAGACGGCCATTTCGAGCCTATCGAACGCTTTGCACAGCGTTGACGGGGTAGGAAGTTCGGTAAGATTGATTGTACTCCGAATGCGGGGCATCTCGATGAGTTCGTCGAGCAGTGTCCGATAGGTCATGTCCCTCCGAACTTTGAGACACAGGAGAACGATGTGTTGATGGAGCGTGTAGCGTTGTTTCGAGAACTTCGAGGAGTATCGAGCTACAGCACGTTGGGCTAACTGAAATGCTTCCTCGACAAATCGAAGTAACCGAGACTTTGGGAGGGGCTGCATCTACTCAAACTGCGACTGAATCTGTAACTCACTAAGGATTTCAAAGATCTCCTAGGAAGGTAAAAAGTGAGGTCTCGTGAATCGCTATACTGTGGCGGGTTATAGTACCCCGATCTCATTCTGGGACTGCTCAATTAGTTCTTCACAGCCGAATTCCTCGAGGCACCAGCCACTATCGATCTACTCAGACGCCTCAAGCGACGTGATGTCCCCCGGTAAGTCGTCACATTCTAGTGGTTCACCAAAGCCAAAAAGTGAACTCCTTGCGCTGGCCACCAATATGGACGCCACGTGGAACAACAAAGGTCGACATAGTTGAGGTGACCGCTTAACTTTACTCGGAAGAGGAACAGGTGACAATAACCATCAACCAGAATCTCAGTGTCCGAAAGATCGTGTTTCTTAATGAATTCTTGGAGGAACTCAGTTGCTGGATCAGTGCCTCTGCGTTCGAAGAACTCGATGTCAAGGTAGTGATTATACATCCAAGAGATCTCACTGTTGATCCGGATAACGGTCTCGTCAATTGCGACCCACGTTGGATTCGCCGACGGCGGGTCAAGAGCGCTGTCAGCCAGAGTGCATCCATTGCTAAATTCCCCTTTGAGACCGTTATACGCATAGCCATCGAAGGATCGCTGCTGTCTTCCCGAGCGAACACCTAGCCACGTGAAAGCGGACGGCAACATTCGCCAGGGCGTTTGCCGTCCGCTCACGCTCCCAACATTCTACTTCAAGCATTCAATCAACATCCGATAGAGATCAAATGTCGACGGCAATCATATTGAGGAATTGATCTAATCTATGTGTTTGGTAAGATAGATCAGATTGAGATTGGAGCAAGCGATGCCAAAAATATGGCAGAGTTCCAACTAGCCTCCTGCGGTTGAGGGAGTATGGGATTATTCAATTTGGTTGCAACGATTATAACGGGAAAGCCGGATGGAGATGAAATGATAACAACTATATTGTTCACTCAAGTAATGCCTTTATGGTGAAACCAAGTTATTTAGATAGTTTTCGGTCAATAGTACGTCGTTATCCCAATGCCACAGCAGTATCTACGCTTAACGGACGGGAAGTGACATATGAGGAACTTGATGATCGGACTGACGCCCTTGCTACTGCCCTCAATGAACGGCTTGGCGACAGCCGATGTGCTGTGCTCGCTGAGAACCGGATCGCCTCTATCGAATCAATGATTGCGGCTATGAAACGGGGACAGGCAAACACGCAGCTCTTTACTCGCAATTCAATTGGTGACCTGATGACGATGGTGGAGACCAGTCAGACTCAGGGACTTATATTTGACACCCAATCGGCCGGAAAAGCGCTCGAACTCATAGACCGACTTGATATAACGTCGACTATCCACATCCGAACGGACTCCACGAGGATTCAGGATGCGGAGCCATACGAGGAAGTCCTCAGCGAAACCGATTCAGGGACATTTTCAACCACGACCGACGATTCAAAGGAATCAGCGGTGTTCTTTACCAGTGGGACTACTGGTAATCCAAAAGGTGTTCTTGTCGATCAAGAACAGTCTTGGCTCGCGGCTCATCAACCAGCTCTGGAGATGAGCCTTACAGCGCACGATCGTGCCCTCGTGTGCACGCCTTGGTATCATCAAGTCACAGCAAACACGTGGATCCTAGCTCACCTTCTTGTTGGAGCCACACTTATAATCCAACCAACGTTTGAACCGAAAGACACTCTCCAAGCAATTGAAACTCATAACATAACTGGATTACTCGCAGTACCAACCCAGCTAAGAACCCTGAGAGAGGTTCAGAAAGACGTACAATCCGATTTGGGTACCCTCTCCTACATCCGCACCGGAGGTGCGATCGTTCCCAAGCAATTGATCCAAAGTATCCGTGACGAGTTTACAGAGAACGTTTTCAACACTTATGGACAGACTGAGGGAATGGTCAATCTCACTTTTGCCTATCCAGAAGAACAGCTTGATCATCCAGGAACAGTCGGCAAATCATCTTTTTTCTGGGAACTTCGAGTCACTGAGATTCCTGATTCCTCTACGGAATTTGATCCGGAGAATACCGTTGCTCCCGGTGAAATAGGTGAAATCATTGGGAAGAGTCCTGGAATGACGGATGGGTACCTTGGAGAGCCAAAGCAACAAGATGAGACATTTGTTGACGGGTGGCTCCGGACAGGCGACGTTGCACGTGTTGACGAGGATGGTTATCTCGTCATCACTGACCGGGTCGACAATATGATCAATTCTGGTGGAGAGAACATCTATCCAAAGGAAGTTGAGCGAGCACTCTTGGACCATGCGAAAGTCAGTGAAGTTGGGATAGTCGGGATGCCGGACGAGAAATGGGGACAGATCGTCTCGGCAGCGGTCGTCGCAAGCGACGACATTACCGAAGCCGATCTCGGCCGTCATTGCCAGGAACACGACACTTTGCCGAATTTTAAACGTCCACGCCAATACGTCCTCCTTCCCGAAGAAACGTCACTTCCCCGTAGTTCAAGCGGGACACTACAGCGAGAGAAGATTAAAGAGTTATTCTGTCAGTAGAGTATATAATATAAATGATTGACTAGATACACAAATCGGGATAGATGACGTTAATTGCCGCAGATATACCAATGACATACCGTATTTCTGTATATCTGCACATCCAGCCAAATCGAGACGGATCTACCAATACTTTAGCGAGGACATTCAACTGCCGAAGTACCTCTCTGACCGTTCTAAAACCGGTATCCCGACTAGTCTCGTGCGCCACTGATAGCGGAGCTTGGACTGTTGATGGTCAGTTTGCAGTGCAAAAAGCCCACGAGTGTAATTTCCTAGTCCTTAGACAACAATAGTCGCGTCTGAAAAACACAGGAAGTATTTATATCACGTGTTCCTAATCGTTTCTATGGTCATCATTGCTGCCATAGATCGATCCGATCGGGTGTCATCGGTTCTCGAAGAGGCTGAAGTGCTTGCGGAGGCATTTGACGAGACACTACACGTCGTCCACGCCATTTCCCGATCAGAGTTCATCGACCTGGAACAGATGGCATACGAGGAGGAAGGAAAATCCCTCTCGATGGAGGAAATACGTTCCTTTGCGACCGATTATGCGGAAAGGGCGGCTGAGGGGGTCACCATCGAGTACAAGCCAATCGGGCTCGTCGGACAACCCGCCAACGAAATCATCACGTACAGTACTAAAATTGACACCAGATACATCGTAGTAGCTCCCAGAAGGCGATCACCGACTGGGAAAGCCCTGTTCGGGAGCGTGGCACAGTCCGTAATACTGAATGTTGACTGCCCGGTTGTCACGACGGTTTCACAACCTTACCAGACCGACTGAAACTACAGAGAACGAAGCCAGTTCACACGATGCCGATGCTCATCGCCGTCGTAACGCTATGTTTGATTGTGGCGGTACTGATCATATCTCATGTGACCAATATCGATCTAGTATTAGGAGATTTCGATCGATAGAGAACAATGCGAGGAGACGATAAAAACATCTTATTAACACTATTCAGTCGTTCGGTGTGGGATATCAGTAGAGAGAAACACCACTAGTGCCCTCGCAAGTGTGGATAGCCTAGTTCTGCTCTTTCTCCTTGATGGTTGGATAGAGCCGGTGTAGCTTCGTTCGGGCATTATCGGTAGTGAACTGCCAGTCGATCGAGACGGTAGCCTTGTTGCGCTCGGTTTCCCACGCGGCGACCTCCGTTCGGAGTGTCGCCGCGTCAGGAATGCGTCGGCTGAGGCACTGGGTGCTAAGCGCACTCAACTCGATTTCCGCCATGTTGAGCCAGCTCCCGTGTTTCGGCGTGAAGTGAAACTCGAATCGGTCGAGATACTCTCGTGCTTCTTTCGGGTTACAAAACTCGTAGAAGGCAGCCGGATTGTGCGTGTTGAGGTTGTCAAGAACTACCCGGATGCGGTCTGCATCCGGGTAGTGCTCATCCGCGAGTTCTTGCATTTGGTCGACAAACTCGCGCTTGCGTCGTCTCGGTGTAACCGTGATGTGGCGCCAACCGGTGAGCGGTTCGGTGGCGATATGGATTTTTCGCTCACCGTTGCGTTCATAATGAGTGTCCTCGCGTGCGACCGCTCCCGGTCGCACCGGGAGCGGGTCGCTGACGTGCTTGTGAAGCGTCTTGCTGGACTCATCGAAGCAAATGACTGGACGATCTTCATCGTACGGCTCGTGGTAGAGCGCAAGCACGCTTTCCATGCGGTAGACGAACTTAGCGTTCTGTTTCGGTGGAATCAGCCAGTACTTCGAGCGGTGCGGTTTCAGGTCGTTTTTTTAACCGCTGTCGAACGGTCTCTCGGGAGATCGACTCAAGGTCGATCTCCTCGAGAGTGACTAAGCGATCGGCGAGGAGCTGATACGTCCAGCGAGAGTGTCCGTCTGGTGGGTCAGAGCACGCAAGTGAGAGCAAATGAGCCTCACCACGGCCATCGAGCTTTGGCTCGTAGTCGCGGTCGGGCTTGCGGCGATGGAGCGCCGCAAGCCCTCGCTCAGAGTACGCTTTTCGCGTGCGGTACGGTGTAGAGATCGAACAATCGAGGTGCTCACAGATCGCGGGATCTGTGAGCCCTTCGTCAGCCTTTAGAAGGATTCGTGCACGTGTGATGTCCTCTGCTCTGTGTTCACCCGTCGAAATAATCGCCTCAAGTTCGCTTCGTTCCTCGGTGGAGAGGTTGATGATGTGCTTCTTCCGTCCCATTCCTGTAGAGAGGTGCTCAGGAGAGATAAGCTAAGCAGTCGACGCTTGCAAGTGCACTAGTTCCTCTCCAACCTTCAAACGATAACTGCCACAATCTTTCTTCAATGTTTTCTCAATTCACATTCCTCGACATATGAGGGAATTACTACCGAAATAACTGCTATATTCGCTTCTTATTGAAAAACGACGGCGGAACAGGGCATATACAAATACTTGGAGCTGAGATTTAGGAATATGGTGGTTGCTGTTCTCAGTAGCTCACAAAGCATCGCCAGCTAATCCGACCTAAGTCCTCTATTCCGTCGTGACGAGTCGTCAGTAGCGGTTGAGCTACGTTGAATGAAGATGGCGCTGTCGACGGCTGGCGGCCGACAGGCGTGCTTGACCGGTGACTACCGGTGGAACCGGTCGTCAGGTGGCCGGTTTGCGGGGACGACCGACGCACCGCGAGAACCGTCCATGCAGCCCGACGAATCATGTTGACGAACTCCATGCACGCCCACCACCAGAGGCGACGCCCGCCACGGCGGGGCGTCGCCACAAACTCGTAGTGCAGATACCGCCAAATGTTCTGCAACAGCAGACTCACCACGACATGCAGGAGCCTCACCGTCGTATCTCGTGTTGGAGTCGTCGCTATCGCTTGCTCGGACAAGCGATAGCTTGACTCGGTACCGAAGCGTTTCGAGTAATGGCATTGGGCGTCGCGTCGTCTCTCGATAAACGGTACGTAAGCCGCATAGCCGTGACGCGCCACGCCGTGGTCGTCGTACCGCCTGTTTAGGCACATACAGTCGATGTAGACGGAAAACTCGGCGGTCCAGCGGTAACCGTCGAGATTCCCAGTCAGATCGTGCTCGATGCGCGACTCCACCCTTCCGAGAGTTCCTGCTGGATCGCTTCACCCATTGGATGATCGGGACAACGTAGGCGTAGTTGTGCGCCTGTCGCAACGTGAACTTGCTGTCGTAGAAGCCGCGATTGAGGTAGACAAGCTTAACCTCGGAGTCAAGGCCATCAAGAACACCGAGGAACTCAGCGAGGGCGTTGCTGGCGGTGTCACCGTCTTCGAGACGGCGCACCGCCAGCGTGTGGTGTTTGTTTTTCACGCGTGCGTAGAGCGTAGCGTGGAACGAGGTGGTTCCACGCTTTGCTTCCGAATGATAGTGGCCGTCTGTATCGTCTTCATCACCGTAGTAGCGCCGCAGGTGGAGCAGTTCGACGACATCTCGTCGAAGGAGAATGGTAGTGACTCGTTCGAGCCGAAACGGCTCGAACTTCGTCCGCAAATGGTAAAGCACCGTGTTCGCTGGCGGTGAGTTTTTGTTGGAGCGGCAGAGCGTAGAGTCCGAAACCCTTAGCACCGATTTCAGCATTAGCGCCGTGGTCAAGAGCGATTTCCTCGTCGAGTGTATGTGTGTGGCATTGTTCAGGTTAGCTGGTTCCAGCAGTACGCGAAGCTTTGAAGCCATGTTCCGGCCGCTTTCGGACAGGTATTTCTGAAGCAATTTCCAAACTGGCACGTTCGACGTTTTACTTCTTGGAAGACACGTTCGACGCTGTTGCGTCGACCGTGGCGTTCGTACCGAAACTCGTCGCCTCGCCGACGTCGTATTTCTCGCGGAGTTCGTCGAGAAAGATTCCGTGAGACCGGTGTTTCTCGTCGGAAACAGCCGATAATTGAGAAATTCGTTCGTTTCGGAATCAACCGCCACAAACAGCCAGTACCGCTCGTCAGTGAGTTGGATCACAGTCTCGCCAACCGCAGCGTGATCCGGTGACTTACCGTCCTCGGGCTGTAACTCCGTTTTTGCACCCAGTTGTGAACGGTAGATCGAGCACGGTCGACACCGAACCCCTCTAAATCACAAACAGTATCCGAAAGCGAGAGGTCGGCGAGATGAAGGTGGATACTGAGCTCCATCAGCTCGCGCGGTGTCGCTTCTCGTTTCACAAATTCTAATTGAATTTCGGTGCTAGGTGGCGTGAGGCGGCTGAGTTCGGGATGATAACCACAAATTCCACCGCCTCACTCCTTCAAACTCTAATCTGAACAGCGCCGTCCAACTCCCGCTGCTTTTTTAATGCCGACGTGAAAGCTGTGACGATCAGTGTCGTCAGCCTTGGCCGCTGTTCGCCGCGGTTTTGATAGCTCAATCCTGCCTCTTTCAGCGACCGCCGGCAACTTGGGATCGAGTGTTCGATATCATAGATTTCCTCCAAAATACTGCTGTACAAGCGCGTCGAACCCAACTTCTTCAGGAGATTCGTGGACGGTTTCTTCGACTCTTTTTACTTAGCTTCTGAAAGCTTTTACTTTCTCCCAGATCGATATCATCAGCCACGGCCTGCTCAAGCGGCTCGTCAGTATCGAGTCGCTTGAGCCAACTAGATTGTCCGTCGCTGAACGTCGTACCACTCGGCTAGCTCAGTCTGTATGACGCCCCTTTTGCACGCAATTTCCGCTAAGAGCCGTTGTATCGGCTTCTTTCTCTCCACGTTGTCGAGGGCATCTCGCAACTCCCCGACAGAAATCTCGTCGAGATGATCCACGTTTTGGCAAAGTCTTCTGAGTAAAGAGCTCTAACGGCTACTATAGAACTCACCGGACGAGATCATCTCGTCAGCTGTGGAGTTGTAGCTACGTCTGAAGCCAGCAAGTGTTCGGCTTCGCCGCAGGCGAAAGCCGAACGGGAATGCCCAGACGAAGGCAGGAATCTGGAGCTTGCGGTCGCGCTCGACCACGTTGAGTTCCTCGGCGTGTTTTCGAGGAACTCAGAGGGGAAGAGAGTGGTGAGCCGACGCATAATCCGGAAAAGATGCCTCGATAAGCCGCTACTGTCACGTGGTTTTTCGCCTAGCTAAAGACGGATGATTCGTAACTGTATTCAACCATCACCAAATATATAAGAAAGACATGATTTCTAATTGGCCATATGGTTTTAATGTTTGAAAACATATTCCCACTATGACCGACGGCGGGACCAATCTAAGCACAATTGAGGCATCCTTCAGAATCCTAGACGCTATACAAGACGAAGACGGCGTCACCTTGACCGAACTATCCAATGAACTAGGACTTTCCACTAGCACGTTGTATAACTACCTTAATACATTAAATCAGTTAGGGGTTATCGTGAAAGAGGAAGGGGAATATCACCTTGGAATGAAATTGTACGAGTTGGGACAATCCGCCAAACGTTCGTTAGAATTCGTCGATATTATCCTTCCTGTACTGGAAGAGCTCGCAAACGAGACCGAAGAAGTAGCCCACCTGACCGTCGAAGAGCACGGAAAAATAGTATTCATCGACTATGGCATCGGTCAACGGGGCGTTCCCACTCACGCAAAGAAAGGGAGTAAAAGTTTTATGCACTGTCGAGCCGCTGGCAAAGTGATACTGGCGAACTATCCTCAGTCGAAGGTCGAGCGTATTCTCGATCGGCACGGACTACCAAAACGAACGGATAACACAATAACAGATAAAGAAGCCCTATATGACGAATTATCCACAGTAAAAGAGGAGGGAGTTGCGTTTAATTATGAGGAGTCAATAAATGGTCTGCGGGCCGTGGCCGCGCCTATTTTTCAGAACGAGGATGTGATAGCGGCGATCAGTATCCCCGGTCCGGCGAAACGACTGTCCGGCGAATATTTTCAAAAAGAGTTGCCCAAACTATTACTTGATGCGACAAATGAAATAGACCTTAAATTAAAATATTCTGATAGGTGATGTAGTTCAAATGAGGTCGACTTAGTCATTCCGAATAGATTAATACCTCTTCGGCGATTCCCTAGGAGGGGCTAGATGGCCGTCGAGACTTGACGACGGACGTTCTCCTCCAGCATTCGAGTTACGGGTCGCGCCACGATCAACCAATTCGGGCGTTCGACAGCAGATGCGAAGAACACCATTCAAATACGGATCTTAGATTCAGCGAGTTTTGGACGGCGGACGGCTGGGACGACAGCGGTCGCGACGCCGACTACCCCACCGTGCAAAAACAGTCCGCCACAGCCTTGGTCGTATCCGCGGTTTCTGGAACGCCCACGGCATCTGACCTGAGTCAACACCACAGAACGAGGGTCCACAACTATACTGAGACGGCGAAACAGTACCGCTAGAAACGGCGCTTTCGATTGAGAACTCGACTCGAGACGTTCTCGGAAGGGCGAGTCGCCAGCCAAACAAGTGGGTACACAGGACCCGACTCCGGACACGGATTCATTCGAATTAGACCCAGACGAAGATGGGGTTGGCGCCTTTGTCGATCAATTCGTCGTTGAAGAACAAGATAGTACGGTTCCGAAGAAAGCGCTGTATCTCGCCTATGCTTCGTGGGCGAAGGATCACGGCCTCGACTATACGAATGACGTCTGGTTTGGACGAAAGTTGAGTGACCGAATCGCTGTTGAGAGTGATCGGCAACGAAGAGATGGTGAGCGTATCACAGTTCATACAGGTATCGCTTTCAGCGAGTCTGGGGAACGCCTTCTCGAGGAAGCAACAAATCAATTTATATATGGTTAAGACACTGATTTCAAAACGTTGGGTGTCCAGGGTAAAGCCACCAGACGGTAGTACTGTCTATAGTAAAACTGCGTTCGAAATCAACAAGTATTGGATGGGTTCCATCCGCAGAAGTGGGTGTCCAGGGGGCGTATCGATACGGTTTGTTTTATCGTACTTCTGACAGGGGACTGGCGGCGCAAATGAGACCGTCACAGGACGTAGATTACAAATGACTACGAATCAAATAAGTCTGGTCAAGAGGGAACGGATTCCAACGGAATTACAGACTCGAGAACAGTGGGTGTGCTGGCAGCGCAAGGAACGGGGTGAAAGGTAACTAAGGTACCTATTGTTCCTGGTGTAGCTGAGTTTGCTTCGGCAACTGATCCCGAAACGTGGCGGTCGTTCGACGAGCCACTCGAGTTGTCAGTCCCAATTCCTCCTACGGGTCTTTTCAGTCACGCCCGTGCTAGTAAAACCCTTACATTGCTTGTTGATAATCCCTATACAGCGTTCGGAATTCGTGATTTGAGTCGGGTGACGGATCATCCGCATCGAAGCATTTCGGCAGTTGTTGATGATCTCGAAGCGGTTGGATTCGTCAAAATCGAGCACAGTGGGCGGAAGAAGCTCGTTGAGATTACTCGCGCTCGACTCAGTAAGCCTGATGATCCGATCATCCAGATTCCGCAAGCGAGTTACAGCCCGAGGACGGTAAGTCACCGGATCACGTTGCGGTTGACGAGACTGTGATCCAACTCACTGACGAGCGATACTGGCTGTTTGTGGCGGTTGATTCCAAAACGAACGAATTTCTCAATTATCGGCTGTTTCCGACGAGAAACACCGGTCTCACGGAATCTTTCTCGACGAACTCCGCGAGAAATACGACGTCGGCGAGGCGACGAGTTTCGGTACGAACGCCACGGTCGACGCAACAGCGTCGAACGTGTCTTCCAAGAAGTAAAAAGTCTAACGTACCAGCTTGGAAAAATCTTCAGAAACGCCGATCTGAAAACAGCCGAAACATGGCTTCAGACTTCGCGTACTGCTGGAATCAGCTAATCTGAACAATGCCGGTTGGCACAGCCAGTAGCCCTGTCATGCCATTTGGGTTACAAACCGTAAACATCCCAACTCAGCAGTGCGGTACCGTTGGAATTCTCGTCCTCGAAAACGCGTAATGATCAAGAGAAGTATTGGGAACAGCTGTACGAGGGAGTACCACTACAGGCCCCAGCCGCTGATAGGTGGGGTAGACCACATTCCCAGAACTTAGCTAATTCATTAAGCGTTTTCGGGTGCAACGAGACGCTTAAGGAGGTGATCTTCGTGGATTTTACTGTCTGCTTGCTGCTGTTTGATAGACACATTCACAGCAAGCAGACGTTCTAACTAAGCGGCTTTGTGAAGTACTGAGGATTATGGGCTCTCCTCGGAACGAGACCTTATATAATAACTAAAAGCGTCGGAGTAGCTCGGAGGCACAGTGTCAATCTGGGCTGTGCCCGTTTCTTCCTTGATCGTTTTTTCTACTGCCGAGAACGAGTGGTTCTCGAGGAAACCCCGGGATTCCGCACCGACGTAGTAGACATCACCGACGAGTTCGCTGGCGGTTAGCGCGCTGTGCCTATTCTGGAATCGTACTACCGGTGGCAGGTCGTCGATTAGACGGGCTGGAGTACCTACAGCCGTGATCCGACCGTTCGAGAGGAACGCGACTCGGTCGGCGACCTCGATGTCGATCGGATTGTGGCTCGTGATGAGAACGGACCAGTCGTCCTCGATAAGTTCGAGTACGGTCCGGTGCATCTCACCGGCCATCGAGAGATCGATACCCGCGGTCGGTTCGTCGAGGACGTACCCCTTAGCGTCGACGCTCAACGTCATCGCCAGTTCGAGTTTTCGTTTCATCCCTCCGGAATACGTTCGAACTGGATCGTCAAGCGACTCGTCGAGATCGAACCGATCGACGTATGTTTGCCAGCGAGACGTAAACGGGGCATCCAAAGCAGCGTAGAACTGAATGTTCTCGCGCCCAGTGAGATCGTCTATCAGTATCGCGTCCTGCAGCAGTACGGCGAGTCCGTCACTTCGGTGCCGTGGTAATTGCTTCCCGAAGACGCTGATCTCGCTGCTGTCCGGGCGCTCGTTTCCGACTAGACACGAGAGAAACGTCGATTTTCCTGCTCCATTCGGTCCAGCAAGGACAACCGCTTCACCGCTGGACATCGAAAGGGAGAGATCCTCAAGCACCCATTCATCTCCGTACGATTTACTCACGTTCGTCGCTTCGATGGTCTCGTTCGCTGATTCGTCCGAGGACTCTCCCGTTGGCATAGTCTTAGCCGAATTTCCGGTGATTGAAGAGAGGAATCGCTTCATCGTTGATTAGTCCTGTGAAAACGATTTACGAGTAATAATCCGATACCGAACGAACCGATCCCGTACCCCGCCATCAGAAGATGTTCGACTGTTCCGGGTACCCCTGGTTCGGGCATCTGATCGGGGGGAATTGCGATCATGTGATACAACAGGATACGCGCCGAGAGGGAGTTCGGAAAAATGTCCAGCCACGCCGGATCTGGTGCAAAAAATTGTGGATTCCCACCATTGAACCCGGTTAAGAAGAACGCACCGAGCGCGAGACTTATCGAAACGACCGTTACAGTACGAGGATCGGAAATCAGGGTCGCAATCCCCATGCCAATGACGACCCAGACGACGGTCAGGGAGACGATCGTTCCGATGACGACCAGAATCGAGATGTAGGAGCGTAGTTGATACTCCCCGCCGAGAAGGACGGCAAATACGAGCACCACTCCGAACGATCCGAACGCTACTATGATGCTCGCGAGCAACCGACCGCCGAGGTCCGCTGACGGGGTAAGCGATGTCGTGCGGAACTTCAGGTAGTGGCCACGTTCGAGGTCGCCGACGAATTGCTGGCTGAACACGTACAGTGCGACGAACAGGATGCCGAGTACGCCGAATGTTATCGCGACGCTCCCGATGACCGGCGCGCGATTCCCGGATTCCACCGATTCGATGTTGACGAACACGAATAGGTTGAACGCGAAGAACGCGGAGGGAAAAACGAGACACCAGAACAGTGCTGCCCTATTACGTCGGATCTCTCGAATTGTGCGGACGACGAAGGCGCTTACTTGTCTGCCCGTCGTTGAATCGACGACCGCTTCAGTAGGGCTTTCCTTCATGACTTACTACGTGAGAGGTGTATGTATTATATCGTATACTCAACCACTTAACACTATTGGAGAGAATTCTGTTTTGAACTCATCGAGCGATCGTAGCTTGCGTACTCACTTCGGGCGTCCGAAACCTCGCCGAGGAGGTCGAAGGCGTCATCCCAACGCTACCGCCGCCCGCGGCGTCTCCTACGGAAACGGGATGACCCACGCGGAAGACGGCGACGAATTTCAGATCGGTGGGGAAACCACGCCGGCGAGTGCTAACTCAACTCGTTCGACCGCCCAGTAACTGTTACTCTATCGCCAGCTATTCGAACTACGCACGTTGGGGCATCACAGCAATGCGAACCAGGTGTGTAGTGACTCACAGCGGCTACGATCGTTCCGGTGACACCTGACGTCTTCAGTACCCGCTCTCAGTCCGTCTTCGGCTTGGGACCGGCGACGACCGATCGAGCGACGGACACGCGAGTACCGGGACGCGCAATCAACCGCGAGCGTGCGAATTTGTGTTAGCTGTAGAGAGCGAACCCCTTCTCAGGATGGGCTGGGAATACCGGGGACAGCATCACCCGTCGACGCCACCTGTCACCGGGGCGTGCTCCGCAGCCGCTTTCGTTCCTTCACCCGGAACCCCCGCCCGATTCCGTTCCTTCGCCGGGAATCTCTGCTTCCGCCAGCAGCAGGACGCGGCGTTCGGTGTACTCGAGCCCGTTCTTGCGCTGTCGTTTCCGTTTGATCGCGAGCCGGTTCTTCGACAGATCGAGTAACGCGTCGATCGTTCTGGAAACGAGCTTCTTCGCGTAGTCGTCGCTGATTCCCGTCTCCTGGCGACGAATCCAGTGTTTCATATCGCTCGCCGCAACGTACTTGCGGATGTCTGCACTTCCGTTCTGCCACGGGTTGTCGCCGACTCCGGGATCGGTGCGTGCCTTCCAGAGCTTCGCGGCGAGCCGCGAGGGCAGTGATGATGTCGTCGCGTGAAGCATGTCGTCGTCCATCTTCGCGAGTTGCTGGATCGGGAGCAGATCGGCGTGTGCCAGCGCGACGTCGCCACCGCGCTCGAGCGGGTCGTCGCTCTCGGGGAGTCGGAAGTACCGCCTGCCGTCGTCCTTACTGATCCGCTCGAGGCGGTCATCGGAGACGTCGATCCCGCTTTCGTCGACGTTCTCCTCGAGCAGATGCGCTCCCTTCTCGAGTTCGCGGGCCTGAAGTTCGCCGACGCGACCCTTGTTCGCGTCGAGTTTCTTTTCGTGGGCGTCCAGTCGCGCCTCGATCGGCGGTCGGGCGTCCTCGAGTTCGTCGACGCGAGCCTCGAGACGCTCGTTTTCTTCACGGGTGCGTTCGAATTTGCTCTCGAAGCGTTCGTTTTCCGTCCGGGCGCGCTCGAGTCCGGTCTCGAGGCGGTCGAGACGCTCGTTCTTTCGTTCGACGCCGGACTCGAGCGTTGCGATCCGCTCGCGAAGCGACTCGAGTTCGGCAGCCAGCGAGTTGATGCTCGATGCGTTCGATTCGGAGCGTTGGGAATTCGTGTTCATGTCGTCGGGGTTGGGATGGGGTGGTTGGCAAGCCGATACAGCTGGCGCTCGGTGGGCAGACGAACGGTCAGGGGAGAGGAGGCGGGCGACCGCTCCTATGGCGGTCGTTGCAGCCGTTGGGACCTCCGCTCAGCGACGAGCGTGGGAGGCTCTCCCCTCGAGACCGAATGTGGAGGTCGGTACGCACACCCCCGTCCGGGGTAGTACCGCCGTGCGAGGACCTTCGCGGCGTTGTAATCCGCACAGAGCGTCTCGACGTGGCAGTGCGGGTTGGTACAGCGGAACGTCTCGCCGTCCGGTCGGTCGCCGATGACGCCGCAGGCGTGACACTCCTGAGAGGAGTACGCTTCGGGGACCGTCGCAACCTCGAGGCCGCACTCGTCGGCAACCGCTCGAAGGCGCAGGTGGGCCGTCGGGAGCAACCACGCCGTTCCTCGGTGGGCGTTGGGCGCGGTCAGCCACGTCCACAGGTCCGGCTCGTAGTGGCTGTCCTCGGTGACCAGCACGGGGCGGTCGTACGCGCTCGCGTACTCGCAGATCTCCCGTGCGGCCGTGTCGATGTCCTCGAGGAGGCCGTCGCGACAGCGCGTTGCGTGCGCGACGATCGTCTCGCGGTCTGTTCCTTCATAGAACAGCGCGGTAACTCGGTCGCGAAGTTCGTCGAGGCGAGCGCAGATTTCGTCACCGCAGATTATGTGGGCACCGCTCGAGTCCGGCATTTTCACCGGAGACGCAGTGTAGAGGTTGTACTCCCCGAGGTCGACGCCGATCGCGGTTCGGTCGGCGCTACGCATCGGGATCACCTGGTGTGGACTCGAGTTCGAAAAGAATCGCGTCGTCGTCGGCGACAATGATCTCGTCGTAGCGGGCGGTGGTGTGGTGTTTTGGTGTCTTTGCGGGGAACTGTTTTGGCGGGTTGGGAGGGGATGTACTGTCTTTGGTTCGTGTAGTGGGGTGTGGGTGCGTGTTCTGCGTGGTGTCGTCGGAGGTTGTGTGCTGATCGTGGTTGGAATCCGATACGTCTGGCTCGTGAGCCCTACAGTTATGGGCTCGGGGGCTGTCTTTTCGCATGGTCTCTGAGTGGCCTTGATTCGGAGGCCGGATGGAGACCGCCCCGACGTGTGACAGCACGTCGGACCCTTTGTGAGTCCTGTGAGACAATCTCCACGTGACATTCTAGTTGGATGCCTAATAATACTACTGATAGTAGCATCCGAAGGGTATCCTACCAACAGTTCCAAATACAGTGCTATCAACAGTATCATATATGTCCCCCGTTTCGAATTCGATAATGCGGTTGCAGCTTCCAACAGACCGACTAATCCTCGAGGAGCTGCAAGACGGTCGTAATCTTGGCGCAAATATCGCTGATGAGATCGACCGGCACAAGAAGACTGTCACAAAACGGCTCAATCAGCTCGAAGACTACAATATCGTTCGAAATATTGGGCGCGGTGTCTACGAGATCACTCCTCGAGGCGAAATCGCGCTCGCTCATATCGATGAATACGATCGGGACTCAGATCAGCTCGAAGCAATCATCGAATCTGAGATTGAATCAACTGAGTAAAGATGGTTGCTTCCTGTCTACTCAGGACGCAGTTACCTATTGGTGAACACGGACTCTATCTCTCGCACTATCCCGCAATGATATGGCCTTCATTCTATGTACAAACTGGAATGAAGCCATGCTCTGGGTATTTGCGTGGTGGAACCCAGTTATGCACACGATCTGACCTCATTCGTGTGCATATATGCGGAACGGATTTTGTTAGCGTGTGACTCCTGGGAATAGCAGACATCTCTCACCGGTATAAATGATAATCTTGATACTCAAACAGGAACTGGTTTCTCAGAAGTAGTTTAAAAATGAACGAAAATCAGTGTGGTTTCACTATTGATAACCTATCTGATTCTGTAAAATTCAAAATGCGTTTTGATGAGACTATACCTGATGAATCACCTGAGCCATGCCCACGCCCAACATGGAGAGAACACGACTACTGTATTTGGCATGCACCTGTTGACGGCAAGCCAGCTGAAGAACTACAGGATGCAATAAAGGGAGAAGGTATCGTTGGCACACCCCCGTTTGATTTCTTATACCTTTCTAACACCTCGTTAGATGGTGTGGACTTTTCTGGGATAGTTACAAACCATTCTGACTTTTCTTTTTCTGATCTGACTGGTGCAATAGTTACACCAGCAACGTTCAGAAATTGCAACTTCTACCACTCTAACCTTTCATCCAAAAGTTTATTTGATGGTAATTTCACAGGAAGTGATTTTCAACATGCAGATTTAAGCGATTGTAACTTAGATATGACTGACTTTTGCAATAACAATCTAAAAAATGCCGATCTCTCCGAAAGTCATTGCCACCGGACTGATTTTTCAGGTGCAAATTTAGAGGGTGCTATATTAGATAATACAGTAATAACTTCGGCAGATTTCCGGAGTTCGAAAATATTCCACACCTCACTTAATGGAGCAAGCATGACTGACTCTGCAGTCTTCGGTGATAAAGTAATCTATGAGAAAGAAGATGAATGGGGAAAAGCCATTTCTGTTTATCATAACTTAACACGCATCCACCATGAATCTGGATTTTTAGAATCAGCAAGAGACTACTACTACCGGGAAAAAGAAAGTCAACGTAAGAAGTACAGAGAAGGGGATAATAGCAAGAAGTGGCTATTTTCAGAAGCCTCCCGAATTATAACTGGATATGGAGATCGTCCGTGGCGTGTTATTGGTGTCGCGATTAGTATCATTCTCCTTTGGTCCGTCATGTATGCAATAATGGGAGGCGTACAACACAATGGCGAACAACTTCAGATAAATAGTATGTGGGAAGTGATAGATTACATATATTTCAGTACTATAACTTTCACTACACTCGGTTTTGGTGACTTCCAGCCATATGGGCAGGTTGCGCGAGTATTCGCAGGAGTACAAGCTGGTCTCGGTGCCCTAATGCTCGCATTATTAATATTTGTCCTTGGTCGAAGGATAACTTGGTGATCGGTGATTGGTGCTATACCTTCGTTTCAAGTGCTTCAACTGGAGATCCGCTGTGCGGAGGTGGGGCGGGGGCGGTGTATTTTTTCGGCTTTGTCCCCTTGGGGACAGTGCGGAAGCGGAGCGATCGAGTTGCTCAAGGCCTTTATCGAATTACTGACGACGGGGATGCCTTTCTAACGAGGAACTCGATGCAAGCGCACTCGAGCCAGTTGAAAACCCCGAATAACAGTAGTTGGGAATACGGTTTCCGTATTCAGAGTGGGACGTAAAACTCGTGTTCAATATTGGTGGTGCAAGTACCACTCAGTGCTTGACTCACCTCACTACGACTTGCTCAGTTCTCAGGCAGATCCAACTAGACTGTGCCGGCTTCCATTGTCTACCAGTTACGGGATGAGAGAAATTAGTGACTTTTTCACCAGTCTGCGTCCATCTTCTGTAAGTTCGCCTTTTGTCTTTCCGTTCATAATTGACCCTGGTGCGATCGTGTATAGTGCCCATGGCATCAGGTACGACGTGTTGTTGAAGGAGATGCCGTTGAGGTGTTCGTCTTTGAGTTCAGGAGTGGTTTGCTGATATTTTCCGGCGCTTGTCCCGATACACATCACGGTACAATCAGTGGCACTGAACGGGTGCGTATCGTGAGATAAGACGACAATCGGTCTCTGGGGATGGGCATCTGTTGGGTCTTGTGCCCAGCAAACATCTCCTGCAGATAGTTTACTCATCTACCTCTTCTAGACCGTCTTCCAGTTCTGCGAGTTCTGCATCGAGTTCCTCATCAGAACGGCCCTCTCCGATTTGTTTCTCGGGTTCTTCGGGTGTCGCGTCCGAATCACGGTGGTGACCGAACAATCGGTGTACTTGATCGAGGCTAGAGACATACCGTCGAATGTCTTCCCGGTCGCTCAGCGCGTGATAGTAGCCGTCGTCGGTTTTTCCGATGTAGCCGTCGTCATAGAGGCGTTTGAGTGTGGTTGTCGCGGTCCCTCGAGGGATATCGAGGGCTTCCTTCAGGTCCTGCGGGGAGTATCCCCACTCGGGATTCTGGTATAGATACGCCACGATATCTGACTTCGTCGTTCCTGGCCGAAGGGTAAGTTCGGGATCGTGGTCTTCGAGGAGCACCGGCATAGTGTACCCAAATGTAGTCGACTGTGTCATAAAGGTATTTCGGTCAGTTCGCAGGTGTACTTACCGAACAACCCTTTTCAGTGTCAGAACCCTTCTAAATAAAGAACTCATATTATTGATAACTTGAATGAATCTTTGTTCCGGCTATCTACTCAGGACGCAGTTACCTGCTAGTGAACACGGACTCTATATCTCGCGTTATCTCGCAATGATCTAGTCTTACTCCATGTGAAAGATGGAGCAAAGCTACTCTATAGGTAGTTGTATAGTGGATTCCAGTTATGCACACGATCAGTCCTCCTTCGTGTGCAGATATGCGGAACGGATTTTGTCAGCGTGTCACCTCCAGAGTAAACGCGGAATTAGGAGAAAAGTTGTTTTGCCTTTGGCAGATCCTCTAATATCTCATTCCGTAGGGTAACTAAGTACCCGTCAATAAGCCAAAATAAAAAGACGACAATTGGCATGACAATTAAAGTGGTGCAGATGACTATCACCGTAGGATTCTGAATTCCTAACGCTATCACCACTAGAGAAGCTATAATTGAAGGTAGAATTGGTGAAGCAATTATCACAATACACAGTCTAAAATGCTTACCAAATGATGTTTTATCTGTAAGTTCTGATGAGACACGTTCTCTGAGAGAATAGCTAGTTGATTGTGAATATTTTTCCATTTTATCCACCTCTGTAACTGCTAAAACTGGCAGACCAAATAGCGTGAGTATTGTGATGAGAAGAGAGAATAATAGCGCAAGTTCAGGAGGGGTCATCGCAGAGGTATGTCCTGTGTTATCAACAAGAAAATGGAGATAAAGGAATGTGTATACTATTGAAATATGCATGAATGTCAATATCGATATTGCTAAGACATATAACATTGAGAAACGTCCTAATCGTCGGGAAACACGGGTTTCGTTGCTATATCGCAAAGTAATACGCCTCAATTCACAGGATTGTGCACTTCTAATCGCTTGAAACACAATTAGAAATAAAATAGACACAAACAGTAATGTAGTTTGAACTGTCATCATAGCTACCAAGCGCACTTGAGTTTAATAATTTTGATGGAACAACTACCCTGACAACGGAATGGAATCGTCGAAATCAAATTTTCGCGCCCCCTGCGGGGCGGGTAGGGTCGTTTCTGCTCCGCTGGCGCGGAGCGGTGCGGTGTATTTTGATTGGGTGATGTTAATCACACCCCCACCCAATCACGGTTCCACGTGTTCCGACACTTCCTTTTTCCAACACAGCAATCTACACGAGATACCTCGAGTCTCCCCACTCAAACTCCATCGTACCATCAAGGTGGTCGAAGCCTGCCGTACTGCCCGTGAGTCCTCGAGTACGACTGCAACGAGTGCCTTCCCGCCCATCTCCGTAACTCGTTAACTCCCTCGAGAGGGTGTCGTAGAAGTCTTCCCACGATGATGATTACATCCACTTCTACGGTGAATTAGTCGATAAGTAGGTGTGCGAATCTACCGTTGGTATTTACATCATCTATCAGTGACACTGTCAGAACCGTGCTGAATGCACAGCGTAAGTCTTCAATGACCAATCAATGACGTCAGAACTGCCGATATTGTATTAAAATTTTGATGAAGCGCCATACAGCATTAAGTTGAGGCCGTTCAGTAATTCACCAGAGCTATAAATTAGAACGACGACTATTTCGATTCGAAAGCTATTTTAAACCTGATATTTTTTAGTTAAAGGATGAATCATTATTAGTCAATATCATAGGTTGAAACAATAGCCTTGGTGGGTATCTGCTGAAAATACCTACGGAGAGTGGGGCGAGATCCACGATTCATATGGGGTCCGATGAAACACTACTGACTAACCTGATAGGAGAAGAATAAGACAAATACTATCTATGAACGATATCATAAACGAGCACTTCAAACGCTTCGCACTGTCCGCAATCGCGATCGGCATTGTCGGATCGATTATCAACATGATCTTGACGGTCATTTTCTTCCCGCTGGGAATTATCGGTGCGTTCCTAATTCCATTGGCAATCGCATACGTACTCTTTATGAACGTTGCATTCATGGCCGACGAGATTGCAAAGACGGCATAAGGAATACCGACTTCCAGTTTTGGAACCAACGGCTTTGGTGAATCACTATATAGCGCCAGGTTAAGAGTTTTAGAAATATAGGGTAGAGCCCAATCATCCCGTTGTAATGAATTTCACAGGGGTTGTAACTGGAATTCCCTCAAAGTAGTACCTCAACTACAGGATTCTCCCAGGAAATTGAGGGAGTTCGATAGTTTGTCAAACTCTCGAGGTATGTTTGTCCACACAAGCCAACTACTAGGGCTGCATATATCCACTATATTCAGTAGGTGGTTTTGACATATTTTGGATAGATCGATATCCGCTTCAGTACCTGCTTGCCCTGTACTTGTCGAATCTGGGTTCCCACATGGTATAGGTATGAGACCCGTTATATGACACTCTCTCCCTCGAGACACCCCCCAACCCCAATCGCCAGTACATTCATTATTCCCAAAAACATTAGCTAAGGCACACGTCATGGGTACCGCTCACCTCGAGAGGCCGGCTAAAAGACGAATAGCCGAACCCCTTCTCGCCCCCTCGCAGTCCTGTTGGTGGCCGGGGTCGTCACCGAATCCCCGATTCTTTTTGATTCGGCCCTCGAACTGATCTGGCTCCCGGTCGCGATACTCGTTCCCGGACTTCTCGCGCTGTCCGTGCTGGTCGGTGCGCTGGCACACGGTATCCGACTCGGCTCGGCAGTTCTCGGTGCCTGCGATCGGATCCGTCCCGGTGACACGGCTGCGACTCGAGTCCTCGCCTCGGCCGTCCTCGGATCGCTTGCCGCGTTCGTCCTGTGGTGGGTCGGCGCAACCGTGTACGTCCACTCCCTGGCATCCGTCGGCGGGATTCGCTCGCTCGACTGGCCGCCGCTGTTCGGCGGTGTGCTGGGTGTCCTCGCGTTGGGACGGGCCGCGTTCTTTCGGGTGTTCCCCGAAGGCCCGCTGTCCCGGCTGTGTGGCCCGGCTCTCGAGTGAGACGACTGTTCATAATTGGGACGGTCTCCGTCAGTACTGCAATGGAAGTTCAAAATGCTCACATAATTAACGTTGGATACTCCGAGAGTAGACTGGGGTTCGTCGTCACACCGGGCTGCGATGAAGCTCGATATCGTCTTCGAGTTGTACAAGCGATCGCACCGGAGTCCGTAATCCGTTTCGATCGTTGACATCCTCCTCACGCTTCAGCGGCATGACGAGACGCAAAGCGTCTCGTTGCACCCGAAAACGCGAAGCGTTTTCGAGGACGAGGATTCCCGACCGCGGTTGAGATATTGTGGGTTACGCGTTCTCGGTCGGCTCCAACGGAAGACGCTCGGGATCGACATCTTCGTATGCTTTGTCAGAGCTCAAAATGGGATGGCCGCGATTTTCGGCAGTAGCAGCATGGAAGGAATCGAACGCGGTCATTCCGTCCTCGAAATAATTCACAGCCTTGAGTACGATCTGGCGTTCTTCATCGGTCTCAACGGGGACGATCTCAAGCATATTCGAGAACAGCTTGATGTAGTCGAACTCGTGGCGCTCGCTGATGAGCAGAAGCTCTAAATATGAATACGTGGAGGTGACGACGTCGTGCTCTTCTAACTCTTCCTCTGCTCGATCTTTTAGCCAGTCAGTGTCTTTGGCAAGGGCGAGGAGATAGTCTGTCTCGACGTACGCAGTCATTCCTCGCTATCCTCCACCGCGCGTTTCCCTCGATCGAATCCCGCTTCAGCATCTTTTTTGGCCTGCTCTTTCGCTTCTTCACGGAGCTCTTCTATCGCCTCACCCTCAAATGCGTCACCGGAAGCTTCACGAATCGCCTGAAGAGGGTTTTCGTCGATAGGGATGAGTTCGAGGCGATCCTCGTATTCAACCACGTGAAACCTCTCGCCATACTTCTGCCTCAGTTCTGAGGACAGGTACACCCGCCCGTGCGAATCCGTTTCCACTGACATAGGTATCAGTTTGTATGGCATGAATAAAGGTTTTATCCCAAATATCGGATGACTGTTCCATAGTCTGTCCTGTACTGGTATCATACTCGTACCCACTCACACCGGGGAGTGTCCCGAGTGTAGATATCTATAGGATTAGTGCAACACGACGACTCCGTTTGTTTCACGCCGAAACCGGTGACCCATCCGTTCACTACACCTGCCAACCTTTTGCTCTGCGTGCGGTCACAAAGCGACCGCACTCGGCAAAATCCTCAAAAGAGCGCGCCGCGCTCTTTTGGACTGGGCGATTCCTTCGGAATCGCTTGCAGTCGGCGCCCTGCGCCGACGACCTCGCGGGAGTTTCGCTCCCGCTTAGCTTCGATGAAAAGCACGTCGTCACCCCCTCAGCCGCGCCGTTGGCGCGGCTTCAAGGGATTCCTCGGCCCGCTCGCTCACTGTGTTCGCTCGCGGTTGGTGTGATATGTGTACCTTCTCCAACCTAACACACCAAAACACTCGAGCGATGACGGCGACCACATTGACTTCCTCGAGACACCCCCCAACCCCCAATCGACAGTACATTCATTATCCCCAAAAACAGTAACTAAGTCACACGTCATGGATACCGCTCACCGCGAGAGGCCGGCCACAAGACGAGTAGCCGAACCCGTCCTCGCCGTCCTTACAGTCCTGTTGGCGGCCGGGGTCGTCACCGAATCCGCGATTCTTTTCGATTCGGCCCTCGGACTGATCTGGCTCCCGGTCGCGATACTCATTCCCGGACTTCTCGCGCTGTCCGTGCTGGTCGGTGCGCTGGCACACGGCATCCGACTCGGGTCGGCAGTCCTCGATACCGGCGATCGGATTCGGCCCGGTGACACGGCTGCGACTCGAGTCCTCGCCTCGGTCGCACTCGGATCCCTCGCCGCGTACGTCCTGTTTTGGGTCGGCGCAACCCTGTACGTCCACTATCTGGCGAACGTCGGCGGTGTTTCCCCGTCGGTCTGGCCGCCGTTGTTCGGCGGGGTGCTCGGTGCCCTCGCGTTGGGACGGGCCGTGTTCTTTCAGGTGTTCCCCGAAGGACCACTGTCTCGACTGCGTGGCATGGCCCTCGAGTGAGCCGGCTTCCATGCGTACTGCGGTGTTCGTAAATCGGATGCTTTACTCGAGTGCTACGCTATTCGTATTCCTCCTTACCCTCAGTTGACTCACAGACAGCGGATGTGAGCACGCTGTCGACCGAATCTTTCGTCGTGGAGAGTACAGCCATCGTGTGCTCGAGAATATCGGCGTGGGAACTTGCGAGCGTTTTCGCGAGATCACTGTCCGTGTTCAATCGGAACGGTTTCGAGTTCTCGGTCGTCCCAGTTTGTTCGATCACGCCGAGAGCCACGAGGTTTCGGTGTTTCTTTTCGGGGAGGGCGTTGAGGCCGAGGAAATTACCGACGACGAGTTCGACGTTCGCGACCGCATAGAGGGGTTCGTCGACGCCGGGGGCGACCTACAGGCGTGTGGAACGTGTCTGGAGCTTCGCAACAGCGAGGAGAGCGAGTACTGCCCAATGTCGACGATGAGCGATCTGCTCGAGGTCGTGACGTCATCGGATCGCGTGCTGACGATCGGCTAGTCGGCGTCGAACGCTATTGTTCCCGGTATTCGTCCTGTTCCAGACGCTTCCGGCGTTGCTCGAACTCCTCGTCGGAGAGGTTGCCGCGCGCGTAAGCGATGCGAAGTTCCTCGAGCGCTGGGTCTTCTTCAGTTTCCCGGGGGCTGACGACGGCTCTATATAGCAGAGATCCTCCGACGAGGAGTATCAGAAGGAGGGGAAGCCAGGCGAGCAGCCACATCCACGTTCCGGCGGGTCCGGTCTGTGCACCGTCGTTCCACATGTGTCCACCACCCCACATGCCCATCATCGGCCAGGCGAAGACCATCAGCAATAGAGGTACGAGTACGACGGTCGCGACGACGAGCACTACGATGCGGAGGAAATCGGAATTATCGGCCATAGCTTGCACTGTGACTGCCACGGGGTTAAAATCCAAGTGCTATTTCGAGTCGTTCACAATAGCCAAAACGTTCAAGGGGCGAGTTTTGCACTCAGGCCGGCGGCACGAGCATCACGTTGCCGTTCGCTCGAGCGACCAGCTCCTCGGAAACGCTGCCGAGTAACAGCCTGCGCAACCGACTGTGACCGCGCGATCCGACGAGGATCGTCGTCGGATCGACGGTATCTTCCACGGCGAGGATTTCGTCGGCCGGATCACCCTGTCGAACCTCGATTCGGGTGTCGATGCCCCATCCCTCGAGTTGGTCGGCCAGCTCTGCCAGCCGCGTTTCGGGGTTGTCCTCTGCGAGCCCCGGATCCTTCGGCGTCTCGACGTGGACGAGTGTCGCCTCCTGGGTTGCGTGACGCAGGTACGAGAACGCCTCGAACGCGCGCTCGGCGTTTTCGGAAAAGTCCGTCGCGTACAGTAACCGCTGGAAGAGGTGCTGTCTGAGGACTGATGGCTCCTCGGCCTCGCGCTCGATTCGGTTGACGAGCAGCGGCGTCTCGGTCGTTCGCGCGAGGTTACGCGCCGTCGAGCCGATAACGCGGTTCTCGAGCGGGCTCTTCCCGCGCGAGCCGACGACCGTGAGGCTTGCACCGATCGTTTCGGCGATGCCCCGAATCCGACGGTGTGGCGTTCCACGGACGACGTGAACGTCGACGTCGAAGCCGGCGCGTTCGATGACGCGTTCGTAGTTCGCGATCGCCTTTCGGCGTCGGTTCTCGAAATCGATGCCGGGCATGCCCGCGTGGACGTTCGACGGAATTACCGTCACCAGATGCATCTCGTCGACGCCGATTCGACCGAGACACTCGAGGCAGGTCTCGTTCTCGATGGTCGCCTCGCTGGCGGCCGAGAGGTCTGTGGCGAGTACCGCTTTCATACACCCCGTAGGTTCCCACGCCATAATATTGTTTGGGTTCTCCAATATTCAAATTGATTCGGACGGCCAGTTGAGGATTGTGAACGGTAACTTCATTTACCACGATGTGTTTTCCAGGAACGGTAGCACTACCCGCGAGCGCTCGCTCACAGATCGCTCCCGCGATCGACCACAGACGTGAGCGCATCCAAAACTGCAGTATCTTCCATATATGACGCGGGCGACGCGCCGTCTCAGCGCGCACCGGGATGAGATTGGGACGTTATATCTCGATAACTTATTCAGATATTCTCGTTGGATAGGTGTGGCATATCCTGTAGTAATATTGTTCTATGATCCCAAAAGCATTATACACACTCTCCGGGTATAGAGTAATGAATAGAAATCCATGAGCCGCACACTATCAATCGTGAACGGAGGTCGGAACGCATGATCGAGTCTGCAGCGTTCCCCCCATCGGTACAGGCGACGCTCCTCGTGGGCGTCATCCTCGTTCAGGCCATCGCTCTCTACGTCGGTTACGGTGCCCTCGAGCGAGTCGCAACGCCACTGATCGAAACGATCACGAACGCCTAATCGATGGAGATACTGGGACTCAGTCTGACCCTGCTGGTGCTGTTCGTGAGCTTCGGCTTCATGGTCGGAGTTTTGTTCGGCTTCTTCGGGATGGGCGGCTCGTTCCTGATCACGCCGACGCTGTTGCTCCTCGACTATCCCGCCTCGGTCGCAATCGGGAGCGGACTGGCGTTTTACTTCGGAACCTCCGTGATCGCCGTCCTCAAACACTACGACATCGGGCAAGTCGACTACAAGCTCGGCGCGATCCTGTTCGTCGTCCTCTCGATCGGGATCGAACTCGGCAGCCGGCTTGTGTTCGGCTTAGAAGCGCTCGGAATCGCAGACCTCGTCACGGGCGTCGCCTACGTCGTCCTGCTGGCGGGGATCGGCGTGCTGTTCCTTCGCCGAGCCGCCAACCTCGAGAATGAGGACGACGACGGCGACGAAGACAGTGTCAGTGACGATGAAATCCCGGCGATCGGCCAGAAGATTCAGTCGTACACCATTCCGCCGATGATCTCGCTTACCTCCGGCGGCCGGGCGTCGGTGTGGACGATCGGGGGTGCCGGCGGGAGCGTCGGTCTCGTCTCCGGGTTGATCGGCGTCGGCGGCGGCTTCATTCGCATGCCCGCGATCTACTACCTGATCGGGACGCCGTTGACCGCAGCTGTCGGGACCAGTCTCTTCGCCGGGCTGTTCTCGGGCGCGTTCGGAACGTTTACTTATGGTATGTCCGGCAGCGTCGACCTGACGGTCGTCTCTCTGTTGCTGGTCGGCAGTGCTCTCGGCGCGCGAATCGGCTCGGCCGCGACGACGATGGTCGACGAGGACGACGTCATCGTCTACTTCGGCCTCATGATGGTCTTGGCCAGTGGCGGAATTGCGCTCTCGGAACTCGCGAACTGGCTCGGAACGGGCGCACTCGATCTGGTGAGCGTCCTCCTGCTCGTTGGCTCATCGTTTTTCGTCGCGTCGATGATCCTCTATAAGGTCGTTCAATCGGCCGGTGCGGATGACGCGGGCGCACAGCCAGCCGCCGACGGTCGTAACTGATGAGCACCATGGATCGTCTGTACAGATTTGAAGACCCAACTTTCCCGCCTGAACGCCCCCGTATTCGGCCATGATGCTCGTCGCGACCGTCGCGCTCGTGCTCGTCCTCGGTGTCACCTCCCGCGTTCTCGCGGATCGCCTGCGGATTCCGAGCGTTCTCTTTCTGATCGTCGCGGGGATTACGGTCGGACCCGAGGTGCTCGGGCTCGTTTCACGGGAGGCGTTCGGCGGCGGCCTCTCGGCGATGATCGGTGTTAGCGTCGCGATTATCCTCTTCGAGGGCGGGTACCACCTTCAGCTCGACAAACTCCAGGAAAGTCCGATGGCACTGACCCGGCTGGTCACCGTCGGCGCGGCACTCACCTGGCTCGGAACGGCCGCCGCCGTCGTCGTTTTCCTCGAGACGAGTCTCGAAGTCGGCCTACTGGTCGGCGCGCTATTGATCGCGACCGGTCCGACCGTGATCGGGCCCATTCTGCAGGTCGTCACCGTACGGGACCACGTCGCCGCCGTCCTCGAAGGCGAAGGCGTGATCAACGACGTTACCGCGGCGATTCTGGTCATCGTTGTCTTCGAAGTCCTCGTCGCCGGGGATGGGACGCCGGCCGCGCTCGTCAGCGACTTTGCGATGCGGTTAGCCGTCGGACTCGCTGTCGGCGCGCTCGTAGCGGCAATCGTTTGGCTCCTCCTCGAGCGCGGACGGTCCCGTCCGTGTGCGGCGCCGCTACACGCCCGGCTGATCGTTCTCGCCGGAATCGTCGTCGCCTACGCCGGTGCTGAAACGATCGCCAGCGAGACCGGCATCGCCGCTGCCGCGATGGCCGGGTTCGCCCTCGGCAACGTGGATCTGCCCTACCACGAGGACGTGATCGACTTCCTCGACGATCTCTCGGTCGTCGTCCTCTCGTTTATCTTCGTCGCGCTGGCAGCGTTGATTGACTTCGCGGACATCCGCGCGCTCGGGCTGGCGGGTCTCGCCATCGTCGGCGCGGTCACGCTGGTGCTTCGCCCAGCCGTCATCTATCTCTCGACGACCGACGCGCGGTTTACGCACAACGAACGGCTCTTCTTGAGCGTCGTCGGCCCGCGCGGGATTATCCCTGCGAGCGTCGCGACGCTGTTCGCCGTCGAGTTGCAGGCACTCGGCCGGCCACAGGAGGCCCAACTGCTCGCCGGAACCGTCTTTCTCATCATCTTCTCGACGGTCGTCCTCCAGGCCGGCCTCGCACGACAGATCGCGGACTACCTTGAGGTATCACCAATGCGCACGATAATCGTTGGCGGAGGTCGAGTCGGCCTCTCGCTCGCGGAACGGCTCGAACAGGACGGAGAAAACATATTGCTGATCGATCAGAACCCCAACGCGGTCGAAAAGGCCCGCAAACGCGGCCTTTCCGCGCTCGAGGGCGACGGTACCGACGCCGACGTTCTCGAGGACGCGGGCACGGACAATACGAAGACGGTCATTGCAACCACGCCCGACGACGACGTCAACCTGCTCGTCTGCCAACTCGCGAAGACGACCTTCGATGTCGAAAGCGTCGCCTCCCGGGTCAACCAGCCCGACAACGTCGACGCCTTCGAATCGCTCGGCGTCCACGCGATCGACCTCTCGATGGCGACCGCGTGGTCGCTCGAGAACGTCCTCGAGCGGCCGTCGCTGTCGGCGTGGATGAACGAACTCGGCCGCACCGGCGACGTCCAGGAAATCGAAGTGACGGCCACGGACCTCGTCGGGAAGACGATCGCCGACCTCAACGCGGAGATCCCCGACGGGGTCATCGTCGGATTGCTCACCCACCGAGACGGTGCGACGGAAGTCCCGACGGGCGATCACGAACTCCGGGATGGCGACCGCGTGACGTTCCTCGGCCAGGTCGACGCCGTCGATCGTGCCGTCAAGCGGTTCCACCCCCACGACTGAGATGGGCTGCTGTACTGGTTTCGCGCGCAACCGTTGCCCAAATCGCGGTTGCGCCGGAACTGACGTTCAGTGGTTCAAGTGGTGCGCTCACCGTCCTCGTCAGCCGCCCCAATAGTGTTGTGCAATGGGATGTATTGTCTATGGGATACACAACTATCGCCTCTTAGGGAGCCTCTCGATACTGTTCCGTTCAATCCTTGCAGCTGAGTCGACGGTTTACTCGACGCCGCGCCAGTGAGCAAGACGTCCTCGGGGTTGACCAGGCCATTCGCGGGATACTCGCGTAAATGCGCAAACGCAACCGCGAGCGTTAGTAGTCGACGAACGCCGGCGACCACACAACGGTTCGCTATCGATCATCGGAGCCATTTCCTCAGGATCGACCTCCGACAGGTGATAGTTGAATTGTCCATCTTGTGCAGTACACACAAAACCTTTAAACACAGTCGGACCCTACGAAGGAGTGATGACAACTGACGCGTACACTGGATCAGCCGATAATCCGATCGACGAACCGCTTCACGTAGAAAGCGCGGCGCACCTCGACGAAATCGTCGACGAACACGACGTCGTACTTGTCGACTTCTTCGCGACGTGGTGTGGCCCGTGCCAGATGCTCGAGCCCGTCCTCGAGAACCTAGCGAGCGAGACAGATGGCGTGATCGCGAAGGTCGACGTCGACCAGCACCAGCAGCTTGCAGGTTCCTACGGCGTCCGGGGTGTCCCAACCCTCGCACTGTTCGCGGACGGCGAGCAAGTCGAACAGCACACCGGTGCACTGCCGGCTGACCGACTCCGTGAGTTGATCGACAAATACACCGAATGAACGAGATCACAGATCAGCACGTCCATGAAATAGTGATCGTCGGATCGGGGGTTGCCGGACTCTCAGCCGCGGTTTACGCCGCGCGAGCTGACCTCGAGCCACTCGTGCTCGAGGGACCCGAACCGGGCGGCCAGCTGACGTTGACGACCGACGTCGAGAACTTTCTCGGGTTCCCGGAGGGAATTGGCGGCATGGAGCTAATTCAACGAGGAAAAGAACAAGCCGAACGGTTCGGCGCCGAGTTCGTCCACGACACCGTCGAAGACGCGACGCTCGACGACCGGCCGTTCGAACTCGTTCTCTCGAACGGGGATCTGCTTCGGACGCGTGCGCTGATCGTCGCGACCGGTGCCAGCGCTCGGTGGGTCGGAGCCGAGGGCGAGGACGAACTGATGGGCTATGGCGCCTCGACGTGTGCGACCTGCGACGGCGCCTTCCACCGCGGCGACGACGTACTCGTAATCGGGGGCGGTGACTCGGCAATGGAGGAAGCACTGTTCCTCACGAAGTTCGCCGACAGCGTCACGATGGTCCACCGCCGCGACGAACTGCGCGCCTCCGAGGTCATGGCCGACCGGGCTCGCGACCACGACGCGATCGCGTTCCGCTGGAACACCGAACTCGTCGAGATCCACGGCTCGCGAGAGGAAGGTGTCACCGGCGCGACCCTGGTGAGCCACCCCGACGGTCACCCGAAGGAGAAACTCGAAGCTGGCACCAAGGTCGAGCGCGAAGAGGTCGATGTCAGCGGCGTCTTCTACGCCGTTGGACACGTTCCCAACACCGACTTCCTCGAGGACACGCCGATCGATCTGGATGATAGCGGCCACCTCAAAACCCGAGAGGGGATGACCACCGAGACGACCGTCGAGGGCGTCTTCGCCGCGGGCGACGTGATGGATCCCGACTACCGGCAGGCGGTCACGTCAGCCGGCACCGGGAGCATGGCCGCTCTCGACGCCGAGGAGTGGTTCGAACGGCAGGCAGTCCGCGAGGCTCCGGCGGCCGCCGAAGCGACAGCCGACGACTAACCTGGGACGTCGAGATCCCTGTATCCATAGGGCATTCGAAACCGGGGGACGCACAGCTGTCACTCAGGAACGCTCTTTCAACCGGTTAGCGAGTCGGGAACGAGTCGGAAATGATAAACGCGATCTCGTCGCGGGGCCGATCGAAGACGCCGACCATCGGAATGTCTACGGTCCATATTCCCTGGACCGTGCCCGACTCGTAGGGCAGGTCAGTAAACTCCTCGAGAATGCCAGTCGCGATGATGCTTCGCCATCCCGCGTCTGTCTCGCCGTACGCGACGAACGAGACGGGGTTGTCGACGATATCCTTCTTTCCGATCGCGAGCAGGAACGAGAGTCGGAAGTAAAAGGTCTCGACTTTGGAATCGTATCCGTACGAGACCGGGAACGACGCCAGTGGCTCGTCGTGTTCGGTTGCACAGGAATTCGTTGCGTTCGTCTTTCGACGGGTGGACCCACCACGTTAACAACGAAACCGTCGTTCACGTCACACTACTAGCTTCATCTACTGGTCGAGACAGAGACCGACGCTTTCACGCCTCGACACGTCCCTTCGAGAACTCTGGCTCGAATGTTGTGACCATATGAGCGCATTCGCGATTGGGGATACCCACTACGAGAAGCCGTATGACGAACAGGAGCCAACGATCCGCCTCGGCGGTGGACGACAGTCTATGGACGTCTCCGTCAACTCCACCGTCGGAACGGTATCTAATGAGGAGTTTACCGACGAATACGACGTTGGGTCGACGACGGTCCAAAGTGCGTCCAAAGTAGATCTGTGAATGTACCGCTGGTACATCTGTCAGGATGAGGTAAATTCGGGCTGGATACAGAGCGGGAATCTCACAGACCATCACGAATCGTTTCGGCGGGTTTCCTGTGTTGAATCGCTTCGATGAGCTCGGCCTCGAACTCCGTGGCTGCGTCTGCGAGGGATTCGAGAGTCTGTTTCCCTTCCGCACGTGGCTCCTCGACGACGTCCCAGTCCAAACTAGCTGGTTCGGCGCCAACGTCGAACCTGTCGAGTGGAACCGGTTCGGCCACCTACAAACCGTGGACGTTCGCGTCGTTTTGAGCTGTCAACTCGAGGCCGTCGTGAACCGCTGTCTTCGTCAAAGCACTGCCGTCAGTCGGTATCTGGATGGTGTCGCACACGTGAGGGCCTTCAAGGATACTGATGTGGATTTCGGGTAAAGCAGTTGGCACTACCTCCTCGGTCACGGGAATCACCCATCGATCCATAACGAAGAACATCGACGGGAGCAGCATCCGGACGATCGAATTACGTGGTGACTACACACCAGATACGCCTGTGATTCTTTTACGTCCTGTAGCAACAACGGTACTCACTACCAATGATCGACGAGACAGCAAAGACGGAGGGGACAATACTGGTACCGATCGCGAATACGGAGACAGCAGAGCGGCAGTTAGACATAGCGATCGATCTTGCGATCGATCAGTCGTACGAAATCGTGCTTTTGTACGTCCTCAGCGTTCCGTCGCAGTTGTCCCTCAAGGATGGGCACCAATACCTCCTCAAAGACGAGAACGAACAGTTGCTCGCAGACGCCGCCGAGCGCGTCGAATGCCACGGCGTTCCCGTCGACACGCGGATCCGAATCGCTCGCGGCATTGCCACCGGAATCGTCGGCGCCGTCGACGCCTACGAGGCCGATACGGTCCTGCTTGGCTGGCGCGGCCGTCCGCCACGAGGTGACGTTGTACTGGGGAGCCACCTCGATACCGTCCTGCGAAACGCCACGTGTGACGTCCTCGTCAAGCGGATCAAGACGCCGACCGACGACGTCAACTCCGCTCTCGTGCCGGTCGCCGGCGGGCCACATGACAGCTTTAGCGCCGAAACTGCCGCCGCGATCGCTCGCCGTCACGACGCGTCTGTCACCCTGTTGTACGTCCTCGAATCGGACGATCCTGAGATGTCGCGACCAGAAGCGGAAGCACTCCTCGGCGAGACGGCAGGGACGTTCGACAGCGCCCAATCGATCAGTCGAGAACTCGTCAAAAGCGATAACGTCGCAGGGACGATCACCGACCGGACGGCTACCCACGATATCACCGTCCTTGGGGTCTCGAGAGGCGGGATCGTGCAGCGACGGCTCCTCGGGACCATCTCCGAGGCAGTCGGACGACACGCTTCCGGAACGGTCATACTGTCAAAGCGGTACGATCCCGTTCCATCGCGGCTCAAGCGGCTGTTGTCGTGATGTGATGGCAAAAATCGAGCTCGGTGGCGGTCTCCGATTTCGATCTTCGATCGCTGTTCGAATTGCTCCCGTCGGGGCTCCTCGAATCACTCAGCAGTGTTCAGATCGTACGGCGTCGGCCGTTCGCCGTTCGAGGACGGTGAAGACCCCATCAAAAATACATGCCGACTGAACGATGCCGTCTTCGTCGACGATCGAACACGCAGTCATAGTGTTGTAGGTAGCTAACACGCAGTCATAGTGTTGTAGGTAGCTATGGCGTTCGGTAGGAAAATGCTGCAGGGTTCTCCCGATTTCTGGGAGATCTAGCGGTTCCGTCTGATCGTGACGAACGGCAATACAGGAGCAGAAACATGTGACACGTGTAGAGTTGAGTAGTCCGTCGCCGCCGTTCGATCGTGCTGAATCTATCGGGCTCGAACGTAACACAGGAAGCAGCCGACGGCAACCGCGAACGCGATTGTTGCGTACAGCACGTCCTGAAACGACAACAGCGTCGCCGCGAGGACGAAGGCACTCGAGAGCACGGCATAACCCAGCCCCGAATCGCCCGTGGTGGGTTCAACGGGGTCGGTCCTAACGACGAGCTCGCCGCGCTCGAGCTGACCGAACACGGTATCGATCCGTGCCGGCAGTCCTGTCACGACTGGCGCGGACCGCCGAACGTCGTCTCGGAGGTCCTCGAACAACACCTCGAGTTCGCTTTCGATGAAGCCGTGATCGACGAGAAACGACCGCGTCGCAGCCAGAAAGTCGAACTCCGGATCGAGGCTCCGACAGACACCCTCGCCGACGGTGCTGACCCTGACGAGCAACATCACGTTCGGCGGAATCCGGAACGGGAAGTCGTGAAGCATCGCAAACAGTTCGGTGATGATCGCACGCCAGGTAATTTCCGAACGCCCCTCGAGCGTCTCGATCACCAGCTCGAGGACGCGACGAACCGCCACCCGATCGACCGTCGGCTCGAGAACCTCGAGCGCGATGAGGGCGTTTACCAGGCCGTCGACGTCCCGTCGGACGAGCGTCCGGTACAGGGCGGTGATGTCGGCCTGTTCCTGCTCGGTGAGCCGCTGACTCATGCCGTAGTCGTAGATGACGAGCCGTCCCGCGTCTGTGACCGCGAGATTACCCGGATGCGGGTCGGCGTGAAAGACGCCATCAATGAGCCCCATCCGCAGGTACGTTCGCGTGATCAGCGTCGCCATCTCGGTTGCGCCGAGTCCCGTATCGTCGAAGATGTCCTCGTTCGTGATTTTCGTCCCTTCGACGTACTCCATTGCGACGATCCGCTCGGAACACAGTTCCGGATATGTGTCCGGGACGACCACCCGGTCGTTGTCGGCGAGGTTGTTGCCGATCTCCTCCATCACCGCCGCTTCGCGCTCAAAATCCAGTTCGTCGCGGATAATCTCCTCGAAGTCGTTCGCGATGTTCTCGAGCGAATATCGCTGACGTTCGTCCGCGAACACGGCGACGAGCGGGATCAGTCGGCGGATAACGCGGAGATCCCGCTCGATCATCGAGACAAGGTCCGGACGACGGACCTTCAGCGCGATGCGTTCGTCCTCGTACTCGGCGGTGTAGACGTACGCGAGTGAGCCGCCGGCCAGCGGCGTCACCGCCTCGAGATCGATGACGTCGTCCAGTTCCGCTTCGACGATGTCGAACGGGTCGCCGCCGGTGTCCTCGGGGACCTCGTCTTGCAGGCTCGAGAGGACCTCGACGTAGAGCGGTGGGACAATATCGGGGCGCGTCGAGAGAACCTGCCCGACCTTGATGAACGCCGGCCCGAGATCGAGCATCGTCTGGGTCAATTTCTCGGCGCGCTCCCGATGTACGGTCTCGTCGACGGAGCGTGGGGGACCGAACAGCAGGAATCGGCGCTGGTCTCTGAGAAGCGCGATCGCGACCGGAAGGAGTCGAACGAGAACCTGCACGTACCGAGAGTAGAATCTCATCGTCGACGAACACCGGGGCCAGCGATCCGATGGTGATCCATAACCGATCGTTGACCGAGATGCTACTAATAGCTGACTGGTTTACCTGCTTCGGGACTGCGGATTCATGTCGGCCGTGGTCGTAGCTGTCGCTATGTACCGTACGATCCTCGTCCCCGTCGACGGTAGTCTCGCCTCGAACGACGCGTTCGCGTGTGCCGTGTCGCTCTCACGAGCGACCGGGGCGACCATCCGGGCTGTGTTCGTCGTCGAACCGATCGAGTACGACCTCGCGGCCAAAGACGCGTCGGCTCGAACGGCCGCCAGACAGCGCGGTCGTGAGACGCTGTCGTCGGTCGTCGGGTCAGTTACCGACTCTGGCCTCACCGTCGACCGTGACGTCCGCGAGGGCGTGCCGTATCAGGAAATCGTCGCGCTCGCACGACGTGGAGCCGATCTAATCGTGCTGGGGACCCGCGGCTCGACGGCAGATACAGGGCTGGGAAGTACGATCCAGCGCGTGTTCACCACGGCGGAGACGCCGGTTCTCGCCGTGCCGCCGGACGCGTCCCTCCCCGATGACGGGCCGCGACGTGTCCTCATCGCGACCGACGGGAGCGAGATCGGGTCCCGGGCGGCTGATCACGCGCTCGAACTCGCCGATCGCGTCGGGAGTGCGGTCGACGTCCTTCACGTGATCGACGAGACGAACCCCGCACTCGCTGACCCGTCCCAGCCGATCGCGGAACTGGCCAGAGAGGGCGGTCACGACGTCGTCGAATCGATCCGCGCCGACGCCTCCGAGCGTGACCTCTCGGTCACGATGACCGTCATGCGGGGCGTTCCGGGGACTGCGATACGCTCACACGCGAGCAACGCTGACGCCGACCTGATCGCCATGGGCACTCGCGGACACGCAACGCCGTCAGGCCAGTTACCCGGAGGAACGACCGCGCGAGTGTTGGGCCAGGCTGACCGACCGATTCTGCTCTGTGGGTAGTCATACGGACCGCTGGAAGTCGGTATCGGCATAGCTGCAATCCGTCTGCGGTTGCGCCGGGAAGTCGGGACGACAGCCGTCTCACTCGTCGTCGGGATGTGCGACCTCGAGGTCAAAATCGGCTTCCGGGAAGGCAACGCAGGTCAACACCCATCCGTCCTCAATCTGCTCATGATGGGGACTGAGAGTGAATCGAACTTGGTGCGGTTCGTCGTCGGAAATGTTTCCCAGCGAGCCGTTCCGAACGCGGCTGTGCCGGTGATGACCGCCCGAACGATCGAGAGCGGGTCTGCAGAGCGACCACGCGTTCGAAACAGTATCCAGTAACTACCTATTTCATCTCTGTTCGTCCCAGCTACCGCCGACAATATTTCATTTCCGATGGTATTTCCCCGCCCTGAAGCGCGAGGCATTCTCCTTGATTCTCCGTAAACTTTTGGAAAGACTCCTACGCTGTATAGGCAAGCTCGTATTAGGGAGCGCGAACACGCTGAAACAGTCCAAATATATCATAAAAGTTCCATCTGGTCGGTATCGACATAGCGATTCGACTCGCCACAACGCGCCGCAGAATAATGCAGTCATCAACATGTTACTCGACCCGGCACGGCGGCCTCGAGTGCGACGCATGCGGTCAGAAAAAGGCGGCGACCGCGAGAACGGCGAGCAACGCGTGCCAGACGATGGCTGTCGCTGCGACCCGCGGATCGGACGCCGGAACCGGTGGGTTACGAAATATTGCATCGTAGACGAACAGCGTCGCGACGGCCGTCCCAACGAACAGTCCGGTCTGGAACCCGAGGGCGGTCGCGATGCTTAGGAGGAACCCGCCTAACAGGCTTCCGGCGATACCGACGATGATCTTGTCGTAGTAGTCAAGCATGGGACTCCCTTCACACCAAGATATGCACCTGACACATAGAATCCTTCCGCCGATTCTCGTCAACGAGGAATTCGATGCTCCCGAACGGGGCGCCACACCCAAGACTGCGAAGTTCGACTAAGAGGAAGTCGTTTAGGGAATATATATGGACTCGACCTGCCAACAACATGTATGCACGTCCTCGTTCCGTTCGACGATAGCGATCCCGCGCGGGAAGCGCTAGAACATGCGGTGACAACGTATTCCGCTATAGATCTCACCGTACTTCACGTCGTGGAGCCGTCGATCGTGACCGACTGGAGCGACAATGCGAACGATTCCGATGCTTCGTTTCCCATCACTGCCGAGGACATGGCCGTCGAGTCGGTGTTCGAGTTCGTCTCGACAATTGCAGACGAACACGACACCACCATCGCGACCGAAGTTCTCCTGGGCTCACCGTCGCGAGCTATCGTCCAATTTGCGGAGGGGAACGACGTCGACTGGATCGTCGTGGGATCACACGGTCGTACCGGCGCGTCTCGCGTGTTGCTCGGAAGCGTGGCGGAACAGGTCGTCCGACGCGCGCCGGTTCCAGTAACGGTCGTTAGGTAACGCGAAACGTGCAGTCGCGCTCGCTACCGTCGGGGCAAACAACTTACAATATAAATGTGGGCAAATGTATAAGTCTCGCGATCCGGGAACCGTTGTTGCGAATGTACTTCGCTTACTCGGCATTGGTGTCGCCGAGAGTTGCAATGTTTCGAATTCGTTTACCGAGAGAACTTTCGGAAACTATCTCGAGTGAAGACCGATCTTCGGGAGGGAGGTCCATCGGGGTATTGGACACTCGTCAGTGACGCTTCGGCTGCTTGAGAACGAAAACGATCAGTACGGTGGCCGCTGTGCCTGCACGACTTCCGCGAGTTGCTGGTGTTCGTTGGCGAGCAGTTCGTTGAGGTCGTCGACCGTGATGATGCCGGACAGCTGGCCGTCGCTGCCGACGATCGGCAACCGCCGGACAGCGTGCTCGCTCATCAGTTCTGTTGCCCGGTAGAAACCGTCATCATGGTCGACTGTACACAGGTCTGTCGACATCACGTCCTCGGCGGTGATACCGTCGGGATGTTCGCCATCCCCGATTACCTGGAGTGTGAGATCGCGATCGGTGACGATCCCGACTGGCTTGCTGTCCTTACAGATGACGATGCTGCCGACGTTCTCGTCGGCCATCGCCGTTGCGAGTTCTTGTACTGCAGTGTCAGTGGTTGCTGTTACGACATCGCTACGCGCGAGGTTCTCTATTGGCATGGTTCGTGTCCCCGTCCCACTCTCGTGCGTATAATACTGGGGATCGTATCGTGCTGACCGGCGACGATGTCGAACGCGACGACGACTGGTTGGGCATGATCAAACGACACGGCGAGAAGCACGGGACGGTGACGGCGATTTCCGGTCTTCTACAGCGAGGACTACCCGGTCAAACTGCTCGAGCCGCTCTGTATCGTCATCGCCTCGCTCGTCGTCGGTCGGACGAATTGGGTGATCTGGGACGGCGATGTCGCCTTCGATCGACGCGAGATCGACTGCGAGGGCTATATCGCCGATCTGCGCCGGACGGTCTCGGACGACGCCTTGCTTGCTGAGTACACCGACGAAGCCGTCGTCACGCGAACTCGTCAATCCTGTTCGTGTTCCTGGAAACCTCCGCATCACCTACGAACGTATCATGCGGTTCGCGTCGATCTTTTACCGATTTGAATCCCGTAAAACGCTCGCGATCCTCGGTCTCTTTTTGGCCACCGCAACGGTCGGCATCGTCGCACTGCTGCTGGTCGCCGGAGTCGTCACGTACCTCGCACGCGACCGCTACCACGCGCTTGGAGTCGACCGGCGGACGTGACTATTCGCGGTTCCCTCACTCGTCCTCGCACCCCTGTTCGGTCTTGCCGGCATCGTGCATCCGACGTTCGTCTGGGGCGGCCGGCGCCTACCATTGGAACGACACGTTCGACGTCACTGTCATCGAAAGCGAGTAGAGCCCAGTCCTGTAGAGCCGGGTGTCACCTACTCCTCCAGGAGCCAGCCGAAGCGTTTCTCCCAGAACTCCTTTCCCGGCGGTTTCTTCGTGCGTCCGTCAGTCTTTGCCTCCCGAATCTGACGCTCGAGTACGTTTCGAGCGTCGTTGATCGCGTGCTTGGCTCCGTATCCCTCTCCGGAAGCGATGAACAGTCCACGATCAGTATACAGGCGAACGCGAGCGAGCAGTAACGACTGGCCGCGCCGCGTTTCGTCGTGCTCCTGCAAGTGGATCTTCGCGTCGAGGATGTTCATGCCGTGATCACGATCGTCGAACTTCTCGATCATCTCGACGATATCGTCGTACGAGAGGTCATCGATTAAGCTGGCCCCGTAAAGTTGCACGCCGCGATTGCCGCCGGCCTCCCAGGTGAGCGAATCGAGGACGTCGGTTTTCGTCACGATCCCGTGGGGCGAACCGTCGTCGGTCACGACGAGCGACGAAGCGTCGATATCGAACATCTTCTCGACGGTCGTTTCGAGCGTTTCGGACGGTTCAACGGTCCGAACTGGCGACGTCATGACGTCTCGAACCGGGAGATCGAGCATGCGTTCGCGTTCGCCTTCCCGTGCGCCGAATCCGCCGCGACGCGCGCGGGCCGTGCTCGAGGAAATTTCACCGCCGAAGGGGTCCACCCCGCCGGCGTCGCCGCCCTGACTCTGAACCTCGGCCCGGACCGTCAGGTCGGTGACGTCGTAGAGGCTCAGGATGCCAACCGCCGTCCCATCCTCGACGATAGGGAGGTGCGTAATTCGGTGCTCCCGGAACGTATTCAGTGCCTCGCCGAGACCCGATTCGGGGGTCAGCGAGAGCAGGTCAGTCGAGGCGGCCTCCGAAACCATCGCCGCGTCGAGGTTCGGTTTCACCGCCTCGAGGATGCTGTCGACAGTGACGACACCACACAACTCGCCGTCCTCGAAGACTGGCAATACCTGTGAATCGCTGTCAATCATCAACTGTGCGACTTTCCGAACGTCTTCGTCGGGCGCCAGCTGGGGAACGTGCCAGACCAGCGAGCCGAGTTTCTCGTTCGGTTGGCGGTGCGACGTAGCCAGTTGCCGCCGGGTGACGACGCCCTCGAACTCGTCGCCGCGAACGACGACGCCTCTCACGCCGGAATCTGCGAACGTCCCGACGAGTTTCGAGACGGTTGTGTCGGGCGTGTACTCAACGAACTCCTCCGAAACGATGGTGTCGATATTCATGGTGATTACGTGTATGGATCGGTTGTCTGACTGTACAGCAACAGGAGATCAGTCGTACGAGAGAGTTTGACAGCCAATGTCAAATACCCGGTGGTCGTTCCCACGTTTCAGGTATTTACGTTCGATCGTAAGACGAGGATATATGCGCTCACAGGACGTTCTGGCGAGATATCGTCTACATCTGGCAGCATTCGCACTCGCAATCCACGGACTCATTCATTTCCTCGGAATCGGGGCATACTTCGAAGTGATCCAGATGGCCGACCTTCCCTACAAGACGACACTGCTCGGTGGTGCCATTGACGTGGGTGATACGGGAATTCGGATCTTTGCCGTACTGACTGCCGTGGCGGGCATTGGGTTCATTATCTCGGCCGTCGGATTGGTGTCCGACTGGCGATACTGGCGGCCTCTATTGGTCGCAATAACAGTGTTTTCACTCGTCCTCACCACTCTCGATTGGACGGTCGCTTCGATGGGGACTCTGGCCAACCTGACAATTCTGGCTGTCCTCTTCGTCCAGCTGCGGCAAGCTTGATGATCCTGCTCAAGGTCGTACGAGTGCGATGAACTTCGACGAGTTCACCGGCGAGATACAGCATCGACTCGAGCTCCCGGACACTGGCCGGACGGTCCGGACGATCCGGGCTATACTCATGACGGTCGGCGAACGGATTCCTGAGGGCGCGGCCGCGGACCTCGCGGCGTCGCTTCCGATGGAAATCAAGTGGTACCTGACCGGCGCGGTCCAGGACCACGGCCAGCGGTTCGACTGGCAGGAGTTCGTCTCGCGGGTCAACGATCGCGAGGGTGATCGGACCGATCGCTCGGAGGCCGCTTACCACGCCCGGGTCATCGTCGACTTCGTGGCGTCGCAGGTGCCACCGTCGGATTTCCAACAGCTTCGAGATCAATTACCCGAGAGCGCGGACGACGGGAACTGGGGCGAACTGTTCGCGGTGGTCGATAGCGGCGGCTGGGGCGACGCCCAGGAAGCCCAGACCGGCGGTGGGCCACAACACGAGTCCGAAGCCGGCCCCGATTCCGGATCGAGCGGCGTCGAACCGGTCGACGAGACCGAAGAGTGATCCCCACGAGCACGGATCGCTACCGACTGTCGCTTTCTGTCTCCGAGAGGCGGCGCCCGATCGCATCGGCGCTGACGAGCGCGTCACGAACGTTGTCGGGCGACACCGGGAACGGTTCGTTGTGGATCGTCTCCTCGTCGGCACAGGCTGCGTCCGCGACGACTGCGAGGTCCTCGCTCGACGGGTCGTCGAGTCCGATTTCGGCTAGCGTGGTCGGCAGCCCGACCGAGGACGCGAAGCCTGCCACATCCTCGACGAACGCATCGTCGTGACCCTCGAGGACGAGTTGCGCGATCGTGCCGATCGTCACTTTCTCGCCGTAGGTCGCATCGTGGGTCGCCTCGAGTTGATATCGACGCCGCACTCGAGTAGCACGAATTCCGTCGCGATATATAGTAGCCACTGAAAGTCAGTTCATACCCAATCACACAACTGTCGTGCGATTGCTGTGTGAACAGTTTCAGTTGTTACTATTGCCCGAAGGCCTCTCGAACGGGTCTCGCCGACCCGGTTGGAGGTTAGTACCGGTCGAAGTACCTGTCCTGAACCTTCACGAAGACGGCCATCAACAGGGCAAAGACCGCGGCTGCGATCGCGATCTGGGCCCAATGGACGAGTGCGAGCGGTTCGACGTCGAACAGCAGTTGCCCGGTCGGCGTGTAGAGGACGAGCAACTGCAACGTTACGGCGACGGCGACTGCGAGCACGAGCCAATTGTTCGAGAAGAGTCCGAGCCCGTACCGGTACCGAATCGCCTGAATTCGGACGATCTCGAAGACGACGAATCCGGTAAAGACCACCGTCTGAGCAAGTCCGCGCCCCACTTCGTAGTCGGGACTCCAGCCGACGAGTGCGGCGGTCACATCGTATCCCGGGACTAGTTCGCCGTAGAAGTTGAGGGTAAACAGCGGCAACAGACAGACTGTCATAAAGAGCGCGATGCCGACGATGGACGTGATGATCCGGTCGGTGATGACGCCTTCGTCGGGCGGGCGTGGCTCTCGGTCCATGACGTCGTCTGCGGCCGGATCGACGCCCATCGTCAGCGCGGGAATGCCATCGGTGACGACGTTGATCCAGAGCACTTGGATCGGCGTAATCACGAGTCCCAGGCCCGCCAGCGTCCCCGTGAAAATCATCGTCACCTCCCCGCCGTTACCTGACAACAGATAGTTGACGAACTTGCGAACGTTGTCGAAGATGCGCCGGCCGCCCCTAACCGCGTCCCGAATCGTCGCGAAATTGTCGTCCAGCAGGACGATGTCGGAGGCTTGTTCCGTGACGTCCGTCCCGCGAACCCCCATAGCGACACCAACGTCTGCGTTCTTGACTGCTGGCGCGTCGTTGACGCCGTCTCCCGTCATCGCCACCGTGTGCCCTTTCTGCTGGAGCGTCTGGAGAATACGCGTCTTGTGTTCCGGCGACGTTCGGGCGAAGATATCGACGTCGTCGACCACCTCCCGCAACGTCTCGTCTCCCATCTCCTCGAGTTCGGGTCCCGCAATCACTGTTGCCGAGCGGAGTCCGACCTCCTCACCGACTGCCCGCGCAGTGATCGCGTTGTCGCCTGTGATCATCACGACGTTGATCCCAGCGTCGAGACAGCCCGCAAGCGCGTCCGTCACCTCGGGTCGAGGCGGATCGATCATTCCCTGCAACCCAAGAAAGACCATCTCCTGCTCGACATCCTCGTCTGGATCCTGCGCCTGCGAATCAGGAACGTCGGGTCGGTACGCAAACCCCATCACGCGCAACGCGTCCGCCGCGAACCCCTCATTTTGGGTCTCGATCTCCGTGCGCTGTTCATCCGTGAGAGAGACGGTCTCGCCGTCGACGAGTTCCCGATTACAGTGATTGAGGACGGTCTCTGGTGCGCCTTTCATGTAGGCGACCGTCCCGCTGTCAGGCGTCTCGTGGACGGTCGTCATTCGTTTGCGAGCCGAAGTAAACTCGACCTCCCCGATTCGGGGGTACCTTCCAGTCAGATCTCGGTGATCGAACCCAGCTTTCTGGGCGGCGACGAACAGTGCGATTTCGGTTGGATCGCCGAGGTAGGTACGCTCTTGGTCGGCGGACTCGTCTGTCGTAGACCCGTCGCGTTCACGGATGCCGATGTCGACGTTGTTACAGAGCATCCCACAGTGCAGTACCTTGGCGACCCTGTCGGTGTCGACTGGCTCGTCGTCCTGTAGAAACTCCCCGTCGGTGTCGTAGCCGGTCCCGGTCACTGTGTAGGTTTCACGGTTGGCGACGATCCGCTGGACGGTCATCTCCTCCTCGGTGAGTGTACCGGTCTTGTCCGTACAGATTACGTCGACCGAGCCAAGCGCCTCGACGATCGGAAGCCTGCGAACGAGAGCATTCTGGTCGGCCATCCGGCGCGCCCCGAGCGCGAGCGAGAGCGTGACGACCGCCGGAAGCCCCTCAGGGACCGCCGAAACCGCGATGCCGACCGCCGTCAGGAAGACCTGCAGCGGCGGTGTGTCGCCGATTACCAGCTCGGTGATCGCGATGATCGAGACGATGCCGATGACCCCGAGCGCGATGAGTTTGCCCAGCCGGTCCATCTCCGCCTGGAACGGCGTATCGCGCTCTTCGGCTTCCTCGAGGGCCGTCGCGATCTGCCCGATTTCGGACTCGGGGCCGGTCTCGACGACAACCGCCATCCCGGAGCCGCGCTCGACGACAGTATCCTTGTACAGCATGTTCTCGCGCTCGGCCAGTGAGGTGTCCTCGTCGACCCGACCGACTGCCTTCGAAACGCCGACGCTCTCGCCGGTCAGGGCCGCCTCGTCGACGCTCAGGTTCGACTCGTCGACGATCCGGGCGTCGGCGGGGACGATGTCGCCGGACTCGACGAATATAACGTCGCCGGGCACAACGTTCGTCGCGTCGATTTCGGTCTTCTCGCCGCTGCGTCTGACCAGCGCGTAGGTCGTCGACATCTCCTTTAGCGCCTGAATGCTCTGTTCGGCACGATAGTCCTGCAAGAAGCCGAAGGCGGTGATGAACAGGACGACACCCGCAATGACCCCAGCATCGATCACGTGGCCAACCGCTGCCATCACCGCCGCGGCGACGATCAACACCCAGATTAGCGCTGGCTTGAACTGCTCGACGAAGATTTGAAGTGGCGAAATTCCCTCCTCGGCTTCGATCTTGTTGGCCCCCTCGTACTCGAGACGCTCGCGTGCTTCAGCAAGATTTAGTCCTTCAGCCGAGGTCTCGAGACCGTCGTAGATCTCCTCGATCGGTCGCGAGTGCCAGTTCGTCGTGGCGTCAGGGTCGGCTCCCATTCGCGCTCGATCTCGGTGTTGATTCTGCTCTGGGCGTGACACGTGTACAATTTCGATTCGAATTGGTTCGTAGTCGCTTCTCGCGTTCGTCACTTGGTTGGGTCGACCGAGCGGCGATCAACTCACGGTGTGAACTTGACGGACCAGTCGCCGGTAGCTCCCCGTTGGGCCTCGACGACGACCGTCAGCTGTGATCGATTGCTCTCACACCGCCGGTCACCGGGTAACAGTCCTGTGGCTCAAGCGACGCTGCGATCGACGACGACTTGCGGAGGCCTTCGACATTGATCTCCACGTGGCATCTAACCCGATTGTCAGATACATCGGCGACGAAGTTCCATGCGTCGTCGACATCTACTTCACACGATGACGGCGTCGTGTCCTCGAGTGCCTGGTGTGAGGTCGCCGTGCCTAATTCGTTCGTCGACCAGTAGGGGAGAGGACCGACTTCACTACTGACTATGCCTGCACGCTGAACGGTCATGCGGCGACCCTACGATGATTCGATTCTTAATACCCCCAGCAACGAGTCCCTATTCTGACTGTTGGCGATTCACGATGTATCTGTTCGAAGCCCTGGAACAGGGCCACGATATCCTTACTGATGCAGCAGCTATCGCGACAGATTACGATCGTGAGACAAATACCGAAATCATCACTGAACACCCCACCACGAAATCGTCAGACAGGCCAAAGAGGCGACCGACGACACGATCGTCATCGGCAGTCACGGTCGAGAGGAAATTGCATCGGCGTACGAAACACACGATGTCGAGGTGGCCAGTGCCGTTCGGCGCGGTCATCCAGCTCACGGCATCGTCGCGTATGCCGAGGACAACGATATCATCCTCGGACGAACGGGCCGAACGGGTGTGATGCGGCTGATGGGAAGTACGGCTGATCGGGTTGTCCGATCGACTTCGATACCGGTCATCGTCATTCCGGAACCAAGCGATGACAGCTAACGGCGAACCCGCAGTGTAGTCTGTCGTTCGAATGCATCTCACCGGTGGATGGCTTTACGAGCGTTCGTGGCGAATACCGAAACGATGTCACGATCGATCCTCGTTCCACACGACGGCTCGTCGAACGCGCAGGCTGCGTTCAAGTATGCTCTCGATACTTTCCCGAACGCCCAGATCATTCTCTTTCACGCGATCGATCCGTTCGAGGTGACGCCTGCTGACGAGCAGTTACCGGCGTTGACCGACGAATGGCTAGACGACCAGCGTTCGCGAGCGGCGCAACTCTTCGAGGACGCGCGGGGAGACCTCGGAGACGAGTACGAGACGGTCGACCTCGAGAACCACGTCGAGACCGAGACGGGAATTGGCTCACCGGCCCAGACTATCGTCGCCGCCGTCGACGGCACTGACGCGGATCAGATCGTGATGGGAAGCAAAGGGCGGAGCGGCGCACCCGGGGCGCGAATGGGGAGTACGGCCGAACTCGTCGTCAAGCGCGTGGATGTTCCGGTGACGATCGTGCGCTAACGCTACCAGTCGTGGTGCCTGTCACACGTCCTCAGCACGAACGACAGTAACTACAACTGGTGATCTCCGGACGACAATCTCGGCGACGCTTCCGAGAAGCAATCTCGTCGTCCCCGTTCGGCCGTGACTCCCCATGATAATCTGATCGACGTCGTTCTTCTCGGCATACTCGACGATTTCACGCGACGGGTCCCCAGTAACACCGTCAGTCTCGAAATCCCCGTCGTAGTCCGTTGCTACCTCGCGGGCTGTATCGAAAATCTGTTCTTCTTCTTCGTTCGCTCGTTCGTACCACTCTTCGGAGCCGTGAATCGGTTCGTTTCGCATGTCGACCTCGGTTGCGGAACTGTATCCTGGATCAGACGGATCGAGGATGTGAAGTGCGACGATAGAGGCGTCGTCGTACTCGTCACATGCGAACTCGAGCGCCTGAATCGACAACGGCGAACCATCGATGGGAACGAGAAGGTTGCGAGCCATCGTTTACTCGTATCGCTCCCAGTGATAAAATGCTATCTGGAGGGGGGAGTCTCCGAGCGAACGCTCGTCGGTGGTATCGGCTGCTTGGAATACGGTTCGCACGATTGGGAGCAATCGCGCCAGACAGACGTTGACGTCATACAAATCGACGCTCGACGATCCATTCGTTTCTTGGCGTATCGGTGCGTTCGGGATTTATGTATCTTCGTGACTGACTTGAGAACGAATCGCATTCGAGTAGAGAGACTGGGTATCGAATTCACTGGTATCGGTACCGTCACGCCAGTCAATCTTGTGACCACACATCCACAGACTATGAATTACAAAGAATTTACCGGGCAGGTTCAGCACAGACTAGAATACGCCCACTTCGGACAGGCAGTCCAAGCGACTCGAGCCGTGTTGACAACCCTCGGCGAACGGCTGTACGAAGGAAAGGCAATGGATCTCGCGAGTCCCCTGCTGATGGAAATCGATTGGTATCTGACCGAAGCCGAACACGGGCAGCGCTTCGACTATCAGGAGTTTCTCGATTGCGTCGCAAACCGCACGAATGTCGATCGATCCGATGCCAACTATCACGCCCAACAGAGAGCCCCAATCGTCGCCGAGATCGTTCCAGCGGACAACATCGAGAAAGCCGATGGACAACTCCCTGACGATTATGATCGGCTGTTCGAGCTAATCGACAAAACCGAGACGTGAGCGGAACGAATTCGGATAACTACGACACTGCGCATCGGTTGACATCGAATGATCTGCCGTCCACACCACCGGGGCCGATCGCTCGCGTACCGCGACCGAAAACCGACGCCCGTGACTGGTACGATGCGTTGAGCGACTGGTACGACATCGTCGCTGATCCGTTCGAGGCACCCGCACGATCGGTTGGACTAGACGTACTCGAGGCCACGCCGGGCGAACGCGTTCTCGACGTCGGCTGTGGCACCGGCAGTGCACTCCTCGAGCTTTCGCGGGCCGTTGCTCCCGACGGCCTTGCCATCGGGCTCGACCTCGCACCCGGGATGTGTCAGACTGCGCGGGATCGGCTCACGGCGGCCGATCTCGAGCCGGACATCGTCCAGGGAGACGGGGCCACGCTTCCGTTCGCGGACGGAGTCTTTGACGCTCTCTTCGCAAGTTTTGTGCTCGAACTCTTCGACACGCCCGCGGTCCGACCGGTCCTGTCAGAGTGGAGCCGCGTGCTCGCCTCCGATGGTCGCCTTTGTATCGTCTCGCTGTCCCGACGGCGGGCCGGACCCGTGACATGGCTGTACGAAGCAGTTCATGAACGCCTCCCGACGCACGTCGACTGCCGGCCGATCTACCTCAGGGAAACGCTGCTCGAAGCCGGGTTCGTGGTCCACGATCACCGGGAGATATCCGCCTGGGGACTTCCCGTCGAAGTCGTCCACTGTGAGATCCCGTAGCGAACGGATTGACGCGTTTCGTCGGCCAGAAATTCGTCGAATCGTTACTGAACGCGACAGACTCGTGTTCCTGCGGACTGGTGTACGTCAGTTCCGGTGCAACCGCCGGGCAGTCGCGGTCACGGAGCACGGTCGTCGTCTCGGGAACAATCGTCGTCGAAACCGGCGCTCGGCGGACGACGGCCTCGCTCACGCGGCCAAGAAACGAGCGCGTAATCGGCGATTCGCCATGGGTTTCCATCACGATGTGGTCGATGTCGGTATTCGCGACCGGGAGAATCTCCGTGTGTGGCCTCCCAGTTCGCAGGAATGTCTGGAGTTTACTCCGGCGAGCGTGGCTCGCCCAACCCGATGTACCCCAACGACAGAGATAAATCCAGACCCCTTTTCTCGGGACACTCTCGGTCATCGGCCTCAAGCACAGCCCGCGTACTCTCGGCGGTATTGCACAACAACGCGCGGACGTCCGTCAAGAGCTCGCTCGGGACATACCGTCGAATCCATGAGATGTTCTGTGATGATCTCATAGCCGATCTCACGGAAGCTGACATCGATTTCGTCGTGATAGGGACGTATTGATGAAATGGAATTCCGCGGTATCTGCTGGAGTGTCACCGAAAAAGCGCTCAGGACGGTCCCCGTTCCGATGATTGCTATCAGGAAAGCGACACTATCTCATTACATCGCATTTCAATCGGATTGAGCAGTCGACAGCAGTACGCCCGTCCTCCCAAAGCGACTTGACGCCAGTAGCGTCTGTCACCTCACCAATTGTTATCCGATAGGCCATGGTACGCAGGGGTCATGGTTGACTTACGACCAAACGTCCTCTTGATCCACGCTCACGATCTCGGGCGCTACCTCGGCTGTTACGGCGTCGATATCGAAACACCTCGGATCGATTCGCTCGCTGCGGACGGTGCACTGTTCGAACGCCACTTCGCGACTGCGCCACAGTGTTCGCCGAGTCGCGGCAGCCTCATAACTGGTCGTGTCCCTCACGTCAATGGTCTGATGGGGCTCGCTCACGGCGACTGGGAACTCCACGAGGACGAACGAATCTTGCCCCAGTATCTCACCGATGTCGGCTACGAAACGCACCTGTTCGGGCTCCAGCATATCACGCAAAATACGGATCGACTCGAGTACGATCGCGTCCACTCGGAGGGGAACCTCTATCCGGGTGTCTCGCCCGCGGTTCACCAGGCGAATCGTGCCCGCAACGTTTCGGCAGTCGTCTCGTCGTTTCTCGATGCATCGGCGTACGAGGAACCGTTTTTCGCGTCGATCGGGTTCTTCGAGTGTCACCGAGTCGAGGCTGACGACGGTCGATTCGGGTTCGACGCCGAGTACTACAAGGCCGACGATCCGGACGCGGTCCGACCGCTCCCGTACCTTCCGGATCGACGAGGCGTTCGCCACGACCTCGCGGAAATGCGCGGGATGGTGTACGCCATCGACGACGCCGTCGGAACGATTCTCGACGCGCTAGCCGAGAACGGTCTCGACGAGGAGACGCTTGTGCTCTTGACGACCGAACACGGGATCGCGTTCCCGCGTGCGAAAGGAACCTGCTATGACGCGGGAATCGAAGCGGCGCTCATTATGTGCTATCCGGGGGTTATCGATGCTGATGAACGATACGACGAACTCATCAGTAATGTCGATGTCTTGCCGACGATTCTCGATCTCACCGGGATCGAGATTCCCGAGATAGTTGACGGAAAAAGTTTTGTCAGTCTGATCACCGATCGCGACGAAACGTACGTCGAGCGGGACCGAATTTTCGCCGAGATGACCTGGCACGATATGTACAATCCGGTTCGGGCCGTTCGAACGGATCGATACAAGTACGTCCGGAGCTTCTGGCATCTTCCCACCGTCTACCTGCCGACGGACGTGTTTGCCAGTGAATCCGGCCGCGAGGTCCGCGAAACCGACGGCGTCCCGCCGCGCCAGTACGAGGAGTTGTACGACCTCCACGATGCACCCCAGGAGGATGACAACGTCGTGTACGAACCCCGCTATCAGGACATTCGACAGGAACTCTCGCGGGAACTCTACGAGTGGATGGACGCGACCGACGATCCGCTCCTTGACGGTCCCGTCCTGCCAGGCGACTACGACGGTATTCAGTCGTGGCCGCACGAATCGGCGTAGCCACGGATCGGTTCCCAAAAGGGTGTCATAGAAGAGTTCGCACAGAATTGATTCTGTCCTCCCCCTCCGATAAAAGTCGAGGCCAGTAGAACTGTAAACTGAACGCTGATGTTATAACACCTTCTTCCCCAAACCAACATTTTGGTATCGGTCACCTTCTGTGCTCTAGAGGCGGAGTCGTCGGTGGATTCTCGTTTTAGCCGAAGCTACTCGACAGACGAATACTCACTGTTCACGTTCAGCGTCCCTGACTCCAGGACGAGGTGACGTGTCGCCCGTAGACAGAGTCGTTCTGGAATAGATATGCCATGTCGTTCTCGCTTTCGATTCAGCTCTCGCTCTCGTTCTCGCGCCCCTTCGCGACCGCGAGCTCGAGAAGGAAACTCGACGACGAGACAATGTCGCCGATCCCAACCGTCCCTACAGGATCCTCGACGACTCGATTAGGACAGGCGGCGACCGTTGGAGTGTAGAGGACGCCGTCATCGGCCGTCTCGTCAAGGTGGTCCGCGAGGAGTTCGATCGCCACCCGACCCTTCGCTGACGGTTCGTACTCCAGGCCAGTCTCGAGATCGCCGGGAGACGTAATGTCACCCAACGCGGCCTTCGTCGCGGCGTTGACGGCGGCAAACTCTAGCCCGCGCTCGACCGCCTCGGAAGGAAAATACGAGTCCATCACGGAGAGGTGATACTCCATCGCATGGAGTCGGAGACAGTCGACGCCGAGTTCGGCCCGGAGCGCGTCGAGCATGCGGTAGTGAGTGAGGATTTCGTCGGGCTCGAACGGGGTGTCTTCCGTCGGTTCCTTGTCGACGACCTCGAGGTCAGCGTCGTCGTGGAGGAGATTGAGTTCGTGCGTGTCCGCACCGATGACGTTCGCTTCCGGGAGGATCCACTTGTAGATGCTCTCACGGAGGTCGGCGTCGTGTGTCACGGCGTACTCGATGTGGACTTTCAAATCGTCCTCGCTCCCCGATCGGAGTCTCCGAATGACCTCTCGGGCATGGCGGTGTGCCTGTTCGTAGCCCTCTTCGACGTGGTCGGGCGTAAGGTTGTGGTAACCGGCCAGCAACGCCCCGTCGACGACGTCGCCGACCTGATCGACGTGCGTGTCGAGGTCGCCGGCGACGAGGTCGAACTCCGGGGGCCTCGAGGCAGCGATGAACCGGGTATCTTCGGTCGCCGTGACGTCAAAGAGCTCGTCGCCGGTCCTGAACTCGAACACCCAGTTGATTTTCGTTCGGTTCGTGTTGACGGCCTCCTGAAGCGGTACGGAGTCCACCTCACCGTCCTCGACCATCGGGTACGCCACTGCGTCGGGATGATCGAACATCGTGAGTTGCCTGTCTGAAAGCAGGTACGTGTACGTGACCGGCGACGCTCCCAGCGAGGAGACGAGGTTGGTCATGATCCCCGTCTGGCCGCCCATCTGCTGGCTGTCGGGTTCGAATTCTGCTTCAAGGATGGCCGCGAATTCGTCCGTCATCGCGACTTCGTCGCCTCGTCCAGCCACCATCGTGTGCGTAATCGCCGTCGCAAGGTCCCGTTTCGACGCCAGCGGACTTGACGGGTGGCGTTCGCCGGGTTCTGGCGGTCGCTCGAGGAACGCCTCCACGTCCTCGTCGACCCGGACGATTGCGTCGACGTTAGCGTTGTACGCGACGAACACCGGCAGACCGTCTAGCGCTCGGATATCGGACTCTAGCTGGGCGTGATCGTCCACCATGATACGGGGTGCTCCCAGTCCCAGAGAGTTAATGCTATCTTCTATAAAATTGTTTGTGGTGGGTCAGTCGCAAGATCGGATCCCGGTCCGTCGTTCCGGAGTCGAGTGCACCCAGGGGAGCGTCGGCGATAAACCGTCGGCGCGGCTAGCGCTCGCCCGTTGCTACGCGGACCCCAGTTCCGCCCCCTGCAACTTATTTTCGTCCGCGTGGTCAGCACTGCAGAGCGATGGGAGGAGATACATTCATCAGGCGGTTAGTGGACGTGAGTAGCGAGGACACGGGGGTCGTCGGCGGAAAGAGCGCGAACCTCGGCGAACTCGCTGGCCTCGACGTGCCCGTGTTACCGGGATTCACGACGACGGCCGGCGCGTACGACTACTACGTTGAACGGACGGGCATCCGCGAGGAGATCGAGTCGGAACTCGCCGGGGTAGACCCCGAGAACGTCGCCGACCTACAGCAGCGCGGCGAGCGGGTGCGAGCCCTGATTTCGGATGCGGAGATGCCAGCGGAACTTGAATCCGCGATCGTCGATCAGTACGAGGAACTGGCAGACCGGATCGAGATCGACGAGCCGGACGTCGCCGTCAGGAGTTCCGCGACTGCCGAGGATCTGCCGGATGCCTCCTTCGCGGGGCAACAGGAGACGTTCCTGAACGTTTCGGGGACGACGGAACTGCTCGAATCGATCAAACATTGCTTCGCCTCGCTGTTTACCGATCGGGCGATCGTCTACCGCGAGAACAACGACTTCGATCACCTCGACGTGAAACTCGCCTGTACCGTCCAGAAGATGGGGCGGGCCGATCTGGCGTCCTCGGGGGTGTTGTTCACCCTCGATCCCGACACCGGCTTCGACGAGGTCGTCGTCATCGAAGCGGCCTACGGGTTCGGCGAGCCGGTCGTCCAGGGCGTGGTCGATCCCGACAGATACGTCGTCTTCAAGCCGACTACCGGCATCGTCGAGAAGCAACTCGGCGGGAAGACCCAGCGCATGGTGCGGCGCAACGGCGGCACGAAGCTCGAGTCGGTCCCGGACGACGAACAGGGTGAGTTCGCCCTTTCGGACGGCCGAATCCGAGAGCTCACGACGTACGCAACTCGCATCGAAGAGCACTTCGACGCCCCGCAGGACATCGAGTGGCTCATCGATGGACAGCTCGAAGAACTGTTCGTTGTCCAGGCCCGGCCAGAGACGGTCCACGGGGCGACCGAGGGGAACGTCCTCCGAACGTACAGTCTCGAGGAAACCGACGAGGAGATCTTTGACGGGATCGCGATCGGCAACGCCGTGGCGAGCGGCCCTGTCCGCGTCCTCGAAGACCACCGCGAGATGGACCGCGTCGAGGACGGCGATGTCCTCGTCACGGAGATGACCGACCCGGACTGGGTCCCCGTGATGAAGAAGGCGAGCGCCATCGTGACCGATCGGGGCGGGAAGACGTCCCATGCAGCGATCGTCTCGCGCGAACTCGGCGTCCCCGCGATCGTTCGGACCGGCGACGCGACCGAGACGCTGATGAACGGCGACCCCGTGACGGTCGACTGTTCGACCGATGTCGGCCGGGTCTACGAGGGCGAACTCGAGTACGACGTCCGTGAGGAGGTGGTGGACGACCTCCCCGAGACCGACACCGAAGTCAAACTGATCCTCGGCGACCCTGCGCGAGCGTTCGCACTCTCGAACCTCCCCGTTGACGGCGTGGGATTGGCACGCGAGGAGTTCATCGTGACGTCCTACGTCGGCTATCACCCGCTGGAACTACTCGAGCGCGGCGAGGAGGAACGCTTCGTCGACGCGTTACGAACCGGCATCGCAAAGATCGGCGCCGCGTTCTATCCCGACGACGTCATCTTTCGGCTTAGCGACTTCAAGACCGACGAGTACCGCAACCTCGAGGGCGGCTGGAAGTACGAACCTGACGAGGACAACCCGATGATCGGCTGGCGGGGCGCCTCCCGGTACTACGACGAGGACTTTCGCGAGGCGTTCCGACTCGAGTGTGAGGCGCTGTGCCAGGTTCGCGAGGATGTTGGGCTGGACAACGTCACCGTGATGGTGCCGTTCTGTCGCACGCCCGAGGAGGGCGAACGCGTCCTCGAGTTGCTGGACGAGTACGGCCTTTCGCCGGACGAGATGGACGTATACGTAATGGCGGAACTGCCGTCGAACATCATCCTCGCGGATCGGTTCTCGGCGCTGTTCGACGGCTTTTCCATCGGGTCAAACGACCTCACACAGCTAACGCTCGGCGTCGACCGGAACTCAGAGCAACTCGCACCCTTGTTCGACGAGACTGATGAGTCGGTCATGCGATCGATTTCCTCACTAATTGAGGAGGCCCACCGACACGACCAGCCGGTCGGGATCTGTGGCGACGCGCCGTCGACGATACCCGAATACGTCGAGTTCCTGCTCGATACGGATATCGATTCGATCTCGGTATCGCCGGACGTCGCGGTCGAGACGTTGCTTACTGTCGCCGAACTCGAGGACGCGTGATCACGAGGACCCGATCACACGACGTCTGGAACCGTTCGTTCAGACGACACCAGGAACTAACACGAAGAATGTGTACGCAAGAATCGTCGACATCGTGGGTCCGACGATCCACATCGTGACGTACTTGATGATGGCCTCCGTTTTGAAGAGGTCGTCCGCCTCGAGGACGTCCTCGGGTTCGTCTTCTCCGATCGGCGGCACCTCGTCGAGTTCGTCCTCGGCGGTCAACGCCCCCATTACGATATCGGTGTCGGCTGTTCTGCCAGATAGCGCCTCGTGGGCAGCGACCGGTCTACTTGCACGCCCCCAGCCGAGGCCGACAATCGTGCCGACCGACGACAGCACGAGACTGATCGGGATTCCGATGGAGGAGAGGGCGGTGGTGATCGTCGCAGCCGTGAGCATGATGATCAGTGCAGCAAGAAGGGGGATGTCGCTAAGATCGCTCCCGACCGATTCCATTGTCCGACGGGCAATCGTGAACCCGCCGAGACCGATCGCGACTGTCGCGATGACGATTGCCGGTTCGGCCGTCAGTGCACCTCCGCTAACGAGCGGCGCGGCGGCGTTCGGGACGTTACTTGCACCCGCACTGAAGGCCATGTAACAGCCGAGGACGACGACGGCGGTCGTGCCGATGACCTCGCGCCAGGTCGTGTTCGGGCCGAGTGCGGGCGTCGCAAACTGGCCGTCACGATTGACGGCGAAGAGCGGACCGTCCGAGTTCTCGATCTGGACGCGCTGACTGAGCCCCGAGTAGATGTACCGGCCGATGATCGCACCGATCCAGAAGGCGAAGATCGGTGTGAAGATCCACCACGAGAGGATCCACGTGATGGTTTCGTAGTTGAGCGTGTCTGTCGCCAATCCAAGTCCCGCAATCGCCCCAACGGTCGTCATCGAGGTGGGTACGGGCACGCCGAATACGTTGGCGACGAGGATACCGAGACCGGTGAAAAAGAGCACGGCGACGCCGGCTGTGAGCGAAATCTCCATCGTGATGATCCCTTCGCTCAGCGTCTCCATCACGTTCCGGCCGACGGTCCAGCCGCCCAAAAAGACGAAGCCCGTCATGATACCCGCCGCCGTCACCTTCCTGATCAATCCCGCCCCCACGGCGGGCCCCCACGCAATCCCGGTCGACGATCCGCCGATGTTGAACCCGACAAAAATAGAGATGGCGACACCGATCACCAGAAGGGACTCGACCATCGGAGGATACTGACGGTACGAAGGCTGAAATAGGTATTCTAGCGATCGATGAACGGGCCGACTCCATTGCGGCTGTTCGATTCCCGGACACACTGGCTTCGGTTGCATGTGCGAACGGTGGCTTTCGAGTCGCTACACGGATGAAAGGTTTACCACGAGCGTCGTGGGAGGTCATATCCGGGACCATCCCGGATCTGTATGAGTACGAACCGACTAACGATTTACGCGGCCGTGACACGATATCGGAGCCAAACGCCGTCTCTCGGGGGGATCTGAACCGATGAAAGCCGTCGTCCTCGCTGGCGGATACGCGACGCGGCTGTGGCCGATCACGAGACACCGGCCGAAGATGTTTCTCCCATTCGGGGAAACCACAGTCATCGAGCGTATCTACGCCGAACTCGAGGGGGAAGCGCGCATCGACGAGGTCTACGTCAGTACGAACGAACGGTTCGCATCCGACTTCGAGACACAGTTGGGCGACAGCGAGTACGAGAAGCCCCGACTCTCGATCGAAGAGACCCGTGCCGAGGACGAAAAGTTCGGGGTTGTCGGCGCACTCGCTCAGCTGGTCAGGAGAGAGGGTATCGACGACGATCTGCTGGTCATCGCCGGCGACAACATCTTCAACTTCTCGATCGGGGACTTTCTCGAGTACTACGATCGTCGGGACGCGCCGACGATCGCCGCCTACGACGTCGGCTCGCCGGAGCGGGCAACCGGCTACGGGGTCGTCGATCTCGAGGACGACCGCGTCGTCGACTTTCAAGAAAAGCCCGACGATCCGCCGGGGACCCGCGTTTCGATCGGCTGCTACGCGTTTCCCGCGGAGACGCTCGAGTTGCTACAGACGTACCTCGAGGAAGGCAACGACCCCGACGAGCCGGGCTGGTTCGTCCAGTGGCTCCAGTCGCGGGAGCCGACGTACGCGTACACGTTCGACGGAGCCTGGTTCGACATCGGCACGCGAGAGAGTTACCTCGACGCCGTCTCCTGGCACCTCGACGGCGACTCGCGAATTGCCGAGTCGGCAACCCTCGAGGACGCGACAGTCAGATCGAACGTACACGTCATGGCGGACGCGACACTCGTCGACACCGAGGTCGAACAGGCAGTGATCTTTCCGAACGTGCGACTGGAGGCGACGAGTGTGCGCCAATCGATCGTCGACGAGAGTGCAAATCTCGAGGAACTCGACCTACACGACGCGATGATTGGTGCGTTCACGCAGGTTCCCGGCGGGCCGAAGAGGTGATTTCGCAGTCCACGTCACGGTGACTCGGCGCTGACTGGGACACAAAAAACCGGCACGTCAGCCTGCCGAACGACGTTCTCGGTCACGCTCCCGAGAAACCACTGTCCGATACCGGTACGGCCGTGGGTCCCCATGACGATCAGATCGACGTCACGGTCGGTCGCGGCCGTGAGGATCACGTCTGCCGGTGACCCGGTCCCGATTGCCCCGGAGACGCTGACACCAGTGTCGACGGCTCGCTCCCGAACTGTATCGATCGCGTCCTCGCCGCTGTGCTCGAGCGCCTGAAGGAGTTCACCCGGTTCGTTCGCCTGTGGGACGCGGTTCGTGTCGACGGAGTACACAGTGTGGACCATCGACTCCAGTCGGTTCGCCAGCGCGATTCCCCAGTCGGTCGCGATCTCGGCACCGTCACTACCGTCCGTCGGCAGGAGAAACCCGTCGAACGTGATCTCGTCGATTCCGGTTGGGTCGGCGTTCGGTGGGACAGCAAGGACGGGCGTCCGAGCCGTACGGAGGACGTTCTCCGTGACGCTGCCGAGGAGGACTCTGTCTAGCCCCGTCCGGCCTTTCGTTCCCATGGCGATGAGGTCGATCTCGCGTCGCGTCGCGTACTCCCGGATCGTCTGGAACGGCGTTCCGCGCTTGACGGTGGTCGTAACCTCGAGATCCGCATCATGAGAGCCCACCATGTCCGCGACGGTCTCGACGGCGTCTTCAGCCTCGGCCTCGAGCGACGCGTACACCGACTCCACTGCGTCGGCGATCTCGTCCAGGTCGCTGCGGACGGCGACGACCGAGAGGACGTGCACATCCGCTCCGATCCGCGACGCGAGCGCAATGGCATGCTTTGCTCCCGTGAGGGCACCCTCGCTGTCGTCTGTCGGTATCAGTATCGAGTCGATAAGTCGGCTCATGGCTATCATGTCCACCCTTCACCAGCGTAGCGGATAATGGTGTGGGGGTCGTAAGGTCTTGGCATACACCCCATCACCGGTTGCGATTCAGTTCGTCGGCGATCACATCGAGCAACTCCTCGAGCTGACGAGGCAACAGGAACCGCTCTCGAACGTGCTCGCGTGCGTTCTCGCCGAATCGCGTTCGACGATCATCGTCTTCGAGAAGGTCGCGGACGCGGTCACCAGCGCCTACCGCGTCGTCCGGATCGACGAGATAGCCGGTCTCTCCGTCCTCGATCTGTAGCGGGATACCGCCGACGTCCGACCCGACAACCGGCGTGCGCTTCCAGAGGGCCTCGGCGACGACCAGCCCGAACCCTTCTCGAAGCGACTTCTGGACGACGACGTCCGAATCACGCTGCAGAACGTTCACCGTCGTATCGGGTTGATCGGTCAGCACGTGGACGTTCGGATCGTCGACTGCCTCCTCGGCGACCTGTTCGTACAACTCCAGTCCCTCCGGATCGTCGCCGGCCATCCCGCCGACCAGCGCCAGTTGGAGCTCCGGAACGTCCTCGCTGGCGCGACGGTATGCCTCAAGCGTGCCGAACTGATCCTTCCACGGATCGAACCGGGAAATCTGCGTGACAAGCGGATCCTCGAACGAAAGGGGGTCCAGCCGATCGTGCTCGTCCGTGACCGTCTCCGGGCCGAGCAAGCGGTTTTTCTTCGTTATGGGATCGATTGAGGGGTAGATGATACTCGCTTCCGGCACTTCGAGATCGCCGACGTAGGCGGACCGGCTGAAAATCGCGTGGTCGACCCGACTCGCGTATTCGGAGACGAACGCGAGGTACTCGTCGATCGGGTCGGTGAGGTCGATGTGACAGCGCCAAACGATCGGGATATTCGGCATCGTTTCCGCCATGTGATCGAGCATCCCGAGCGGCTGTGGATCGTGGATCACGACGAGGTCGTACTCGCTCTCGTGACCCTCGAGTTCGAGGGCGTTTCGCTCGGTGACCATCCGATAGGTCGCTTGCATGTCGTCAGTCAGCGACGGCCCATCCCCCTGAAGCGCATTGTGCATCGCCTTGGTCACCTCGAAGAACTCGTCAGTGGCGTCCATGACGAGCCAGTCAGTGTCGATCTCGAGGTCGTTACAGACCGGAACGATCGAGCGGAGGAGTTCAGCGACGCCGCCGCCGGTCGCCGTCGAATTGACGTGCAGGATTCGAACGTCATCTAGATCGTCGGCGAGCGACTGGAGCCGATTTAGGCGATCCTGACCCGTCACATCGGTGTACGCGTCGATCGTTCGATCCGTGAGTGATGGCGTGTGCATCGTCCTACCCCTCGTACAACGACTGACGGTATCAGTTGCGGGGGCAGCACCGTTTGACATCGACGGACGAACAGTCATCTTCGTCACTGGCTGAGATGCCAGTGGAGTCGACATCCGAACGTAAACCACGACTGCAAAGGGTGATCTACCACTCGAAAGGATACCGCTGGTCGGCCGATCAATAGGAGACAGCGTCCTCCGAGAGACACGCCGCCCTCGGGCCCTCACTGGAGTAAGCAAGGAGATTACGACTGTTTCGTTCGATATTTCGGGGTATATCCTGGCATATGACGAGCCATTACTGGTAGTATTACGAGAGTACATATGTAATATATGGGGTATCACACTTCGTCTGAAAAATACTATTCTTTGTTGAGATCGTATCATAGAACTAATCTAACGGTGTGGAAAGAAGGGTCGGCAGATTCTCACGGTGAGGAGCTGGTATCAATATACAGGACAATAGGCAGGATACGTCACTTCTGACCTCCACGCTCGAGGACGTCGATTCCCACGAGCGATTCGCCGGTCAGAGCGCGGACGTACGCGCCGCCAGCGATCGAGACACGTGTAAAATCTTTCTCGTCGAGATCGTACAGAACAATCGAGTGGGCCGTATCACCGCCACCGACGACGGAAAAACAGTCGGTGTGGGCGATCGTCGACAGAATCTCGACGGTTCCGTTGGCGAACCGTTCGTCTTCAAACACGCCGACAGCGCCTTTGACGTACACGGCGTCGGATGTCGAGACAAGATTGGTGTAGCGATCGATCGTCTCGGAACCGATATCAAGATATGATGTGTCTTTCTCGATACCCTCCACCAAGACTTCGACTCGGTTATCGTCGTCCTCGTACGCGAGATCGGTTGGAAGGACCAGCCTGTCGCGGTGTGCCTCGAGAGTACGTTCGATCGTCTCGCTGTGGTTCGCCCACTGGTGGTCGAACAAGTCCGTCCCGGCGACATCGTACCCGAGGTCGTGACCGTCGGCACGCAAGAACAACTCGCTGATGACGCCGCCCAGACAGAACTGATCGACGACATCGGCGAGTTGCTCGACGACGGGGATGGTATCTTCGGCTTTTGTCCCGCCGAGGATCATCGTCACGGTCCCATCGAATTCCCTGTCCCGAAGGGCGGTATTTTCCCTGTATTCCTGTTCCATCACGCGACCAGCGTAGGCGTCTGTAACGAGTGGAAAGCCGACGATTGACGCGTGGGAACGATGTGCCGTCGCGTAGGCGTCGTTTACGTATGCGTCGAACGAGGTGGCGAGCGTTCGAACCAATTCTGTCTCAGCTTTCACGTCTGGCTCTTCTTCAGGCAGTTCCCCCTCGCACATCCGCACGTTTTCAAGCAGGAGTACGTCGCCGGGCTCGAGGTGCTCGATCGACGACAGCGCCTCGTCACCGTACGTATCAGCGACGAATTCGACGGACTGACCGAGGTGATCAGCGAGGATCGCTGCATGTTGCTCGAGGGAGACAAACGTGGCCCGACCCGGTCGGCCCTGGTGGGCGAGTAATGCAATCGCGTGGTCGTCAGCAAGTAACTCGCGAATGGTCTCGGTGTGGCGGGCGAATCTGCGGTCGTCCTGGACGACGCCGTCCTCGACAGGAGCGTTGATGTCGATACGGACGAGTAATCGCTGTCTGGGATCGAGGTCGTCGATGGTCGGGAACGAGGTCATGGGCAAGCGTATCGAACAGTCGTCGAATCGGTACTGGAGTGGTTCACGTCAGTGGGTGATCGTCTCCGTCATGTCGATCGTCTCAGTTTCTGCACCGACGTATCGCGCGAGATCCAGCATCTGTGTCGAGAATCCGTACTCGTTGTCGTACCAGGCAAGTATCTTGACGATATCGTTCGCGACCACCATCGCAGACTCGAGGTCGACGTAGGAGGCGAAAGGAAGACCGATGATGTCCCTGGAGACGATCTCGTCGTCGGTGTAGCCGAGGACACCTGTGAGGCCATCGTCGGCTGCGCCTCGAATAGCTTCGAGCAACTCGTCTCGCGTAACGTCTGCGTCGACGTTGACGGTGATGTCGGTGATCGATCCGTTCGGCACGGGAACGCGCATCGCCATCCCGTCGAGTTTACCCTCGAGGTCGGGGAGTACCTCGATGGTCGAGTTCGCGGCACCGGTGGTCGTCGGCACGATGTTCTCGGCAGCTGCGCGTCCGCGGCGCCGTTTGTCCATCGGACCGTCGACGAGTCCCTGGCTCCCGGTGTAAGCGTGGACGGTCAGGAGAACACCCGAGACGATGCCGAACTCCTCGTCGAGAACCTGCAACACCGGCGCGACGGAGTTCGTCGTACACGAAGCGTTCGACACGATATCTTCGCCGTCGTACTGCTCGTGATTGACGCCATAGACGAACATTGGGACGTGCTTCTCGCCTTTCGGTGGAGCTGAGATGATCACCTTGTCGGCACCGGCAGTCAGGTGCTGGGCAGCCTCGTCGTGAGTGCGGAACAGACCGGTTGCCTCGAAGGCGACATCGATATCCAGTTCGTCCCAGGGGAGGTCCACAGGCTCACGCTCGGTGAGCAACTCCACTTCGTGACCGCTAGCATAGAGTATGTTTCCGTCGCGAGAGACCCCAGGCAACCGGCCGTGGACCGAATCGTACCGGAATAGATACTCCATATCGTCGTCGTCCATCACGTCGTTGACAGCGACCACGTCGACTGCGTCCTCGGTTAGCGACGCACGCAGAATGCTCCGTCCTACACGTCCGAATCCGTTCAGCCCAATTCGAAGTGGCTCGTCTGCTGTTGCTTCGCTATCTGTGTGTTCCCTCATAGTCGTGTGGGCCACTGCCTGCAGTATATTTGTTTGCCCTGTCCAGTAACCCGTCGTGAATATCATCGACGAGACGCCCTTTGGGACGGTCGCTTGACAGCTTCGACTGATCATCGATACGGTCGTTCCCGATGAAGAGTTCGAGTAGTACTCGAGGACAGGACGATATCACCGATTCCGACCCGTGTATCGCTCCGATTTTCGGAAACACCGTCGTAACTTCGGCTATTCGCCCGCGTCGAGCGTCGACTCAAGACGATCGATCAACTCGGTGTTACCGATGTGCAGGGGGACCCGGTCATGGAGGTCAGTTGGTTCGACATCGAGGAGCGATTGGGTACCATCGGAGGACCGGCCACCGGCCGTCTCGACAATGTAGCCGATCGGGTTCGCCTCGAACTGGAGTCGTAGCTTGCCGTCAGGACTATCCTCAAGGGCGGGATAGGCGAAGATGCCGCCATGTGTGAGGATCTGATTGACGTCGTTGATCATCGCCCCGCTATAGTGGAGTTCGAGTTCGGTCTCGATTTCGCTGGCGAACTCGCGGAATGCATCGGTCCAGTTGGGGACGCGCCCGCCAAACCCGTAGACTCGCGGCGTCTCGGGGAGCGTGCTATTCTCAGTAACGACGCTTCGCTCACCGCCTATAATTTCGTACTCAGTCACCGTATCGTCGCGAGCACATACCATGGTGGTTATCGGACCGTAAATTACGTACCCTGCCGCGACGAGGGCAGTGCCACGGGCGGGCAAGGGTTCGTCGTAGATTCCAAACACCGTCCCGAGTGGGTTATTCGATCGGAGGTTCGACGTGCCATCGAGGGGATCGATAGCGACGGATAGAGCACCATCACCGTGATTCCCGACTGCCGTTCGTTCCTCACTCGCGTACTGTGCAACCCCATCGATTGCCGAGAGGCGTTCTGCCAGCAACTCGTCGGCATACACGTCGGCCTTGACCTGAATCTCACCGCTCGGGTTTTCGTTCCCAGCTGTCTCTCGTCGGCCGACGAACCCCTGTCGGATGTCGCTGGTCGATCGGGCGATCGTTGCGATTATCTGATCAGTAGTTGAATCGATATCGGTCATATGCTGAGTGTAGCATCGACGGTCTCTCCCTCGTAGATACCCTGACCAAGGTCGTGATCCATCGTCAGGATCGGTATCGGTTCGTTTCGGGCGATCGTAGTGTTATGGAAGGGTACCATCCATCGAAGGTCCCACAGTTGGGTATATATCGTTGACGGTCATTTTGGTTGGGCAAACAATACATCAGCACGAGTTTATCGAGGGCCGCTTCAGAAGTCGGTTTCTGGCGATCTCCCACAGTCAGGTCGCGTATCCGCCGGCCAAGGCGACGGCTTCCATGGATTCAGATCGCCGCGGAAGGGACGTTCGTAGTTAGTGTCGTCGTGATAACTGTGCGACTCAGTGGAACGCTCGAGGCCACCGAGATCGGTACGTGTCTCGCCGTCGATTGCTGGCCATACTCGCAGTCCTCCGGGGTGGTTCCTACCGACGGCTCCCGCGACCGCGGTAGTAAACCGTTCATCGGTATCGATGGCCTGTCTCATTGTCCGGTCGTCGTTCGAACGCCGTACGCTAACTCGCTGGGTCCGGTAGTGAGACCCACTATGGACTTTTCGAGCGCGTAATTCGAATCCTGCCGCCGAGCGCTGGATGAGGTTCCAGAGTTCGTCGCGTACAACGCGACCAGCCGGGTCGGCGAGGAACTCGAGTCGTTGCTTGAGGGGCGGTCGAACCCAGCGCGCGGGCCGCCATCGAGGCCGTTGGACTCGAAGCGGGAACTCGCTGCGACGAACGCAAAGGAGACACGTAGCGATCGATCGTGGACGACGGCTCGCTCGGACCTCAGGTCGATCGAAAGCAACGCGCCGGTCAAGCGCGTCGAGATCGATAATTTCGTCGTAATCACCCGGAACGATGGACCTGTCGAGTAGCGGATCAGCAGTCGCGACCATCCACCCGTAAAGTTGCACCGAGAGGTCCAGTCGCACGTCTGATAGCACGGTTCGTCGACGACGTTGTCGTCCTCCTTTGGTGCGTCTCGAATGTCGTCCCGAGAGGCGATCGAGGCCTCTCCGTGACGTTCCCTGTTCGATCGATCGTTGCTCAGTCCGGGACACTCTTTCGGCCTGTCAACTTGTCGGGATCGAGTCGAAAGCCGTGGAACTCGATTTCGTCCCGCGGTCGCTCGAAGATGTCGACTGTGGGAATCCGGACCGCCCACATCCCCTGTACGGCGACCGATTCGGGATGTGCATCGGCCAACTCCTCGAGGGTACCGGTCGCGACGACGCTGCGCCAGCCGTCGTCCGTTTTGGCGTACATCACGAACGACACTGGATTTTCAATGACGTCGTCTTTGCCGGTCCCCGGGGGAAACGAGAGTTGGAAGTAAAACGCCGCGTCGGCCGCGTAAAACCCATACGAGACTGGGAGCGACGCCGGAGGCTCGTCCGGCCCAGTCGCGAACGAGAGGACGCCGATCCCACCGGTACCCAGCAAGTCGTTGCGTTCGGCTTCGGTCAGGTTCGTCCAGCGGAGTCCTGTCATCCCGTACCGCTACGCTCGCCGCGCCGAAAAATTGAGGGGATGCTATCCTCTTATATTGAGAGTTTTCGAAACCGTACCTGGCAACGTACGGCGCTCGAGCGAGCGCCACGATAGGTCGAGCCCGGGGAGCGATCTATGTGTATTGACCTCGTTCCACACGGTACGGATGACGATAAACGAACTCACCGACTACGGCATGGAACGGATGACGGACGAAGAAATCGAGCAGTTTCTCGAGACCCGGAGCCTCGGTATCATCGGCTTACCGACGGGGGAGGCACCCTACTTAGTCCCGATGTCGTACGGATACGACGGAGGATCGACGCTGTACTTCATCTACGTTGTCGGGTCGGAGAGTCGGAAAGCGACTCTCTCCGATCAGGCCGATACCGTCAGTTTCCTCGTCTACAGCGCCGAGACGATGTTTCATTGGCGAAGCGTCCTTGCAACGGGGTCGTTACGCCAGCTCTCGGAGGACGAGCTATCGACAGTCTCCGACGCTCAGACCCCCATCTGGCGGCCGGAACTCCTCGAGACGGCGAGCGAAATAGAGTCGACTCAGGTCTACGAACTGACGGTCGACGAGTGGACGGGAATTCGACACGCGATCGAACCTCCGACGTTCGCCCAGCGCTCGAGTCGGGAGCAATCGAATTGACGTCCTTCCCGCGCTAAAGTTCTCGCACTTTTGCAAGCGCCCGCATCGGTCATCATCTCTCCGCGAGGCTCAAGCATCGATCGGATGACGTGAAGAAACCGCTAACCTGGAGACTGTGCGGACCGTCTCGTCGTGGTTGTTTTACCGTTGTCAAACCGGGAGCGTTCCCGAACAGTTGCTTGTGATGTCCCATGTTATCATTTATCAGAACCTTGCGCCAATACGCAGGTAGGAATGTCTTAACAGACCGAGACCGAACTCGAGGTCGCAGAGTACACGCTCGGACTGGTCGGACCGAACCAGGAGTGGACGGGACGATGGTCGACGGCGGGACCGTCAGGACGCACACGCCACCTGCGTGCTGTGGTCCGATGATCACACCGGCGTTTCATGGCGGTCACGAGGTGACGAAGCCGATCGCCGACTCGCCGAGGGTCGATCACATCGTGATCGGCAGCCACGGTCGCTCGGGACCGTCACGCGTGTTGCTCGGGAGTGTCACCGAACGGGTCGCTCGACGCGCACCCGTTCCGGTGACGATTGTTCGATAATTGTCGGAGAGCGTCCGTGCGGCTCACTCATCGGCTTCGAGACACGCCGTCGTTCGCCGTGCCGTATCGCGCAATAGCATCTCATCGTCGGTGAACACTTCGACCGAGACGGTGCCGTCGAATCCCGCGAAGTGCTCCGTCACGATGTCATAGTCGATTTCACCGGCGCCGATCGGAAGGTGCGTATCACCGCGGCTTCGCGCGTCGTGGACGTGTAGGTGCGACACGAGATCGCCGTAGCGCGAGCAGAACCGATCGATGCCGTCGTTGCCGTCCTCCATGTACGCGTGTCCGACATCAAAACAGACCCTCGTCTCGGTCTCGCGGGCGAGGTCGCCGAGGACGGTCAGCTGTAACCCCTGCTTTTGGTGGCCGACGTTTTCGACGACGAGTTCGATATCGGCGTCTGCGGCGGCCGCCCCGATCGCGTTGAGTTGCTCGGCGAAGAGCCGCCGATGGTCCGTATTGTATGGGTTGCGGGCCGTCGCGTGGAGAACGGCTTTCTCCGCGCCGACGGACCCAGCCCAGTCAAGCAGCCGCGTCTGATACTCGACGATGGCCTCGTTGATCTCCGGAACCGGCGTCACGACGACCTGCTTGAACGGTAAATGGACGCACAGATCGGCCTCGGCGTCGCTGAGTATCGTTTCGAGTCGGTCGACGTTGATCTCGTTGAGCGCCGTCCCTTCGCCGAGCGCAAACTCCGCCAGATCGAACCCCTCGATCGTTTTTGCCATGCGATCGAGCGAGTCACCGACGGTCAGGCCACAGTCCATACCCACTCATACGCTGCCCACCTTTTAATGGCAGCGTCGATCGACGGCGGTCGTGACCATGACGGCCATCGAACCTCGCCAGTTGTTGTCGTCCATATCGCCCGTTCATACGGAAGGCTGTAACGATGTTCCGGTGTGCCTACATCACGGTTCGGGGTATGTCGGTACTGACGTATCACAGCCTTTACTGTTCGATGTGCTCACCGCCCCCTAATTTTCGTCGTTGGAATGGTAGCGACCACGGGTGGAGGGACTCGGTTGGACGAATCTAACCGCAGCCGAACGCAACGACTTCCTGGATACCGGCGGCGCCGGCGCCCTTACGTTCGCGACCGAGTCGGACGATCCGCTGGCGTCGCTGACCGTTTCCTACGGGTACTACGCCGAGGCCGAAGCGTTCTACTTCCGCCTCTCGTTCCCGCCGAGGACGCACAAACCCGACATCATAAACAACCTGGTGTCGTTCGTGACCGACGCCAAGACGGACCACGGCAGGCGCAGCGTCGTCGCGACCGGCGTCCTCCAAGAGCTGGCAGACGTGCCGTACGAATCGGTCGCCGTACAGGGAATGTGGGCGGTCAACATTCTGACGATACTCGATCAATTCTCGCGACGCACCGACCGACTATCGAATTGTTTCTAAATACAATTCACACAATTATAATAACCAGTTATCATTGGCTTCTATATATCTAGCTAGTGTCCGATGATATGATATCGCCCGTCCCGATGATGCACCCCGAAGACGCGGGTGTGCGTCGAACGCGTTCGGATATCCTGAGCTTTGTTCAGGTCTTCGTCACCGAGATACGCTGAGAGGCTGTGGGTTGTGACTTGCATCATCTTCGCACAGACCACATGGCTCAATACGGTCTCGTCAACCTGCGTTGTGTGAATGATATACTATATACTTATGAAAATTGACGAAGAGTATTTGTTTTCCAATGTGTGTCCGAATCAAGTGGTTGGTTCATATATCGTTATCGATTACATGACATCTGCCCCACCATTTGAAGTAGTCATCGCTGGTGGCCAGCGTATGCCGCCGATCGAGATCGACGATCTCACCAAACGATACGGAGATCTCGCTGCGAACGACGCAGTTACGTTCGACATCGAGAGCGGAGAAATATTCGGCTATCTCGGTCCGAACGGGGCAGGGAAGACGACGACGATTCGACTGCTGCTCGGGCTCATTAAACCAACCGCTGGAACGGCACACGTCCTCGGCGCCAACATCCGAAACCGACGGGCGCTCACCGAGGCCAAAGCCAACATCGGCTATCTCCCGGATACGCTCGGATTCGAGGAACGACTGACTGGAAACCAGATACTCGATCACTTCGCACGAATGCGCGGCGACGAGCGACGCGAAGAGCTTCTCGACCTGTTTCTCCCGCCACTGGAAAAGCCAGTCGAGACATATTCATCGGGAAACAAGCGAATGCTCGGGATCGTTCAGGCGTTCATGCACGATCCAGACCTCGTTATCATGGACGAACCGACGGCCGGACTCGACCCACTCAAGCAGGATCGACTCCATCAGTTCCTCGAAACTGAACGCAACGCTGGAACGACCATTTTCCTCTCGTCACACGTCCTGAGCGAGGTTCAGCGTATCTGCGATCGCGTGGGGATTATTCGAGCGGGTAAACTGGCCGCTCTGGAAAACGTCGAGAACTTGCTCACGCGCAGCGGTAAAGACGTGTGGGTCCGCCTGGACGATCCGGTCGAGGACGCGCGGTTTCGCACTGACGACATGATCGATATGGAGGTAACTGACGCGACGATTCAGTTTACCTACACCGGCGACGTGAAGACGCTGTTGGCGCATCTCGTCCAGTTCGAGGTCGCCGACGTCGATATCGGCGATCCACAACTGGACGATATCTTCAAACACTACTACGGTGATGAGGGTGGAACTGAGAACGCACCCGCAACCGGAATCGAGGAGGACACCACAGCGGAGGCAGAATGACGGCGATCCTGCGCACCGAATCCGGCAAACTGCTGCGTAGTTCGGTACTACTGACAGGGATGTTTGCGCTGCTCTCGGCGTTTATGTTCGCCGCCTTCCCAGGCTTTGCGGAGGAAGCGGAGTTCGTCGAGGAGGCGTTTCCGCCGGTCCTCATCGGACTCTTCGGATTCGAAGCGCTGCACACGATTGAGGGGTTCGTCGCCAGCTACCTCTTCTCGCTCATCTGGGTCCTGTTCGCCGGCATGTTCTTCGCGTACGTCAGTGCGGGCCTGATCGTCGAGGACGTCCGGACCCGAAAGATGGATCTCATCCTGTCGAACCCCGTCTCGCGAGAGTCAGTCGTCCTCCAGAAGGTGGCCGCGCTCTGGGTCCCCCTCGTCGTGGTGAACGTCGGCCTGTTGGTCGTGCTTCTCGCGGGTGCAAACGTCCTCGGCGAGTCGCTCGACCCGATCGATCTGGGAGTGGCGCTCCTGCTCAGCGTTCCTTATTTGCTGGTCTGTGCCGGAGTCGGGATCGTGCTGTCCGTGACCGTCGACCGCGTCGAAACTGCCCAAGCCAGCGCGTTGGGACTGGTGTTCGTTCTCTGGCTGGTCGACGGGTTATCGAACATGGATCCCGATTTCGGGTGGGTGGGACAGTTCACACCAAGTCGGTACGTTACGCCGACGGACGTCCTCGTACACGAGGAGTACGCCTACGGGGAAGCCGGAATTCTCCTCGCGGTTTTTCTCGTCCTGCTGGGACTCGCTGTCTTCATCTTCACACGGAGGGATATCTGAGATGACTATCACGCCCACGACAGTCGATAACCGCGTCCACCGGTTCCTCAACGACGGCGTGGAGGGATCACCATGACGGCCATACTGCGTCTGGAATCCAGAAAGCGTATTCGGAGTTCGGTCGTGCTGGTCGTCGTTTTCGCGCTTCTCTCAGCTCTCTACTTCTCGATGTTTCCGAGCATCGAAGAAGACATCGAGGCGCTCATGGAGGGGTTTCCGGACTTCTTTTTCGACCTGTTCGGCATCGAAGCGCTGCACACGATCGAGGGATTCATCGCCGCGGAGATCTACTCGTTTTTCTGGGTAGTCCTCGTTGGCATCTATTTCTCGTACGTCGGTGCCGGGCTGATCGCCGGAGACGTCCGTGGTCGCAAGATGGATCTGACGCTCTCGAATCCCGTCTCGAGGGAGTCGGTCGTGCTCCAGAAGGTGGCGGGACTGTGGGTTCCGCTGGTCGTGCTGAACGTCGGGGTTGCCGTTATCGTCTACGTGGGGGCACTCGTGATCGGGGAGCACATCAACCCCGTCGCCATCACGATGGTACACCTGCTGTCGGTCCCCTACCTGCTGGTTTGTGCCACCTTTGGACTCGTGGCCTCCGTTGTCCTCGACCGCGCGAGAAGTGCCCGGGCGACGGCGCTGAGTCTAGTGTTCGTCCTCTGGTTGCTCGACGGCGTCTCCCAGCTGGATCCGGAATTCGAGTGGGCCGGTGTCCTCTCGCCCAGTCGCTACTACGACGAAACCGCGATCCTCGTCCGCGAGGAGTACGCCTATTTCGATGCCGTCATTTTGGTGGGGGCGTTTCTCGTCTTACTGGGGGTTGCGACCGTCGTCTTCACACGACGAGACATTTGAACGGATCCAGCCGTTCGTCTGTGTATCGGGCACCTACCAGTCAGCTGAATCGAACGATGGTGGGGGCTATATTGAAATTACTCGTGTACGAGGACTGATGACATCGAACCGACGGGACATCCTCGAACGCGCAAGCGCAACGGCAGTAATCAGTACAGTCGGACTGGCGGGCGCGACGACAGTCGGGGCGCACCCGCGCCCACGTCCAGCAGTCGACGACGGCCTCCCGGAGTACAGTCGATGGCTCACACTCGATACCGGTGACCTCGAGTTCGTCTCCGTCGACTGGGAGACCGTCGGCGAGTATGTCGAAGCCGAACTCGAGCAAGCACAGACGGAAGACGACCCGGAACTGCCCGCGGAGTTCGAAGCCGATCCGATGATCGCGCCCGTTTCAGAGGGAATGATCTCGATGTACTTCTTCATCGGGCTCACCCTCGCCCCGTACGGACTGGGCAGGCTCCTCGACGAGACGACGTTCGAATCGACGCCTCAAGACCTGGTGTTGACCGACGCGACGTTCGTTGCGACGGGCATCGAGGACGCCGAAATCGACGCACAGCTGACCCAGGAGACGGCGATCGAGTTCATCAGGCAGTTCGAACGGACGGACGAGATCGGAGACTACGATGTGTACACGCCGGTCGAGGATGTAGAGGAGGACGATGTGATGATCGCCGTCGGCGATGAGGCGCTCGTCGTCGCTGATAGTATGGCCATCGACGCAAGCGACGATTCAATGGCGATACTCGAGACGGCCATCGGCGCTTCGGACGGCGAAATAGACAGAGCGACCGACGAATCCGAATCGTTTGAATGGCTCGTCGAGACAGGTGGTCACGGCGACATCACCGTCGGACAGCACGGCGATCCAGTCGAGGACGATGGATTCGTCGACCTTGACTTCGAGGGACTCGAAGACGCCGAAGGGATCGTCTCGTCGCTCACCGTCGAGGACGAGACAACGTCGACCGGCGACTTTGTGGCGATTATCGACAATCCAGACGAGGACGAGCTGGAGGATTTCGTCGGTGCATCTGGCGAAGACCAATCGGTGTCTGTCGATGGTGATCGCGTGACTGCGACAGCGACGTGGCGAGAGGAGACCGTGACTGGGACCCAATCCCTACAATTCCTGAAGTAAGTAGGATTCCTACGTGGTTGCTGGCCTGATTGACAAGTTTGTGGACCGGGCTGGCGCGGCGCTGTTTCGTCAAGCGTGAAAAGTGAGGCGGTACGGTTTTGTGGTGCTCTATGCCAAAAATCGACCGCCTCAGCGGGTGTAACGACTGGGTCGATTTGAGTTTTGTGGAGCATGAGCGGACAGCGATTGCGTCAGGGTGTTCGCTGTCCGGCTTCACGCGACCGGTTATTCGCTTCGAGAGACACAAGCGATTCTTCGCTTGATCGGTGTTGAACGCTCTCATCAAACAATCCGAAACTGGATACATCGGTTGGCTGACAGCATTCCAGACCCGCCGATGTCCACAAGAGCGTAGTACTTAAGATAATATTCAAACATTTCCTTATCCACTATCACGCCTTTTGAACGACACAGCCTTCGGTACACCTGTTCGACTGCGAGAGTGGGATGTTTCGTACAAGAGAACAGGTCATATCGTAGACCGGCAAATATCCCACCTTACGGGCCGGGAAGTCGTTCGAAAGATCTGAGATCTGTCGTGATCACGAGAGAGTTTCGCTCACTCGGACGACCTGGCTCATTTACGGCGAGGAGGATGTCACATCAGACAGCGTTATCTTCTCAGCACCTTCCAAACAGGCAACAAAACGTTGTTCCGCCCACGCTATTGCCTCGGGGGTATTGTTTCGTACGTTGAACGCAACCGTATTCTTCTCGTGTTCATCAATATCACATACGAATCTGCATCTGTCTCTGCGATCGGAATTGTATACGGGATATGACTAGTCGATCGGAATAATTCGAACTTCGTGGTGTTCGCTTTCAAGAAGCAGCTCATGTGTCACGAGATAACGCGAGGCGACTCCATCGAGGGCGCTGCAAACGCTAGTCGAATGTTGAATGATCTGCCTGTTCTTATGGACATTATTTAGATAAGCTGGTTCAAGTAGTATACAAAGCTTTGCAGTCAGGTTTCGGCGGTAGGTGAATCAGCGCTTCTATAATAGTTTCTAAACTGGGAAGTTCGTCGTTTTACCTTCTGAGAGATATGCTCGACAGCGGTCCGATTTCCGTGGCGCTCGTATCGAAATCGGTGACCGTGTCGATGAAGTGCAGCCTGTAATCAGGGTACAGAATCGACGAGAAACACGGCGTTCTCGATGTCGTGTTTCTCGAAGAACTCGGAGAGGAAAATCGAAGTAACAGCTGTATTTCGGGTCGGAGAGAGCCCCACATAGAGATACCCGTCGATTTGTGGATCGGCCACAACGTACAGCTAGTAGCGCTGGTCGATGAGTTGGATCACCGTTTCGTCGACCGCGACGTGATCTGGTGAGTTACCATCTGTGGGCTGTATCTCTACCTTCTGTACCCAGTTGTGAACGGTGGGTCGAGCCCACTCGACACCGAACCTCTCGAATATAGAAACAGTATCTGAAAGCGATATTCCGCGAAAGTGGAGCTGGATACTGAGGCGCATCAGCTCGCACGGTGTCGCTTCTCGCTCCACAAAACCCAACTAAATCTCTGTACTAGAACCGCTGAGGCTGGTGGATTCTGATATAGGAACCATAAATTCCACCACCTCGCTCCTTTAATCTCTAATCTGAACATCGCCCACCGCCATTCTTGTGGCTTGTCACATCTGGCGCGTATAGTGGTTGAATAAAATGTCTGCACCGTCGAATATAGGGGACTGAAACGATATCGAATCACCGATCTGAATGCAGACCAGTTGGCGGTTACAGAGCGCCTCGAGTCCATATAGGCAGTAGAGGTATACTCACCTACGAACCTCGTGTCACAAGCAGTCAGACGGGCTGTTCGAGGCCCGGGCGATGCATCCAGTGTAAGTGCTGGACCTGCCACGGTGACCGGATCGCACGAAAAGCGGCCGCGGCGGTCAGTTGCCGAGCTGCTCGAGTTCGAATGCGTACTCGCCCGATGTCACCTCGACGACGACGTGGTCGTCAGTCCGCTCGATCCCCTCGATACCGGAGTGGTTCGGTCGGGTGCGGTTCCCGTTGTTCCAGATCGTCTTACCGTCCTCGCGGACGCGGACCGAATCGCCCTCGAGCGCCGGTATTTCGACGGTTGCCGTCGAATTGCCGGGGATCGTCACGTCGAGCGCGACGCCCTGACCGTCGCGCCCCTTACCCGACGTTTCGACGAGCTCCCAGCTCGATTCGACAGTTCCCCGGACCGTGTCCGTCTTCCCGCTGGCCGACTCGAGGTCGTCGACCGGCTTGGGGGCGATCCGGACGTGCTCGAAGCCGGGCTCGCCGACCTGAATGCCGGCAAGGTGTTTGTAGAACCACTCGTCGGTCACGCCCAGGAAATGGTGGTTCCACGACCGCGAGTCCAGCTCCCAGAACTCAAGCAGCGATGTCCGGTCCTCCTCGATCCAGAGGCCCCAGCTGGGATAGTCGGTCTGGGTCGCAACCGTATAGGCGACGTCGTGGTGGCCGTACTCAGTGAGTACCGGAAGCAGATACTTCGTCCCGAGCGTGGCCGTATTGAGGTGACCGTCGTGGGTTTCCACGACGTTCTCGACGAGGTTCTCCACGACGACATCCTCGTCTTCCTCGGGAACCATATCGAACGCGAGCGGGAAGAGATTCGAGGTCTGGAGGTACTCGTCGTGGTCGCCGGTCCGGTAGTAACCCAGGTCCGTATCGAGGAACTCGTCGTTGAAGTCCTCGCGAATCTCCTCGGCTAGCGTTGCCCATTCATCGGCTTGTTCGTCCTCGCCCATGAGGGCCGCCGTCTCGGCGAGCACCTGCACGAACCGGTAGTAGTAGGCCGTCGACGTGATCGGCACCTCCATATCGGCGTCGGTCAGCGGGGCGTCGCCCCAGTCGCCGAGTCCGACCGGGAGGACGTGACTGTCCTGGTATCGACTGACCGGTTCCTCGTGATCCGAGATCCGAGGATCGAGATTGTCCAGTTCATCGAGGATGTCCCCCTCGGACCACAGCTGGATCCAGGCAATGTAGTCCTTCCAGCCCTCGTAGTGTGTCTCGAGGATGCGCTGGTCGCCGTGGTACTGGTAGACCCACCACGGGATGAGGATGTACGCCGCGTCCCAGCCAGGCGTCGGTCCCAGCGCCCAGCCGGGACTCAGCTCGGGCTCGTCGAGAAAGCTGTATCCCGGCGTCGGGACGATCGTCGACGTCTCTCCGTGCTCGCGCTGTGAGTCGCCGAAGTCGCGGATCCACTTCGTCCAGAAGCGAGCCATGTCGTAGTTGTAGATGCCCGCTTCTGCCGTCAACTGAGCGTCGCCCGTCCACCCGTTCTTCTCCAGTTTGGGAGTGTCCGTGGGCAGGCCCTGCATGTTGTTGCGGTACGCCCACAGCGTGGTCTCGTGGATCTGATTGAGCAGTTCGTTCGAGGACTCGAAGCCGCTCTCGACGCCCTCGTCGAACGCGGTGTGGACGTACTTTGCCTCGAGCGCGTCGGGGGTCGGTTCGCCCGGGAAGCCCTCGACCTGTACGTACCGGAAGCCCTTGTAACTGTAACCGGGCTCCCAGGTCTCCGTTCCGCCATCCCCGACGATGTAGTGATCGCGCTGCATTGGAGCGTAGATAAGGAAGTTCGAGTTGTCTACCGTCCCATCGTCGTTGAGTTTCTCACCGTAGCTCACCGTGACTCCAGTTCCCGCTTCGCCGTCGACGGTCAACTCGGACCAACCGGTCATGACCTGTCCAAAGTCGAAGACGTAGATGTCCTCTTCTGGCTCGGTGATCTCGACTGGTTCGAGGGTGTCTCGCACTCGCATCGGATGGACGTGTTGCGGGGTTAGTTCGCCACCCGGATCGTCGACAACCGGCGGGGTAGCCCAGTCGCTGTCGTCGTAGTCCGGCTCCGTCCACCCCGGCTTCTCCGCTCGAGCGTCGTACACCTCGCCCGAGAACAGCGAGTCGAACCGCGTCGGCCCGTCGGTCATCGTCCAGTCGTCGCCGGTGACGATGGACGTGCTCGTCCCGTCCGTGAACTCGACGTTCAGCTGAACGATCGCCTGCGGGTCGCTCCACCATGGAGCGGTCAAGGCCCAACCCCAGTCGTGATCCGCAACCATCTCTCCGAACCGGAGGCGGCCGAGTGCGATCCCGATGGCGTTCATTCCAGCGTCTATGTACTCCGTGACGTCGTACGTCGAGTAGAGGATCGTCTCGTCGTACTGCGTCTGGGCCGGCTCGAGTACGCGATCGCCGACCCGCTCGCCGTTAAGGTGTAATTCGTAGCAACCAACTCCGCTGACGTGGATCCGTGCCTCCTCGACGTCCGTCTCGAGGTCGACCTCGGTTCGAAGGAGCGGCTCCGGGCGGTCGTCGTAGTCGCCCTCCTCGAGGAAGTCGTAGTCGATCCGGTCGTCCGCATCCCACTCGCCGTAATTGGGACCGATCCACTCGCCCTCCCAGTGGTCGTCATCGTGTGGGAGGGCCGTCACGAACTGTACCGGCTCGCTCCAGCCTGCGGAGTTGCCGTCGCCGTCGCAGACGCGAACCGCCCAGTAGTAGGTCGTATCCGGCTCGAGGGGCGGGCCGTCGTAGGGCACGTTGACCGACTGCGAGGATTCGACCTCGCCGCTATCCCAGACAGCCCCAGTGCCGTCTTCGATGGCCGCACAGTTCTCGGCCACCATGATGCGGTAAGACGACTGGGACGCGCCGCGCGGACCGGTCAGTTCCCACGAGAACCGCGGCGCCTCGAGCTCGCCGCCGTCGGATTCGCCAGCAGTAGGGAACACGTTGTTCGGCTCCTGGGCGTACTCGACCAGCAGGTTCGTCGGGGTAACCGACCCGTTCCCAATTTGGTCGTCGCCGCCAGCCGCAACTGTCTGCGTGCCGGCACCCGCAACCATCGAGGCGCTCGCGAGCGCACCCGTATACCGCAGGTAGTCCCGGCGATCGATCAGCCTGCCGTGTCGTTGATCCGCCCTGTTCGAGTTCGCCGTCGTGGAATCGTCGTTGCTGTTACTCATGGTTTACATCTTCACCTAACGATCACGCTCTTCGTATCGATCGAGCACGATCGTCTTGATTCCTGGTAACACACACCAGGATCGTCACTTATGTTATCTATCATCAATAATAAATCTTTTGTTCAACTGAATGTCAATCCAGATGATTGACGTTCCGTTTCGGCCTGTGTGACTACCAATGCTGTCAGGAAACCCAACGGAAAGGAACGCTCCGGGCGGTCGATTTTCGAGTTGTTCGAGTTCGAACGTACTTGCCGGCCCGACATCGACAATTCCGCGCTGACGGATTCGAACCGGTCTCAGATCTCGTTTCGAATCGCCAGTTCGAGCGTCGCTGCGGTGACGCGAGCATCTCTGACCTGGAGCGCAACGGTGCCACCGTTGAACGTCGACGGAATCGCTTGCCAGCCAGTCGTCCGGATGCCGGGACCGTCGTCGACGGGTACCGGATCGCCAGCCTCGATCGTTCCGCCGGCGGTCGTTGCGGCGAGTCGAACCGCGGCGTCCCCGTCGGTATCCTCGTGGGCTTCCACTCGAGCGGTCACCTTCGCGTACAGCGGCGTCGCCGGCGTCGCCCGACGTACCCCGAGTGACGTCGGCGTGTCCGTGAACTCGCCTTCGGCGGACGCCACCGGGGCCGTCCCCTGGAGCCCAGTGGCGTCGACGGTGAGCATGTGAGCGAGCGGCTTTGCCGTTCCCCCGCTTGGGACCGGCGAAACGGTCTCCTCGTATGGGAGCGGGTCGCGATAGGCCACCTCGAGAGTAGCGTTGTTCACCTGCGCGGTCGCATCGTCCGATTCCGAGCGCATCTCCAGGGTCGCGTACCCGGCGCGCATCGCCTGCGGGACACACACCCACTCGGTAGTCAGCGTCACGGGTTCGTCGCCGCCCGCGTTGACGACGGGGTCGCCGGCGGTAGTACCGTGCTCGCCGTGGACCGCGACCCTCGCCTCGGCCGAAACGTCGTCGACTGCCGTCTCGAGTTCGACGATCGCCCGGGCATAAACGGGGGAGGCGGGGACGGTCGTCTCGGTGAGCGCCAGGGCGGCACCGGCGTCGACGAACTCCGTACTTGTCGTGGTCGCCGGCGCGTCCGCCAGTTCGGTCGCGACGTACGTGGTTAGCTCTCCCGCGTCGAGTTCGAAGTCCGTCTGCTCGACCGTCCGGTCGTCGCGCTCGAGCCGTGCCGGATCGACGTCGGTGATGGCGAGAACTTCTCCGGCGCTCCAGGGCACGTCACCGACGTTCTGCTGGTGGTCGACGTAGCTCAGTACCCGATCCTCGCGCCACCGCTCACGGTCGATGTGGATATCGCTCCACGTCATGTTCCGTCGGTAGAGGACGGATGTACTCCACTCGCCGTCGAGTTTCTCGACCAAAAGCGGCCACCCGCCCTGCTCGAAGTCGCGGGTGAGGATGTGGACGTCGCCGTCGTCGCCGACGACGACACCCATGCGTCCGATCGGCGAGGAGACTACCCCGCCGCCGCCGAGGTTGACGTCGTCCGTCCGGTTCGTCGCCGCCTCGGTCACCCACTCCGCCGCGTCGGGGTCTCGATAGGCGTGGTAAATCTGGGTGTGACCGCCCTCGTCGTCGCGGTAATAAGTAACATGCGGGGCGTCGTTCCGCGGGTCGTAGCTCGACCAACCCTGGTTGATGAAGTTGCTGCCGGGCTCAATCGGGTCGACGACCTCGGTGTCGCCGAACGTAATCGGCAGGTCGTAGGGAGTGCCGTCGCTTTGCTCCCAGGTCTCGCCGCCGTCGGTGCTTCGGGCATAGGAGAGGTCGACGTTCGTCTGGACGTCCCAGGTCTCCCGGAAGTTAAAGAAGTAATGGAGCGTTCCGTCGCCGGACTCGACGAGGTTCCACATGTAGGAGTTGAACTCGGCCTCGCCATCGACAAGCGGGTGTTGCAGCGGTTCCCACGCGTCGGCGTCAGGATCCCAGCGATTCATGATCCACTCGCCCACGCCCGAGGAACCCTCCCGGTGAGCCTCGAGCAGCGTTCCGTCCCGTAGGCGGGTGAACTCGACGTAGGTGACGCTCTCCTCGTACTCGCCGGTCATCCCGACGCGTTCGTCGCTCCAGGCCGTGATGTCTTCGGGCTCCTCGCTGCGACGCCACAAAATCTCGGAGTCGCGAGTGTTGTAGTTCAGGAAGACGTGACCCTCGGGCCCGACGCCGATTGCCGGCGTCCAGTGGCCGTCACGGACGTCGATCTCGATCTCCATCTCGTGTTGTTCCCACTCGCCCTCGGGAAGGTCCCGCGCCGCGACGATCAGTTCACCGGGGTGGGTCCAGTACGCGAAGTACTGGCGGTCGCCGTACGTCGTGAGCCGCGGCATGAACGGCGGCGTGTCCGTCTGCGCGTTTCCGAGTCCGTTCTCCGTGAGAACGGACCGCCTGAGCGCTGATTGTGAGTCGTTTCCGCTCCCAGGTTCGACGCTCGCCGTCGACATTCCCACGCCGAGCGTTCCTGTCGTGCCAACCAGTCCGCTGGCGGCGAGAAACGTCCGCCGTCGGACGGCGGATGACGATTCGGTTCTGTCCTCGTTGGTAGCCGTGTTTCGGGTCATGTGATCGGTGGTACTACTACTGAGCGTTCGATTCACGTCCACCGGCCAGTATTTGCCGTATGTTCACACTGGACAGCGATGCCCGTTGGCCGAGTCGATTCTGTAGCTGTCTCGTTACAGACCTGGTGGACGTTCATTCCCGCCCTATCGTTCGCGACAATATCAATTATCATAATTGTTTTGTCGCTTCGTTATCACTCCGTGCTACCGACGGAAGAAAACTCGTGTGGAACGAAACCCGACTACTGTCGTGAGATTGCAAGGAGGAGAATTAGTTAGTATTCTATCAAATGGTGTTTCTCGTGGATGAATTTCCGTGAAGGAGACAGTGCTATGTCGCTCAGGTCCGAATCGTTAGTTCTAGCCGCGGAGAGCGACCAACTCTCAGAAGCGCTTTACGTCGAAGGCGAGACGCCTGACGACGGACGAATCGTCCTCGAAGTCGGGCTCCCCCGCGGCGGAGCAACCGTTATCCACGACCATTGCAGATACCGACGAAATCGTCGCCGGGAACGAACAGCGAGGCGAGATCAGGTTAGCTCGGAGTCAGCAGGTCGTCGCGTTTCTGTTCCCGATACCGGTTGATGATGATCGCGACGATCACGAGGATCCCGAAAAAGATGAAGACCTGATTCCCGCTCGCGCCGGACTGGACGAGTCCGGTCTGCAAGACGCCGATGAGCAGGGCCCCGCCGATCATGTTGACAACGGATCCGCGGCCGCCCGAGAGGCTCGCACCGCCAATCACGGCGCCGGCGAAGGCCATGAAAACGTCACCGTCGGCCATCCCGGGTGTCGCCGAATTGAGGTAGCCGGTATAGAGCAGGCCAGCGAACGCGCTGAGCATGCCCGAGAGGACGAACACGAGAAAGATCGTCCGAGTGGTGTTGATACCGACACGGCTTGCAGCCTCCTGATCGCCGCCGACGGAGTAGACGTTGCTCCCGAACCGCGAGTGACGCATGAGCACGTGGATGATCACCCCCGCGATCGCCAGAAGGAAGATGGCAATCGGGACGCCGGCGATCGAGTCACCGCCGATCGCCAAGTAGGCGTCCGGCAGGTCGCTGACGGGATTGAGACTGAGTTCAAAGGTCGCGTACTGGAGAATGAAGAACGTTCCCAGCGTCACCAGAAACGGGTTGAGATCCATGTAAGCGATGAAGTAACCGTTGACGGCGCCGATCACAGCGCCGACCAGCAGGATCGTCGCTACGCCCAGATACCACGGCATCCACGGCGCCCAGACGCTCAGGAGCATCGCGTTGAACATCCCCGCGAAGCCGGCCGCCTGGCCGACCGAGAGGTCGAAGTTCCCCGACACCAGACAGATACCCTCCGCGATCACCAGGAAACCGAGCATGACACTCGAGAAGACGATGAACTGGAGGTTAGACACGTTGAAGAACTGGGTTCCGTTGATGATGCCAAAGAGGACAGTCGTCGCGACGAGCAACACCCAGATGAAATTGTCGACGAGGAACAGCTGGGTTCGTGTAGATGTTTCTCCGTCCGTCAGTGAGCTGAGCCCGCGCAAATCAAATTGCATCTTTGGACCTATGGTATGGATTCACAAGTATCGTCAATAAACGTTTCCATCAAAGTTCCCAGACGTTCCCGTTGCTGAACTGACCGGGCGTCACTGAGACCTGACGAGATGCTGGCCGACCGTCGGACGGCGAAGTCCGGAGGCGAATTCAATGTGGCGTGGAAGGACAAGCCAATCCCCGTCCGCCCAGCGACTGCCAGCGATCGGGGCCGAACCATGGATACCGGGATCGGCATCACGAGGCGACTGTGGCACGGTTGCGTATCGAGCGCCCGCGGCCGGTCAGTCGTCGGCGAAGATGTTGCCCCAGTTGGCCTCGTCGTCGTAGTTGTCCGGCGTCAGCAGTCGGCCGTTGGTCTGGAACCAACGGTGGCCGTGTGACTCCCGAACTTCGGCCGGTGCCCAGTCCTGTTCGGCCCAGATGTCCGTCCCGAGGTGCTCCTCACCGGTGATCTCGAGGTCGTCGGTCGTAATTTCCTCCCCGATCTCCGGAAGGGCGTCATCGCCGTCGTCTCGGGCGACCTCGAGGTAGTGCATAGCGATAGGCAAATAGTACTGGGTCGGCTGGGAGAATCCGCGCTGGATCCAGCCCTCCTCCATCTGCTCGATCACGTTCGGTCCGCCGTCCATCGCAGCGACGAAGATGTCGCCTGGGTCCCCTCCGTAGTTATCGATGGCGTTGGTCGCACCGATGGCCATCTCGCTGTTGGCGGCGAAGATGGCGTCGACCTCGCCGCCCTCGGACTGGAGCACCGAGTACGTGTCGTCCTGAGCGTCTTCCCGACTAAACTCGGCCGTCTGCTCGATCACGTCGATGCCGGCTTCGTCCTCGACGGCGTTCTGGAACCCTTCCTCGCGTTCGATCCCGATGCTCATCCCAAGATCCCCCTGCAGGTTGAGGACTGTCCCGTCGCCGTCGAGTTCGGCAACGATCTCCTCGCCCAACTCTTCACAGGCCTGCTCGTTCCCGATGTAGACGCTCATCGTGAGCTCCTCGGTCTCGATATCGGAGTTGGCCGCGATCACCGGAATGTCGTCGGCGGCGGCATTTTCGACGGCGCTGGCCGGCGCCGTCGCGGAGACGGGCCCAACCAGGATACCGGCGGCGTCCTGCTGGACGAAGTTCTGAATGTGGTTGATCTGTTCGTCCTCCGCATCTTGGGCGTTCTGATTCTCGAACTGATAGCCGTGATCCTCGGCGTAGAACTCGCCGCCCTGAACGTACGCCTCTTCCCAGGCGCCGTACATTCCCCAGACCGTATGTGGATAGAACGGGCCGTCACCGTTACCGCCGAGGCAGCCTGCCATTCCAGCGAGTCCCGCCGCACCGACCCCCTTCAGGAGGTCTCGGCGCTCTACGCAAGGGGTGCTATTATCTGTCATAGACGTATATCGACTATCCGAACAGAAGCGTAAAAACTTAACGGTCGGTTAGGGCTATCTCCGGACCAAAATTTGTACATTAGAGACAGGGAATAGACGATAGGTCGGACGACTGAACTACTCGGGGAGCCCGGCCTGCATGTTCTCGAGATCGTTGACGTCCGTCTCCGCCTTCTTGACGTCACCGACCTTCTCGCCGCGAGAAAAGACCGTGAATCGGTCGCAGATATCGTAAGCGTGGGGAAGGTTGTGCGAGATGAAGATAACGGCCGTCCCCGACTCAGCCAGTTGCTCGATGAAGTCGAGGACTTTGCGCACGCCGGAGATGGCCAGCGCAGTCGTCGGCTCGTCCATGATGACGAGTTCCGCGTCGAAGTACATTGCGCGGGCGATTGCGACGCCCTGTTTCTCTCCGCCGGAGCAAAACCGAACCTCCTGTTCAGGAGAGGCGATGTCCAAGCCGAGACTCTGCGTGACTTCTTCCGCCTCTTCACGCATCCGTTCTTTGTCCAGTAACTGGACCGGTCCGACACCGGTGGCCAGTTCCCTGCCGAGAAAGACGTTCTGGGCGACACTTCGGTCTTCGACCACCGCCTGATCCTGGAAGACCGTCTCGATGTTCAGCGCTCGAGCGTCCCTCACCGACGTGATCTCGGTGCGCTCTCCCTTCCAGAACACGTCGCCCTCCGTAGGCTCGTGGACGCCCGCAATCATCTCGATTAGTGTCGACTTCCCCGCCCCGTTATCCCCGAGCAGGCCGAGAATCTCTCCCGGGTACACGTGCAGATCGACGCCCTTCAGCGCGTGAACAGAGCCGTACCACTTGTGGACGTCCTCCATCCGCAAAATCGGTTCGTCGGTGTCGAGTGCTGTGGCCATTGTAAACGTTCTCGTCATGAAGTCTGCCACCTCGTCTAATAAATATTTCGTCGTGTGGTATCACGTGACTATGTTCGGCGCGGCTGCCCCTCGAGCGCTTCGGTTGCATAGTCACAGTTCTAAATGAGTCCGCAAGCGCGTCGAAGCGGTCTCGACTGACAAATATCGGCAGTTCGGATGAAGAAACCGCAGCCTCGAGTGAGCTATCGGACCCGAGCGGCGACCTCGTCGGCGTTCAGTTCTATCCGGTCATATCCGGAACGTCGACGAACAAGCACCGGACCTTCGTTACGCCGTACTCGATTCGACGGTTGATCGCTTCCGCACACTCCTCGGGGTCGCCATCGAAGAGGGCGGTGTTCCATATATCGGCGTGGAACCTCGGACCTACTACCGGTCAACATTCTGTTCGAGCACCCAATTTATATGTAGATCCGCAATAGAGTGATTGGTACCTCACTCGAGACGTGGGATTGATCGATATATGAAAGCGATAGTCCAGACCGGCCCCCGGTCAGTAGAGCTGCAGAGCCGCGAGAAACCGTCGCCACAAGATCATGAAGTCCTGATTCGCGTCCACGCGGCGGGACTTTGCGGGAGCGACGCACATGCATACAAGTACGAAGACGGTTACGAGTGGATCCCGATGCCGCGAATCATGGGCCACGAGTACGCGGGCGAAGTCGCCGATGTCGGTGCTTGCATAACCCAGTTTGAACCGGGCGACAACGTCATCGAAGAGCCGATTCACCACTGCGGATCCTGTTTCCAGTGCAAGAACGGACAGTCGAACGTCTGTCAGAACTTCTCGATCACAGGAATGCACGGCGACGGCGCGTACGCTGAGTACACCACGGTGAAACCGGAACATCTTCACTCGCTTCCCGATTCAATCCCACTCGAGCACGCGAGTATCACGGAACCGACGAGCATCGCGACGCGAGCGGTGTTTACTCAATCGAACACGCAGCCGGGCGATACAGTCCTCGTCGAAGGACCAGGTCCGATCGGCGTCCTCGTCGCCGCAGTCGCAGACTCGATGGGCGCGGACGTGGTCGTTTCGGGCCTGGGGAAAGACACGAGCTATCGATTGCCGCTGGTCGAAGAGCTCGGAATCGATACGGTGGCCGTTTCTGACGACGACCTAGAGGACGTCGTCGACCGGCGAACCGATGGCGTCGGATTCGACATCGTCTTCGATACGACGGGTCACGAGAGCGGCGTCGAGACGGCCGTCGATCAGGTTCGCAAGGGCGGCCAAATCGTCGTCGTCGGTCTGCCGGGTGCACCGAGCGAACTATTCATGACGCCCGTAGTTCGCGGCGAGATCGATCTGAACACATCGTACGGCTCGACGTGGCGGAACTTCGAGCAGGCTATTCGTCTCATCGACGGGAACAAGATCGATGTCGAGACCATCATTGATACGTCCTATAGCATCGAGGATCCCGAAACCGCGTTCGAGAGCTTTCTAGCGTCGGAAACGTGTAAACCGATCTTCTCCTTCCACGACGTCTAAATGATCCCGATCAGCGGACTACACATCACCGACGCGCCATTTCCATTCACTCCCGTCTCGAAGTGATACCCTCGAGTACGGCCGTTTCACTGCAACTGAATAGTGCATACGTGGCAGTCATACGATCGAATAGTGCTAGACACCCCACATGCTCGCTTGGAGTTATCCGAACGATAAACACCCGTGGATGAACGATTCTGCGTCCGACAAGGCCGGACAAGTTGTGTGGATGTCTTCCATGGGAGTTGTTATGAAACAGCAGTGAATAAACCCGGTCGAGGCGGCCGCGACGACGTTCCGGATTATCAAAGCGCTTCACGAACGCAACGGTGCTGGAGTCTCCGAACTCGCTTGGGAACTTGATACGCCGAAGAGCACGGACGAGGGATCTTCATCAATAAGGCCAAAGGAGAAGACGCCATAACGCCGGATATCATATCGAAATGCGAGTTTCCCTCCCTGCGACAGCTCCGGGAAAAACCGATCCTGTCTCCTCCACGGAATCCGGGGTTACCGGAATTGTCGACCATCCGAGCTTTCGAGTGCGAGCGAATGAGCAATCACAGACAGGGGCGGGCCGAAAAGGCAACTCGAGCCGCTCGAGGAACAGGTTCGGGATACGCTGCCTAACACTCCGATCTGTGGCGAGGGCGGGCGCTCTTCTTAAAGCGATTAGCGTCTCCGAACCGACGGGTAGATTGTTCGAAGACATGTTCATAGAAGAAATTCCGGGGAGCGTCTTGAACTCCGCGAATGAACTCGAAGTCACTATGACGCACTCGTAGTTCGTCCGTTCCTACCGGACACCGGACAGGCGGCTCAAGTTTAGCGGGTCATCTCGGAAGCGCTGATATGCACTGTATTAAGAAACTATTACGGAAGTATGTTTGTAAATATACTTGGTTCGTTCTCCGGGAGTTCGTCCAGTTCGTGAAGCTATGGGCTATCACCCGCTATCGAAGATCATACAATCAGTAATCAGATCTCGATCAGCATTCGATGAAATCGTTCTGCAAAAATCGTCCGGTCACGCCGTACGTTAGTGCTATAATCCGATTAATGAATAATGGGAACAGATGAATAAACTAGTGGGAAGTGTGTAGTGGCGATCCAAGCCTGAACTGATGAGTGGATTCGGTAGCGGTCGACCGGCTTTACTCATCAGTCGACGTTTGGAGCGGTACTAATTAGGCCAGTTCGAGAAGCGAGCAGGTCGTAGAGTTGGTTTGCATAAAACTTACAGACCTGCTCAGCGAGTGTTACGCGGCGGAATTTGATGAATCTTAAGAGCGTGAGCGGAGTGGTGTTCAGATAAGGTTGAAGGAGTGAGGCGTGGCGTTTTCAAAGTGATTCGTGCCCGAAAACGCACGCCTCAGTTCTAGTATCGGCCAGATTGACTTGGATTTTGTGGAGCGAGAGACAACACCGCGACTGTTGATGAAGCTCAGTATTCAGCTTCATCTCGCTTATCTCTCGCTTTCAAATACTGTTTATATTCTCGAGAATTTTGGTGTTGAACGCGCTCGATCCACCGTCCATAACTGGGTTCACAAAGCCGATCTACAGCCAGATTCTGGTCGGAATCCTGATCAGGTTGCGGTTGACGAAACCGTGATCCGACTCAACGACGAGCAGTACTGGCTGTATGCTGCGGTTGATCCCGAATCGAGCGGATTACTCCGCACACACACACAGCTTGAACCGACCAGAAACAAAGTAATAGCAATTTCATTCATTGCGGAATTGTGCGAGAAACACGGCGTCGTCGACGTCGTGTTTCTCGTCGACGGCGACAAAGCACTGAACTACGCCTGCCAACGACATGATCTCGATTTCAGATACGAACGCCACGGAAATCGGAACAGCGTCGAACATGTCTTTCGAGAGGTGAAACGACAAACTTCTTTGTTTTTAAACTGTTTTAGTAATGCATACGCGGAAACAGCTGACGAGTGGCTCAGATCATTCGCCTTTGCATGGAATCAGCTTATCTGAACACGATACTTACCATCGATCGAATCTTCACGTAACCCGGTCGCAATATAGTCAATATTCTGGATGTATTTCACTTCCCAAAGAAACACCTGGCCGACTTCCCAACCTCCTGACCCATCCCCATAAATATATCCACTAAGAATTGTCCACTGAATCCCATCTTCAGAGCCTTTGAGCACCACTTAAGCGGCTCTATTTTCGCTCCTCTCGAGTGCTCCTTTCGCTCTGCCTACGGCTCGTCGTCACAATCACCAACTACGAGCAAGGGGACGATCCGATCCGTGGAAATTTTAATCGATGAGATGGGTTCTATGACACATTCTTTAGGTTGCCATCCTCTCCACCCTGAACAGTAGACACCGAACCTAGTTCACGACATTGCTGGTGAGATTGTTTATGGTCACAACAACTGAAGCAAAATAGGCCGTCATGCCGCGTCAACCCTTGTCTGTCCAGAACTCGGCTTAGATATTAAATTCTGAGGAGTGGGTACGAGAGAGGATTTTCTAGTACTCAAGATACCATCCGGTCACTTGTTTGAAGTTGGTCGGCTAGACTCGCATAGAACGAGGCACAGCTCTCGTCGGGTGATCGGTGCGGAGCGACTGTTCCCAGCGTCTCCCAATTACCGATTAGCACCAGCCGTTTTCGGGCTCGAGTGAGTGCAACGTTCAGTCGGCGAGGGCCTTCATCCGGGAATTCGAGAAAGCCGCTGTGTCCCTCGTCGTTGCTCCGGACGAACGAGACGATAATCGCTTCGCGTTCCCCGCCCTGGAAGGAATCAACCGTATCGACATCAACGCGTCTCGAGTTGTCGATCTCGAGCTGATTGACTCGATTGATTACTTCTCCGACTTGTCCACTGTAGGCAGTGATAACGCCGACATCACTGGGGTCCACACCGTTCTGAACCAAGAGTTTCACTTGTTTCGCGACCGCTCGTGCCTCCTCGAGATTATAGAGGGAGTTACCGTTCGTCTGGCGTTGCTCCGCTCCGGCGATGTCGATACCCATGATGGGGTTTAGCTCATCAACGGTCCACTCACGACATCGGTCGGCCGTTTGCAACTCACCGTTGTAGAACGCTTCGTTCGGAAACGTCGCGATCTCCTCGTTCATTCGATACTGTTTCCGGAGGAGAACGGAGATCTCATCCTCGTATCGGTTGAGGAGGTATTCGAAGAGGGAGATATGCATCTCCTCCTCTTGCATCGACTCGTCCGCGCAGTACGGCGGGAGTTGCTTGTGGTCACCCGCAAGGACGAGTTTGCGAGCGCAGTTGAGGACGATCGCCGTTGCCGGTCGGCTCGCCTGCGTCGCCTCGTCGACGACTGCCACGTCGAAGGCGTTCTGGTCAAACTGCGACGCCCCACTGGTCGTTGCGGCGACGACGTCGGCGGCCCCCGGCGATCGGTCGATGTAGTGCTCGTCCACGACCGGATTCCGGGTATTGTTCCCGACCCGTGCAATCGACAGCTCCGTCTCCGAATCCTGTGCCATCGCGTGCAGCGTGTCCGTCTCCGGCGCGTCTCGAGTGCTATCGCCGACCAGTAGATTGTCGACGGCCTGATTCGAGTGGGCCGTTACCAGTACCGACTGTCCCTTGTCGACGGCGTGTTGGACGTATGCAGTCAGGGTCCGCGTTTTCCCCGTCCCCGGTGGACCGTGAATACAGACGACATCGTTCGCTCCATCCGCCCAGAGTAACGCCTGATACTGATACTCGTTCAGTTCGATGTCGGGCGCTGGAAGCGCGTACTTGGTAACGTCGAATGCGACGGAACGGTTTCCGGTGAGAAGATCTCGCTTCGAATCGTTGGCCTCCACCTGGGTGATCGCTTTGAGACGCCGGTTAAACGGGATCGGGTTCAGCAGTTCTTGTACCCAGCATTCGATCTCGTCGCTAGCCAGGATCTTCTCGACGACAGCGCGATCACCGACGGAATCCCAAACCGGCTGGATAGTGACGTTCGGTCCGTCGATATCGAGGATCTCACCCTCGAGCGGGAACTGCTCGTCGTTCGCGTCGGTATCTACGATACAGAAGTTCCTTTCGAAGAGCCCCTCGTCGTCACGAAGGTCGATATCGCCGTCTCTATCGTCGTCCTCATCATCCGCGATCTGAAAGACGTAGGCCATATCTTTGGTTTTGCCACGTCTTGTGCGGAGAGGGAGAAACGGCCCGGAGACGTAATTCCGACGCACTGCGGTATCAAGACCGATTTCGGAATACGTCTTCCAGTTTGACTCGCGTTGCGTTTCGCGTTCGGTGCGAACGAATTCCTTCAGTTCTTCGAAGAACCCCGCTCGATCGTCAGTACTCAATCGATCGGACGGCTGGATCCGCTCCGGTGGGAATTTCGATTCGTCGATCGGTAGTTCCGGTTCCTCCCGATGTTCGGGAAGCCAGAACCGGAGACGATGACCGATCTCTTTCGTCCGCAATTTCTCGCAGGAGGTGAACCGTTCGGTTCCAGAGATACCGAATCCGCTGTCGAACCATCCGATGTGGTCCTGCTCCGGGCGATAGAGAACGTACTCGTTCGTCGGTACCGGGTCGTCAACCGCGAACAGGGGAACGACGTACTTGTCCCCATCCGGGGTTTTGATGTCGAGTAGCTCTTTTGCACGCTTTGCCGCTGTAGACACATCGACTGGGTCGTACTCGGTTCCACGAATGTCCGCGTGAAGGAGATTGGTATCCGCGTAGCGCCAATCGTTGAATAAATCGTTCATAAATTCACAAATTCTGATGGGTATTTAGTTTAAATGGTTGTGCAACTTGTGCTGTCAAATTTTGCCAGTGCCGTTAGCGAGGACAGTGGGACTGAATTTGACCGCGATAGACATATCAAAATACGACTCAATAGCGTGATGGATTTCTGCCTCATGACTGTATCCGTTCTAGGAACAAGAGACGATTCGCCTATCCTACGTTTCAGGTACCTAGAGGAATTCACCGCCTTCTAGCACACACCCAAAAAAGATGCTTTCGGTCGCCTCAATCGAGGTCTCGAGCACAACACTCAGATATCAGATAAAACGACCTGATAGCTGTAGGTGATGAGTCGGTTAGATCTGATGGCTAAGGTCTCCGATCCACTATTCACAACTAGGTGCAAAAGGCTGATCTACAGCCCTCCAGTGAAAAATCACCGGCTCACGTTGCCATCGTGGGGCAGTGATCCAACTCACCGACCAGCGCTATTGGCTGTCCGCTACGGTTCATCCACACACCAACGAGTTCTTGTACGTCAGCTCTTTCCCACTCGAAATAGGACTGGGCTCAACGCGAGCACGCCGATACCGACGGGGACGTTGACGTAGAAAATCCACTCCCAGCCGGGTCCGTCGGTGAGGAGTCCGCCGATGATATAGCCAATGACGCCGCCAACGGTGCCGGTAGCGAGCCAGAACCCAAGCGCTTTATTTCGTGCTGGTCCCTCTTCAAAGGTACTCATCAGAATAGAGAGCGCGGCTGGGAGCGCGATCGCCGCGCCCACACCTTGGAGGAAGCGACCCGCAATGAGCACGTCGCTGGACCAGGCGAGGCCACAGAGCGCCGACGTCGCGATAAAGACCACGGTGCCGATCATGAACACGCGACGGCGCCCGAAGAGGTCAGCTAACCGGCCGCCCAACAGCATCAATCCACCGAAGGTTAGCACGTAGGAGGTTGCCACCCAGTGCAGACTGCTGGCCGAGAATCCGAGATCCGTCTGAATCGTCGGGAGTGCGGTGACGACAGTCGATGAATCGAGGACGATCATGAAGGCCGCCGTGCACAGCAACAACAGGGCCGACCACTGGCCGGCGTCGAAGCTCTCGGCGGACGGATTTCCGCCCGTGAACTCGCTGGGCTCGGTCACGACTCCGACCACCTCTCGTACACGGCGGCGTCACTGTCATTGGTCGTTCGTGCTTCCTCGTCCCGTTCGATGAAGCTCGAGGCGTCGGTGGGCGGGGACGTTCGATCGGCTCCGACTTCCATCCGCCCCGATCAGTGTTGCGTTCCGCTCAAGCGGGGCGTCTCCGTCACGGATATCATCGACCGCGTGGAAGCCGCGACCCCGTCTCCGATCACGTCCTCGAACCGGAAGCAGTGGCTACTGATCGATCGCGCCAAGATTCTGATCACTCTCGAAGGACGCCGGGTCTGGTTCGATATGCGCGTATTGGACGGCCTGTCGACCGAGGGTCGCGACTCGCTCCTCGGTGCCGGGATCGACGAACGCGTTCTCTTCGAACGGGGTGTAGGAGTCACCCACCGCAGCCTGGTGTGGAATCACCCAGGCGTTGAGCGCCCGACACACCGAGCGCAGGTGCTCGAGGGTCGTCACCGGAAACGAGCCGCCGGCGACGGCGAGTAAGCCGACGGTCTTTCCCTCGAACTCGTCGAACCCGCAGTAGTCGAGCGCCGTCTTCAACGACGACGAGTACGAGCCGTGGTACATCGGTGAGCCGAGCAAGATGGCGTCGGCGTCACGGACCCGTTCGGCGAGCTCCGCGGCGTCGCCAGCCTCGGCCGGGTCGACGTCGGCGTCGTAGATCGGCAACTCGAATTCTCGAAGGTCGATCAGATCCGTCGTCGCGCCGACGTGGGCGGCTTCCTCGAGCGCTCTGTGCAGGGCGATCTGCGTGCAACTTCCCTCCCTGAGGCTACCACAGACCGCTGCCACTCGAATCGATTCAGCGGGACGTCGAACGGTCCTCGGTTCGTCCATACGCGGACCGAAGGGCCGTGTGCGAATCACAACAACCCCGCATAGTTCGGGACTTAATACAGATCGTCGTAGAAGTAGTGCTCGATGAGATGAGCCTGGCCGCGGTGTAACCGCTCGGCGAGTGCGGAGCGGGAGATCTCGAGCGACGTGGCGACCTCCTCGAGTGGCGCGCGCCGAGGAACGTCGAAGTAGCCCAATTCGTACGCGGCGAGGAGTGCCTCGCGTTGTTTTTCCGACACTCCAGGGACCCATCCGGTGTTCTTGTCTGCCTCGTAGAGTCGATCGAGGCGGAACTCGACACCCATGCTGACGCAGCTGTCGCGATAGGCTGCGAGTTCCTCGCGATTTGCGAACTGGTGTTTTAGATAATAGCCATCCGGGCCGACGCGTTGCCGTTCGATCAGCGTTTTGTTCAACGTGAGCTCGTCTACTTCCTTCTCGAACGGCCCATCCATAACGACGTGGTACGACCGCACCTGATCGACGTCGCTGATGAGCGTGAACCCCTCGACGTTCGCTGCGTCCTCGAGGGCGGCCTCGAACGCGTCGAACGATCCGCACGTGACGCGAATGACGCGCACAACTGGCCCGGAAACGGTCTGTTCGTCGTGTTCGATAATGAGCGTACAATCTGGCACCGCACGGACAACGTCGACCAGCTCCATCTCCTCCGACAGCAGTCGGAACTCCGCGGTCAGGCCCATACGTCTCACTCAGGAGCCGCCACCATAATCTGAACGGGTGGTCGTTCGCTCGAGGTTCGCACCCGACGGGAGAAAGCAACGCGTGGAGTGTGCCAGTTCCGAGATAGCACCGTCGCTTTCGTCCTTCGGGTTCTCGACTTCACCTCGAATGCAGTGCGCGCTCGTACTGATGGACGGACGGCCAATTCGGACACTACGTCTGGTTGCGAAAGAAGTACATCGTCGCAGTACCGAACACGGCGATGAGTCCCGCGGACGTAAGCAGGACGACGCCGACCTCCCCGCTCGTCGCAGTGCCGTGCATTAGCCCGCGCATCGCCGTAACGAGGTGGCTAAACGGATTGAGGTCGACGAACATCTCGAGCCAACCTGGCATCGTCGACGGATCGACGAAGGCGTTGCTGACGAACGTCAGCGGAAACATGATCATCATGCTCACGCCCATGAGCGACTCAGACGAACGCATGACGAAGCCGAGGGCGGTCCAGATCCACGAGAGGCTGAACGCGAACACCAGCAGGAGCGTTACCGCCGACAGCACGCCGATCACGCCACCGTCCGGACGGAAGCCGAGCAACAATCCGAGGGCGATCACCAGCGTGGCGGCGATCGTATAGCGGACGGCGTCGCCCAACAGCGCGCCGACGATCACCGAGGGTTGCCATACGGGTAACGTCCGGAAGCGATCGAAGACGCCCTCGTCGATGTCGTCGTTGAGGGTGATCCCGGTGTAGATGGTGATGAAGATAACGCTCATCGCCAGGATTCCCGGCAGGAGTTCCTGTAAGTAGACGCTCGTTGACCCCGCGAGCGCACCTCCGAACAGGTAGGTGAACATCAGCAGAAACATGATCGGGATGGCAGTCACGTCGAGCAGTTGCTCGGGGACGTGCTTGATCTTCAACAGCGCCCGCCAGCCGAACGTGATCGACGCCGAGAGGGCGGAAGGCGGCACGGGTCGGTCGCCGGTTCCAACGGCTGTTTGGATACGCTCGACATCGGGATCCGTCGGCGAGTCCGTCATCGGCGGTCACCCCCGGAGGGACCGCCACGTGCAGGCCGATCGGTCAGCGCGAGAAACACCTCGTCGAGGCTGGGCTGACCAAGCGCGAATTCGGACGTTTCGACGCCGGACTGAGACAGTTTCACGAAAGCGTGGGAAGCGCGCTCGGCGTCCAACACCCTCGCAGACAGCGACAACGGGTCGGAGCGGCGCTCGATGGGCGCCTCGAGCACGGACTCGAGTACCCGTTCGGCTTCCGCTCGCTGTTCCGGAGTCCGAACTCGAACGTTCAACACGCCTGAACCGACGGACGCTTTCAGTTCATCGGGCGTCCCTTTGGCGATGATCCGGCCCTCGTCGATGACGGCGATCAGGTCGGCCAACTGATCAGCCTCCTCGAGGTACTGCGTCGTCAGGAGCACGGTCGTCCCGTTGGCGACGAGCGCTCGGATGATCTCCCACACTTGATTCCGGTTGCGCGGGTCGAGTCCGGTCGTGGGTTCGTCCAGAAACAGCAGATCGGGTGTGACGACGATGCTCGCCGCAATATCGAGGCGGCGACGCATTCCGCCGGAATACGTCTTCACTTGACGTGTTGCGGCCTCAGTCAGTCCGAACACCTTGAGGAGATCGGCGCTTCGCGCTTTTGCCCCCGTCTGCGAGTAGCCGAGTAATCTCGCCAGGAAAATGAGATTCTCGCGACCGGTCAGATCCTCGTCGACTGAGGCGAACTGGCCGGTCAGACTCACTCGGCCCCGAACTTCGTCTCCCGCTTCCACAACGTCGTGGCCGAACACGCGCGTCGTTCCCGCGTCGGGTCGCAGGAGCGTTGCGAGCATGCGGATGATGGTGGTCTTGCCGGCACCGTTGGGACCGAGCAGTCCGTAGATTCCGCCGGTCGGGACAGAGAGGTCGACGCCATCGACCGCTTTCGTGTCGCCGAAATGTTTGACGAGTCCCTGGGTTTCGACCGCGTAGGTCGGTTCCGTGCCGGTGTTCTCGTCGGTGGATTTGTGTTGTTTTTGCATCTGATTCACATGTTACACAAAGCGAAGGAATCGAATCAGAACGACCCCGAATTCGCCGGGGTTTGATATAGGTCTGGTAGCAAAATACACGGAGAGATGGGATGTGCTCGCCGTAAGCGCTCGGCAAGCGCGGAACGGGAGAGTGTCGAGGAAGCAGCAACGTCGTCAAGCGGCAGTTCCTCCGATCAAAGCTGAAATTCGGCGGTTAAGGCCATACCGCCCACTCGGTGAAAACGCCGGTAAAATTTCGTAGCATCTCACGGCGTCAACGGCCGGTTCGGCGTGACCGCTTAATAGTGAACGACGCCGTCGAACCAATCTGCAAGCGACTCGTTCAACTTCCCAAGGCCTGTCGGTCGCTTTCGGGTGCAGATCAACTGCTGACTGATGGCTACTACACGCTGACGTCGAAGCAGCGTTCACGTCAATCGAGAAGACGTTCATGTTTTGGGTAATTCACGAGCATCGCATCACCATTATCGCTCAGAGATCACAGAGCGGAACCCCGCATCTTCAGGTACGAGAAGGAACCGATACTGCCGGATCTACCTACGTAGATCGATTGACATGGAATCACGCAGAAATTTCTACAGCGAAGTGCCATCGCCATCGAACCGATCGATCGTATCACCGTTAGAATTGATTGCTCGAAACCCCAGACACCATCGCCGAGGTAGAGGATGCCACCGTCGGGATCCGGTTCGCCGTCTCGAAGGCGACGCGTTCGTTTGTATTCGTGATCGTCGTGTTCGAACACGGTATTGACGTTGTACGCCTCAAACAGCGGTGTCCAGTGCTGACGAATATCGCCCCGCTCTTCGGCTTCGATCGGCTTTGCACAGGGATAGGCGAGAATATGGCTCACAGTCATCACGTGGGCGCGGTCGGTACGCTCGGACAGCGCGCGCTCGAGTCACTCGGTTTGGGCTCCCGCGACAGTGGTCGTGTGATTCGAATAAAGGAGCAGTATCGGGAGATCAGTCCCGATAAACTCCATCAGCGTACGCCAAGTCGCCGCCAACGAGCCCGAATAACGAATCCCACGACGACGCCGGTTTGTGCAGTGGCGGGACGCTCAACGACGTTCCGATATCACCGCCTTCGGCGAACGTCATGGTCTCCGTGATCTCCTCGGGAGCAGTTTAAACGCCGAGGCCGGTCGTCCGTTCGCTCGAGAAAGCGTCGCTATTTTTGGCCGAAACTTCGGCAGTCACCGGATCTGACTGTTCCGCTGTCGGTACGAGCCATTGTAGCGTGACTGAACTGGTTGGGTCGTTTCCCCGCCACGTCGCGATGAGCGTTGATAGCTCGGTCATTGGCGTCTTGTTGGTAAAGCCAAAGCTGGTACACCCAGCGAGACCAACAGTTCCAACACTGGCGACTTGGAGGAATCTCCGACGTGTCTTCCGTCGACGCACAGACGCACCCCGGTTGCTTTGGCAAGTATTCTGACCCATCAGTACTACTGTCCCTCCAAATCCTACCCAGACACACGAATCTGCTGATTATGAGCTTCGAACCGCATAGGCAAAGCCAAAAGATAGCGATCACTAACTGGCACCTCCGGAGTCAACTCACCGTTCGATCGGGGGATATTCTTAACCGAGTCGAACCTGAATATGGGAGTACGAACTGAGATGACCGACCTCACTGATCCACGACCACCGCTTCCAGCGTGGATTGTAGACGCCTACGAAATCCTCTCTACTCACAGTCACAACACAGCGGAGGATCAAGGCGGGCAGCCGATTCCACGTGAGCAAGCTCTCGAGGTCCTTCGTGACGCTGAGCAGTTGGATCTTGAAGCGGGGGATGCGACCCATGCACTGTCCCGGCTGATCGACCGCGGCTATCTCTACGAAGTAAACGGCGAACTCCGCATAACGATACCTGAAAACTAACGAGCAGGCGACCTGCGCTGATTCTGTCGAGCGGATCTAAAGCTTCTCTGAGATAGCTGTCTCCTCGAGCAATCCACGTCTTTCTCCGACGAGTTCTGACTGGGAACAACCGACTGGATCAAGGTCTGGCGACCGGTCACTACAGAGGAGGTCATAGAGGTCTATCAGTGGGATCGTGAACGAGCGGTCAAGGAACTCGAGACCAACACCAACATCTCTCGTACTCAAATCAGGGTCGGAGAATTCTGGCAAAGCAAATAGCGAGTTCTTTCGGCTCTGTTGGAACCTTTCCTTTTTCACGAACTAATTCTCGTGAAAACACTGCTCACTACACGACTGTACTGACCGACTACTACCCTTCGCAGATCGGCCCTTAGCCGGTCGAGGTGAAAACTATTCGGCGCATCCGTGATCCGTCGATATAGCGTCTCGAACGGGTCGCACTGCAGTGGTCGCTTTTGATCTTTGTTCTTGAAGGTGATGATGACACGTTGCTCCTGGACGTCGCTGATCCGGAACCGATTGTGCGACAGGGATGTGACGAGCGTCGCTCCATCCGAGATATCATCGAGTTCGTCGAGGAGAATATGCTAACCGACACCAAACAGCATAGCAAATGAGAGGTGGCCGAAAGTCCTTGAGAGACGGCTCGTGAAGTGACATTGCGCCACCGCCGATGAGATAGGCATCAACGTCTGTCTGGAGATGATCTGCGATTTCCTAGAGTTCGGCCTCGATATAGTTACGACCGAATCGTTCACGAAAACTCATACAGTGATCTCATAGTCTCTGGCTGTTTGTTTGAAGTCTTCCCATTTGGGTAGTTGTTCAGTTGTTGTGGCTCCGTCTGTCTCTACGTATTCGATGAGTTCGTCGACGATAGCGCGCAGATCGATCGTCGCTTCGGGGAGATAGTGTTCAGCACGCTCCCGCAATGTCGTTCGCTCAATATCCTGTTGTTGCATCAATAAGAGACAGTACGTTCGGTACCGGGGACCGTCATCGATCAGCAGTGTGTGACAGACTAATTCTGCGGGAGTGATCTTTGAGAGTCGGTCCGTCCGGACGTAGTGTCGCCGATCTCTGGTGAGAAGCGGGATATCGAACACTTCGAACAGGGCAGGCCCAGTCAGATAAAATCCGTCAGCAGTAACGTCACTGTCGCAGGCGAAGAGGAATTCGTCGTGTGTTTCCCAGAGAAAGTTGAGTCCACTCGCGTGTCGCTGTGCTTCACGACGATGTTTCTGGTGGAGCAGTCCTCGAGCGATCGGAGCCAACACTGCAAACGGATCATTGAGACGATACTGAGACTTCGATTTCCCAACGACACCAACGCGCTGAAAATCATCTAACCGACGGTATACCGTCGCCTGACTAACACCACTCCGTTCGGCTAACTCGGTTGCTGTCCGCCCTTGATCAAGATAATAGAGAACGAGTAACCCAGCGCCAGCGATGAGATCTGGCAGATCCATGTGGCTATATTCCGTGAGAAGTCCCTCGAGTTGCTCGATTGGTTCGATATCCGTCGGAGAAACTAACTTTTGTCGACCGTTTTGCTTGGTTTGGACGTAGCCGTAGGCTTCTAATTCGGAGACAACACGTGAGGTGTGGCCAGCGCTCCAATCGAGTTGATCAGCGAGCGTACTAAGACCCATTTCTGACTCAACCCCCTCTATAAGATGTGATAAGAGTCGAAGTTGACTCTTTGCTACCATGTTATCTCATATTACGCAAGTGTTTTATAAAACCCTTTCGTGATTTGAGACTATATAGTTAGATTCCAACAAGTCAGTTCTCAGATATTCGGAATGTAGGTGATGGGAAAGTAGTTCGGCCGATTACGGCCGAGAACTTTGAAATGGAGAAACGCACTCTGGGGGAAGTTCTCACCGACCAGAAGTTCAACGTACCAGAGTACCAGCGGTTGTATTCGTGGAAGAACATCCACCACGAACAGTATTGGTCGGACATCGAGCAGTTCGCTAATGCCGACCTGGTCGCTGATCGACGCGAGGTATCTGACGTGTTCTTCAGCTCAATGTACTTCGCGGTCAACGACGACAAGCAGGTGTACGAGGTCATTGACAGCTCGCTTCGACCCCACAGGGGTTCGTCTGTAACCGGATGCTCAACTCGAGAGCGGCGCGGAGCACCAGCTTCGACCCTACAAGGGTTCGTCTGTAACGCGGTATTGAGGTGCCGAGAGATGCTTATTAGAGTCCGGATCCCAGGGAATCGGCGTAGATGTACTCGACAACCTCAATGTATGCATGATTCGGCTCGCTAGGGTTGGCGGTGTGCATATACTTCCGCCAACTGACAACGAGCGAACGATGATTCGTGATACCGATTTGGGTCCTATTTAAACAAAACCTGGTCAGTGACTCTAGAGAAACACTCTAGATACCCTAATGCAGACATCAATTTATATGGGTTCGACGAAGCGGACGACACTTCGACTGAGCGACGAACAACAGCGACTCCTCGACGAAGCCAAGAAAATCGTAGCCAACGGCCGTTTGTGCGTTGTTGGCACAGGTAAAGATGATAGCGGTGCTTACTGGCCCCTATCATGTGGATTGGTGACTCTACCCAAATCCCTAGGCGAAGATTTTTATTCTTTGTCCCGAAGACAACAATAGCAGTTCATCGTCCCTCTCCGTATATCGAGTTCCTGACTAATTGTCATTGCAGGGCCCTGGACAGTCAGTGGCGGGGTACGTGATCACTGAAAACGACGAAATACCGACCAATCTATGAGCGACGATACGACCAATTCCGACGTACACAACCGAGTTGCAAGCGAAGTTCCTTCCCACTTAGATATCACTGATGTCCAGTATGAAGGACCAGATCTCGTAATATATACCGAAACTCCACGCGAGTTCGCAAAAGATGGTGACCTCCTTGGTAACCTTGCGAAAACGCTTCGAAAGCGGGTGACAGTTCGACCAGCACCGGGAAGCCAATCGAGTCCCGCGGAAGCTGATGCAAAGATCCGTGAAATCGTGCCTAACGACGCACAAATACAGGATCTCGATTTCTATCCGACGATTGGAGAAGTGCTTATCGAGGCGGAAAAACCAGGCCTCGTAATCGGCCAAGGGGGGAGTACAATTCGCGAAATAACTCGAGAGGTTGGCTGGAATCCGGAGATCGTTCGAACTCCTCCAATGGAGTCGTCGACGGTCGACAACGTTCGCAATTTTCTGACCCAAGAGCGCAATGATCGGCGCGAATTCCTCACCGATGTCGGCGAACAAATACACGGCGACCCGCTAAAAGACGTAGACTGGGTTCGTCTCACAACTCTCGGTTGTTGTCGCGAAGTCGGCCGAGCGAGCTTTGTTCTCCACACCCCCAACACGAGGATCCTCATCGACTGCGGGGACAAACCTGGTGCGGAGGGAGAAGTACCGTATCTTCACGAACCGGAAGCCATGCCGCTAACGGACCTCGACGCTGTCGTTCTAACGCACGCTCACCTCGATCACAGCGCGTTGATCCCGTTGTTGTTCAAATACGGATACGACGGCCCGATATACACGACCGAACCAACACGGGACCTGATGGGCTTGCTCCAACTCGATTATCTCACTGTCGCTTCGAAAGAAGGGAGAACGCCACCGTACTCGAGTGAGCAGGTCCGGCAGGCGATCAAACACACGATCCCGATAGAGTATGGTGATGTCACCGATATTGCACCGGACATCAAACTGACAATGCACAATGCAGGTCACATTCTGGGGAGTGCATCTGCTCACTTTCATGTCGGAGAGGGGTTCTACAACGTTCTGTTTTCTGGTGATATCCATTATGAGCCGACACGACTGTTCAACGGCGCAGTCAATGACTTCCCGCGTGCGGAGGCGATGGTTATGGAATCAACGTATGGTCGACGAGGCGACTACCAGACGGATACAGACGAGAGCGAGGAGAACGTTCACCAAATCATTCGAGAAACGTACGACGAGAACGGGATCGTCGTAATCCCCGCGTTCGCCGTTGGTCGCTCACAGGAATTAATGCTCGTTCTCGAGGAGGCGATGCGAGAAGGGACGATCCCAACGATGCCGGTGTACCTCGATGGAATGATTCGAGAGGCGACGGCGATCCACACAGCCTACCCCGAGTATCTTCGTGACGGACTTCGACAGCGTATCCTCCACGAAGATGAGAACCCGTTCCTGGCTGAACAATTTCGGCAGGTCGACGGCGGACAGGAAATGCGTGAAGAGATTGCGAGTGGTGAGCCCTGCGTTATTCTTTCGACCTCCGGAATGGTGACCGGTGGCCCCATTATGACCTGGCTTGAGCTACTTGGTCCGGATCCAGACAACACGCTCATGTTCGTCGGATACCAGGCTGAGGGGACGCTCGGCCGAAGGATCGAGGGCGGGCACACGGAAGTCCCGTTTGAGGGACAACGAGGGCACGGTGACCGGCTCACACTCGCTTTCAGAATTGAATCGGTGAGTGGCTTTTCCGGTCATGCCGACCGAGCAGGTCTCGAGCAGTACGTCCACGAGATGAATCCGCGACCGGAAACGATCCTGTGTGTTCACGGTGACGATCAGGCAACGGACCAGCTTTCATCTGCACTGTACCAGAATCATAACATCAGGACTCATCAACCGAAGAATTTGGAAACGTTCCGGTTCCCGTGATACGCTCACGTGCATAAAAATTCGAGTTGACAATTGTAATTCGGAATCTCTTTACTCGGATCGTCAAAAAGTCAGTGCGTGAACGACAAACGGGTACAGTTTTGGGTACTCTATCTCACCCGTTTCGCCGAAGGATTCGGGTTCATAACCCTGATCACGCTTCTTCCGTACTACATCAATACTCTCGATCCGTCTGGTACGACACTTTTCGGGCTTACTATTAGTGCGGGTATCGTCGTCGGTATGTACACCTCGGGGTTCACACTAGCCCAAACTGTCGCTGTCGTGCCCCTCGCGTGGGCTGGTGACCGTTTTGACAAGCGGACGGTTCTTCTCGGAGTACTCGCGATCGGTGCCGTCGCCTATGGGCTGTTCCCAGTGGTCGACTCAAGCGCATCGTTCATCGCTATTCGGGCTCTCCAAGGTATCGCCGTCACCGGTACCGGACTGATGGCGTTATCGCTCGTTGGCCAAATTGCAGACGTTGGGACGCGAGCAAACTACATCGGGAAGGCAAACGCAGCGAGCTTTGCAGCGTCAATTATCGGGAGTATTAGCGCGGGAGCACTCTACGATTTGTTCGGCTTTGGACCTATCTTTCTCGTGATCGTGTGTATTATGGTCGCCGTATGGCTCGGGACGTTCTGGTATCTGGATCCAGACGAAACACGGATCGAGGGGTTTCCATTCACAGGACTCGCCTTCAACCGGCGTATTCTTACGCTCTCGAGTTTCCGGTTTCAGTACGCGTTTTCGGTCGAAATGGTTCGTACCTGGGTCCCGATTTACGCGGGCGTCGCTGCGGCAGAAGGTGGTCTCGCGTACGGTGGCATTGCTGTCGCGCTCGTCGTCGTTGCTGAAAAGTTCACGAATATGTGTTTCCAACCGTTTACTGGCCGGCTTTCCGATGTCTACGGTCGAGCGCTGTTCGTGTTCGCAGGTGGAGCAGCGTATGGGATTGTCGCCTTGTTTGTTCCGCTTTCTCCAGTTATCGGAACGACACTCGGGCTTCCGTCGGAACTCGTCGTTTCTATCCCAGCTGCCATTGCAGGTATTGCACTCCCGATGTGGATACCATACGAGACGGTCCCGGATCAACTCGTGATAGTCGGCGACATCTCTCCTGCGTTTTTCCCACTGCTGGTTCTGTCTGGGTTATTGGGTGTCGCAGATAGCTTTCGTGAGCCAGCGAGTATGGCGTTGTTCGCCGATGAAGGCACTGAGGATGGTGGTGTTGCCTCGAGTTTCGGTATCCGCGAACTCGTCTGGCGGCCGGGAAGTGTAATTGCTCCCTTGCTTGGGGGATGGCTTATGATCGAGGTGAGTATGGCGTCCGTATTTTATCTCGGGGGCGCATTCGCATTGACCGGTGTTTTTACGTTTCTTGTTATTCTCGTGTGGTTTCACGGACGGCGGGCGCTCATTGAGTGGTGATCAACAGGAGGTGACGGCGTAAGCTGCGTTGGAAACGCTCGAGGTTCATCGCTCCAATCGATCTCTCCCTCTCTTACTGCAAGGGAATTCACAAAATCATCAGGCTCGGTACATGCTGTGAGTTTCGACTGGATATCATCCCACGACGAAGCGAGTTGGAATTCTGCGAGAATCTTCGATTCCCGAACGACTTGCCCCCGAGGCAGTTGACCCGTAGTCACTATCTGTGAGGTGCAATTAAAAGCGTCCGCTTCGGTTACGTGCATTGCGATACTCCGCGGTAATTGAACCGCCAGCTGTTTCCTCGATCCAGACGACACCGTCGACGAGCTCTTTCAGCGCAGACAGTGTCGTATCGTCGTGTTTCGTGTACTCGAAGCCTATGACAACAAGACCCGGTTCGGGTTGATGATGGTCAATAAGTTGTTCAATTCCACGAATAGTGCGTTCAAGATCCCCCTCCGTAAGTAGCGGTGTAAGTGATTGAATGGTAAGGTGTGCTGTATGACTGGTTGGTGATAGCGTCTTATCAAGTTCCCAGAGGGCAAGCACTAATCGGGTGAGTTCGATTGGATGTGAGAGAGATACTACCGGATACTCCTGGAACGGTGCAGAAGGTTGATCTGTTGGACTTGCATCAATGATCCCTAACCGCCCGGATTTGAGAGACGGTGTGAGCGTAGTTTGTTGTTGAATCATCTTTTCAGCACTGGTGGATGTTGTCACGGCAATTCGACACTCCGCGGGGGATGCATAGCGGTCCAGGATACGGATTTCCGGTAACGAATCCTCGAGCGGTGACGGTTTTGCAACGAGAAGCGCTGAACTCTCGGAGATGTTGGCGGGGAGTTCGTCGATATCGAAATGCATGCAGGGATTATCGGATTCAGATGAGGTCATGTGTGAGTGTGATTGGACAGGTAATTTTGAATTGATCTATGACCGGTAATTTCATCCACGGGTGAATTCATCACGGTCTGCTCAGGATAGTGCCGCTCACCACATGAACGACACACAGTAACGGCGACAATGTCGGTATGCGCCACTGAAGTACATAGATCTTTTGTGGGTACTCGTACTTCTTGAAGGTCACCTCCACATGCCGACCACGGTAATTCGAATTCTGATGTCATGGATATTGTCTGGGAACGGTCTCATACAGTGGCAAAGCCCCGAACGGTCTGGTATTACTGGAACGCCCGATCTCGTTTCACCAGATAGGGACAATCGCGAGCAGCAAAGGAATCAAGACCGCTGATCGGAGTTACCTACAGATATTTCGTTATCTCATAAATGTCTTTCGTAATTGGTTACGTTTTGGCATCTGTCAGAGATATATTCACGTTTCGTGTATTTACCGCATCATCACGAAAATTCGCCGAATTAGGCTATTATTGTGAAAACTCAACCGCTGGAGATATACGTCTGGACCACAGCTATATCAGTATGGGTTTTGGAAGCTACGATGAATCCGAGCAGCAGCATCAGAACAAGGACACAGAGGATAACGAGGATGCCGCAGTAAACGTTCACGAACACGAGCATGAGGGAACGATGACTGTCGAAACTGGCGGCTCAACTGATGATCTACTCGGGCAACTTCAGGATATCAAAGAAAAGAAAGAACACGACGAGTAATATCGGAGTTCAGTTTCGGCTTCTCTTATCTGCTTCTGGTAGAAGAGTACCACTCTTTCTTTACTGTCGATACTGAAATTGGAGACTTGTGGATCCCTATACTGCGGCGACTCGCAGTGTGAAACTATAAAAGAGGTTTCTTCGGAGAGAGGTCTATAAAGCGCTGTTCAGACGAGTTGGATAATATTTCCGTTCGACGTTGGATGGAGATCGCGTCCGACTTTGTATCCCTTCTCCGAAGCAAGGTCGAGATATCCCGAGAACCCCTTCATGTCTTGGTGGGCAGGAATGATATGTTGCGGCTGGAGTGCCTCGAGCATCGTGTAGTGACCTTCTTGACAGAGGTGCCCTGACACGTGGATATCAGAGTAGACGCGCGCACCCTGCATGCCAAGCAGTTGTTCGGCTTGGTACCGTTGCCCTTCGTTAGTTGGCTCCGGAATAACGCGGGCGGAGAAGACGACCTTATCACCCTCGTCGAGTTCGTAGGAGGTCCCACCGCGTCCCATCCGAGTGAGCATCGCACGCGGTTCGCCCTGATGACCGGTGACCACGGGAAGGAAATTCTCCTTGCCTTCGTTCATGATCCGTTCGAGCGATTGATCGATAGCGTTCCGATATCCAAACATGCCGAGATCATCCGGGAAGTCGACGATATCGAGTCGTTCTGCGGTACCAGAGTACTTCTCCATCGATCGTCCTAACAGGACTGGTTGACGACCGATATCGTTCGCAAACTCGACCAGGGACTTGACGCGGGCGATGTGGCTCGAGAATGTTGTTGCCACGATACCGCCGTCGTAGTCTTCCATGCTGTAGAGAACATCTCGAAGATGTTCTCTGGCGACGTTTTCGGACGGTGTTCGGCCTTTTTTGTTCGCGTTGGTACAGTCCTCGATGTAACAGAGGACTCCTTCACCTTCGCGTCCGATCTCACGGAAGCGCTTCATATCGATCGGATCGCCGATTACCGGCGTATGGTCCATTCGTTTGTCGAGCCCGTAGACGATTGCCCCCTCGGGGGTGTGGAGAACGGGATTAATTGCATCGATAACAGAGTGGGTGACGTTGACGAACTCGAGTTCGACGCCGCCGTCCCCGATCGTCATCGAGTCACCAGCATCCATCTCGAGCAAGTCGTTTTGGACACCGAACTTCTGTTCGTCTTCGAGTTCCTGTTCGACAAGTTCGAGGGTAAAGGGTGTCGCGACGACGGGAGCATCATACCGGTGAGCGAGTTTAGATATCGCACCGATATGATCAAGGTGACCGTGTGTGGGAACGATCGCCTGGACGTCCCCCTCGAGATCGCTCATAATCCGATCGTCGGGAATCGCACCCATGTCGATCAGATCGAGACTGTGCATTCCCTCAGTTTGAATATTGTCGTGGATAAGAACCTTCGAAAGATTCAGACCCATGTCGAAAATGACGATATCGGTACCAGCGCGGACAGCAGTCATCTGTCGTCCAACTTCTTCGTAACCGCCAATAGTTGCAATTTCTATTTCCATAGATCAGGCCGATCATAGCGTTCCGTTCACAAGTGTGGCATCCGCGATGGATGCAATAGGAGCGATGAGCGGTACGATGTCAGCAATACGAATTCACACCAGTACCGTTCAACCGTTATCCATGCAAAGGACAGCGCATCTTTCGGTTGAGTAACAAGTGATGCTTCAACCCTATATACCCCCTGATTGTCTTCGGAAAGACGGCATGGAGTTCCAACTGAGGACGATTGAGTACGAGATCACCAACACGGAGGCAACTCTTGGAATCACCTTCATGATTCGGTAGACAACCCTCAACGAAGGATATCGAGATTCAGACGAGAAATCACTGAACAAATAAGGAATCTATGGGCGCTTGAGAGCACCCTCGGCGTCAAAGAGACTGTGACTATCTTTTGGCTGTCCTGGATGTTCTCGAGCAGCTTCCGCGTCGAATTCGACACCGAGACCTGGCTTATCAGGAACGGCGATCGATCCATTTTCAACCTCGAAATCGTGGTCGATGATCTCATCGCCCCACTCGACATCTCGACTCATGTGCTCGAGCACTTCGAGGTTCTCAATTCCGGCACAGAGGTGAAGTGCAGCTGCCGTACTGACACCGGCGTTCGGATTGTGCGGTGCAAACGTCATATATCGTGACTTTGCCATCGCGGCGGCATGCTGAAGCTCCTGGAGGCTCCCATAATTTGTCACGTCAGGTTGAATGATATCACAGGCCTGCGTCCGAATAAGGTCCGCCATCGTTTCGTTATTGTAAATTCGCTCACCCGTCGCAACCGGCATATTCACCGTCGAATTGATATCTGCCATTACCTGTCTATCCTCGAGTTCAACGGGCTCCTCGAGGAACATGATATCGTACTCTTCGAGAGCGCTCGCGACCTCGATTGCTCCCCGTCGAGAGAACCGGCCGTGACAGTCGAGCGCTATCCCAACGTCCCAACCGACGGCATCACGAACCGCCTCGAGGAGCTCCGCTACCTCCTCGAGTTGTTCGTTGGTAAGTGAATACTCGTAGTGAGCGAAGGGGTCGCATTTGAGGGCCGGATATCCCTGCTCGTCCACCGCTTTCTTCGCGTGGTGGGCGTAATTCTCGGGCGTTCGTTCACCAATATGCCACCCATTTGCATAAACAGGAATCTCGTCGTGTACTTTCCCTCCAAGTAATTTCCAAACGGGTTCGTCGTAGTACTTCCCAGCAATATCCCACAGCGCGATATCGAACGCGGATGCAACTGCGTTGATGAGCTTTCCTGCTCGCCATGCGAATGGATCACGACGGCATCGCCGGTTGATCTGTTTACGGTTGAGTGGGTCTTCTCCGATAAGATAGTGTTTGTGTGCCTTTGCGGTCTCTTCGAGGGCAGCAGTCAGGCCTTCCCCACTCAATGCTTCCCCAACGCCCGTTATTCCTTCATCAGTATGTACCTGAACGAAGAACCAGTTTCTCCAATCTGCATCAACAACAAACGTTTCTACGTCAGTTACTCTCATACGAGTAGCTTTTCACACGTATACAAAGAGCTACTGAATGTTGCGTCTGCTCGCATAGATTGGTGGACGATCCGCGTTTGACCCCCGTTCTGTAGGGTATTAACCAACTCGAGCGACGACTCGATTACTAATCGATTGCTAACCCACTACCGGTTGAACGTCCCCTCCGGAGCAGGAACCAACCCGGTGTGGATTTTGAAATCGACGCGTCGAAGATGTTTACAGCCACCTGTTGGTTGGCGATTTTTGAAGTCCGGACAGATGCATGTCTCCGCTTCGATATCGACGTTGTAGGTATTCGCGCTCTCACTGAGAATGACTGCTGTCTCGGTGTCGACTTCGGCTTCGTTGGTGGCAGGTTTTCGACCCGTTTCGGCTCCAATCCTGTCTCGCTCCCGTGGCCCGTGTTCGACGGCACAAAGACAACATCTCTCAGATAGTAAAATCGTGATTAGTAAAAACTAGAATAAGATAATATACAAATTTATCTCGGTGGGGCACAAACCGTGGGTATGGCAGTATCGTCGTTCGTGAATAGACAGGAAGAGCTCAACACCCTCTCTTTAGGGTTTGAAAGTGATTCTGCGGAATGTATCGTCGTTTATGGCCGGCGACGACTCGGAAAGAGCGCGCTCGTCCGAAAAGCGATCGAGGATCGAGAAGATGCAGTGTACTGGCAGGCAACCGAGGAGACATCGGACGTGCAACTTTCCGATTTCGTCGATACTGCTAGTGACACGTATCCTCTCATAGAAGACATACAACGCGACTGGGAAGCTCTCCTCCGGGCACTCGGCCGGGAAGATGCAATCGTCGTGCTTGACGAGTTTCCGTATCTAATTGAGTCGGATGACGCTCTCCCATCGAAAGTCCAGCGAGTTTGGGATCTCCACTTGGAAGATACCGAAATGACTCTCGTTCTCGTTGGATCATCAATCTCCATTATGGAAGAGAAAGTCTTGGGAGGCGGAAGTCCGCTCTACGGTCGTCGAACAGCAACAATCGACTTACCGCCTCTCACGCTCGATGAGGCACAGGTATTGTATCCTGTTAATGAGCCAGATAAAGTCATTCAATCGTGGGGGGTATTCGGGGGAACACCATACTACCTTCAGGCGTTAGACCAGGATACATCGCTCTCAGAGAACATCCAGTCTCTGATCCTCTCCGAGCATGGCGTGCTTCATAACGAACCCGAGTTCCTGCTTCGGACGGAATTCGGGATTCGTGAACCCCAGACGTACTACACGATTCTCCGAGCGATTGCGACCGGGAAACGCAAAGCGAACGAGATCGCATCGTTCGCCGGCGTCGATTCGAACTCGCTTGGATCCTATCTCTCGAAGCTTCGGCGGCTCAGACTCGTCGAACGCGATATTCCGGTGACTGCCAATCCGAACGCGACGCGAAAGAGCCGATATCGGTTGAAGGAGCCGCTATTCCGGTTTTGGTTCCGGTATGTCTATGGACAAAGCGGCGAACTCGCTCAGCTTGGTAGTAAGGCATACGAGGAGGTTGTAGAACCAACCTTCTCGGATTATATGGGTTCGATGTTCGAGCAAGTGTGTCAGAACGCGCTCCCGGATCTGGTGCCGAAGACCTACCGTGGGATCGGCTACTGGTGGCACCAACAGCACGAACTCGACGTCGTTGGGCTCGCAAGCGATGGAACGCTCGTCGCAGGTGAGTGTAAATACACAACCCGAGAAATGCACGAGGGTGATCTCGCCGATCTCGAGCGAAGTGCCAATCAGATAGAGTGGACACCACCCGGAGGGAATTCCCTCGCGTATCACTACTGCTGTTTCTGTCGCTCAGGATTCTCAGCGGGTTTGGAAAACGCAGCTGCGGAACGGGACGATGTTTCGCTCTTTGCACCTGCTGATATTGTCCACCTCAACGGCACTGATTGACGGCCCCCGTTATACAACGGAGTTCGGTGGCATACAGTTCGATGGCATACAGTTCGATGGCTGTTGTCGACCTCTCGATGGCGTTAGTGAGATCGGCTGGATGGCAGCGTGTATCGACGAGTAGGGTGGAAACTCCAATTGAAGCGTGGCATCAGGAGAGTCTCACCGTGGAGCAAATAGCGAGTCTGGTCAGATTCAACAGTGTATTACTACACTCGTAGGTTGGCTTTTCAGGTGTTCTGTCCGATTGAGGGGACCCACCCCAACAATTAGGAATGTGCTTAGTGAACAACAGGCATAATGACCATCGCCGAATCGATCGATTACGTTCTCGTGTTCGTCTCATTGGTGAGGAACACGACCAATTTCGGAAACAGTTAACGGTAAAAGACGAGCTATGTCACAATACGATCCGGCGGAGACACCCGATTCACATCACGTCCACGGTGAGCAACAGCGGACCGAAAAACCGACCGACCGCGATTGTCCGTGCTGCCGTGTCTGTGAATTAACTACAGAACGGGCTGATGAGCCGCCGGTCCGACACGACCGTCAGGAGGATAATCACGAGGAAGGTGCGCACGAACCGCCCGATCACGCGCACGAAGATCGCGACGGCCACGACCACGAGGCCCACGTCGATCACGCTGGACACGAGAAACTGTTCAAACGACGCTTTTTGGTCTGTCTCGTTCTGTCGCTTCCAGTGTTGTACTACAGCGAGATGCTCCAGGAGTGGTTCGGATATACGGCGATAGCGTTCCCCGGGAGCGAGTCCATCGCACCGGTTCTCGGGGCCGTCGTGTTCATTTACGGCGGCGTTCCGTTTCTGCGAATGGGCGCGATCGAGGCGCGCAACCGCGAACCCGGGATGATGCTGCTGATCTCGCTGGCGATCACCGTCGCATTCGGTTACAGTATCGCCGCGGTCGGATTCGACATCGGGGAGCCGCTGTTCTGGGAGCTCGTCACGCTGATCGTCATCTTCCTGCTCGGCCACTGGGTCGAAATGCGAAGCGTTCGGCGGGCCTCGGGCGCGCTCGACGAACTGGCCGAGCTGATGCCAGACACAGCAGAACGCATCACCGAAGACGGTGAGGTCGAAGAAATTCGTCTCAACACTCTCGAGGGCGACGACCTCGTACTCGTGCGACCGGGGGCCAACGTGCCTGCCGACGGGGTCGTCGAAGAGGGGGAATCGAACGTCAACGAAGCGATGATCACCGGCGAATCACGCCCGGTCAAGAAGGAGCCCGGCGACGAGGTAATCGGCGGGACGACGAACCGCGACGGCAGTCTCCGGGTCCGCATCACTGCCACAGGTGAAGAAACGACGCTTTCGGGGATCATGCGACTGGTCGAGGAGGCCCAACAGAGCCGCTCTCGGACGCAAGTGCTCGCTGATCGGGCGGCAGGGTGGCTGTTCTACGCGGCGATCGCCGCCGCGGCTGTCACCGCCGTCGCGTGGACCGTCGCTATGGGGTTCGGACTGACGGTCGTCGAGCGTGTCGTCACCGTGTTGGTGATCGCGTGCCCCCACGCGCTGGGACTCGCCGTCCCGCTGGTCGTCGCTATCAATACGACGATGGCAGCGCAAAACGGGATGCTCATCCGCGACCGAATCGCGATGGAGGAGGCTCGCAATCTCGACACGATCGTCTTCGACAAGACCGGAACCCTCACGAAAGGCGAACAAGGCGTCGTCGCTGTCACTACAACCGGCGAGTGGGACGAGAACGAACTACTGGCGGTGATGGCCGCCGCCGAAGGGGACTCCGAACACATGATCGCCGAAGCGATTCGTGAAGAAGCCGATGAGCGAGGACTTTCCGTGCCGAGCGTCCGCGAGTTCGAGGCGCTCGAAGGTCGAGGGGTCCGCGCAACCGTGGGAGGCGAAGCCGCTGCGGATCCCAGCGTGGACGGAGACAGCGTACAAGACGGTGAGACGGTCTACGTCGGTGGGCCCAACCTTCTCCGTCACCTTGACGTCGAACCCGAGCCCGGCCTCGAAGCGTTCGCGGGCGAGGCTGGCAAGCGCGGACAGGGGGTCGTTTACCTGCTTCGAAACGGGGATGCAGTGGGCGCAGTGGCGCTCGCGGACGTGATTCGCGAGGATAGTTACGAGGCAATCGAGGCCCTCCACGGGATGGATGTCGAGGTAGCAATGCTCACCGGAGATTCCGAGGACGTTGCCCGCGCTGTCTCCGAGGAACTCGATATTGACACGTACTTCGCTGAAGTCCTCCCGGAAGACAAGGACAAGAAAATCATCGAACTGCAAAAACAGGAAAAGCTCGTGGCGATGGTTGGCGACGGGGTAAACGATGCACCCGCACTGACGCGTTCCGACGTTGGAATCGCCATCGGCTCGGGGACCGATGTCGCCGTGGAATCCGCGGACGTCGTCCTTGTGGAAAACGATCCGCGAGACGTCGCGCATCTCGTTCGGCTGAGTCGGAAGAGCTACCGAAAGATGCAGGAAAACCTCGTGTGGGCGGCCGGCTACAACGTGTTCGCACTTCCGCTCGCCGCGGGTATCCTCGCCCCGATTGGCATCCTGCTTTCACCTGCTCTCGGAGCCGTCCTGATGTCGGCGAGTACTGTCATCGTCGCAATCAACGCACAACTCCTGCGACGGGCTGATCTCACGTTGTGAATCGATACTTATCAGATGGTGTAAACAGATTATAATTCGAAGATGAACAGAGTAGACGCTCAGTCATTTATCAGCGGTACAGGAGAATACCTCGGGGTCGTTCGGAAGATCTTCGATCTTCCGTGACTGAGCGAACCGGAACGAAGCGGAAACATAATTCCCGCGAGGTCAGCGGGGACTTCGTTCCGCCAGAATTAGCGATGTCCGCGAACGTAAAGTGTTCGCTTGATGACGAGAATCTTCGATTCTCAAACCACTTGATCTCGAGGCGGTTCACAAGTAGACTTATCAGGCTCTGTTGAAATCCTCTTTTTTAGATGCCTGATCTCGTGAAACTACTGCTCACTATAAGTGCGGATAGAGCACTACTAAGAGGGTGCAAGCGCTATCGTTTTTCCTCCCTTTATCCACAGTCTGTTCATGAGTGAACAGGAGACGTGGCTGGGGCTCCAGCGGCGCGCTAAACCACTAGTCCAAGCCGGAGTTCTTCTCGGGTTAGGGTTGGGTGGGTTTTTCGATGGAATCGTTTTGCATCAAATCCTCCAGTGGCATCACATGCTGTCCGCCCATCCCGACCCGACTATCGCGGGAGATTTGCAGTTAAACATGATGGTTGACGGACTCTTCCACGTCGCAACATACGTGTTTACGGTTGCTGGGATTATACTGCTCTGGCGGGCATGGCAAAACCCCGCTGTCCCACCCTCGGGGCGAACCCTGCTTGGGTCTGCAATCCTCGGATGGGGGATATTCAACCTCGTCGAAGGGATCGTGAATCATCACCTCCTCGGCATTCATCACGTCTGGCCGGACGGCCCCGGGAGCGTTCTCCTCTGGGATATCGCGTTTCTCGTCTGGGGGATACTCTTCATTGTCGGCGGGTATGCCATCGTTCGCAGCGATGATGCTGTCTCGCCAATCCCTGAAGAACTGGAAGATCGCCCCGGACAAGAAGGGAGACAGGTTGAGAAACGTGACCAGGATGAAGAAGAGGTCGATTAAAGTTTCAATTCTCTCTACCAACTGCTATGTGGGTGTACTGTATTGATCATTAGAGGGTTCGGTCGAGATTATGGGGTCTTGCGTAATTCATCTGGGGGCGTCTGCTCGAACATGGCTAGCCGTTCGTGGACGCGGTCCATGATTTTACTGGGCCTTGTTTGAACGCGTGATTTCACGGCTGTGAGTCCTCGATGGCGCGTTCGATGTTGCGGACCGCGGATTTCATGACAAGTTCACGGAATTGACCGGTAAGTAGGTCTGCGAACTGGACGTGAGAGGGTGGTGGAAGAGCCTATCAGTCACTAGCAGCGAGTACGTGACAAATTCAAGATCCTCGACTGTCTCGGACGCCACGTAACATAGTCAAGCCTTGTTCTCGTGGCGCTCCTTGCAGTTACACCGGGAATGCGCATCGGCGAACTCGACAGCGTACGAGTGGACCTCCTCAGCTAGCTCGTGCATCCCGACTGCCAGACCTCGACCGGGTCGATCAATATCGTAATAGATCCGAGCACGATGCTCCGATCGGAACGCATCAATTCGAGCAGGTACACCTGTATCAGAGAATACCCCGCGACTCTCGATGTCCTCGAACACTTGCTCATGCTTTCGGAAATCAGACGATTCAGCTGCAGTCCGATCCACCAAGTAGAACTGGAACGACCGTTCGATCGCGTTGAACGACAACTCGACGATACTGACGTAGTTATTGGTTCCGCTGCGTAACTGACGGCACGTTCCTAGCATCGCACACGCTTTCCCCAGTTGTACGTCAGCATCCGTTTGCTGCCACGACAACGAATCTTGAACGGGGCCTGTCTCCTCGTCGGCTAACAACGACTCAACGTGTTCGACAGCGTCAACAACGTCTTCAAGTCCCATCCGCGAACACCTCCTGTTTCACCGCGTCAAGGACCGGGGCGTCGTGAAGCGTGATCCCTTCCACGAGTACGTCACGGATTCGGTCGTGCGTTGCTGCTGAGTCGCGCGTTTCGACCACGATGTGCGGTTCGAATCGATCTCCATCGAACTGTTCCGACTTGACATCTTCCTCAATGCCGTGAGCCGCTCGTTGCGCCGCCATTCGGCCATCATTGACAACGACGAATACGTCGATATCGCTTGCCCGGTCGGCGTCGCCGCGAGCGACACTCCCGAACAACACGATCGCTGCATGATCGCCGACACGGTCTATAAGCCGGTTCCGAACAGTTCGCACTGGGTCATGGAACTCGGATTGCGGAATTGTGGTAATCGGATCATCACTGCGAACGAATCTCTCCGGGTTGATCTGTACGGCATTTGACCTACCGTCGCGATCAACGTGAATTATACCGAGGGCTTCGAGGGAGAGAACAGCTGCGTTCACGTTTGACATTCCTCTTTCCGTCAATCGGTGGAGTTCACGGTTCGAGAAGGCCGTGTCTGGATTATCAACAAGTACGTGGAGGATGTCAGTCGCTGCGCGGTGCCGGAACGCCTCACGGTCACCGAGCGGAATCGGGAGGCAAACGTACGTTCCTTCACATCCATCCAATGACCGAACGGTATCGCCGTTCATGAACTGATAAGCGGTTCAGTCGCTGTTAAGTGTTCTGATCACGAGCACCACTTCTGGTATGCTCTTCGAACCGGTGATCGGTCGATGAATTCCCTGTACTGACCGCGATTTACACGCCTAACTCTGAATAAAGAAACCGTATTACCAACTACTGTTAATTAAGCGATTCGATAAAATACCACCTATGAACACTTGCAATCTATGCCTTGGAACGAGTCTTCTATGGCTCCTTCAGATAATCAACCCCACCATCGAACGAAGCTCCGACTCGATCATAGAGTACTCTTTTGTATCCCATTCAAACCGTTCTTCGACCCCGGTATCGGTGAACCGAAGTGAGGCACGGACATCACGATCGGGATCATGCTGTAACAGAGCCAGCGCATATGCGAGCATCTGGGGGCGATAGTGCTCTGCAAGTTCAGTGCTCGTCGTCGATGAGAGGTCGTTCGATTTGTAGTCGATGATATGGAAACCGTCCGGAGTAACGAGCAGCCGGTCGATATCACCGACGATCCGTGTCTCATCGATCCGGGCGACGACAGAGTACTCGTCGTAAGTCGCCTCGAGTGTGGAAGTAGCCTCAACCGCGTCCACAAAGTCGACTGCATCAGCGGCGTGTTCAACGGCTTCCCGAAGATCAGTCTCCGTGGGTTCTTCACCAGCCATCTGGCTCAGCCGGCGAATTATTCCCTCCCATTCGTCTCTCGGCGGACGAAGTTCGTTGAGACGGTGGACAACCGTTCCGAAGGTGGTCGGGCTCAAGCCAGTCGACTCGTCGCTATCGCTGTCACTGTAACTGTGACCTCCTTCGGAGGCGTCTGCAACCTCGTTCACGAGCGTTGTCGCAGCGACTCGCATCGCCGACGTGTGAGTAGATGGCGAGGGAATCGATATCTCCGGCACCGAATCTCCGGCGGGTTCCTCACGCTGCCAGTCTACGGGGCGAGGTGGAGTCCGAACAGTGTAGTTCGTGTCGCCGAGCTGGCTGTGTGCTTGGTCGCCCCGAATTGCCTGTTCGAGCAGCTCACCATCCTCGAGGAGGATCGGTTGGAGCCAGTCCCGCCATCGATCGGCTTCAGCAAATTCCGCCGGTTCACCGAGCGCCACGCCTCCGGACTCGTCGATGTCGATATCGTGAGTGCCACAGAGGAGGAGATGATCCCGTGTCCTCGTACACGCCACGTAAAGGAGCCGCTTTGCCTCCGCTCGTTCTTGGGGGCGGTATCGTCGATCAGCGTACTCGTGAACAGCCGTCTTTTCAATCGCGAAGGCATCGTTCGGATCTGGACCACCAACCGCTGGAATCGGTGGTGCGTCATCGGTGCCGTCGACAAGCCGGACGTAGCCATGGTCGTCGATGGAACGACCAAAGTTGAGATCACTACCCAGGTCAGGCACTGTGACGATCGGGAACTCGAGTCCCTTGGCGGTGTGAACCGTTAGTAGGCGTACGCCTTCGGTGTCACCTGGGATATCGGCTTCCCCTTCACGCGGGTCGGTCTCGACCTGTCGGTCGATTCGGTGAAGTAACCCGGCTGCCGTGTGGACGCCGTTCTCACTCCAGGTTCGGACTTGGTCCCGAAACTTCTCGACGTTCGCGACGGCCTGCCGACCGCGTTCGTCAGCACTAATTGAAGTCAAATATCCCGAATCGTCGATCACACGGGTCAAGAGTTGGTTCCACGGAAGGACGCCGTTATCGGTCGGCGTTGCACAGCCACTGAGCGTCCGCCACGTCGACAAGAGATCGAACGCATCCGCGAGCTGTGGATCGTCCGTCTCGGCGAGTGCATTCCAGACTGAATCGGCGTCTGCGATCGCAGGGGCGAGACGGTTATCGGTAAATCCGAACAACGGCGAGCGAAGCACACCGTAGAGTGAGACATCGTCCGCTGGGTCACCGAGCGCCCGAAGGAGATTCGTAAGTGCCTGCACCTCGGGCGTATCGTAAAATCCGACGCCGCCAATGACGGTGTAGGGAATATCGTACTCCTCGAGTGCCCGCTGATACCGATCCAGATGCGTTCGCCGGCGGAGTAGGATTGCGACGTCGTCAGGCGTTGCTTCTCGGTGGTCACCCGTATCGGGATCCTGGACTTCCGGCGGGTCATCGAACAGATGCGTTAACCGGGCGGCAAGCCCCTGTGCTTCAGCTTCGATAGTGTGATCGAGCGCGCCGTCTGCAACGGGATGATCCGCGCCGAAGATCGTTTCTGCAGTCTCGGCATCGTCCGGGACGACGAGATATTCGACGCTTCCCGTCAACCCCTCGATCTCCTCGACGCGGTCGCGTTCCGTAGTCAGGCTTTGTGGCGGGGCTTCGAATGGTGCATGGGCGTCACCTTCCGGCTGGAATAGGTGCCCGAAGAGTTCGTTGAGGAACGACAGGGGCTCGTCTAACGTTCGGAAGTTCCCCGAAAGCTCAAGGGCAGTCGGATGTGCCGCTTCACTCTCGGGAACGGTATCGACGCCACGCGATGCATTAACCGACTGGAGATCGGCTCGAGCATCACCGAACGTCGTTACGTCTGCCCCACGAAACCCGTAGATGCTCTGTTTTTCGTCGCCGACGAGGAAGACGTTCGACGCCGTTTCGCCGTCGACGTCGCTGAGGAGTTTTACCAGTTCCCACTGCCGCGGATCCGTGTCCTGGAACTCGTCGACCAGTACGGAATCGAACTGCTCCTGAAGGCGCTCCCTGACGCTCTCGTTGGCTCGAAGAAATTGCAGTGTGGTTTCGATCACATCGGGAAAATCGAGCGTATCCCGACGGTCCTTCTCCGCGTTGTAGGCCTCCAGAACGTCCTCGAATACACGCAGTAAGGCGAGTGCGTAGTGAGCGCTATGTTCCTCGAGTTCGCCGGGCGTGGTCTCAACCCCTTCCTCGTGAGGTTCGACTGCTTCGATAACGGTGTTGATGACGTCTTTCAGGTCATCGTAGACGGAACCGTATTCCCCCCAGTCGTCTTTGTCGCCGACGACGTAGCCTGAGCTGCTATACAGGCCGCCATTTTTCTTCTCACAGACCTCATAGAGATCGAGGATCGCCCGTTGACAGGCGCGTGAGTCACTCGTACCTGAGTCTGCGGGAAGCCGTTCGACCACATCCTCGAACGTCTGATAGGCCTGGAGTCCGTCTTCATCGGCAATCGTCGCCTGTGTATCCACTCGACTAACAACCGTTCGCAACTCGTCCAAGAGCTCGTTGTCGTAGAGCGTTTCGCGGGCGGCTACAGCGTCTAAGTCACAGACGGTCTCCCAGAGAACGTCAATGTAGTCCGTGACGTCGGCATCCTGCCATGCGTCTAGGACAGCCTCGCTCTGTGGGCGTTCATCGAGCAACCCTGCGAGAACATCGATTAGCTGATCGCGACTCCATAGCTGGGCAAGGAGTGTGATATCGGTATCGTCCTGATTTCGTTCGAGGAATTCAGTCACAACCTCCCGCTGGAGTGTCGCCGCACCGTCCTCATCGACCACGTCGAATCCAAGCGAAACTGGAGCCTCGACAGCCCGCTCTCGCAACAGGCGTGTACAGAACGCATGAATCGTGTGGACGTACCCGTCCTCGAGATCGTCGAGGACGCCCCGCCAGCGATGATACTCGTCCCCTGAGTTGACGGCCTCGAGTTTCTCGTATACTTCCTCTCGAACGCGCTCGGTCAGTTCCGCGGCCGCTTTGCGAGTAAAGGTGATTGTGACGATATTTTCGGGCGTGAGGTCGGGATTCTCGTCCAGTATCGTCACGTACCGTTCGGCCAGCGTCGTCGTCTTGCCGGTGCCAGCACCAGCAGTGATCGCGACGTTTCGGTCCTGGATCAGTGCGTCTTGCTGTTCCGCTGTCAGCTGAATGGTCTCAGTTTCCTCAGTCATCGCTCATCACCGCCTGGAGATCTTCGTCGTCTCGAACACGGAGCGGCACGTATGCGGCGTCATCCTTGCTGACCTCGTCGACGAACTCGCGCTTGCGATGGTGGCGAACGTCACACGCTCGACGGTAGTCACAGTACTGGCAGTTCGCGTCTCGAGGGGACTGCAACGTCGTGTGGAACCGTCCGTTGGCGAGTGCCTCGTCGATCTGTCCCAGCCACTCGGGAACGACATCCTCCAGGAAGCGCCGAAGATCGGCCTGTGAATCGAATTTCGACTCGACGCCGCGAGGAACCTTGAGGTCGTTCGGCGGCCGCACTTGATAGTACGTCGCTGAGAGGCTCCCCTGGTCGAACAGATCTCCATCGATGACCTCGTCCGCGGCGAGCAGATAGATGGGGAGCTGGAACGTCGTCCCGCCGGTCGTTTTCGTCATGTACGGTGCCTTCCCTGTCTTGTAATCATAGAGCGTGATCTCCGAGTGCTCGCCGTTCCGATTCACGTCAATACGGTCGATATAGCCGCGAATCGCAACCGTCGATCCATCTGGGCGTTCGATTGAAAACGGTCCGGAATCTGCCTCTGGAAGTCCCTCACCGAACGGAGCTTCGAACAGGTGTGGGGACGCAAAATCCCCTCTGGAGAGTTCGTTGTCGAGGAACGTCGCGAACAGTCCCTTTTCGGGCGCATCGTGAGGTTGCACGCCGGATTCGAACGGAACGGAGTCATCGTCGCCCAACCCCGCAAAGAGTTTCGCTTTCCATCGCTCGTAGAACAGGCCGTCATACTCGAAATCAGCTTCATGGAGTTCTGCAACGGCAATCTCTCGGAGGTGAGTAGCGAGCACACCTCGATCGTCGTCGGTGAGGTCTACGCCATCCTCGAGGTTGTCCTGAAGGTCTGCATAGAAGCGCTCGAGGACGTCGTGGACGTACGAACCAGTCTCGAGGGGCGTGGGGGTGACCTCGACATCGTCGGGATCCTCGATCCCGAGAACGTTGTCAGCGTAGAATTTGAACCCACACCTGGCGTACTGCTCGATCCGACTCGCACTGTAGGGTTCCCGATCTGCCGGTGGGTAAACTGCCCCAACAGTGTCGGAATCCAACAAGCCGTCGTGCTCAGCGAGACTTGTTGTTCCCCTCTGTTCTGCACACTGGAGGCCCCGATCTGTTCGCTTTGTTTGTGCAGGCGAAAGATCACCGCGATCACCGGCACGACTGACCGCCACACGTCGATCAGCGGCGGTCGCGATGTGACGCTGGAGATCCTCACGGGAGCCCACGCGATCGTCGACGCCAGCTTCCGGTTCGATTCCGGTGACACGCTGTAGTTCGTCAAGTACCGGCGACCGGACGACGGCAGATTCATCACCACCCGTCTCCGGAGTGGTGATCGTGAGCGCGTCGACGTTCGCGAGCAGGGTCGCAAACAGGTAGCGGCCACGGAGTCGCTCGTCGGCGGTGTCGAACCGTGGGTGGGACTCGGTCATCTCCTCGAAAAAGGCCGGACGTTCCGGCGTCGTCGGGAAATGCTCGCTCGTCAGGCCGACGAGAAAGACCTTCTCGAAGGATCGCATCCGGGCGTCGAGCATCCCCATCACTTCGACATGGCCGCCAGCAGCGCTCTGTGGAACTCGAATCGATACGTTACTGAAAGCTCGAGTGAATAGCGCTAATGGGGATTGGGCGCTACGTACGCCCTCCAGGGTCTCGAAGGAACTGAGTAGCTTGCCAACGCTCTCATAAGCTTGTTGTTCAACAGCCTGTTGTGCACCGCTGGCGTAGTTCTCGGCAGCCGCCTCGAGTTCGAGCCGGTCGTCCAGTAGTCGGCGTAGTGTGTCGGTTGCGTCTCCAACGGTTCCTGTACGGAGTGTCTCCAGCGTCGCTAACAGGTCCTCGATCAGTGTTTCTGTTTCGGCGTCGACGGCATCGAGAAGTGGCGTAACTGAAACCGTATCGTGCCGCCGAGCAGCAGCCGTAATAATATGGGCTTGATCAGTATCGACGACGTCGACCAGCGGATTCGCCAAGAGTGATGTGAGGTCTTCAGCACGCGGATCAGGTTCGGCGAGGTTCAGAAGGTCGTACACGACGCTTCCGGTGAACGTCTGATCCAGTTGTGATGCATCAGTTGTAACGTGTGGAATATCGAACGTATCGAGTGTGTTCTCTACGTAGCCCGAATACGACTCAGTGCCAGGGATGACGACGGCGAGATCATCGGGATCTCGCCCGTCCGCTAACTCGGTTCGCAGTTCGCGGGCCACAAAGCGAATCTCACGCTCGGGTGTGGGGAGTTCCCGCCACTGGAGATGATCCGGGGTTGGAATGGCCTCTGGATCTGGCCGATAAAGGGCGTTGGTAATCGTCTTAAACGTTCTCCCGGCCTCGTCCACTGGCTCGAGGTGCACCGTCTCGAAGTCCAGTGAGTTGTAGACATCTCTCGCGGCGGTTGCGACGGCATCGGCCCCAGACCGGCCATCCTGATGGAGCGGCAGTAGTGCGATCGTCGGAAAGTCCTCGACGATACGCGCGATGAGGCGGCGTTCAACCGGGCGAAATTCGTGGTACCCTGAGAGGATCACGATGTCCAATTCGGACGAGACTGTGGATAACGACTGGTCCGCTGTCGCGACGGCATGGAACATTTCGCCGCGGGTACAGACCCATTCGTCGACGTAGTCGGTATGGAAATCGCGGTAGTGACGATAGGCGTCGACGGTAGCTGTTGCGATCCGATCATCGAGCGCAGACCCCTCGAACTCTGTCTTGAGTGCGTCGGCAGTCCTGACACCAGCGTCATCGAAGAGCGAGAACCGGCTACTGAACGAATCCGCAAGCGCGGCAGACGCCGGTTCGCCGGCGAGAGCGCCTGTTGTCTCGGCCGTAGTTTTGTCGAGTGCGTACTCGGTGAGTCGCCGATCCAACTGCCCAGAAAGTGGTTGGACAGGACCGTGGAGGTTTTCGTACCAGTCCCGAACGACCGTATCAAGCGTCTCGGCTCGAAGGCGAAGCGGCTTGTGCGACGTGGCCCAGCTATTTTCAACCTCGCTTCGGCGAGCGTCGTTTCGAGTAATGTAGAGGATACTCCCCAGCGAATCGGTGGCAATATTAGCAGCCCGCTGAAACGCCTGGTGTTCCAATCGGGCGTGTTTCGGACCGGTAAGGAGCGTTGAATCCATCGAACACTCTATACCAAGATATCCACCTCACTTGACTTTTGTCAACACTGATAGGTGGCGCTCTCAGGCGTCTCGCGTAACCGTGAGAGTTCGTCTTTTCGGTCCACGAAGTGTTCCATAGGCCTACTCTAACCCAGTGAAGAATCATACTTCCGAATAGCCTATTCTGAAATAGGCTAATCTGAGATTGGCTATTTTCGAATACCTATGTGGCTCGTGAAGTACCTCGCGCACGGTGGGGCGGGGAACTCGCGCTGCCTTTAGTTTAGACCATCAGCAGGACACACAGAGATTCCAGGATGTTTTATAGGAACATACGACGGAAACCCGGGGTGGGATTACGGAAACGACGGGAACGAGGGGGATCGAAAGATCCTGGAATAGTCATCCAGATGATCCACGTTCTTCCGGTCATGTAGGTAGCGTTGATCTCAGACCGATCTGATTCCTATCTCTATTGGTCATCGATAGCGCCTACGCAAGAGTATAATAATTTGGATGTGCGAATCGCTCACCATCTATCTTTCTCACGCGACTTTTCAATTTCGACATTATTTTGGTTTATCAAACTCTCTTTTAGAATCGCATGTCAGGTAAGAACAAAGACAAATATATCAAAGAGCTAGAAAATAGGGTAGACGAGTTGGAGGATAGAATGAGCGCTATCGAAGACATATTCGCCCCAGCTATTCTCGATCGACAGACCGCACACATCGAGGCGAAAGAAGGGGATGCACGAGATACGCTGTCCGAGGGTGATGTAAAAACAATCAAAATTTTCGATCCGCCAGGTCACGGAAGCGATCCCGATAGCGGAGTCGGAAAGATAGACGGCATCGTGACGTTCGTCAACTGTGACGGACTCAACGTAGATGAGGGCGATGTCGTCCACTGCCGCATTACGAATGTATTGCCGAACGCAGCGCATGGCGTTGCGACGCAGATGGCAGAGTACGACGAGTAGACAACTTCTGCGTACTCTCCTTTGAAGGGGGTTGGTGAATCGCAATACGGCATGAGGTTGGGAGGTCTTAGCTAGACTGTGACGGAGTCTACTCGCTTTCTTATCGTGGAGTCTTCTGAGATTGTGGCTGGAATTGTCCAGAATAGCGCCTCTCGGGCCTGCTCTCACCCATAGAAATCGACGCCGTCTAGTGATTCACCAGAGCCATATCTTGTACTATCTCGTAATGATCTGATCAACATTCTATGTGAAAGGTTGAGTGTACCAACACTATGAAAGTCGCTCCAGTGGATTCCAGTTATGCACACGATCGGTCCGTATGGCCCTCGAGAACACCGGCGTCGCCGTCGACCACGTCGTCCTCGGCGCGAACGGGCGACCCGACGAGCGACGGCCGCTGTACGGCAGCGTCTCGGAGACGGTCGTACGGCGCGTGCCGGTGCCGGTGGTAGTGACAGTCGTTCGGTGACCGACCGAGGAACACAAGACGAGCGCCGATGGACGACACCTGTCGGCCGTTCGGTCGCCCGCCCTGACCGCACCTAGTACTATCCCGTCCCCCGTGGTCGGACCGGTCGATGCGGTACCTCGAAATCACCGTGCCAACGGACCGGCGGGAGGCCGTCCTCGACGTACTCGACGACGAGGGGGTCGAGTACGTCGTCACCGACGAGGCGACCGGTAGCGGAACCATAGATGCGGCGGTCGTTCGCTTGCCGCTGCCGACTCGGGCCGTCGAACCCGTTCTCGACCGGCTGGCAGACGCCGGACTCGAGGACGCCAGGGTCGTCGTCATCGATGCCCAGACGGTCGTCTCGAAACAGTTCGACGAGTTGCTCGACGAGTACAGCCACGGTGGGACCCGCAGCGAACGTACCTCGAGACAGGTGTTGCGGACGAAAGCCGACGAGTTCACGCCCTCGATCACGATCTACCTCGTCATGCTGTTGATCAGTGCGGTCGTCGCGACCGCGGGGCTACTCTCGGACTCGCCTGCGGTCGTCGTCGGGTCGATGGTGATCGCGCCGCTTTTGGGACCGGCACTCGCCGCCAGCGTCGGGATCGTCACGGGCGACGACGAGCTGCGGACGACGGGGTTCCGGTACCAGACCATCGGCATCGTCGTCGTGATCGTCGCCTCGATCGGTCTCGCAACCCTCGCCCGCCTGGGCGGGTTCGAACCTGGCGGCGTCGACATCGTCGTCGTCGCCGAACTCGAGGAGCGGGTCTCGCCGAACCTGCTGTCGATCGCCGTCGCGCTCGGGGCCGGGATCGCGGGCATCCTCAGCCTTACCCGGGGGTTCTCGGAGGCGATCGTCGGCGTGATGATCGCGGCGGCGTTGATCCCGCCCGCGGCGGCCGTCGGTATCACGACCGCCTGGGGGATGTACGGTGCGGCACTCGGCGCGCTCGTGCTCGTCGTCGTCAACGTGCTCTCGATCAACGTCGCCGCCCTGGTTACGCTGTGGGTCGCCGGCTACCGTCCCCAGGGGCTGTTCGACGTTCCGCCGACCCGGAAACCGACGTACACGTACGGTGCGGTCTTCGGCGTCGCGTTGCTGTTATTGGCGGCCCCGCTCGCTGGCGTCACCCTCGTCGAGTTCCAAGCGACGCAACTCACCTCGACTGCCAACGACGCGGTCGACGAGGCCCTCACCGAACCGGCCTACGCGGACCTCGAGCGCGAGTCGGTCGAGGTAACCCTCGACGACGACTATCCGCTTCGCTCGATCGACCGGGTCGTCGTCACCGTCTCCGGGACGAACCCAACCGACAATCCGGGACTCGCAGATCGGATCCAAAACACCCTCACGACGACTACTGACGAACCGGTCACTGTCGAGGTCCAGTACGTCGTCGCCGAGGAGAGCGGCCCGGACACCGAGGAATCCGCGCCGTCGCTCTCGAACGCCCAGTCTCGGTCTACAGGTGTCGCCGCCTCGTCGGAGCCGACAGCCGAGAGCGAACGGACAGGACCGTCGCTCGAGACCGAGCGGAACATGTCGCAACTCGGGAGTACGGCCCGGTAGCGGTTTTCCTGTGCCGAGTCACGTCCGATCATCGACCGGAACGCACAGAACCGGCTGATCGGCACCACGGACGACGTTCTCGGTGACACTACCCAGCAGCCGGTGACCGGCTCGCGAAGTTATTGTGTCCTCCGTCGATGAGTCAACCATGACGTTCGTCGTTCCGTTCGACAGATCGGGACTCTCGAAAGCGGCTCTTGTCCGGGCCGGCGAGTACAGCCAGGCACTCGAGGAACCCGTCACGGTCGTTCCCGAGCGAAAACGGTACGCTCGAGAGAAGGGGTAGATCGGGCCGGACGAATCGTACGATATCGAACGCATCCGCGAGTTTCCGCCGAGATACTGGTTGTATACCGTCTCGAATGCACCAGCCCATTCAACGACTCGAGATGGTGTCGACCCAACGTAATCGCCAGTTACAGCGAAAACAGTGCTGTCTCGTACATCTCGACCGACCCGCGCCGGCTCCGATCACCAGAAATCGACCCACGAACGATGACGTAATAGCCAGTCCCCAATGGCGAAACCTCAGTAAACGAACCCAACTCATCGATGATCTCTCGAGCCTCTTCGCTCGGTGATCCCGCCTCCGGATCACGACAGTCGCCCAGGTCAATTCCAACGAACGAATCTTCCTCCGTGAATACGAACCCAATACCGGCAGCATCTCCACGCTCGAGATACTCGAGTGTCTCGTCGAACGAACGCCACATATCCGGATTAGTTACCGAAGTAAGCTCAGCTACACCAGGTACAATAGGCACCTTAGTTACCTTTTCTTCTCGGTCCTTGCTCTGCCAGCACATCCACTGTTCTCGAGTCTGCTGGGTCTCGAGAATCATGACTGTGCCTCCGTGATCTTGAGTCGGACCTGATCCTGGTGCGAAATGGCACAAGCTGGCGAGCAGTATACCGTTGATGTTGGGTTTTCACAGACCAGATTGAGGCATGCTGTCTTTACGGGATTGGCAGTACGTATCGTTCGGTGTTTCATTGGGTTTTCACGCAGGCAGTTCTCTGATGCGCCTGCCCCCTGTTCAGGCGCACAGAACACAACACGAACACGAGTGTGGAGTTGCCCAAATACTGATATGAGTTCCTTCGAAATGTACTGTAGATCTAGAAATGGCGTCTAAACGGCTCCGAAGCATCGTTCCGATGTTTGGGGGAGCGACAAGCTACGTTGAGACGCTCGATGAAATCATCGAGTACGTCAATGCTCAACAGCCAACGACGGACGAACTTGTTGGCTGGCATCGGGGAAGGTTTGAACGGGTCTCGAGCCGGGATTCAATCTTGAGACGGTGTGACTATCTCGAGGACGTCGGCTTCCTCGAGGTTCATGCCGATGAGTGGGATCTTGGCCCTGAGGGCCAACGGTATTTGGCTAATCGATCAACTGAAACCCTCCTCGAGATCATGTGTCGCCGAAATCTCGGGCTTCGGAGCTTGCTCTACGCGCTGTCTGTGGGGCCAATGTTGATCGACGATGTAAATCGACAACAACTCAAAACGCATCCCGAACTCGGTTGGAATCCATCAAACTACGATATGGCGCTACAGCGGGTTAATTGGCTCCGTAGTCTTGGTGTCGTTCAGAAGGATGGAGACCAGTACACGCTGACAGCTGAGGGACGTCAGTTCACCGATAATGCAGTAGAGGCGTGGGCAGACTCAACGACGATTGATGAGTCTGTCGCGTCGGATCCAATGATGGCTGGTACCTACGACACCACAGTAGAGGCCAGAGCAACCGATCCCGAATTCCGAGCGACTGCGCTCTATCAGTTCGATCAGACCTGTGCTGTCTCTGATGTAGACCATCCAGCTTTGTTGGACGTTGCCCATATCCTTCCTTGGTCAGATTATCCAGAGTATCGAGCTGATCTCCAGAATGTACTCCCGCTGAGTAAGATCCATCATGCAGCATTCGATCGGAAGCTGTTCACGATCGATGCTGAGTTCCATTTGCAAGTGAACCCCCAGTTTGAGACAGACAGTCAGCTGCTTCGTGAGACGATTTGCGATCGTGCTGGTGAGCGGATTTCACTTCCCGAGAAAGCGGTCTCCCCAAAATACTTGAACAGACATAATGCGAGGCTCGAGTGGGTTTGATATGAAATTCACCCGTATATTGCTACTCTAATTCTATTGGTGGTAGAAGGATTACGGAAAGGTTCTCTGGGGACTAGCCAAGGAACACAACCATTAGATGACATCAAATACTTTGAGACCTGGGTGTGTGCGTACCGATATGGCTACGTTCGAGGGGCCAGATTTCCAGGAACTTGAGCCCCAGGATGTTCGAGAGTACTGGACTCATGAGGCTCACGAGTTCACACCTTGGTTAGCTAATGAGATACGTTCAGAAGATGCTTCCCATCTCGAAGATGTTCTGGGATTAGATTTGGAAGTGATTCAGATGGAGAAGAGCGTTGGTAAGTACAGCGTTGACATTTTAGCTGAAGTCGTTGAAGATGGTCGACAAGTTGTCATTGAAAACCAATTGGACCAATCTGACCATGATCACCTTGGGAAGTCAATCGCATATGCTTCTGGTGTCGACGCAGACATAATCGTCTGGATTGCACCCAAATTCAACGACGAACATCATGACGCGTTTCAATGGCTCAATCGAAACAGCCTAGAGGGGATTGACTTCTTTGCTATTAGGTTGGAAGTGTGGCGAATCAGTGACTCTCCGCCCGCCGTTCGACTGAATCCGATTGAGGACCCCAGTGAATGGAAGGAAAAAGCTCAGCGTGCCGATAATGAACTGACGGATACAAAGCAGCTTCAAGAAGAGTTCTGGACTGAATTTAGAGACCAAATTCAAGATTCTACAACGCCACTTCGGGCTCGTAAGCCCCGTCCTCGCCACTACTATACGAATCCAATCGGAAAGACCGGGTTTGAACTGTCATTTGTCAATGTCTCTCAAGAGAATACACTACGCGTTGATCTCATAATCCAAGACAACGAAGATGCGTTCTGGGAGTTAAAATCAGAGGAAGAAATGATAGAAGATGAACTCGGAGAGGAGGTTATCTGGAGAGAGCCCCGGGAGACTCAATCCGGAAATATGCGTAGTAATATCAGTGTGATCCATAATGCCGATATAGAATCGACTGAGCAGTGGGACCAGTATTTTGATTGGATGATGGAACAAGGAGAACAATTTCACGAGGTTTTCTACGATCGGATCCAACAACTCTAGATATTATTTGAAAGAGTGATTGTATAGACAATTGAAAAGTCAAAAAGCCGTGGACTTAGTTTGTCGATCCCGTTTGTATATAGTGTCTGTGGGCCTTGTTTGAACGCGTGATTTCACGGCTGTGAGTCCTCGATGGCGCGTTCGATGTTGCGGACCGCGGATTTCATGACAAGTTCACGAAATTGACCGAACCAGGTTCTCAACCAGAGCGTATCGCCGTATCTGCGCCGGAGACCGAAAAACACCGATTCAGCGTTCGAGCGAAGGTGGTACGCCTGATCCTTGATGAGCAAATTTCTCGCCCATCCCCGCATCCCAGGATCTCGCTGCGGAATCAGCGGCGTGATACTTTCCGCACGCAACCTCGTGCGAAGCTCCTCCCAATCGTAGCCCTTATCGGCAGCGACAGTCGCCAAATCGCCGAGATTCCGTACTAACACCTGCCAGCCGATCTGTGTATCGTGCGGTTGTTTCATCGAACAGTGTATATCAAGAATCGTACTAGTTTCATGATCGATGAGCAGCGTCGTCTTCACCGCCTCGAACGTGTAGTCCGTCCGTTTTGCGTAGTGCTGGCTGGCCTGGACGCGATCGACACCGGTTGCGTCGATCGCCTGCACATTCCCGAGATCATACAGTTCGACGGACTAATCGAGGATCGCTCGCCACCGCTTCATCGGAATCGCCTGCTTTCGCGTACACACCGTTGAGAAGTGTGGGACCATTTCAGGCGTCAATCCGAGTGATTTCGTCACCCTCGTCATCTCGCGGAGGACGTCCATCAGCTTCCGGTACGGATGGCCGAGATACTCTTTCAGTCCCTGAACGGCGAGAATCACTCAGTCAGCGTAGCCTTCTTCTCCCGGACGGTAAGCCGGAGCTGGCTGTCCAACGATGGCTTTTTGAGCGAGCGACACAATCCTCTCTGTGAAGCGGGAGGTCTTCATGTGCACAACGAACCCGTCCCGTTACTTCCTAGTAGATTTGGTATTTCTCTCGAGCTACTAGTACGACGATACGAGTCCGATCGACTCTGCACTGCTAACGTTTGAACGTCTAAACAAGGCCCAATCACTTCGCTCATGGTACGACGGCGAGTTTTCACACTCGGGACACTGCTTGGCGATGATCGGCGCCCAGATCCAGATCGCCGATTCGCCCTCTTTCACGTGCCGGTCGAACTCCGTCTGCCACGTCCGATAGCCGGCGACTCGAGTTGCCTCAGGACACTGGCGAGTAATGAGGAGTGTATTTCGATAGGAGTAATCGTGGAAGTGGCTCTGGACGTTAAGCCACTCCTGGAACTGGTCGCTCGAGGCCGCCTTGTCGACTTGCTCGATAAGGTCTTCGGCCCATGCTTCCATCGTACTGTGCATCTCGTCCCGTCTGGTATCTGAATCATCGAAAGATACCTGAGAGCAGTCGCTCGAAGTCATTGTTCTCGACGAGGGACTAATTGTGAGAACGCCCCTCACCCCTCAGGGGGTGACAAACATCTCAGTTCGAATTGGACAGGACTGCTGACTGTCGATATCCAGCCTTTCTTCCTTACTCCTAAGCCACAGGAATCCACGAATCACCGTGTACTATCGTGATTCACTTACTATTTTCTGGATTACTTATGAAAAGGCTTCAACACAGTCGACTAGGTCGTCCTCAGTCGTCCACTGGTAGAGACGTCCAACATCGTCAAGCATTTCGAAGATTGCTGTCTGCATCCCACTATATGGACTTTCGATGTCAATTTCCGTATCAATCGAATCTATATCTATCCTGTCGTATTCACGTTTAAATACATGTGTCTTCTCGAAATACTCCTCAAGAGCAGTGAAATAACCTTGTTCGACGAGGAAACCACCCTGAGAATGTTCTGCGACGCCTATGATGAAATCCGTATAATCAGCGAGCAGTCGGAACTTGAGGTAAGTATTCGTCCACTCGCTTCGGATGTCGACCATTAGGAACGCGTACGCGTCGGGCTGCCTATTGAGTCGATCTTTCATCAATTGCAGACGACGGATTTCGGGTCGCCCGTAACTTCCGAGGACGAAGTACGAACTCTCAGACGAGAAAATCGGCGTGAGTTCGGCCACGCTCTGCTTAAGAGTTTCGTACTCTGCCGGCGTAAGCGAGGCATCATGGAGATACTTCTCCGCTTTGTCGGCGAGTTCCTCGACAGTGACTGGATCCTTACTCATCTGGTGAGGAATACTCTTGTCCCCTGCTTCAATGTGGCGACTGCATCGTGTACCGTATCGCTCTATACTAATTCGCATTTGAACGAAACGCTTTTGCACGCACCACTCGAACAACAAGATAATGAGCGCATCCGATCACTCACCAAGCGAACTCGAGTCCGTGCGAGAGCAACTCAACATTGTTACCCAGGAGACGCGATTTGCGCTCCTCCAAGATATTCTTGGGCATCCTTCAGGGTTACCAACTCTGAAGGAACTCAACTATGTCAACCCGAGCAAGAGTCAGACGACGATTCGCCAGCACCTCCAGCAGCTCGTCGACGCTGGCATTGTTGACGAAGTACGTCTCTCCGAGGATCATCGGCAGAACGATCTGCCGTATACCTTCTATGGAATCAGTGACAGCGGTCAGCAGTTCCTCGAGAACCACAAATTACTCCGAGCACAAGACACACTTCGAGAGATCTACGATCGGGTGGAGAAAACCGACGACATTACACGGTATGAGACTGCGCCACGACCAGAGCGCTGAGAACTCTTTTCTTCTTAATACTTCCACGTTATTCGTCCTCAACTGATGTCGAAAGAATGCGCTCGAGGCGCGTACTCGAGGCCCTCGAGCGGGCTATTCAAAGATCAGGCGACCCGACCTCACAGCCACACGGAGAGCAGATATGCTCCGTCGGCCCACGGCTCGTGAGCCTGGTAACGGGCGTGCCACACCGCGGACAGGCTGGCAGTGACGACGCTTCGCGGTCGTCTGGCTCCGATGGTTGCTCGCTCATCGATCCCTCGAGCGCAGCTTTCTGGGAGCCCCAGCTAGTTGATACCGATACGGCTGTCGTGCGAGACGTTTATATCTCGGTAGAATCAACGCAAACATGGTTTCAACCCTTACCCGGTTAGAAACCGCGCCTCGGGTGTCCTATCACCCGGGGCATTTCAGCGCATGCCCCCTGCGGCTGGTCGGAGCGTGCTTTCCATCTTGATTGTTGTCGGGTAGTCACTTATATATAGGGATTACGACAGCCAGAAACAGTTCAGAGCCATATTCATTCTACTGGCTTTTACCCCAAGTCTCTGGCTCTGCCGAGACTGTGCGCTATGCTCTCTGACAAAACACTCCCTGAATTCACGTGATGATGGGAGTGGACAGAAAATTTTGAGAAGAAGTTATAGAACAGTTGCTGTGTGTCGTCTATGGCCGCGATTAGCTTTTCGACATCTACAATTGGTTCTTGAGGGCCGTGGTGAATCGCCAGACGTAGCGTGATTTCACGGTTTCACCGCCTGCTTGATGTTGTGAACCGCACACATCAGGACGAGTTCACGAAATTCACCGTACCAAGATCGCGCACGCACGGCATCGCCGAGCGTGCGCTTGATCGTCGAGAAGACCGTCTCACACATCACTCGTTGGCGGTAGCGAGGCCCATCGATCCGCGCGTTATGCGCGTGATCGATGGGCCGGAACTCACGATGCTTGATCAGCGGTCTCACGCCGTCTTCACGGAGTTTCTCGCGTAACTCCATCCAATCATAGCCTTTGTCCGCAGCGAGGCTGGCGAGGTCGCCCGCATTGCGGCGGGCGACCTGCCAGCCGAGCTGTGTGTCGTGACGTTTCTCGGTCGTACAGTGAACGTCCAGAATGGCTTGCGTTTCTGTATCGACGAGAGCAGTTGTTTTGAGCGTCTGAACACGGTAATTCGTCCGGCGGCAGTAGTGTTTGCTGGCGTTTTCGCGGTCGAAAAACGTCGCGTCGATCGCGGCGTGACCGCTCGGGTCATGCAGCTGCGCCGACAGGCGCAGCAGCACTCGCCAGAGTGCTGTCTTGATCCTGTCAAACCACTTCACTAGCGTCGAGTGATGCGGGAGATCGGCCGCGTCGAGGCCGATCTCCCCGAGAATATGTAGCATCTCGCTCAGCAGATCTAACGTCTCTCGATAGGACTTCTCCAAGTAAACTCGAAGACAGTGGAGCGATACGACAGCGTAGTCGGCGAAGCCGCCACCCCCTTCGGGGGCGGCGACTTCGCCTCGGCCACCGACAGCATTTTTAGCTAACTGAACCGCTTTCTTCGTGAAGCGGGAAATCTTCGACATAGGCATCGGCGGTTTCCCGCTTCATTCCACTAGTTCTGACGGTCGAATCCGACGCTGTCCAGCGATTCACCAGAGCCAACTCAACTGATGTTTGGTACCTAATCTTCTGCCTAAGTAGCTTGGACAGATACTCGAAACAGTCCGAAATGGCTCTGTTGAAATCCTTGACTGATGATGAGTTTCAGTAGTTGTGCTGACTACAGAGCGCGAATGTTGCACAAGATTCGGCTTGATTTGCGCCAGTGAAAAGCGGTCAGTGCAGAATAAACACGAAGTACACTACCGCTCTACCGCTGTAACTCCGCTAGTGTTTTCATTCCGAATAGAGCCAGTAAAATCCCGATGACAGCGGCTGAGAGTGTCGTTTCGTGATACTGATGAGCGGCTGGTAATTGTATGATGACGAGTATTCCCGCTATAATTCCGATGACTCCGACACCGACGTCCACTTTCGTCTTGAGATTCTGAGCCATATCTACTACACCCCGTGGCCAGTTAATAGATATCAGACAAGATCAAACGTTGCCTGTTGCCTCTTCGATAACTCAGTGTACAGTCAGCATGAGCAGTTGCCTGAAATCCACAACGGATCGGAAGTTAACACATATATCCGACACCCGTGTATCCTACTTTATATGCAATTCTGTGACGAGTGTGGTTCGATGATGCACACGGAGGGCGACACGTGGGTGTGTCGCTCCTGTGAGAACGAGGAGACGCGGGACTCGCAAGCAGAAGCCGCGATGGCGACCCAGGATGGACAGCGGGACGACGGGGCACCCGCCGTGGCCGACGCGACCCAGGGCTCCACCGAGACGATGCAGGAGCCCTGTCCGGCGGACGACTGCGACAGCGACCGGGCCTACTACGAGTTGATGCCAAAGCCGGGCGGCTCCTACGAGGTTCGGCTGTTCACCTGCGTCGAGTGCGCCCACAAGTGGCGCGAGTCCTGACGGCGCATCTCGTGAACCCCGCCGCTTACATATGCACAGACCGCCACAGCAGACTCTCAACTCCCGGGGTTACTCGGTCTCAAGTGGAGCCACACATCGACTCCAAACCAACTCCCACAACGTTCTTGAGGCTATCAACAACCTCTGTTACAAGAGCCTTTGTTGGGATGTTCATTCCCCCGATTATCGGTGCGGTAATCGTTGGAACACTCTCTCTCCAGAAACGGAACCGAAGACGGGGCAGTGTTCGGACTCCTGGGTAACCCAAAACACTCAATTCACACGTGTAGTGAGCAGATGGTTCACCACTTTTTGGGTGAAGCAGCCGGAACTGTCGTGTTGCATCCATCCTCTGTATTCAGCAGTCAGTGCGTATCAGCTGCAGAGGGTTTCAACAGAGCCTCCGAAATCAAAATAGCGTCCACACAACCGTTCTAAAAATGGACGCGATTCTTGGAAGCATTCCCGGAGCGATGTCCACAGCCGTCAACACCTCAACGTCCGCTTCAGTGGACTGTAACAGGTGATCCGCGCTAGCCGCCTCGAGATTAGCCACAAACTGTGAGCCGCTTAGTCGTCCGAACTCATCAGCCTAATGCAGATTGGAGTTCGTTATCCTAGAAAGCGCCCTCCTCCGTGTCGAATTTCTATGTACTTGGTTGGGAACGGTTTCGAAGAAACACATCGATAGAGGAGTGTGATCGATATTCGCCCCTAATATCACCAAGTGAAATTAGCTTCTCGAATTCAGACCTTACGAATTGTTCCGGGTCTGAGCCTTGACCACGCTTTCTACCTCTTCGTGGGAAACCATATCGATCCTCGAGTCTTCCTGGAGCGTCTCGAGGATCGTTTCAGGACGTTCCGCGAACTGAAACTCGAGGAACATTCCAGAGCTTGGCCCGTGACTTCGGCGCTCGAAATCGACGAGCGAGTACGTCGTCATCTCCTTCATCTTATTGACATAGGTCTCCTGATGGTACTGATCAGCACCAATCGATTCCGTAAGGAACTGATACACGCGGTATCCGGTGGTGCTTCGAGCTGTTTCATCATCCGCCTCGGCCGCAACGGCCGCAGTTGCGTACAGGCAAAGCTTCTTTTGCGTACTAATACCCCGGACGACCTCGAGAACTCGGTTCTTCTCGACTTTGTCCTGTGCTTCGCGAACGTGGTCCTCGCGAACGCGATCGTCACTCTCCCGTTCCGCTAGCTCGCCGGCTACTCGTATCAAATCGATCGCTTTCCGTGCATCGCCATGTGTCTGTGCCGCGAATGCTGCGACTAGTGGAATAACGTCGTCATCGACGACGTCCTCGAAGAACGCATCCTGTCGGTGGTGGAGGATCGACTGGAGCTGATTCGCATCGTAATCATCAAAGTGGACGTCTTCCGGAGTAAACGAACTCAGGGCGCGACTTCCGACAGACTCCATCATTTTCGTGTCGTTGGAAATGGCAACAACGGAAATGTGAGCGGTGAGGTCATTGTTTGCTCCGGCTCGAGAGAGTTGGTAGAGGAGCCGGGAGAAGGCTGGCTCTTGTTTATCCCTCCGACCGACAAGCATGTCGAGTTCGTCGAGAACGAATACGGCGGAATCGAAGTTTTCGTTGACGATACGATACAGCTCATCCCACTTTTCTTTCGTCGCAACACCATGTTTCGGGACTGTTACCTCGGTATCAGCTTCCTCCGCTGCCTCACATGCGAGTTCGTAAATAGCGACCCCAAGCGTATCTAGGTCTTGGCAATTAACCTCGATTGTCCCAAATCGAAGATCTCGCTTTGTACAGATCTGGCCAATATTCTCACAGACAGCCTTCGTGATGAGGGATTTTCCGGTCCCCGACGGGCCGTAGAGAAAGAGGTTTGGGGGACGATTATCACCAAGAGCGACACGGAGCATCTTGGTAACTTCCTGAAGTTGGTGATCTCGACCAACGATTCGATCTTCGGAGACGACGTGGTTCGGATCGAGGAGAGACCGGTCACGGATGAGTCCCGCTTGTTCATCGAACTCGAGTAACATATCTTCGATCGATTTCGGATCGGCGTCCGTCTCACCGCTCGTAGATGATGAATCGTTCGTGGATGAACCGCTCGTAGATGATGGGGTGGAAGATGATGGGGTGGAAGATGATGGGGTGGAAGATGATGGGGTGGAATCGGTTCCTTTCTGGTCAGACAAGTTAGTGGAGTTCTCAGAAGGGACATCATCCTCCTGTTCCTCCGTTGTAGTATCTGAGAGAAAATCAGATTGCGTCGTCTCCGTGTATTCTGAAAGCTCCTCTTTCTCTCGAGAGCTCTCAGAGTCGTCAGTGACCATGCTATGGTACAGTTCGTCAAGGGTCAAAAGTGTTGCCAACCTCTATCGATGTGTGATTCGGTGTTTGAGTGCGTCGTTTCACCAGATACAGGAGTTTTAAAACTGGGATATATACCATACACACGCTGTTAACGATGTGTCTGCCAAGACGGATCGAGACGAGAGAGTAGTAGGGGAGAGACACCCCTCTATCGATGTGTTTCTCTCTAGAATTCCATGGGGGCTAAATCGAGTGGGAGGGACTGTTTTTTCAACGCCACTCGGAACGATTTCCCCTGTATCGGTTGGAGAACCTATAATCCACCGATATTGGAGTGTATTTTATATCCATTCAGTTAGGATTGTAGAGTTGTATGGAGATATATCACGAACATATCGAACACTTCGATAGAGGTGTGTGTGAGTGTTGTTCTAGAAAGCTAGAAGAAGAAAGAGAAAATAAGACTGCCTGATACAACCTCTTAGGATGTCTTGGCGTCAATTACTGTCTCTGAGCATCTACAATGGTATTTTACTCGCTCCCGTCGGCAAACACCCCACCCCTTTCTCGAGGCCGCGAACACATCGATAGAGGGGTGTGTCTCTGGCTTCGTCAATATCTCACACAGTTTGACGGTATGTTCTTGGTTCATCTTGATATCCTCTTCCGCTCCAATGAATCACCTACGTTCTGGGGACAGTCCCACAACATCGGACTGGTGGATCGCTAGCAGTGCCAAACCGTCGTTCCCCCTCTCTTCGACCGTATAGGGATTCCCGGTGTTGTTTTTGTCACAGGGACTCCGGCAGGCGTCGACAGACTCGAGGGTATCGTTTTGCGTGCTTTGATACTGCCGGCTGTACGTCGTTTACAATTCTCGTCGCCCTGGTGGTGCGAGAATATTCACGGAGTTACAGCCGGCAGTATGAGCAGTCGGGACGTTGACACACCCCTCGAGGATGTGGCGTTCACCGCCTACTTTTTCAGATACTGTCGTCCGAGAAGCTTCATCGCTCGTAATCAAGCAGAACCTTTGGTTTCGCGGACATCGCGAAGTCTGGCGTGACGAAGTCCTGTTGACCTCGCGGGAGCTGTGCCCCCGCTTCGCTTTGCTCAGTCGCGAAAAACATCGATTTTCGAGCGACCCGCGTATCCATGGTGTGAACACCGTGGTATCGCGCCCAATTCAGCCTCCAATCGCTGACCGAAAACACATCGATAGAGGTGTGTCCCCGGTACCCTCAAGGATATTTGTGAAATTATTAGTTGTTAAGCTCTCTCCCCTTTCTCAGTCACTGATGGTAACCGAAGAATGGGTTGAATATATGTCGGTAATTTACACTTTGATACGTCCTGATAGAATTGGTTATTGAGCATCAGTGTATTTGGGTGTAATTGACAATGATGGCGAAGAATATCCCTGAATGAAACACATCGATAGAGGTGTGTCTCTGGTGACCTCGAGGACGTTCTCTAAAACACCTCAAATGTGATACTTATGGAGTTTATTCTCTCATATATGTGGTTATATAAAACGTACCGTAGTGTATTACGATTCTTCGCGAGTCGCTAAGATTTGCTCCGGGACTTCATCAATGTGATCGAGCGCTACCTTTAGCAATGCGTCATGGACTTCTCGAGTCTCCTCGTCTCGGATTTCCATCCGGCGAAGTTCTGGCGTCACCCTGATACCGAGTTTGTCCTCGAGTTCATCCCAGGTTTTGTCGCGGGCATACAGTGGCTTCTGGCGAACTTCGCTGTACTCGAAGCCCGGGCCCGACTCTTCTGGGGGCTTTGATTTTGTGGTTGTCTCTTGTACAGACTCGGTTTGTGCTGGTTCAGTTTGCGTCGTTGTGGCAGTGTTGGAACTTGAGTTGGGCTCACTCTTGTTTTCGGTATCTTCAGTTTCGTTGCTCTCGAGATCGTCAAACGGATTACTCATTTCACCTGCCCTCCGTTTGCGACTATTTTGGCGAGTTCCTGATAGTACGGTATCTGGTCGCTGTCCGGATCGTAATCTTGCAGTGGTTGATCTTCCTGTAGTGAACGGGATAATGCAGATCGGTGTCGAATCCCGGGCTTTGGAGTTTGCATTTCACCGGCATCGATTTGCTCGAACTCATCAGCTGTAATCCGAGCAAAGGATGGGACTGCCTCTTGGAGCGGTTGCCCCTCATTGACTTCGTAACTCGCCGTATTCAAATTCTCGAGGAGCTCACGATCCTCCGTTTGTTGGTCGATTCGGTCCGAGAGTTTGTTTGGAATTACGGCGAGTACGTCAACATCGATGTACTCGCGTGCGGGTTCGATGAGTCGCTCCATCGTTCTTTTGTACCCGCCGATTGCGCTCGACCCAGGTTCGATCGGTATCATGACGTTTCCCGAGGCGACGAGCGCATTGTTGTTAAGCATGCCCGGGTATGCTGGACAGTCAAATACCACGTAGTCGTATTCGTCTCCGAGAAGTGGATCGACTATTTTCGACTTGACTCGAGCCGACCCCTGCATTGCTCCTGCGAGATCCTTTTCGACGTCTTCGAGGGTATTTGATGATGGAAGTAAATCGAACTGATGATCTGTTGATTGAATAATGTCGGATGGAGTTGCATTACCTTCGAGGATTACGTTTCCAAGATTGGTGTCGCTTTGATATGCCTCTCTAAATCCCAATCCATTGGTTGCGTGTCCGTTCGGGTCAAGATCAGCAAATAGTGTCCGGCCATGCTCTGCAAGTTGTCGTGCAAGATTCATGGACGTTGTTGACTTTCCAACTCCTCCCTTCAATATTACTACACTCACTGCCTGTGGCGTGTCTCTCTCTATTTCCATGTTTACATCCGCGCACTCCTCATCCATAATAGGTCACTATTGTACCTATTGTGGGGTTGGGAGATTTTATTGCTGGACGAGAGAGTCATGACAGTTGATGGGCTTAAAACTACCGGGAATAGCTACTAAAGATACAATAGGTGGCTTAGGAAGCTTTTGTATTGAAGGTAGCTCACCTATCGGAACTATTGGGGCTATTGGTGCTATTGGATCTGTTGGTACTATTGAGCCTGTTGGTTCTGTTGGACCTACTGGGTCTATTGAACCTCCTGAAGGTGTAGGAAATGTTGTGTCTATTGAGGATATTCTATCTATCGTCTCTGTTATGGGGATTGGGACTGTGTACCTATTGTAACTGATGTACCTATTGTGGCAAATGGGGTCGATATACGAAAACTTTCAACACATGCTCATCCGAAATTTCTATTCGAGTTCAATACCTTGGTCTCTGGATCGCTTTTCTCCACGTGTCCCGGCCGTTCGTCCGAATACTTCGGTCACACGCCCACCTCTTCTTCCAAACCTTCTTCAGTTGCGGATCTATATGGGTCAGATAGAGAAATAGGTCAAACAGGTAACTCAGTAGAAATAGGTAGCTATCCTACCTATTGTGGCTTAGCTCGCATGTATTCGATAGCTGTCTTGGCTAAGGTAGCTATTGTAACTTCGGGACCTATCCTTACTCTGGTACTGTTTAGATTTAGGATCTCGATTGTGGATGACGATCGCGATCCTCTGTACTATCTATATGATCAGATCCACCTACTGCCTCGAGTGTAGCAGTGACATCGATGTTTACCTCATTCGAGTAGTACAGGGCATTCACGAATCGTCTAGTACTGTAGCTATCTAGTTTGTTTACATTCACAACCTCCTCGTCAAAGGCTTTTTAATGGTATTATGAGTTATCCCATTCAATTCATGAGCAAGTCAGCGGAGCCGGATTTTCAGTCGCTCGTTGACTATCTTGATGGCATAGCAATCTGGATCGTTTCTGATTTGGGAGAGTTTGAACACGTCAGTGCTGGTGCTGAGGATATTTGGGGTATCTCCGCCGAAACCATACGGAATGACCCGTCCAACCTACTCGATCAAATCCACTCGGAAGACGTTAAAACAGTTGTGTCACATATGGAAGCAGCTCCTCAGCAAATCTCTGAGGAATCATACGAGACTCGAGCTGTTCATCCAGATGGGACAGTACGGTGGGTTCATACAAGACAGATTCCGATACGAGATAGTGATGGCACTCTGCAGAGAATTGCCGGTATCTGTACGGATATTACAAGTCAAAAGCACCGTGAGCAAGAGTTTGAAGCACTCAACCGCGTTCTCCGCCACGACATCCGTAACGATTTAAGTATTCTCCTTGGGTGGGGCGAATTACTTGAAGCGTACGTCGATGACGACGGTGAAGCCATATTAGAGAAGATGATGTCGGCTGCAGATCACGTCGTGGAACTCACCGATATTGCCCGGGACTACGCCAAGACCATCGCAAATCGTGCGGAGATGGAAATCAAACCGGTTTCACTCCGTGCCATCCTCAAACAAGAGGTTGAACTGCGACGCGAATTTTTCCCACAAGCGCAGTTCACGGTCGTTGGCGAAATTCCGGATGTCGAAGTGAGAGCCAACGAGATGCTTTCTTCTGTATTCTGTAATCTCTTGAATAATGCTGTACAGCACAACGATAAGGATGAGCCTGTCGTTGAGATCCGTGTCGAGCAACGGGACGAGAACGTGACCGTTCACATCGCGGATAACGGCCCAGGAATCTCCACCGAAGTGAGAGATTCACTTTTCAATGAAGGACAGAAAGGGATAAACAGTTCAGGAACCGGTATTGGACTCTATCTTGTAAAAACCCTACTTGAGCAGTATGATGGGGATATTACGGTCACGGAAAATGACCCAACAGGGACAGAATTTTACGTTGAACTTACTCAACCCGAATAGTTCTCCCTCAACGGTGAACAACTCGTCCTACAGCCTTACTTACCGATTACTCTCCGTGAGAATCTGTGGAATTAACACTGTGAGAATACGTCTATGATACCCTCTTATCTTTCCTTGTCCGTAATAGACATTCGCCTGATTCTGAGAATAGGTGCCTATTGTAGGTAGGTAAGCTACCTCGTATGACTAAGGTAGCTATTGTACCTGAATTAAATTTTCTGGACGATAGTGCATTGGTAGTTTTCCCCGACGATGGTGCCATGGTAGTTCCTGAGGTAAGTTCTGCAATTGTGCGAGTGTCGACCTCATCCATAGGCCCTCATAGCTGTAGTCTCGTCCGAGCGGACTGATCTGAACTTGCAATTCTCTCTTGATCACTAGTCAGCCACGACCGACACTGTATACTCTATCTCGCTATACTGAACAAGGTGATCTGACAATCTCAATTTCGGGATGTGAATATCTACAAACCACTAGAATGCATACAAATTATGTGGGAACAGCGGTTGAACCTATTGACATCTCCATTTAGAACGCTATTGGAGTAAAACACCGGTCACTACACGTGCAAATTGAGCGAGAACCATATAGTACAAAGTGTCTCATCAGTGTGAGTCCGCAGATCGCCTTGCAAATCACCCAGCACACCTGAAAGACTTCGGGACGGACAGACCATCAACCTACGAATGTTGGCCAGTTCGTCCACTGATTATAGTGATGACACCGGTAATACACCCAACTTGATCGATCGCTAGGTGTGGTCTCCAGGTCGGACCAAGTCGATGAATCAGCCTGACCTATGTGCTGAATCGGCTTACGGATCAAGTTTCCCTACGAGTACCTTTGCGGCGGTGAGAATCGGGTCCCAGACAGGACTGAACGGGGGCGCGTACGCAAGATCAAGATTCTGGAGTTCGGAGACGGTTAGTCCGGTGGTCACGGCGGTCACAACCGTGTCGATTCGCTTTGTACCCTCGTGGCCGACGAGGCTCGCACCCAGCACGCGCTCGCTTTCCCGATCGGCGACCAGCGTCACGGTGAGGTCGGTCGCACCGGGATAGTAGTGGGGCCGCGTCGGCGCTTCGATCGTCACGTGAACCGGGTCGAATCCAGCCTCACGGGCGCGCTCCAGATCGATCACCCCGGTGCGTGCCACACCGAGGTCGAACGCCTTGACGATCGCGGTGCCGGCCGTTTCACCGGTCGGTGTCGGGTCGTCGGAGACCGTCGAACCGATCGCTCGGCCGGCCCGGTTCGCGGTTAACGCCAGCGGGGCGTGATCGGGTTCGCCGGTCACGGCGTTCGTCGCTTCGGTGCAGTCGCCAGCGGCGTAGACGTCCTCGACGTTGGTGCGGCTGTACTCGTCGGTCGCGATCGCACCCGTTGGACCGAGCTCGACCCCGGCTTCTTCCGCGAGTTCGACGTTCGGCGTGACGCCGACACCGACGATGACGAGATCCGCCGGAACCACCCCCTCGTCCGCGAGTTCGACCGACTCGACCGCGTCGCCGCCGGCGAACCCTTCGACGGCCGTCTCGAGGCGGAGGTCGACGCCCTGCTCGCGGAGGTGGTCCTCGACGACGCGGGCCGTCTCCTCGCCGAACGGTTGGAGGACGTGCGGGAGCATCTCGAAGATGGAAACGTCGACGCCGCGTTCGACGAGCGCCTCGGCCATCTCGACGCCAACGTAGCCGCCGCCGACGATCGCTGCCGTCTCCGGATCGACCGCGGTCACGTAATCCTCGATCGCGTCCGCCTCGTCCATGCTACGGAGGGTGAACACGCCCTCGAGGTCGATCCCGTCGAACGGCGGTTCGATCGCACGAGCGCCGGTCGCGATCAGAAGATCGCTGTAGGGCTGATCGAATCGTTCGCCGTTCGCCTCGACGGTGACGGTCTTCACCTGGGGATCGATTGCGACGACCTCGTGGCCCGTTCGGAGGTCGATGTCGCGCTCCTCGCGGAACTCCTCGGGCGTCACGGCGACGAGATCCTCAAGGTCCTCGACGGTGCCCTTCACGTAGTAGGGCATCCCGCAGGCCGCATACGAGACCCACTCCCCCTTCTCGAAGACGATCACGTCTCGGTCCGGGTCCTCGCGCTTTGCCTTGCTCGCGGCGCTCATTCCGGCCGCGTCTCCGCCAACGATGACGAACGGTGCTGTCATGGGAGATGCTAGGCTTGCGACCGCATAAAGTATTACGCAGAGTTCACAATATTGTGGTGACAAACGACGGCCATCCCGCTACACCCGTGATCGGCGGGGTCAGAAAACTCGCTGGACCGTTACTTAAGAACGACGCGACCGTCTGCGTGGACCGTCACGTCGCGCTCCCGGTAGCGAAACGAGACGCTGCCGCGGTGGGTTGGGCCGTCCTGGCGGGTCGACTTGAACAGCCGATCGAGCGCACCCGTGTCGACGATGCCGTGAGGCGGCGGTTCCAGATCGACCGGATCAACGCCATCCGCTTCGGCAACCCGTTCAACGACGCGCAGGCTCGGTCGCTCCGCCGGTCCATCGCGCTGTTCGGTTCTCGTCATCAGACGAGCAACTGGATGTCGGACTCGGCCATATGCTGGAGTGCAGTCGCCGCGCCGACACCCGTGGTGACGCCGTCGTAGAAGTCGTCTTCGTCGTAGTCCATCAACTCGATCGTCATCTGGCAGGCCTGCAGGTCGACGCCTTGATCGAGCGAGAGTTCGATCAACTCTTCGATAGTGGCAGTCCCGTTCTCGTCGATTTTCTTCTCCATCATGCGCGTAGCCATCCGGTCCATGCCGGGGATTGCGGCGACGGCGTTCGGGACCGGCATGTTCGGGTTGCCGACAGCGGAAAGCTTGAGATTCTTTGACTTCTCCTCGTGGAGAATGTCGAGTCCCCAGAACGTGTGGAAGATGACGACGTCCCAGCCGAAGGCGGCGGCTGTACTCCCGAGGATCAGCGGCGGGTACGCCATATCGAAGCTACCCTGTGTGGCGACGATGGTCATCTTCTTCTGATTGTCGCTGGTGTCTGCGTCGACCATCGACTCCTCAAGGTCCTCGACGCGCTCACGCAATTCTTGCATCTCGGCGGCGTCGAATTCCGCTTCGGGATCGGAGTTGGGATCAGCGTCGGCATCCGTCGTCGATTGGTTGTCCGTGCTCATGTTACTCCGTTTTCTTGACGTAGTGGGTGTAGCGGTCGCCGTCCTCGACCTGGTCGAGGAGCTCAACCCCGTCGGTACCATCCGCCCAACCCTGAATGTCGCTCATGCTGCCTGAATCAGTCGCCACGACTTCCAGCACGTCCCCGGCGTCGAGGTCGTCGATCGCCTGCTTGGTCTTGACGATAGGCATCGGGCAGGACTGTCCTTTCACGTCGAGCGTCTCCGTGGTCTCGTATTTTGAACTCATAGTCGATCTCTGTGCTCTGTATTGGAGCTACCATACAATATCAACCACTGCCATAAAAGGATATCGATTATTGCACTGTATACGAACATCCTCTGTTTGCAGGTCCGGCGCATATATGCCTGTAGAGCTCTGAACGCGCGTTTATAGGGTTATTATCTGATTCACTTTGCACACTATATTGTGGAATTTGGGGACAACTATGCAAACGCTTAAGGGATCGTGGCCGGTACTGAGCAGTGTACAACATGAACGACATGGACTTTCCAACGGCGGACGTCGAGATCGAATCGGTGACGCCAGCCGAGTTGAAAGGACGTATCGACGGAGGAGAGAACGTCACACTGCTCGATGCGCGGATGGAGTCGGATTACGAGGAGTGGCGCATCGACGGTGAGAACGTCGACTCAATCAACGTTCCGTACTTCGAGTTCCTCGACGAGGATCTCGATGAGGACGTTCTTGCACAGATCCCGGACGATAGGGAAGTTACGGTTCTCTGTGCGAAAGGCGGTGCCAGCGAGTTCGTCGCTGGCTCGCTCAAAGAACGCGGCTACAACGTGAACCACCTCGAGGACGGGATGAACGGCTGGGCCCGCATCTACGAGCGCGTCGAGGTCGAACGCTACGACGGCACCGGAGCGCTCTACCAGTACCAGCGCCCCTCGAGCGGTTGTCTCGGCTACTTCGTCGTCGATGGCAACGAGGCGGCCGTGATCGACCCGCTGCGTGCGTTCACGGACCGCTATTTCGAGGACGCCGCAGAACTGGGCGTCGACCTGAAATACGCCATCGACACGCACATCCACGCGGATCACATTTCGGGCGTCCGCACCCTCGTTGAAGAGGGCGTCAAGGGCGTCATCCCCGAAGCATCCGTCGACCGCGGCGTCACCTACGCCAACGAGATGGTCCTTGCCGAGGACGGCGACGAGTTCCAGATCGGTGACGCAACGATCGAGACGATCTACACGCCCGGCCACACCTCCGGTATGACCTCGTATCTGATCGACGACGAGTTGCTTGCGACGGGTGACGGCCTCTTCGTCGAGAGCGTCGCCCGCCCCGACCTCGAAGAGGGTGATGACGGCGCGCTCGAGGCGGCCTCGCAGCTCTACGAGTCACTCCAGGAGCGCGTGCTGACCCTGCCCGACCAGACGCTGATCGGCGGCGCTCACTTCAGCGCCGCCGCCGAACCCGCCGAGGACGGCACCTACACTGCACCGATCGGCCAGCTCGAGGACGAAATGGACGCCCTCACGATGGAGGAAGACGAGTTCGTGGAACTGATCCTCTCGGACATGCCGCCCCGTCCAGCCAACTACGAGGACATCATCCCGACGAACCTCGGCCAACAGGAGGTCGACGACGAGGGGGCATTCGAACTCGAGCTCGGTCCGAACAACTGCGCCGCCAGCCAGGAGTCGCTGGCAGGTGACTAACTCAACCCACACCACGTCGAATGGTAACTGAACTCTTCGCACCCGCGCTGTACGAAACGCTGTTCCCTGTTGGCATCAGCCGGTACGCCGTTGGGGGACTGCTCGTCGGTCTTGGTGCCGTCGTTATTTACCTTGGCACCGGCATTCCGGCCGGCGCGAGCACGTTTCTCGAGTCGACGCTGTCGTACGTTTCGGACCAGCCGCGGTTCCAGCAGTACGTTAGTTCGCGTGATTGGCGGGTTGTCTTCACGCTTGGGATCATCGCGGGCGCAGCCGTCTACGCCCTGACCTTCCAGTCGGGACTGGTCTCGAGTGGCCTTTACGAGCCCGGGACAACCGGCGAGTTGTACGAGGTCGGCGGGATCACGCTCTGGCTCACCGAGGTCCAGCCGTGGCGACTGTTCCTCGGCGGCATCCTCGTCGGGATCGGCACCCGGATCGGCAAGGGGTGTACCTCCGGCCACGGCGTCTGTGGCGTTGGATCGGCCTCGAAAACGTCGATCGTGGGCGTGATCACGTTCCTGATCGTGGCGGTCGGGACTGCCCAGGTCGTGATGGCACTGGGGGTGAGTCCGTAATGAGCGAGATTCTCGGACGAGAATCTCGGAAACGCGAACGGGGAGGTGACGCCCCGTGAGCGCGAAAAGACACCCGCTGTTCATGCCGTTGATCTTCGTCGGCGGCCTGATCTTCGGCTTCGGGCTCGGCTTCAGTCACATGGCCCGCCCGGAAGTCGTCCTGAACTTCTTGCAGTTCGAGGACTTCGGGCTGCTGTTCGTCATGGGCGGCGCGGCGGTCGTCTCCGGCATCGCCTTCGCGCTGGTGCCCCGACTATTCGACCGCGCACCGTTGACGGGCGACACCTACGGCCGACGGCTGAAATCGTTCGACCGCAACGTCCTGATCGGCGGCGCGATCTTCGGCGTCGGCTGGGGCCTGTCGGGGATCTGTCCCGGCGCGGCCTACGCCAGCCTCGGCGTCGGTAACGTCACGATCCTCTGGGCACTGGCCGGCATGTTCGTCGGCGCCTATATCCAAGGCTACTGGCGCAGCCACCGTACCGCGTCGGAGACGTCGGCCACAGGCGCTGACTGACGCTGTTACACGTTTCGAGCATCAATGGAACTCGCAACGATACTCCTGTTTGTCCTCGCCGCGCTCTCGAGTTTGTTCATGGCCTGGGCCATCGGTGCCGGCTCGAGCGGCGCGACCCCGTTTGCTCCCGCAGTCGGTGCCAACGCGATCGGGACGATGAAAGCCGCGTTTCTCGTCGGAACCCTCGGTTTCGCCGGCGCGGTAACCCAGGGGGCGAGCGTTTCCGAAGCCGTCGGCGGCGACCTTGTCGTTGGTATCTCGTTGCCAGTTACGAGCGTCATCGTCGTCCTCTTGATCGGAGCGGGGTTGATGGCGATCGGTATCTCCACGGGCTATCCGATTGCGACGGCATTTACGGTCACTGGCGCTGTGATTGGCGTCGGGTTCGCGCTTGGTGGCGAGCCAGCTTGGGGGAAGTACGCCGAAATCGGCGCGATGTGGGTCCTGACACCGTTTGTCGGGGGCGGACTCGCGTACGCTATCGCCAGCGTGCTTCCCAGACCGGGCGTTCCCGAACGGATCAGCGTTGCGCTGCTGGCCGGTCTCGTCGGAATAGTTGTCGCAAACCTCGAGTTCGTCCTTCTCAAAAGCGTTGGCGGGACACTTGCGTCAGCCGGCGCTACGATTCTCCAGCTCGGCGACATCGGCGTGGTCGTCGTTTCGTTCGGTGTCGGGACGGTCGCAGCACTTCTCGTTTACTGGGACGTCAGACAGGACGAGACGGGCGGGCTGCGTCGATTCCTGCTCGTTCTCGGGGGGCTCGTCGCGTTCTCCGCAGGTGCAAGTCAGGTCGGTCTCGCCGTTGGACCACTATTCCCGCTGATCGACGACGTTTCGATCGTTTCACCGATCGCAGTGTTGCTCGGTGGCGGGCTCGGGATCCTCGTCGGTTCCTGGACCGGTGCACCACGGATGATCAAAGCGGTCTCACAGGAGTACGCCTCGCTGGGACCGCGTCGCTCGATTGCGACGCTAGTCCCGTCGTTTCTTATCGCCCAGACGGCGGTCCTGCTCGGCGTTCCAATCTCGTTCAACGAAATAATCGTCAGCGCTGTCATCGGAGCCGGAATCGCTGTCGGCGGGACCAGTGGTATCAGCCCTCGAAAACTCGGGATTACCGTACTGGCCTGGATCGGATCATTTGTCCTCGCGTTCGGGCTCGGTTACGGCGCGATGGCTGTGATCAGTCTCTAATTTCGCCTTTGCTAACGAAAACCGCGTCTAGCTGTGCTGTTCGATTAGTCCCTTCAGGGTCGATCGGTCCTGAGAACCGATCAGTCGCTCGACCGGGTCACCGTCGGCATAGAGTACGAATGTCGGGACACCAGCTGCTGGGCGAGTTGCTGGTGGGCGTCAACGTTCACTTTCGCGACACCGGCATCGGTTTCGACAGCCAGCGTCTCGATCGTCGGCTCGAGCATCTGACAGGGCCCACACCAGTCGGCGTAACAGTCGACGAGGACGACGTCGTGCTCGTCGACGACCTCATCGAGGTGGGTTGCTCCCTCGATCACGATCGGTTCCGAGGGATTCTTCACCGTGCTCGTTCGTCCTCCAGTGAATCGGTCATCGCGTCCGCGTACGCACTCTGGGGGAATGAGTTGTACGTAGAGAACAATACTGTATGATCAACAGTTGATGCCGATGAGGGAGTTGCTCCGAGACCTGCTCCTTTCACAGCGCACTGTTCGAGATGCTGATTCCCGCACGCATCAAGTGACCTGAACGCTTATTCACGGCAGGGTACAACGATTCGTATGAGGTCATCTTCGAATTCCGCTTCGGCCACCGTCGACCAGCCGGCGCCGACGGAACGGCTGGATACTCGGCGGCAAGCAGTCTTCGTTATCCTCACGTTTCTCGGGATGGTCGGTGGACTCCTCGGAAGCTGGTTCGGTGCGCCACCGTGGTTCGTTTGGGGCGCGTACGGAGCTGCGTACGTGTTCGGTGGCTGGTACGGGCTCAAAGAGAGCATCAAAGCCCTTCGGGAACCGGCAGTGGAGATCGATCTGCTGATGATCATCGCCGCACTCGGTGCGCTCTACATTGGCGCGCCGTTCGAGGGGGCGATGTTGCTGTTCCTGTTTTCGCTGTCGGGCGTCCTCGAGGAGTACGCGATCGGCCGCTCGCGAACGGCGATCAAATCGCTGGTCGACATGCGTCCGGAGTCGGCGCAGATTCTTCGCGATGGGTCGGAAGCGACGACGCCGATCGAGGACGTCGAGGTCGGCGACGTGTTCGTCGTTCGCCCTGGCGAACGACTACCACTCGACGGTGTCGTTGAGTCCGGCGAGAGTACGGTCGACCAGTCGTCGCTCACCGGTGAGTCGGTTCCCGTGACGAAAGAACCCGGCGACGAGGTCTTCAGCGGGACAATCAACGAGACGGGCAGCCTCGAGGTGCGAGTCACTCGAGAGGCTACGGAGTCGGCGATCTCTCGGCTCATCACCATGGTCGAGGAGGCACAGGAGAAACGAGCACCGACCCAGCAGCTTATCGACCGCTTCGAGCAGCCCTACGTACTGGGCGTCTTCGCGATGACCGCCATCGCGATCGCGCTCCCGCTCTGGCTGCTGGATCACTCGTTCGAGCCGACGTTCTACCGCGCGATGACGCTCATGGTCGCCGCTTCTCCCTGTGCGGTCATCATCTCGACGCCGGCGGCCGTCCTCTCGGCAATCTCAACCGGCGGCCGACAAGGGGTCCTGTTCAAAGGTGGCGAACACATTGAGACGGCAGGGAACGTCGACGCAATCGCGTTCGATAAGACGGGGACGCTGACGGAAGGCAACACGCGGTTGACCGACGTCCGCGCTCGCAAGAACGGCCTGTCCACCGACGGCGGTGCGGTCAGTAGCAACCTGCTTGCAAACAGTGCCCTCGAGAACAACTCGCTAGCCGATGATCGACTGCTCTCAATCGCAGCGGCCGTTCAGGCCCGGTCGGAACACCACCTCGCCGAGGCGACCGTCGAGGCTGCCGAAGAGCAGGGGATCGAGGTGCCCGACGCGGACGACTTCGAGGCGGTCGTCGGCAAGGGCGTCCACGCGACCGTCGACGGCCAGACGATTCACATCGGAAACCCGCGGTACGTCGAGACCGTCCTCGGCGATCAGCCGATCGACGGCCGCGAGACAGGACTCGACGCGGTTCGCGACCTCGAGGACAACGGGAAGACGAGCGTCCTCGTCGTGAGCGAAACTGCCGATGACCTGCGCGTCCTCGGCTGGCTGGCCTTCACCGACACGATCCGCCCCGACGCGGCCGAGATGATCTCAAAATTGCGCGAGCGCGGCGTCGAACAGATCGTCATGCTGACGGGCGACAACGAGCGGGTCGCCCAGTACATTGGCGAGGAACTTGGCATCGACGAGGTGTACGCGGAGTTACTCCCCGAGGAGAAAGTCGACCACATCGAGGAACTACAGGAGCGCCACGAGGCTGTCGCAATGGTCGGCGACGGCGTCAACGACGCGCCCGCGCTCGCGACGGCCGACATCAGCGTCGGCATGGGTGGGGCAGGGACCGACGTAGCGCTCGAGACGGCCAACATCGTCCTCATGTCGGACAAACTCGATCGGCTCCCCTACGCGTTTGCACTCAGCAAGGAGACACGACGCACGCTGTACATCAACTTCGCTATCGCGTTCGGCGCCATCGCTATCATGGTGATCGCGATCCTCACCGCCGGGATTCCGCTGCCGGTCGCGGTGATCGGCCACGAGGGATCGACCGTTCTCGTCAGTCTAATCGGGTTACGTCTACTCCGATTCGGTGACTGAGACGAAATTATGGGCTGGGTTTCCGGTCCAATTCGACTGGAACGTGTTTCTCAACCGAAGGCAGTGGTCCGTACAACGGGACGTGCCGACCGAACACGAAAGCGCACACTCTTGTGTATCACGCCCAAAATTGTATGCATGGGATTTCACACGTTCCCCGTTGAGCGCGCCGATAAACTCGAGGACCCGTCGCGGTACCGTTTCTGTTCGCGCGAGGAACTGGTCGAGATGCTCGCGCCGGAGACCGAGGACGTCGTCGCGGATCTGGGCTCGGGAACGGGTTTTTACTCGCGGGACATCGCGCCGTTCGTCGATACGTTGTACGCGGTCGACCTGCAGGAGGAGATGCACGAGTACCATCGCGAAGAAGAACTCGCGGCGAACGTCGAACTGGTCACGGCCGGTATCGATTCGTTGCCCTTCGAGGATGACGAGCTGGACGGTGCCTTCTCGACGATGACACACCACGAATACTCCACGGATGAAACGATGGCGGAGCTCGCACGCGTGATCCGGCCGGACGGTCGTCTCGTCACCGTCGATTGGTCGGCCGACGGGACGGGCGAGGACGGACCGTCGATGGACGAACGGTTCAGAGTCGACGAGGTCGTCGATCAGCTCGAGGACGCTAGCTTTACCGTCGAGCGCGTTCACGACCGTCTGGAGACGCTGGCGGTCGTTGCTCGTCGGTAACGTCTCGCCGAGCTGTCTGGCGGTGGACCGACTTCTCGACTCGCTCGATCGGCGATAATTGACTACAGCTGTCCGTCTCAGAGTCTGACCAAGGGACGACGATTTCGATGACGCTTCCCGCAGTCGGCGCATACGATCTCGATCCCGACCCCGATCGTGCGCCGCAACGAAACCCGCCAGCGACTAGGAACGAGCGCGTGTGAGTTTAACGGCACTGGACGTCGCGATGGTCCGTATGGGAACGATCGACGAAACGTTCGATTTTCTTGTGATCGGCTCGGGGTCGGGACTGGACGTCGCGAGCGCTGCGGCCGCTCGCGGACAGTCGGTCGCCGTCGTCGAGAAAGGGCCGCTCGGCGGCACCTGCCTCAACCGGGGCTGTATCCCTTCGAAGAAACTCCTGTACCACGCCGAGGTGATGAAGACCGTCGAGCGCGCCGACGAGTTCGGTATCCACGCCGACGTAACCGACGTCAACTTCGCCGACATCGTCCGCGAGGTGAACGAGGACGTCACCGAAAGCGCTGAGTCGATCCACCACGGGTTACGAACGTCGACCCAGCACACGCTCCTCGAGGGCGAAGGGCGATTCGTCGACGACCGAACAATCGAGATCGGCGACGGCCCCGACGTCGGTGCGCGCGCCCACGCCGAGACGGTCCTCATTGCAGCCGGGACGCGACCGACGGTTCCGCCGATCGACGGCCTCGAGGACGTCGACTATCTCACCAGTACGGAGGCACTGGGACTCGAAGCGCCGCCCGACGACCTCATCATCGTCGGCGGCGGCTACATCGCGGTCGAACTCGCGCACTTTTTCGGCACGTTCGGGAGCGACGTCTCAATCGTGGGTCGTCGCCCGCACCTCCTGCCGCAGGCGGACGAGGAGGTCGCTACAGCGTTCACCGACCGTTACGCCGACCGGTTCGACGTCTACACGGGCTACGAAGCCGTCAGTGCGTCCGAGTCCAACGGCGAGATCGAGGTCGAAGCGCGACCGTATCCGGCCGCGTGGCCTGACTTGACCGAACACGAGGACGCGACCGTCACCGGCGACACGCTGTTGATCGCGGCGGGTCGGCGGCCAAACACAGATCTGCTGAACCTCGAGGCGACCGGCGTCGAGACCGACGAACGAGGGTTCGTCGCAACCGACGAGTATCTCCGTACGACAGCCGAGGGCGTCTGGGCGCTCGGCGATATCGTCGGCGAATACCTGCTGAAACACAACGCGAATCACGAAGCCGGAATCGTCGTCCGGAATCTGTTCGGCGACGACCTCGAACCGGTTGACTACACGGCGATGCCCTTCGCAGTCTTCGGCTCGCCGGAGGTGGCCGGCGTCGGCGCCACGGAGCAAGAATTGCAGGCGGACGACCGCGATCACGACCGCGAGTACGCCACACGGACGTATCGGTACGAGGACACCGCCCGCGGGAGCGCGATGAAGGTCGAGGGATTCGTGAAAGTCCTCATCGAGCCGAACGGGACGATTCTCGGCTGTCACATCGTCGGTCCCGAAGCGTCGAATCTCATCGAGGAAGTCGTCGTCGCGATGAAAGCGGGGACCGGAACCGTCTGGGATATTCGCGAGTCGGTTCACGTCCATCCCGCGCTCTCGGAGGTCGTCGATCGGGCCTTTGCGGGACAGTTCGTCCGTCGTGGGCCCGAGGCACACGACCATCACGGTCACGAGCACGACCATCACGACTGAGCGCCGTTCGAGTCCTCGTCTCCACGCATCGTGAACAATCGCGAGCGTTTGACACACCCGAAGAATGCAGGGATCGACGATGATCGCGTTTTCAGTGGAGTTCTACTGGATTGCCGCGTTCGCCATCGTCGCCGCAGTGGTGAACAGCGCGGGAATCGTCGCGATATTTCGCCACCGGGAGTGGGCGGAACGATCGCTCCCTTCCCTCATGTGTTTTGCTGCAGGGATCCTCATCACGACGCCGCTGATACACACACTCCCACACGCGATCGCGAACAACGCTGCCGCCGAATTCACGGCCCTGTTCGGATTCTTGTTCATGTACCTCTCCAACGAAATGATCAAACGCTGAACCGGCGAGGAGACGCTCGCGTTCGGGGTGACAGCCGCCGAGGGCATCGGGATCCACTCGCTGGTCGACGGCGTCGTCTACACCGTCACGTTCAACATCTCGCTTTTGACCGGGGTATTAGCCGGAACTGGGCTTGTCGTCCACGAATTCGCCGAAGGGGCGATCACGTATCTCGTCCTGTTGAAAGGAGACGTCGCGGAACGACAGGCGGCGATGTACGCGTTTTTCGTCGCGGCGTTGACGACACCGATCGGTGCCATCGTCGCCTATCCCCTGGTGAGCCGGTTGGGCGAAAGTCAGCTTGGTCTCCTGCTCGGGTTCGTCTCCGGGGTACTGATTTACGTCTCTGCAGCCCACCTGCTCCCGGAGGCACGGACCTACGAGACGGAACACTCGATGCTCGCCCTCCTGGCCGGCGTGGCGCTGGCGTTGGTCATCGTGTTCGCACGGGCGATGTGAGCTGTTCATCGCTCATCGTTCGGCGCTCATCGCGTTTTCGACCAGCCCGTCGCACCTCGTCGTCCAGGCAACCACACACTGCTCGACAGAACGACGGAACGCGTCGGGCCACCGATCGGCTCGCGGCCGTGATACGACGTGTCCCGTTAGACCGGTCGTCGTCAGTAGACGACGAGCGCTAGGTAGAGTTGGCTGACTCCGGCGACGATCATCACGGCGCCGGCGAGTCGCTTCAGATGGCCAGCGTACGCCGCGAGTCGTCCCGCACTCGCGACCAGCCCCATCCCGGTCGCGACAGTCATCCCGAGCATCAACATCACGACGCTGCCCACGTACGTCACCACCACGACTGCCGCTGCGTCGGCCGACAATGACAGCGCGCGGGCGACCACGGCGAGAAACACGGGGGCGACACACCCGGCTGCAGCGAGCGCGTAGCCGGCCCCGAATATTCCGAACCCGAGCACGCTCGAGCGGCGTTCTGGAAGCGGGATCGACAGCGACGGTACCCACCCCAGAATGACGAGCACCCCCAAACCCACCAGCAACCCGCCGACGAGCGACTCGAAGAACGTGAGTCGTGAGACCGTCGACTGGCCGAGCCAGAACGTCGCTCCCAGGAGGACAGCAAGCGTCCCCATCACACCGATGCCGGCGACCCCACCGCGGAGGAGCGCGCCACCGAGCGTCGCGTCGTCACCGTCGGTCTGACTGACGTAGAACCCGACGTACCCCGGCATTGACATCCTCTCCGCCCTGAAGGGCGAAGATTCCCGACCGCGTTGGGATATTGTGGTTTACGACGTGGCCTGGTCTTGAGGTGCGAATGCACCAGTTTCCTTGTCAAACAGGAACGCCGATGGCTGTGCCAACCAGCCGTTACTCCTATCACCGCCATCCGTGGCGGGACTCGGAGATACTTTCTGTCGAATGTTCTCAGCGCCGTTCACATCAGCGTTTGCCGTCATCCCGCACTCATCGCAGACGTACAATCCACGTTCAACACGGTTCGCGTCACGTTTGCGACCACAGCACGAACACGACTTCGACGTATCCTGCTCAGACACCTGTTCGACCGTGATACCTTCCATCTCGGCCTTGTATTCGAGCAGGTCGATGAAACGGTCGAATGCCCACGAGTGCAGGTCGAGGTTGCCGTGTTTGCCCCAGTTCTTTGCCTCGTCGTTCTCCTCGTTCTCACGAATACCAGAGAGGTCGCCAATCACGATGGTTCCGACTCTCTCCTCAACACATCGCTGGACGATGTGTTTCGAAAGCGTGTGGAAGTAGTGGGTACGCCGTCGAGACTTCTTCTGGTTTAACCGCGTAGCCTGCTCGGAGTCCGAATCATCACACCGAGCGATGCGCTTGCTGAAGTAGTAGTCGTCCTGTTTCAGACAGTTGAGTGGGTACAGTTCGGCGTGGCCGTCTTCGTAGGCGAGTGCCACGAAGTTGTTGATACCGAGGTCAACACCCACCGTCTTCTCACCGGGTGCTTCGGACACTTCGATCTCAACGTTGCAGACGAAGTGCAGTTCCCATCTATTCCCTGTCCAGACAACCCGCACCTGTTGAACGTTCTCCGCGGTGGAAAGGTCAACGTCGGGCCGGGTCTGGTACTCACAGAGGATGAAGTCCGACCAGTATTCCTTGAGATTCGAGCCTTTGGAGAGTCGAACTCGGTTGTACTGGGTGTCGAGTTTGAAGCCTTTCTGCTTGAACGTGACCGTGGAACGTGGGTGGTCGTCGCCGTGTTTGCGGTAGCCTGGTGGGTTCGCTCGCGTGTCTCCGTTGCGTCGTTTGCCGTACCAGCCGTTGAACGCCTCAGCGAGTTCTTGAAGGACTCGCTGACTTGACTGAGAATGCAGGTCATCATAGCGTTCGTGGCTCTTGAGGTACGCGGTGAGCTCACCGTGTTCGGGGATGTAGCCGATTTCATCCCAGACACGACTGATTGTCCACCGTCCGACGTTCCAGAGTTTGGACGCGGCGAACCCGAGCGAATCAAGGTCATCGCGCACCTGTGGCTGATTCCTGATGGAAGCAGTGTAGGTGCGGGTGACGACCTGTTTCGCCATAGATAACCTATGTTGATAAACCTACTTGAAAGTGTGGATTACTAGCGTGGAATATTCTACCATGCCGTTGAACGGTGGTTAATGTAGGGTAGAGCCGGATTCATTCTCGCCCTTCACAGTAGACGCCGAACCTAATTCACGACACTGCTGGTGAGGTTGTCTATGGTCAAGACAACCGAAGCAAAACAGGTCTGTGGTGCCGCATCAACCCTTGTCTATCCAGAACTTGATTTTGATATCAAGTCGTGTGGACGGTTCACGAGAGAGGACTTCGAGAAAGTCCTCTCTCGGATCGCTTTCGACCAAGAATTCGCCAACACAGGCGGAAAAACACACCAGTTGAACCAAGATGAGCCGGTTGACGTCACATCCACAGCTCGAAACCCACTTGCAAAATCGCTCCTCTACCATCTACGGAATCTGGAAGCGGACGCCATCGACGATCAGTTCGATGGCGTCCGTGACGATCTCTTCGAGATTCTTCGGAAACGTCGGCTGTTACCGAACTGTGTCGACGTTGCGATCGACCTTCACGAATGGCGGTTCTATGGCTCAGCCGAGACAGACCACGTTCTCGTCACGTATCCTGATCAGGGAACAAATCGGACGTATTGTTTTGCGACACTGTGTATCGTGGCACCTGGAACACGGTTTACGCTTGCGGTGCTCCCGCTCAAAGAGAACGGCTTTCGCGCCAAGCGCGAAGCCGTTCGAACCCTGTTAGAGACTGCTCAGACGTATGTCTCGCTTAGACACGTCTATCTTGACCGTGGCTTCTATCAGGTTCACGTTGTCGCGGAACTGGAACAACTCGGTGTCGATTACGTCGTTCGTGCACGCCCAAGCAAGGGAATGAAAGACCGTCTCAGCGTCGGCGCTGAGACGGTCGTCGATGACTATCTCATGCAACGAAAGCGAAAGCCGACTGCGTCAGTGGCTGTAACAGTCTTTGCTGTCCCACACCGATCGAAAGAGGACGAACACGTGTGGTTTGTCACAAACCGAGAGATAGAGCCAGAAGCAGCACGGGCGTACGCGGCAGCTTTCCGCCGCCGATGGGGGATTGAAACCTCATACCGGCAGATCGGTGACTTTCTTCCGAGAACGTCGTCGCCGACGTTCTCGGTGCGACTGTTCTACTTTCTGTTTGCGGTTGCACTGTACAATCTCTGGGTTCTAGCGAATGTTCTCGTCACAGATGGTACAATTCCAGGGAAGCCACCGATCTCGACGAAGATCTTCCGGGAATTTGTTCTTCCAACCGACTACGGATAGAACTCCACTCCAGACGACCGAGCTAATCGGTTAGGAAGCACCCAATGAGTGATAACGCTACGGAGCGCCGACGAGCGGCGCTCCTTCGCTCTCTCAACCGCTCCTCCACTCTCTGGACCAATTGCTACCGTCACGGAAAGTGACGAAGCAATTTGTTTCAGTCTGTTCTATATTTTGGTTCGGCGACGACTGTGAAGGGCGAGGCTTTCTCCTCGAATCACCGTAAGTCCGAATCCGATCGCCGAGAGGAACGCGGCGTCGAGCATCGGTTACGTCGCTGCCTCCGCCTCGAGCGCTCGTTCGATCCCTGCGACGAGTTTGTCTGCGGTTTTGACACCGGAGTCGGACCACTGAACGCGTCCGTCCGTATCGATCGCGACGGCGGAGGGGTAGCCGCCCGCGAGATACCGCGCGGTCAGTTCGGCAGCCGGGTCGAGGCCGAGCAGCCAGTCACCGTCGTGTTCGTCCCACCAGTCGACCAGTTCGTCCTCGGTGACGGACGAGCCGACCGCCTCGTTCGTGACCGCGAGAAACAGCACGTCCGATCCAATGCGATCGTTCGCCTCGGCCAGTGCGGGCATCTGCTCGATACACGGCGGACACCACGTCCCGAAGAAATCGACGAACGTCACCCGCTCGGTCGCCGGAATCCGAACCTCGCCAGCCTCGCTGCCAGGCGCCTCGACCGTTTCTATCGTGATCGGATCGGGAGCCGTCGTCCCCGCTCCATCCGTCGCTTCCGGGTCGTCGCTCTCGGTTTCGAACGAAGGTACCCCACGGACCGCCAGTACGCCCCCACCACCGACGACCCCGACACTGGCGAGACCAGCGAGGACGTCTCGCCGTCGCATCTACGCCGTCACCACCGTTTCGAAGTCGTCGACCACCTGCGACGGGTCGACGGTCGCTCCGTCCGGATACACACGCTCGATGCGTCCCTGCTCGTTGACGAGGAAGATGTAGTTGTAGTGGGGAAACATATACTCGAGATTCTCGTACTCGTCGGCGTCCCGTTTCTCGAGTGGCAGTCCGAACTGTTCAGTGAGGCTCGCTTTTGCATCCTCGTATCGGTTCGGACGCAAGAAGTGCCAGTTACCGGTATCGAGATCGGCCCCTTGTTGGTCAGCGTACGCTCGCAACTCGGCTTCGGTGTCGCGTTCGGGGTCGAATGTCATCGCGAGGAATGCAGCGTCGTCCCCTTCTTTGGCCGCAACCTCCTGGGCTCGCCGTAACCGCAAGAGAAGCGCGGGACACGCTCCGTCCGGACACGACGTATAAAAGAACGTCATCAGCGTAGTACGCTCGCCGACGAACTGCTCGGTTGAGACGGTCTCACCCGTCAGCGGATCCGGAAACTCGACCGCTGGAAACCCCTCACCGTAGCTCGGATGCGACGCCTCGCTCAAATCCTGTTCTGGTGACCCAAGTATGACGCCATCCGCGTGTGCTCGATTCGACTCGTCATCACCGGACGACAGCGACTCGAGACAGCCTGCAGTGGCGACGAGACTCGAGGCGACGATCGATCGGAGGCATGTACGCCGATTCATAGCTCGGTATTTCGATTCGGCTGATAAACGCTATCCGACGATTCCCTGGCTCGGAAAAATTGGTGTGTCGAGAGGATAAAATTATCTCCGGCGAAACTCGTATTACTGTTTCCAAAGCGATAGCAGTACGAGAACCATGCCGCTCGAGACTATGATCCCCTGTACGAGTGCTGCGGACGCGATCGTCGTTCCGAATACCTGATAGATGAGCCCCTCACAGATTGCGCCGACGCCAATGAAAACGAATCCGCCGGAAACGTACAGCATGGGCGTCTGTCCGCTTCGCCGGTAGCCGTGATACGCGAGGTACGCAACCACGAGGCTCAAGACGAGCGTAATTAGCTTGGCCATCAGAAACGACACTTCCACTAGTCACCACCCCGGAGATCGCTCCACAGCGACGTGAAATTGTCCGCGAGTTCGTCGCGCGTTTCGATCGTCAACGAGAGTTGGCCGTCGCTGATCTCGACGTGAAGTTCCTCGAGTGATGTTTCGAACTCGCTTCGGTGAGAGCCGTCCGAGTCGACGGTGTGGTGCTCCTCGACGAGATCGTGTTCCTGCAACGTCGAGACTCGTCGATAGATCGTCGTCAATGAGGCATCGCACTCCTCGCTGAGCGTTTTCGCAGTCTTCGGTCGATCGGCTGCAAGAAGAATCTTCCGTGCGTACTCGTCCGCAAGAATTTGGAATATATCAACCGAGTCTGCGGTGCCTCCGTGTTGCACGCAATACATTCTATTAATCACGCTCAAATAGGCCACGGTTTGCTGGTTCAGCAAATCACCGAGAGCGTCTTATACTTGCGTCAGCGTATACTCCCGGCGTTTCGCTAGTCCTCGTATCGAGTCCTGTGACAATCAACGAACTGCTGACATGGTTATTTGGGAGGGGTCGGAATACATCGAGTTATGGATCCGACGGTCGAACGGCGATGTCACCTCTTGTTCGTCTCTCGTTAGTACTCCTGACGTTCGGGATCGGATACTGTGTTATCGTCGGTACGTGTCTGGCCGACTTCATTATCGTCATCGCGGGCCTTTTCGTCAGTTGGGTGGCGTTGTTTTACTGTCTCGGTAACGCCTCGTTCTGGGGATGATTGGAGACCAATTTCCATATGATCCGTCGCTCGACGTTGCCACGACGTTCGTTCGATTCCGGTCCACAATGTCTATCCGTGTCATCCACATAGAGTGCCCGAATGGATTCAAAGACTGCGTCACGACGGTCGCTATTCGGCCTTGCAGGCGCGGCGAGCCTCTGCTGTCTGGCGCTTGCTCCTGGCGCTGTTGGGCTGGCAGGCGGTGGCGCCGCGGCTGGACTAGGCGCCGGCCTCGGACAGATCATCGTGACGGTGCTGACGCTGGGAGTCATCGGATTCGTCGTCCGCTGGCGGGCGGGCTGTTCGGCATGCGAGTAATTCAAGCGAGCCGTCGTCATCACTCTTCAGCGTGCGTTTCGAGGACGTCGACGAGCGTGTCTGCGGACTGGAAGCCGTCATCGAGTCGGTCGACTTCCTCGCCGTCTTTTAGGACGACGAACGTCGGGACGCGTCGTACGGTGAACTCGTCGGCGAGGTCCGGAACGAGCCCGGCGTTTACCGTCACCACCGCACCTGGGGCGCTCCATGCGACTACACTGAGCACCGGCCCCCTGGACGCACAGATACCACACCCGGACGTGACGAACTCGAGGAGCACGAGATCGTGGGCCTCGAGCAGGTCGTCGTACTCGGCCGCGTCGTTCAGCTGAATCGGCGTCTACGGTGCGTTCTCTGCAACACCAGTCGTTTCGTATACCGTGTCAGTCATTGAGATTTCTACGTGCCGGGACTATTTGAGAATTGTGCAATAAAAACAAGATCTTCCCTCGCCCACCGTTATTTTGAGTTGCATTCCGAAGGACGATCGAAGGCCGATGGCTGACGACACCGATACCGAGGAGCAGCGGCCGATCCGGGGTGCGAGATGGGACAAGACACGTCAGAGTTGAGTACGGTCTTTGGCGACGCCTATCGCGGAGAGTTGGATCGTGAAACGACCTGGCGATCCCGACTGGACCAGACGACGACGTGGAGCGTTACGATCATGGCTGTGATCCTCACGTGGGCGTTCTCGAGCCCCGACAATCCCCATTACGTCATTCTCGTCGGCGTGCTGGCTGTCGGCCTGTTTTGCTGGATCGAGGCTCGTCGGAACCGCGACTACGACGTCTACCGTTCTCGCGTTCGCCTCTTCTAGCAGGATCTCTTCACGAATGCGCTCGATCCGTCACGGGAGGTCGAACACGATGATTGGCGAACCGAACTGGGGGAAGATTACCGATACCCGACGTACAAGATTACGATGTTCGAGGCCGTGTCGAATCGACTTCGACGTATCTACTTCGCCCTGTTGCTCATCCCGGTCTCGTGTGGCTCTTTCGCGTGACGGCGTTCGTCACAGACGCCGCTCTCCCCGCCGCAGCAGTCGGAACGGTCCCCGGATCTGTCGTTCTCGGTGTCGTCGGAACGTTCTACGCGGCGTTACTCGTCGTAATGTTCTGGCCGCGCGAACGTGAGGCCAAAGGAGAGTTTCGTGAGGTCGAGGCTGGCGAGTGGAAAGACACGGATTGATCGTCGGTCACGCCGATGACGCACACGTCGGACACGAGCGTCGGTGGCGAACGTAAATCAACCCCACAAGCAGTGCGACCGAGACCGCACCGAGCAGGGGCCGCAGAGGATCGAAGTACGTCATGAGCGCGGACGAACCGAACAGCGCCAGAAGGACGGCGTTACAGATTGGACAGCTGACCGCCAGAAATCCGCCGACTAAACCGCCGAACGCCAGCCGATCCGTATCGGCTTCGCCGTTCTCACCGTGGCGATGATCGTGATTGAGGTCGTAATCGTAATCGCCGCCGTCGTCTCGGTCGGCTGCCTCGCCCTCACGGTCACCAGCGTTGCGGACGTCAGTCGCCAGACGCTGGGCGACGTAGACGCCCGCGAGAAGTGCGGTCAGGGTGAGAAACAGATAATCGAAGCCCGTCCGTGGCACCATCCGAACGAAAAGCGGGTTCGGAACGAGTCCGGTGACGAGACCGAACAGGGCGAACACGCCCATCGACGTGATGGCTCCCCGGACGACCGCCCGCCGGTTCGCGCCGAGTAATCGGTGGTGTCCTCTTCTTGTCACTGTGATCCCTCCAGCGAGACGACGCACTGTTCGGGATGGCCTGCTCGTCCGAGAAAGAACAACAAGAGCGTGAGACCCCCGAGTTGGAGGAACGTGCCGTCGAACGGCAGTAGCGTCAGTCCGCCGGCAAACCCGAGGAAGGCGAGCAGACCTGCCCCACAGCTCGCACAGCCGGATGCGACAAGGCCCGGAAGGATGCCGGATACACTCGTCGCACCCGAGAGGCCAACGAGCCGAAGCTGTGCGACGGCGTTGACGACGGCAACGCCGGTCAGGAGCGCGTAAGACACGATAATCGCCAGCCCCGTGATGCCGTCGGTTAGGTAGACGGACTCCGTCAGAGAGACGAGGACGTAATCGAACCAGTGGAGGCCGTCGCCCAACAGTTGCAGCGCGAACTCCGGCATCGTACTCAGTATCAACAGGCTATAGGTGCCGACCGTAACGAGGACGAAGCCGACCGTCCCGCGCCAGGACTCGAACGGATACCGTAGCGCATCCGAAAGGTTCCGGCCAAATCTGGCGGTCGAGTCGTTCCAGTTCATAACACCTTCACCCAGTTTGTGGACAGACATCTTCCGACGGGTTTCACGGACCGACGGTCGCCACTGGGCTTCGAGGACGGGCGACTCACGATTCGTCTCCGAACTGTCTCGAGCGTGCTCGATACCACGAGTAGGTGTCTCGTCGCACGATTACCACAAAGGTACTCCTCCGTTTTGCTGACTCAGCAAATCGGCGCGTCGGTTACGAGGAAGCGATGTGAACCAGCAACCGAACACGAATGTCGCTTGATCAAACGACCCGTCGGGCCGTGCTCGCCGGTTCGACCCTCGCGCTCGGTGGCGGTGGTGTCTACTATCTCTCCCGCTCGGACGATACCGACGACAGTAGCTCCCTTTCGCCGACGATGCACGCGAGCGAAGAGACGTCAGCACTCGGCGTCGACCTGGCGGGAAAACCGATCATGGGCGATTCGGACGCACCGATCGAGATCTACTACTGGACCGACTTCCAGTGTCCGATCTGTGAACAGTTTGAGCGGGAGACGCTCCCCGAACTCGTCTCGGAGTACGTCGAGTCCGGTGAACTTCGTCTCGTCTTCGTCACGCTCCCTTTCTTTGGCCCGGATTCGATGACCAGCGCTATCGCCTCCAGGTGCGTCTGGGAGCAGGTCCACGAATCGGACCCGTATGCCTACTGGGACTGGCATGCTGCGGTCTTCGCCGAACAGGGCGAGCGCAATTCGGGATGGGCCAGCGCCGACAGCCTCCTCGAAATCACCGACTCGGTTCCGGACGTCGACGCCGCCGAACTCGAGGCGTGTCTCAAGGGCGAGCGCTCGGAGTTTGAAGATGCGGTCGAAGCCGACGCGGAACAGGCAAGGGCGTTCGACATCCGCGGGACACCGACGTTCGTCGTCTTCGACCCGGAAACGGAGGCGGCTGGGACGCTAGTTGGCGCCCAGCCACTAGAGCGGTTCGCAGACGCACTCGAGCAGATACGAGAAGCGTAGCGAGAAGTCCACGGCTGAAGTTCCGAACTGACGTGCAACGGTTGTCGATTCTTGCGTTCCATTACTGCAGCGAAGGTGCTCGTCAGAAACTTGTGTGGAGGATCGATCGCGTCGCTGTTCCGTTCGGTCGCTGTTTCTGATGACGTCCAAAGAGGAATACCAGGTCCGGTCCACAAAGACAGTCTGTCTAATGCCTAATGCCGTTTATGAGGCCGTCTGGTGATAGAGATCTCCATGTATAATGATCTGACACGTCGTGTGTTCCTTGGAGCGAGTGGCGCAGTTAGTATGGCAGCACTGGCAGGATGCGGAGGACCTGGAGAAGAAAACGACACGGACGAGGAGGAACCAGATGGAGCGGATAATGGCGAGGCCGACGACGAGTGGGAAGATGTCGACGAGTTCTACTTCGAAGGCCATGTCGAGGCGTGGACCGGGCTGGAACCCGGTATCATCGACGGCGAGGACAATCCAACTATCACGCTCATCGAGGGGAACGAATACGACTTCAGGTGGATCAATGCCGACGGCGTGACGCATAATCTAGAGATACGAGACGAGGATGACGAGATCATTGACGACTATCAAAGCGACGACGTCAGCGAAGAAGGCGAAGAGACGACCCTCGAGGGTGTAGTTGCCTCTGAAGAGATGTCGGTGTACATTTGTACGTACCACGAATCGACCCAGGTCGGAGATATCGAGGTTCAGACGGACTGATTGCCGAGCTCTTCCCGTGAACTCGTTTCACTCACTTTCTCGATGGGAGGAGGGAATAGTTTATACTATTGGGACTACAATACATATCTATAATGCAACAATCGAAACCGGCAGTTGACAGTATCGGAATCGTTCTCGAGACTGCAGATCCCGAACGCGCCTGGAATGCGCTACGGTTCGGTATTACGGCAGTCGAGAACGGACACGACGTGTCAGTATTCCTGCTGGGAGAAGGCGTCGAGGCCGAGGAGATCACTGATGACCAATTCGACGTTCGTGACCGAATGGAAGCGTTCGTCGATGTCGGTGGTGACCTGCAGGCGTGTGGAACGTGTCTCGAGATTCGCAACAGCGAGGAAAGCGAGTACTGTCCGATGTCGACGATGTCGGATCTGCTCGAGATCGTGAGGGCGGCTGATCGCGTGCTGACGATCGGTTAGTAAGTGCAGAGTGACATCCAGTACAGTGCTCAGACCTCTTTGTGCTACTCACTCGTCCCGCCGTAGTCGCTCACGTCGTTGCTTGAACTCTTCGTCCGAGATATCGCCGCGGGCGTAGGCGAGTCGGAGCTCCTCGAGAGCCGGGTCATCTTCGGCGCGAGTCGAGCGGACGATAGCCCTGTACACTAGGTAGCCGACGACGAGGAGTACCAGGAGGGGGACCCAGCCAACTAACCACCTTCCCGGGCCAGTCCACGCGCCATCATTCCACATGTGCCCGCCGCCCCACATCCCCATCATCGGCCAAGGCGACAGCCATCAGGACCAGCGGGACGAGTGTGACGAGTACCGCGATGAACAATACCGTTCGGAGGAGCGTCGTGTCGTCGGCCATACGTGGCGATTCGACCGCCCTCATGATAAATGCCGGTCACAATTTCGACGCCGTCACAATATCGCTACGGTTCGAGACGCGACGGGCTGGGCCGGCATTTAGGCCGGTGGGACGAGCATCACGTTTCCGTTCGCCTGTGCGACGAGATCCTCGGAGACGCTGCCGAGCAGCAGTCTACGAAGCCGACTGTGACCACGCGAGCCGACGAGGATCGTCGTCGGGTCGACGGTGTCTTCGACGGCGAGGATTTCGTCTGCAGGATCGCCCTGTTGAACCTCGATTCGCGTCTCGATCCCCCACTTCTCGAGCTGGTCGGCCAGTTCTGCCAGCCGAGCCTCGGGGTCCGTATCTTCCGCGAGCCCCGGATCTTTCGGCGTCTCGACGTGAACGAGCGTCGCCTCCTGGGTTGCGTGACGCAGGTACGAGAACGCCTCGAACGCGCGCTCGGCGTTTTCGGAGAAGTCCGTCGCGTACAGCATCCGCTGGAAGAGGTGTTGTCTCACGACGGATGGATCGTCAGCCTCGCGCTCGATCCGGTTGACGAGCAGCGGGGTCTCCGTCGTTCGTGCGAGGTTGCGCGCCGTCGAGCCGATAACGCGGTTTTCGAGCGGGCTCTTCCCGCGCGAACCGACGACGGTGAGACTCGCGCCGATCGTCTCGGCGATGCCTCGAATGCGTCGGTGGGGCGTCCCGCGGACGACGTGTACCTCGACATCGAATCCAGCCCGTTCGATGACGCGCTCGTAGTTCCTGATCGCCTTTCGGCGTCGCTTCTCGAAGTCGATCCCGGGCATTCCTCTGTGGACGTTCGACGGAATGACCGTCACGAGATGTATCTCCTCGATCCCGATTTGTCCGAGACACTCGAGGCCGGTCTCGTTCTCGATGGTCGCCTCGCTGGCAGCCGAGAGGTCAGTGGCGAGTACCGCTTTCATACCGGCTGTAGGTACTGGCAGTATAATATTGTTTGGGTATCCCAATACCAACCGAACTCGATTGGCGATAGGGAATGATCGAGGGTGATCACGCATCGACTCGTTGTATCCGTCCGGATGCTCGATCGGACGCGGTCGTTCGCTCGTGCACCTGGTTCGCTCCCACGCTCTCGCGACGCGAGATCCACTGCCTTCGCGATGTCTATCGCGCGGAAATGATAATGCGGACGACACGACGTGCCGGCACGAATCGGCCGGTCGGCGAACCGCCTGTATCTTCATAACTTACACAGATATTTTCGTTGGATAGCCGTCGCATACTCTATAGTAATATTGTGCGTTAGTCCCAAAAGCGTTATACCGACTCTCCGAATAGAGAGTAATGAGTAGAAATCCATGATCTGTACACTATCGAACGCGAACGGGGGGTCGGACGAATGATCGAATCCGCAGCCCTCTCCGCACCGGTACAGGCGACGCTCCTCGTTGGCGTCATCCTCATCCAGGCGATCGCCCTCTACGCCGGCTACGGCGCCCTCGAGCGAGTCGCAACGCCACTGATCGACACGATTACGGACGCACGATAGATGGAGATATTCGGGCTCAGCCTAGTGCTGTTGGCGCTGTTCGTGAGCTTCGGCTTCATGGTCGGGGTTTTGTTCGGCTTCTTCGGGATGGGCGGCTCGTTCCTGATCACGCCGACGCTGCTGCTCCTCGACTATCCTGCTTCCGTCGCGATTGGGAGTGGGCTGGCGTTTTACTTCGGCACCTCGGTCATCGCCGTCCTGAAACACTACGACGTCGGTCAGGTCGACTACAAACTTGGTGCGATCCTATTCGTCGTCCTCTCGATCGGGATCGAACTCGGCAGTCGACTCGTGTTCGGCCTTGAGGCGCTCGGGATCGCCGGCCTCGTTACGGGCGTTGCGTACGTCGTCCTGCTGGCGGGGATCGGGGCGCTGTTCCTCCGCCGCGCGTCTAGGCTCGACGACGGGGACGACGAGGATGAGGACGTCGACGACGAGGACATTCCGGCGATCGGCCAGAAGATCCAGTCGTACACCGTTCCCCCAATGATCTCGTTGACATCCGGCGGTCGAGCGTCGCTGTGGACGATTTCGGGCGCCGGCGGGAGCGTCGGCCTCGTTTCGGGCCTGATCGGCGTCGGCGGTGGCTTCATCCGTATGCCCGCGATCTATTACCTGATCGGGACGCCGCTTTCGGCCGCGGTCGGGACCAGCCTGTTCGCCGGGCTGTTCTCGGGCGCGTTCGGGACGTTCACCTACGGAATGTCCGGCAGCGTCGACCTGACGGTCGTCTCCTTGCTGCTGGTCGGCAGCGCTCTCGGAGCGCGAATCGGCTCCGCGGCGACGACGACTGTCGAGGAGGACGACGTGATCGTTTACTTCGGCATCATGATGGTGCTCGCAAGCGCCGGAATTGCCCTCTCGGAACTGGCGAACTGGCTCGGAACGGGTGCGCTCGATCTGGTGAGCGTCTTCCTACTCGTCGGTTCGTCGTTTGCCGTCGCATCGATGATCCTCTACCAGGTCGTCAAGTCGACCGATAAATCGGATCCGAGTGCACAGCCAGAGACCGACAGAGGTGACTGATGAACGTGATGGAGTACCAATTCGGTATTGAACCACGTCCTACCGTGCCCGAGAGGGGCACCCACAACCAGCTGTGAGCCTCGTCGCGATCGTCGCGCTCGTGCTCGCACTCGGCGTCGCATCCCGCGTCCTCGCGGACCGGCTACGGATTCCCAGTGTCCTCTTCCTGATCTTCGCGGGGGTTGCGATCGGTCCCGAGGTGCTCGGCTTCGTCTCGCGGGAGACGTTTGGCGGCGGGCTCTCGGCGGTTGTCGGCGTCAGCGTCGCGATCATCCTCTTCGAGGGTGGGTATCACCTCCACCTCGACAAACTCCGAGAGAGTCCCACCGCGCTGACCCGCCTCGTCACCATTGGTGCAGTGGTCACCTGGCTCGGGACGGCCGCCGCCGTCGTCGTTTTCCTCGAGACGAGTCTCGAAGTCGGCCTACTGGTCGGCGCACTATTGATCGCAACTGGCCCAACTGTGATCGGGCCGATCCTCCAGGTCGTCACCGTCCGGGATCACGTCGCCGCCGTCCTCGAGGGCGAGGGCGTGATCAACGACATCACGGCGGCGATCCTGGTGGTCGTCGTCTTCGAAGTCCTCGTTGCCGGGAACGGAACGCCGGCCGCACTCGTCGGCGACTTCGCGATGCGGCTGTTCGTCGGTCTCGCGTTCGGCGCGCTCGTCGCGGGTCTCGTCTGGCTGGTGCTCGATCGCGCACGGTCCAGACCCTGTGCGGCACCGCTGCACGCTCGGTTGGTCGTCCTCGCCGGCGTCATCGTCGCCTATGCCGGTGCAGAGACGATCGCCAGTGAAACGGGCATCGCCGCCGCCGCGACGGCCGGCTTCGTTCTCGGGAACGTCGACCTCCCCTACCACGAGGACGTGATCGACTTCCTCGACGACCTCTCGGTCGTCGTGCTTTCGTTTATCTTCGTCGCGCTGGCGGCATTGATTGACTTCGCGGATATCCGCGCGGTCGGGCTGGCGGGTCTCGCCATCGTCGTCGCGGTCACGCTGGTGCTTCGTCCAGCAGTCATCTACCTCTCGACGACCGACGCGCGGTTTACGCACAACGAGCGGCTCTTCCTGAGCGCCGTCGGCCCGCGCGGAATCATCCCCGCGAGCGTCGCGACGCTGTTTGCCGTCGAGTTGCAGGCGCTCGGCCGGCCACAGGAGGCCCAGCTGCTCGCCGGGACCGTCTTTCTCATCATCTTCACGACGGTCGTCCTCCAGGCCGGCCTTGCACGACAGATCGCGGACTACCTTGAGGTATCACCAATGCGCACCATAATCATCGGCGGGGGACGGGTCGGCCTGTCTCTCGCAGAACGGCTCGAACAGGACGGAGAGAACGTACTACTGATCGATCTCGACCCCGACGCGGTCGAAAAGGCCCGCAAACGCGGCCTTCGCGCGCTCGAGGGCGACGGCACTGATGCCGACATCCTCGAGCAGGCGGGCGCTGACGACGCGAAGACGGTCATTGCAACCACGCCCGACGACGACGTCAACCTGCTGGTCTGCCAGCTCGCGAAGACGACCTACGACGTCGAGAGCGTCGCCTCCCGGGTCAACCAGCCCGACAACGTCGACGCGTTCGAATCGCTCGGCGTCCACGCGATCGACCTCTCGATGGCGACCGCGTGGTCGCTCGAGAACGTTCTCGAACGGCCGTCGCTGTCGGCGTGGATGAACGAACTCGGCCGCACCGGTGACGTCCAGGAGATCGAAGTAACGGCCACGGACCTCGTCGGGAAGACGATCGCCGACCTCAACGCGGAGATCCCCGACGGTGTCATCGTCGGATTGCTCACCCACCGAGACGGTGCGACGGAAGTCCCGACGGGCGATCACGAACTCCGGGATGGCGACCGCGTGACATTCCTCGGCCAGACCGACGCCGTCGATCGCGCCGTCAAGCGATTCCATCCCCACGACTGATACGGAATGTCGTACCGGTACACCGACGCAGCCGCTGTTCACGTCGCGGTCGCGCCGGAAACGACCGTCTGAGTTGGAAGCTTCGGTCAGCGTCCTCAGTGCTCGCCAAACCAGTATTGTGCAATACGAGCAAATCTTATGCCAGTGCGCCGCTTATGTTCGAGTATGACTATGCAGCCGTCGATAACCGATCAACTGAAACGAGATATAGCCTGTGAAGGGCTGCTCGAATGCTTACACGGACTCAAACCGCTCGACAGAGATTGCTACCGCGTGATGGTCGAGAGCGACGACCCGTTTACCATCGACGAGGTCGCCGACCGGATCGACCGCGAACGCTCGACCGCGTACCGCTCGATCCAGCGATTGCTGGGACGTGGCCTGCTCGAAAAAGAACAGATCAACTATGATCAGGGCGGCTACTACCACGTCTACTCCCCGACGGATCCCGGGCAGGTCGCGACCGACATGCGACACCAACTCAACGACTGGTACGCGAAGATGGGACAGCTCGTCCAGGAGTTCGAGGATAAATATGACTCCGTCGACGAACCGACGCCAGATGAGGCGTTCTGACTGACCCCATGTCCAGTCACGAACGTCCGCTCGAAATTCCTCGGGAACGGCTGATCGAGACGACGCTCGACCTCGTCTCCTTCGATACGTCGAATCCCCCAGGCGACACCCGCGAAATCGTCGACTGGATCGAATCGACAACCACCGACCTCGGTCTCGAAACCGAACGGGTGGCGACCGATCCGACGAAACCGAACCTGCTGGCGACGCTACCTGGTGAACGATCGACGACCCTGCTGTTCAGCGGACACCTCGACACGGTTCCGTACGATCCCGACGGCTGGTCGTACGACCCACTTGGCGAGCGCGTCGGTAATCGCCTCTACGGGAGAGGGACGACGGACATGAAGGGCGGGGTGGCCGCGATGCTCGAACTCGCCCGTGCCTTCGTCGTGGCCGATCGACGCCCACCCGTGACGCTCGAGTTTGCGTTCGTCAGCGATGAGGAAGTTGCCGGCGACGCTGGACTGCAGACGGTACTCGACGCGGATCGGCTCGCGGCCGACGCCTGCGTGATCGGCGAACCGACTGGCCCACTGAATGCCCCGTCGATCACCGTCGCCGACAAGGGCAGCCTCTGGTTGACGCTCGAGGATACCGGTGAAGCGGCCCACGGCTCGCGGCCGATGCTCGGCACTAACGCGATTGATGCGCTCTGGGACGCCCTCGAGCTGATTCGGGCGCGACTCGAGGCCTATCCCATCGCAGTTCCCGAACCGGTTGCGCCGATTCTCGAGGAGTCGATCGACTACTACGGAACGTCGATGGACGAGGACGTCGCTCGGCGCCTATTCGACCGGCCGACCGTCAATCTCGGGACGATCGAGGGCGGGGAAGCCGTCAACAGCGTCCCCCGCTTTGCCAGCGCAGAACTCGACGTGCGGCTTCCGGCAGGCGTCGACACGGAGGCCATGCTCGAGAACGTCAGGGAGTGGCTCCGCGAGAACGAGGGCGAGACCGTCTCGATCGCCGACGTCAGCTGGAGCGTTGGAACGTACGAAGCGCCCGAGTCACCGCTCGTGGACGCAACGACGGCTGCAGCGACTGCAGTTCTCGACGGCCGAGTCTACCGACGTAGCGCGACCGGCGGTGGCGATGCGAAGCGACTCCGCAACGCTGGAGTTCCGACTGTCGAGTTCGCCGTTGGAACCGATACAGTCCATGCCTGCGACGAATACACGACGGTCGAGGTGCTCGAGACGACGGCAGCGGTGTACGCACAGCTCCCGGACGCGTTCGCACGTTGGTACGCAGGCGAGTAACTCACTTTTGTTGGTTGAACACTCCTATTTTCGGATCTCGTTACAAGAGCGCTTCACCCTGAGCCCAGTGGGTTGGGAAACTCGCGCTGCCTTTCGTTTAGACGAATGGGACGGCTTCTGGCAGCGGGAGCAGGGGCACTATGAAACAGACCTACGATGGTGACCAGTCCCATCAGGACCGGGACAAGGACGACTGCGTAGTTCGTCCGCTCGAGGACGCGACCGAGGTCACTACCCATGCTGGACAACGACGGGGTCGTGCTCTGGCGGACGATCACCAGTTCGAGAGCGAACAGGACGACCGTCGCCGCGGCGGACACCATGCAGAACGGGCAGGTTTCGCCGATGACGCCCAGCTGCAGGTAGACGAAGTACGTCGAGAACACGACGCCGCTCGCCGTGATCGGCGTCAGGATCTTGATGAGCAGCGGGTGCCGGGTGTCGAACCACCAGAGGGCGAGCCCGATCGTCGTCAGGTAGTAGAATCCGCCCAGCGTCGCGAGCGGGATTCCGAAGACGTACGCCCACGGGCTGGTAATCACTTCGATACTTCCTTGAACCGGTGCATCGGCTGGGATTGCGGGAATCGCGAACAGATGGATCGCTGTCAGAATGACTGTGACGAACCAGCCGAGAATCGCGACGAACGCGAATAGGCCAAATAGCGTCGTTACTCGTGGTCAGTACTCCCACTCGTAGTCGAACGCCATCGACGATTGTGTTTCGGTCGACATACAATACTGCGTTAGCAGAGCTGGTACAAATGCGTTGTGTGTATTGCCCAATTCTATAGAAACGTATTCGAGACGAATGCTCGCGAAGTCAGTATTCGAACTGTATCGGGAATCTTGTAGTACGGGACTCTTTTCAATTCAACAGTACAGTCGCTAAAATCCACTTATACAATATCTGGCTTCGACTATCGTAGCTACCGTTGTTGATCGCCCCAGGATCTAATATTGTGTGTTAATCCCAAAACTATTATGTGGGCAACACCTTCGTTTTGACATGGGCGTATCTACAATGGGGTTGATCCGATGCTAACCCCGACAGAGCTCCGAGCCGACATTCCTGCACTGCAGGAGGCCACATATCTGAACTATGGTGCACACGGACCGAGTCCGAAGTACGTAGTCGAGGCCGCTACGGACTTCGTTCAACGCCACGAGTACGACGTGCCTGCTTCGGCTGACCCCTACGAAACGGCGTTTGGCGAGTTTGATGAAACGAGGAGCCAGGTCGCGTCATTTATTGGCGCACAACCGGACGAGATCGCCCTTACAGAGAGTACGTCCGCCGGAATCAACGCGATCGCCGGCGCGATCGACTGGCAACCCGGCGACGTCGTGGTCCGTACCGACCTCGAGCACCCGGCCGGGATTCTTCCCTGGAAGCGTCTCGAGCGTGAGGGCGTTGAGGTTCGAACCGTCGAGACCAGTGGTGGCCGACTCGACCACGAGGCATACATCGAGGCAGTCGCTGATGCGAGACTCGTTTCGTTTAGCGCCGTCACCTGGACTCACGGGACGAAACTCCAGGTGTCGGAACTCGTCGACATCGCGCACGATGCGGGCGCACTCACGCTTATCGACGCCGTTCAGGTACCGGGACAGCTGCCGATGGATGTCGCCGAGTGGGGCGCGGATGTCGTCGCCGCCGCCGGCCACAAGTGGCTGCTCGGACTTTGGGGCAGTGGCTTTCTGTACGTCGATGCCGACGTCGCCGACCGGCTCGAACCGCGTGCGGTCGGCTACCGGAGCGTCGACACGCCTACGGCGGCCGAACCAGTGTTCGCCGCGGGTGCTCGTCGCTTCGAGATCGGATCTGCGAATCCGGCCCCACACGTCGCGCTGCGAGAGGCCATCCACACAGTATCAGACGTCGGTCTCGATACTATCGAACGCCGAATCCGTGACCTCTCCGGTCGACTCGCGTCGGGCGTCCCCGAGGACCGTCTACTCAGTCCCGCATCTCCCGAGTCGGGCCTCGTAACGATTGACGTCGATGCACCCGACGAAACCGTTAGCCGCCTCAGTGACGAGGGGATCGTCGTCCGGGCGCTTCCGTCTCCGAACGCAATTCGAGTCTCGGTTCACGCTGTCAACACCGCTGCCGAAATCGACGCGCTTCTCGACCTGCTTGCCGACGATTGGTAACAGTCACTATCGGATGTCCAAGCAACGACGTCACGGTTTGATCGTTGGATCCAACCGTGGGTCTCAAACGCTAGATCCGGTGCTCATCGAACTTGCGCAATATTCACATAACCCTTATACCTGCACGGTCTCTACTTCAAAACAGAATAATGGCTAATTCGATGGCAGAACAACTCCAGCAGGACATGGAATGTGAGGGATTGCTAGAGTGTATTCACGGTCTCAAGCAACTTGATAAGGACTGCTTTCGGGTGATGGTCGAAAGCGACGAACCACTGACGATCGACGAGGTTGCGGAGGGCGTCGACCGTGAGCGATCGACCGCCTACCGCTCGATCCAGCGGCTGCTCCAGTCCGGATTTATCCAGAAAGAACAGATCAACTACGATCAGGGCGGCTACTACCACGTCTACTACCCGACGGATCCGTCCCAGATCGCCGACGATATGCAGCGAAAGCTTAACGACTGGTACGCGAAGATGGGCCAGCTCATCCAGGAGTTCGAGGACAAGTACGAGAGCGTCGACGAGAGTGCTGCGGTTGCCGAAACCTAAGCGAACGCTCCCGGCTGACCAATTTGAACTCGTCAGCCCGTCCGACCTGCGCTCGGTTCCGCGCTCGTTTTCCCGTTCGTCACCCGCGGTTGCTATTCGTCACCCACTCGCTCACTGAGACCGACCGCTGCCCGTCGGTTCCGGTGCAGCCGTCGTTTTCCGACCGTATCGGATTCCTCGAGCAAGGGCCGGGCGGTCTACCTGCGGAAACCACGACTTTTGAATTGCTTAAAGATAGCAATACTGTGGCCCTTAGCCGACAAGAGCGCTGCAATAGTCTGGCAGGGGTGTAGCCTCTTCTCGAAACGTACCCGATTAATTCGTTCGCGACGCCGACTCGAGGGAGAGGCAAACCGACAATCTCTCCGTCCGTGTCGTCGGTACCCACGATCGGAGACGCCCGATTTCGTGTTCCTACTCACCATGGAGGAAGGCAAACGGGTGATTGAAACCGGGGCGAAACTGGTACCCATACATGGCTAACACCGGAGGGACAAAGGCTGACAACTAGCCAGTCCACTCACACCCTAGTTTTTGGAACGGTGTATATCGATCAAAGTAATAACATATATTCTATTTAGACACCTACAATAATCGATATACGAACATCAGTTCCGCTGGTCTACAAGTAATTCTCTGAGTAGTTCAGTTGAAGAATTCACACACATCAGTTCTCATAACTTCACCTACTGTGTCACACGAATTGACCCCAACGCTAGACGACGATGCTCCCGCGGTGGCGGGAGCAATCGTCTATCACGCGAAGATACTTTGTAATAATGTTGATGAATTTTTGCCGGCTGCTCAACCGGGTCTCGATTCCAGTTGCTGAACTCACCGATACCTGCGACCAGAACAGAGCAGTCTTTAGCACCGAGTCGATGGTACGGCTCTACATCTACCAGACGGCCCATGACCTCACACAGTGCGAACTTGCAGATCGCCTTGCAAACCGACCAGCACTCCTGAAGGGTTTTGGGATGACCAGACCACCGATCCAGCAGAACATCTCGTATGCGGCTGTTCACATTCACCTTCGCAGCACTGCTGTACAACCTCTGGCGACTCACGGATTATCTGGTGAAAGTCGGGATGGGCCGTAATATTCGTTCACCACCCGCCGTGACCGCCAGGACGTTCATCCGGGCGGTCGGACAATATCTCTGCGAGGGTGGCTAAAACTGCGGTCACGCTCTGCAGGCCGCTTGTGGAGAGCCGCAGCACTCGTACTCTCCGCTGGATCTTGCGTGGTGAGTCGTCGTTTACTGCATATCACCAGTCGTCGGTGAACTACACCAGCCGGTCCAGATACAAATGTCTCAAATCGGACTACCTTCTCTCCGATCTCGTTTGTAGCGGTGTTAGATCCCGAAAACGTGGACGATGGGCACGTAGAATATAATCGCTTGGATTGGACGGGTTATGGATCTAACAGAATTTTTATCAGTGCGGCTTTCGCGAACCCGCCTCTTCGAACGTGAGCCGTTTTCTCGAGAAACAGGCGTTCGTTGGCTCCCAGCCAGCTCGTCGCATGATCTTGAGAACATCGCCTGGCCGGTCCCGTGGTTATCGTCGAAGTTGCAGAATTCGGAAGATGGTTTCCTACAAACCACTAGATCTCATATGTGTATTTGAAGTAACCGTCGGACAGTACGACGCGATCTATCGATCGATGAAACGGACGGAGAGTTCCGTTTCGAGACCGGAACCTTCGGCGTCGGTTGTACGTAGACACTCGCTGACTCGTTCTGGACTCGAACTACACTTAAACACCTGCAGTATTCCTCATATATTCTCATGCTTGTGCATGGTGAGATAACATATACCATGGATGTCGGCAATACCCTTCAGAACCTGGGTCTCTTTCTCGAGGAATTCGACGAGGAGGTCGGCACCATAACGAGCGTCGAATTCGCCGATCGACTCGATTCGGAAACGAGGCCGACCGCCGAGGTCGAACTGACAATACCGTCGTTATCGAGCCAACAGTGGATGTCGATCGGCCCCGACAACGTAACTGCTGACGACGACGGCCGACTCCAGTTTACCTTGGAGTCGGTACCGCTCGTTCCAACGACCAGTCCGGATTTCGAGGTCGATCCAACAAGCGTGACGATCGACGACGGGACGATAACGATCGCGCTCAGTGTCTCCGTCGCTACCGAGGATAACTCGACTGGTGGTGCTACTTTTGAAACGGACGAACGGAACTCGAGTCCGCTTGCGGTTTCCGACGACACCGACGACACGGCGACTGACGATCGAGAACGGAACGTGCCGCCGTTCAAAGACCCGGAGCTACTCACGGAGGTGTACGAATCCTGTGACACGTTCACGGAAATGAGCGAGGTTATCGAGATGGACGTCACCGCGGAGACGGTCAGGCGGTATATGATCGATTACGATATCCACGAGCCGAACTCGTATACCGACGGAACCGAGGACGGCGACTCGGGCGGGCGTCCCCAGATCGACAGCGATTCGGATGCGTCGGCACGGAGTCCCTCCGACGTCCGGTCGGCCGACGGCTCAGAACACACGCAGTCGTCGCCGGTCGTTCTCACCGACGGAATTGGGCTTCCCGAGGATGTTACCGCTGAAACACTCGTCGAGACGGTGTCGCGGTCGAATACGATCTACGAAGTCAAACAGAATCTCGGACTGGATCGAGACGAGACGCTCGAGTTGTTACGCCAACTCGACCTCGTCGACCTCGTGGTGGGTCGCGTTGCCAACGAGTCCGAGCGCAGGATCGGCCGCGAAGAGATCGTCGACCGCCTCCGCGAAGCCTCCGTTCCACAGTCCTGACGAGATAGGATGGGCCCTCGAGAACGATCGCACAGTTCGTGACGGGACGCCAGTCTCGGCGGTCGACAACCGACACCCGCGGGGAATCGAGGTCGACCCGGAAACGAGACTGCTCGGTTCGGAGATCACGAGGGAGGGAGGGGGTCGTGTTAGACGCCCGAAGTTCGAGGGTAGACGACGTGACATCCGCGTGGCGCGAGCGGTGGTTTTTCCCGGACCCCGTCGGGCTCCGAAACGTCTGACAGCACACGCGAGTCGAGGAGGTCCTCGACGACAATTGTCAGTAGTGAATGTTCGTTACGCTATCACATACCATTCCAGAATTTTTAATCCGATCGAGGCCCACTGTTCGAATATGAGTCAAGAACGTACCACGTCGGAAGAACAGCGCGGCGCGGAATACTATCTCCCCGGGACTCCCGCGATGTCTCCCTTCGATAGCCGACTCGAGCGATTCCTCAAAACCTTGTTCCGTCGTCGAGGGCGGATTCGGGCGGACCGACAGCACGAGCGCAGCGATCGCTGAAGCGGTTGCCCGGAGAGACTCCATCCTGTAGGTCGTCGAATTCTATCTGTTGGTACCTCGCCGCTCGGCGGCGCGAACGACGTTCTTCACGAGCATCGCGAGCGTGACCGGGCCGACGCCGCCGGGAACGGGAGTGATCGCGCTCGCTTTCTCCCTGGCGCTCTCGAATTCGACGTCGCCAACCACGTCGGCGGTCCTTGAACCGTGTCGACTGCTCGAGCCGTCATCCGTTTTGCTAGTTACGGGTTTGCGGTTCGCGCTCACGTCGACGACCACGGCGCCGGAGGAGAGCATCGAGCCGTCGACCAGTTCCGGAGCGCCGCTAGCGGTGACGACAATGTCCGCCTGACGGGTCACCGACGCGAGGTCGGCCGTCTTCGAGTGACAGACGGTGACGGTCGCGTTTCCCGGCGTCCTGTCTTGGAACAGCAGGTTCGCCAGCGGTTTCCCGATGATTCCGGATCGGCCGACGATTGCGACGTCTGCTCCCACGAGCGGAACGTCGTAGCTCGAAAGTAGCCGGCACACCGCTGCCGGCGTGGCCGGAACGAACCGTGGTTCGCCGGCGACGAGTCGGCCGAGGTTCTCGGGGTGGAAGCAGTCGACGTCCTTCTCGGGCTCGAGCCGCTGCCTGACCGCGGACAGCGCGACGTGGTTCGGAAGCGGAACCTGGACGAACACGCTGTCGATCTCGGAATCGGTACACAGATCCTCGATCTCCCGATGGAGGCGTCGTGACGGTTCGGACGGCTCGAGACGGACGTCCCGCGTTGCAACGCCGACATCGTCGCAGGCAGCGTGCTTCAGGTCCATAAAGCGCTCGTCGGCCGACTCCTCGCTCATCAGTACGGTCCCGAGCGTCGGAACGGTACCTTGCTCGCCGAGTTCGTGGACCCGGTCGCTCACCGCCTCGCGGATGTCCGCCGCGACCGGTTCGCCGAGGAGCAGTTCCGTCGACACGATCTGAGTTCGACGGCGACGCTCTTGTAGCATTCGGCCCGGTAGCCGATGGTTCACTACGTAGGCGGCTCCCGCGGGCAGCTCTGGATCGAGTACCGCGCGGTGTCCAGCCAGGAATCGCTCTGTGAGGCGATCTCTTGGGCCTTCGGTACTGGCTTGCCGTTATCGAACGCTCGAATAGTGTCGGCTCTTCGGCGCGACGATCGTCCATTGATTCGCGATGCGTTCGGCCATTCAACGACTTTGTACCTAGCACGCGAAGGACCAACGGACATGGAGTACAGATACACGGGCGATGCACACGCGCAACTCCTCGAGGCCTACGAGGCGGACGCCGATCCCTTCCCGACGCAGTCGTCGATGAACTTCCCGAAATCGGAACGGCGGGCGGAGATGGGACTGCTCAGACAACTTCTCTTTCCCAGGTGCTGGAACGCCGACGCCCTGCTCGAGGACAAGTCGGCGATACGGGACGTGCTGTCGGAACTGGGGCCGCTATACTGTCGCGGGATCCGCCCGTATTCGGGAACGGATCCGTCCGAAACGGTCGACGACGTGCTCGACCGGCTGCCCGAACTCCGGGCGACGCTCAAGAAGGACGTCGAGGCCGCCTACAAGGGTGATCCCGCCGCGAAGTCCTACGTCGAAGTCATCCGGTCGTATCCCGGCTTTCAGGCCATCACGATGCAACGGGTTGCACACGAACTGTACGAGGCCGGGACTCCCGAGTACGCGCGGGAACTCACCGAGTACGCGAAGACGGTGACGGGGATAGACATCCACCCGGGTGCAAAGATCGGCGAGTACTTTTTCGTCGATCACGGTACCGGCGTCGTCATCGGCGAGACGGCGACGATCGGTGACTGGGTTCGCCTCTACCAGGACGTGACGCTTGGGGCACTCCACTTCGAGGAGGAAGAAGACGAGGAGAAGACGCTGAAGAAGGGGTACAAGCGACATCCGGACATCGGAGACCACGTCGTAATCGGAGCCGGGACGAAGGTACTGGGAGCGGTCACCATCGGCAACCACGTCAGCATCGGCGCGAACTCGTGGGTTACGGAGGACGTGCCGGACAACATGATGGTGTACATCTCCGAGCACCCGACGCAGGAGCGAAAACGGGGCGAGTGAGCTGTTCAGGACCGGACCTCGACTGACGGCGGGTGATCGTCGGATCCCGATGGTGTTGTCGCCGTGAGGATCTCGAGCGACGGGTGAGAGGTGTTCTCCGAGTCGACGGCGAGCGTCGCCTCCTGCAGCGTCACTGATACCGGGCGAGGGTGTCCGCACGCCACGACTCGAGGTCCGGAACCTGGTTGAACGCGTAGATGTGAACGCCGCGGATGTCGTGGTAGGGGTCGGTCGCGTACGGCGCGAGACCTTCGATGAGTTCTTCGGGCACGTAGGTCCCCCGGGAGCCGACGAGCTGGCGGATGAAGCCGAGGACGCCGCTCGTCTTCTGGAGGAAACGGACCGAATCGCCGACGCCGACCTTTTTCGAGATACCCAGTAACCGCTGGTACTTCATAACGCCCGGAATGCCGACCTCGACCGGGAGCTCGATCCCCCGGTCACGGACGTCCGCGATCCACTCGAGGATGATGTCGGAATCGTAACACAGCTGTGTTACGATATACGTGGCGTAGGGCTCTTTCCTCTCCATTGACTCGGCGAGCACCTCGTCGTCGAGGAACGCGTGACCCTCGGGGTAGCCGGTGATGCCGACCTCCTCGAACGCGTAGTCGAGTTCCTCGAGCGCCGAGAGGAGGTCGTACGCCGAGTGAAACTCCCCCGCTGGCTCCTCGCGATCGCCACCCGGGACGAAGACGTCGGTAACTCCGGCGTCGGTGAGCCGTCCCGCGATCTCCTCGAGGTGGTCCTCGTTGCGAACGTAGCGCGCCGCGACGTGCGGGACGATCTCGTAGCCGCGACCGGTCGCTTTCTCGGTCCAGTCGATCGTCGCCTCGAGGCCGAGCGTCGGCGAGGTCGTGATCGCGACCTCCGCGCCGTCCGGGAGGTGCCCCAGTTGTTCGTCGATACTCTCGAACGGCATCAGCTCGAAGCGCGGCTCCTCGAGTAACTCCACTACCCCTTCCGCCATCGCAGTTGACTGTATCTCAGATGACATGGTCTCACTCCTGTGGTGGCTGGTCCGTTCTTCGGCACGAATGCCCGTGACCGGTTGGTTCCCACTCTCCCGGTCACGATTCACTCGGAGGACTCCTCTCTGGCGTTCAGTTTGGCCTGCTCCCGGGCGCTCGGGTTGACCGACGGCTTGAACGGGACCTCCGAGACTTTGGCGTACACCGGCTCGCCGGGTTCCTCAGCGTACTCGTCCGGAAGGTGGACCTGGAACTCCGTCCCGATGTCGCCGTCGTAGACCTCCATCGGATCGCCGTCGAGTTTCGCCGCCGGAACGAACCCGAGCGCGAGGTTCGTCTTGAGTTCGGGGTTGTACCACGGCGACGTGACGTAGCCGCAGTTCTCGCCGGTGTCGGGGTCGGAGATGAGCCAGAAGTCCGGCGCGTAGTCCCGAACCGGCTCGCCAGCCATCTTGAGGCCGACCATCTTGTGGACGAACGGGTACTCGCCGCTCTCGATTTGTGCCTGCTGCCGCTCGAGTTCTTCCTTGCCGATGTAGTCGACGTCCTTGTCGTCGGGGACCTGGTAGCCGAGGTTGACTTGGAACGGTGAGGTCTCGTGGTCCATGTCCTGGCCCCACGAGAGGATCCCTGCCGCGATACGGCGGTGGTGTGCCGGCGCGACCTGCATCCCGCCGTGATCCCTGACGGACTCGAGGACGGGATCCCAGACCGCTTCGGCGTTTTTCGAGGCGTCCCGGACGTAGATCTCGAAGCCTTTCTCGCCGGAGAAGCCGGTCTGGCTCACCAGCACCGAACAGCCGTCGATCTCGGCTTCCATCAGGCCGTAATAGGGGATTTCCTCGACTTCCTCGCCGACGACGTCGGCCATTGCGTCGACGGAGCGCGGGCCCTGAATCTGCATCGGCGCGACGTCGATCTCGTCGATCTCGACGTCGAAGTCCATGCCGACGTTGACGCCCTGGAGCCACTGCATCAGCGTCGAGTCCGAGATCGAAAACCAGAACTCGTCTTCGCCCGGTCGCAACAACACGGGGTCGTTGAGGATGCCGCCGTCCTCGTTGCAGAGGATGACGTACTTGCCACGCATCGTCTCGATCTCGGTCGCGTCCCGGGTGATGACGTGATTGGTGAGCGCCTCGGCGTCGGGCCCTTGCACGCGGATCTGTCGTTCGACCGCGACGTCCCAGAGCGTCACCCGGTTGACCAGCGCATCGTACTCCTCCATCATGCCGCCGTCTTCGGGCTCGACGAGGCCCCTCGGGTGGTAAATTCGGTTGTAGACCGTCGCCCGCCAGGCGCCGTTCTCCACGAACGATTTGTGGAAGAACGGTGACTTGCGAACGCGCGTGGAAACGAGCATCTCGATTCCTGGATCGCCGGACTGGCGCAGATTTCTCGGGAGGGTTCGATCCGACTGATCGACGCTCGGGTAGTTTGGGTGTTCCGTACTGTCCTGTTCCGGTGGCTGACTGTCAGACATTACCATGCATATGTCCCCCGTAGAATATAAAAGTAGGAGATCTCCACCACTTCAACACTCTCGAAACCGGCAATAGTGCGCCAGAAAGGGCCTCGAGAAGGGTGATAGCTTGGATTCGACGAGGCGCGGTTGCGGGAGATTTTCGTCCGACTATACATAACGTATATTTTATACGATGTGGAATTTGATCCGAACGGGTCCCGAAATCCGCACTCGATTCGGGTGATGCAGTGCATTGATAACTCTTTACACTGCTAGCTTTCAGTATCGCCCGACGTGCGTGGACGGCCACAGGAACGACACAACGCACTCGTCGGGAGCGACGCAGCGGTGAGAGAGAATGACCTTCGACGCAACCGACACGTACGATAGGACCGACGGTGAGTTTCCGTGACCCACATCATCGACGGCAACACAATGGCGAACCGAATTCAGGACGCCCTCCGCGACTGTATCGACGGCCTCGAGCCGATCGAATCCCCGTGAGACGACGATGAGTCGAGACGAACTCCCCGTCACGTTCGCTGACGTCGAAGCGGCCCGTGAGCGACTCGACGATCCGTCGATTGTCAAGCGGACGCCGGTCGAGCGGAACACGTCGCTCGAGGCGATGACCGGCGCCGCGGAGGTCGTACTCAAACTCGAGCACCTCCAGTGGACTGGCTCGTTCAAGACCCGCGGGGCGTACAACAAGATCCAGCGCTGTCTGGAGGAGGGGGAACTCGAGCGGGTCGTCGCGGCGAGCGCCGGAAATCACGCACAGGGCGTTGCCCTCGCCGCGACGAAACTCGGCGTCGACTCGACGATCGTCATGCCGACAACCGCTCCCCAGACGAAGATCGACGCCACGCGCGGCTACGGCGGGACCGTCGAACTCGTCGGAAAGGACTTCCAGGAGGCGACGAACTTCGCGCGCGAGCTAGCCGGGGAATCGGAGGCCGAGTTCGTCCACGCGTTCGACGACCCGGCGATCGTCGCCGGCCAGGGAACGCTCGGACTCGAGATGGTCGAAGACGTTCCCGAGGTCGACACCGTCGTCGTGCCGATCGGCGGCGGCGGTCTGATCAGCGGGATCGCAACTGCGTTCGCCGAACGCAGCCCCGAGACGCGGATCGTTGGCGTCCAGGCGGCGGAGGCGGCGACCGTCTCCGACAGCCTGGACAAGGGTGCCCCGCAAACGCTCGACTCGGTCGATACAATCGCGGACGGAATCGCGACGGGCGGCATCTCCGAGCTGACGCTGTCGATTATGGAGCGACACGTCGACGAGGTCGTCACGGTGACGAACGGCGAGATCGCCGAAGCCGTACTGGTTCTGCTGGAGCGAGCGAAACAGTTGGTGGAAGGGGCTGGCGCCGCCGCGGTTGCAGCGATCCGAAGCGACGCGGTCGACGTCGACGGCGAGCGCATAATGCCGCTGCTCTGTGGCGGCAACCTCGACATGACGATGCTCCGCGCGATACTCATCCACGCACTGACTCACCGCGAGCAGATCCTGCGATTGCGGGTACACATCGACGACCGACCCGGAAAGATGGCGGAGCTCTCCGGGGTTATCGCCGACCACGGTGCTAACATTCAGACCGTCCGCCACGACCGTGTCCTCGAGGACCTGGACGTCGGCGAGGCCTACCTGATCTTCCAGGTCGAAACCAGCGGTGCGGAACACGCCCGAAAGATCATCGAGGCGATCGCTGACCACGGGTACGAGGTCGACGTGGTGAACTGACCGAATCCGTCCGGTTAGAGGGAATGAACGTATTTGCTGGTTACCAAAGATAAATTCGCAATTCTTAATCCCCGGTAGTTCAAATGTCTAAGTGAATGAGAACGGAAAGGAAATCCGACGAAACGTCGACAGAAGAACTTGTTAACTATATGCCTGCCATGCCGAACGTGTCCGAGGAGCCGAATTACCTCGTGCAGTTTGTCGCCGGACTGCTCCGTCGCAGTCGCTAGAGGAGCCGATCACGCTTTTCATTACTCGAGTCCAGATACGGGGCGTGTCTTTTTGTTGTTTCAGCGGGAAGTTAGTATATGCGTCCGTTCACTGGTGGGGTGCCCCATTGCAAACGGTGTGGGTGCGGGCTTGAGGGGGACGAGGAAGGGTGTCCCAGGTGCGGGTTCAATCCGCGACAGATGGGGCTTCGCGTCTCGATGGTGTTCTTGATGGTCGTCGTGGTTTCGATGTCGGTGATCACGCTTATGATGCCCTTCTGGACGGGATTGGCGCCGTTTCTCGCCGGACTCGCGGTCGTCTCGTTCGGACTCGCCGTCGTGATGTTCGTCATTTCGTTTCTCGCCACGCCGTACCGGCTTGGTTCCATCTTCGCCCGATTTTGAGAGTTCCATCCGACGCTAGTAATGTTGGATTTTGAACTGGAGGTAATCGTAATTAACTGCCTGACGATACGATTCCTCGTAAAATATCGGTATATTTACCAAAACTATATACGGAAATGCATGGAATCGAAGTAATGGGATTGGTAATGAATGCCACTCGAGATATATTCACACGGTGAGTGGAGGTTGGACCGGGCGGTTGGAGATGGTCAGTGCGATCGACCGGGTGAGCGTGATGCTACGACCTACCGCTTCGAAACGACCGGCGGACGGCCTCGAACGGACAGAACACGACAGGACGAACACGGAGGGTAACTATGGCAGACGAAGACAAACGCGGAATACAGGAAGGTCTGTTCTACGCGGAGACGGACCGAGAACCGGGCGACAAGAACTGGCGAGGATACGGGTTCGACATCAACCCACCCGTATTTCTCATCGCGGGAGGGTTGATCATCCTCTTTATTGCCCTCTCGCTCGCGTTCCCGGATCAGGCGGGGACGGTGTATCAAGACACTCGAGTCGCAGTGTCCGATTACTTCGACTGGCTGTTCATCCTGGCCGCTAACATTTTCATTATCTTCATGGTCTATCTTGCGATAAGCAAGTACGGCTCGATACGACTCGGCGGCGTCGACGGCGAGAAGGAGTTCAGCGACATCTCGTGGGTCGCGATGCTGTTCAGCGCGGGCATGGGGATCGGCCTCATGTTCTTCGGCGTCGCCGAACCGGTGTTTCACCTCTTCGACCCGCACCTGGGTGCCGAGGCGGGAACCGAGGGTGCCGGCGAAGTGGCGCTTGCGGTGTCGCTGTTCCACTGGGGCTTTCACCCGTGGGCGATCTACGCGTTGGTCGCGCTCAGCCTGGCGTTCTTCTCGTACAATCGCGGGCTGCCACTGACCTTCCGGTCAGTGTTCTACCCGGTGCTCGGTGATCGGATCTACGGCTGGCCGGGACACTTCATCGACATCTTCACCATCTTCGCGACGCTGTTCGGCCTCGTGACCTCTCTCGGGTTAGGCGCATTGCAGATCAATGCGGGGCTGACGTTCGTTGGCCAGGAGGTGGGCGCGTTCCCCGCAGTGCCCGACTCGATCTGGGTTGCAGTCGCAATCATCGGGGTCGTCACGGGGATGGCAATCATCTCGGTCTACCTCGGCCTCGACAAGGGGATCCGACGGCTCAGCAACCTGAACCTCACGCTGATGATAATTCTTCTGGCGTCGGTGTTCGTCCTCGGGCCGACGCTGTTCATCCTCGGTGCGATGCCACAGGGCATCGGCGGCTACCTCGGCAACTTCTTCGAGCTGTCCTTCTTCGGCAACTCGTTCGACAACCACTACTTCCAGGGTTCGGAGTACTACGGCTCGGGCGGCGAGGGTGAGGGTGCCTTCCTCGTCGACTGGACGGTGTTCTACTGGGCTTGGTGGATTTCCTGGTCGCCGTTTGTCGGGATGTTCATCGCCCGAATCTCGAAGGGCCGCTCCATCCGGGAGTTCGTCGGTGGAGTGCTCCTGATCCCCGTCGTATTCTCCTTCGCCTGGTTCGCGGCGATGGGCGGGAGTGCCCTCAGCTTCGAACTGAACGAGGCGACGGAAGGGGCGATCAGCGGACCGGTGTTCGAGGTCGGCGAGGAGGTCGCGATGTTCGCGATGTTCGACCTGATGCCGGGAACGGTGCTCCTGTCCCTGCTCGCGATCACCCTGGTGACGACGTTCTTCGTGACCTCCTCGGACTCGGGCTCGCTCGTTCTCGAACACCTGAGCACCGGCGGCAAACACGAGACGCCGCCAGCCGGCCGCGTCTTCTGGGCCGCATCAGAGGGGCTAGTCGCCGCCACGTTGCTGATCGCCGGCGGCGACGCGGCCGTCGAGGCACTCCAGGCGGCCGCCATCGCCAGCGGCCTCCCGTTCACCGTTATTCTGCTGTTCATGATCTACGCCGTGATGATCGGTCTCAAGCGGGAGTACAGACTCCTCCAGTCCGACGAGTTCACCGAGTTGATAGACGATCTCGAGGAGGAAGACGAGATCGTCGTCACGAGCCAGACCGGTGACCTCGTTACCCACGTCAGGACCAGAGAGGACAGAGTTATCGACGTCAGTGACGACTGACGTCCGCTTACGTCGACACGGCAGACTATCGCTCGGACGCCGTGACGATCCTGGCACGGGGGAATCCGAACCGACCGGGTGCGGACCTAGGAGCGAACGACGGTGACCGGTTTCGGACACATCCGCACGACCTTCTCCGTGCTGGATCCGAGGTACTTCTCGAGCGTACCGCGGCCACGCTCGGCCATGACGACGGTGTCGATATCTTCTTGTTTGGCGTAGTCGACGATTTCCTGTGCGACCTTTCCGGTTGTGACCGCGCCGACGCCGTCGAGACCTCGTCCCTCGATCTGCTCTACCACGTCGGTAACGACGTCCTCGCCGTACTGTCGATACTCTTCCATCTCCGACTCGCTCACCCCGACTGTGAGGATGTACGACGCCTCCGTCTCGATGACGTAGATCACGTGTACCTCCGCGCCGAACACCTCCGCGAGATCTAGCCCGTGTTCGATCGCTTTCGACACCCTGTCGCTGCCGTCCGTCGCAATCAGTATCTTGTCTAGCATAACCGTGCTACTGTCTGAGTCTTCGTAGGGCTGTACAAAATAGTTTGTCTCCCGGGGTGTGTCATGCGCCAACCGGTTCAGTCCGTGTTGGTCTCCCTGAGATAGATGGAGAACGCGACGAACGTCAACAGTACGCCGGCGAAAAAGTGACGGCCTGCCAGAAGAAGGAGGAGGCTCGCGATGGCTAGTACCACCGCGAGAATCGTGGAAACAGTCGCGACACGTCCGGACATGTGAGAACAACTGTGGGGGCGGGACTTATACGTGTCGTCAGACCGACGACTCCCGCCACTCGGAGGCCAGGCCGACGCCGCCGAGACCCACCGCGGCGGCCCCGATGGCAATCTCCAGCAACTCACCGCCGAGGGTTCCATTGGCAAGGAGGAGTGTCCCGCCAACGAGAAGGAAGAGTCGGAGGTACGTCCGGGGGCTCCAGTGCATACGTTCTGTCCCCTCTTCGAGGGGGAGCATATCAATTGTAACGGTTCGAAAGCGCACGCGGGTCGGCGGGGCGTCCTCAGAACCGATGCGTGGAACCGGCGTCCATCCTCCCTCCGCGCTCGCTCGTCAATCCCCGGCGACGACCGTCACTGGTGTCTCGGCCATCCGCATGACTTTCTCCGCGGTACTCCCGAGGTGCCTCTCGATTGCCCCGTGACCCTGTTTACCCATGATGATGGCGTCGATGTCGTTTCCCTCGGCGTAGTCGACGATCTCCTCGGATGGGCGCCCGGTCCTGACCACGCCTTCCCCGCCGAGGTCTCGCACGGAGGCGCTCTTGATCACTTCGGTGACGGCATCCTCGCCGTATTCTCTGTAGGACTCTAGCTCCCCGTCGGAGAGACCGACGGTCAGGATGTAGCTGGCTTTGGTCTCGACCACGTACAGCGCGTGCACCTTCGCATCCATCGCCTCGGCAATGTCGAGACCGTGGTCGACGCAACTCTCGGCCTCGTCGCTGCCGTCAGTCGCGATCAGAACGTTATCGTACATTTGTACTCGTCCCCGTCTGTAGTATCGGGGGTATCTCGTATAATCCTTACCTCTGTTAACACATTTCACTATCTGATTGCGGTTCCCGGGCGGAGCGAGTCGGAGCGCAGAGCCTAGTTTGACACCAATTGTATCTCTCGCTCCTGCTTTCGATCCTCGTGACGCGTCGGTACCGCACGCGTGAAGCTGGCTCGAGAAGCCGAAGACGACGCCGAGAATAGGACCAGCCGAAGACGACGACCGACTGGAGAGCTAGAATCGATTGGAGTGGTATCCGTAGCGACCGCGTGTCCGCAGTTTCTCGACCCGGAGACGCATCTCGAGCCCGCTGTCCGGGTCAGAAGAGCCCGGAGACGTCCCCATCGGAGTGAAGATCCATCTCGGCGGCAGCAGGTTCGGCAGGAAGGCCGGGCAGCGTGAGGACGTCGGCGGTGAGCACCACGAGGAAACCGGCACCCGCCGAGGGATAGATCTCGTTTACCTCGAGCGTCCAGTCGTCGGGCGCACCCTTGCGACTCGCGTCGTCACTGAGCGAGTGGAATGTCTTCGACATACAGATCGGGACCTCGTCGAAACCGAGGTTCGCGAGCCGCTCGATGTCGTCTTCGGCGTCGCTGTGGTACTCGACGGCGTCGGCACCGTAGATTTCGGTGGCGACGGTTTCGATCTTCGATTTGATCGACGCGTCGATGTCGTAGAGCGGTTCGAACGTCGATTCGGACTCTGCAGCGTCGACCAGGCTCTCGGCGAGGTCGATCCCACCCTCTCCACCGTCGGTGAAGACGTTCGACTCGGCGACCCTGACCTCGAGTTCGTTCTCACAGTGGTCGACGACCGCGTCGACCTCCGCGTCGGAATCGTCCGGGAAGCGGTTGAGGGCGACGACGACCGGAACGCCGAACTGCTGGAGGTTGGCAACGTGTTTGTCGAGGTTCTCGAACCCGTTGCGAACCGCGTCGACGTCTTCTGCCTCGAGTTCGTCGAGGTCGGGCGGCCACATCTCTTGGCCGTGGTACTTCAGTGCTCGCACCGACGCGACGAGCGTCACCGCGTCGGGTTCCATCTCGCCGAACCGGCAGACGATGTTCATGAACTTCTCGGCGCCCAGATCGGAGCCGAAGCCGGCCTCGGTGATGAGATAGTCGGAGAGGTGGGCGGCGACCCCGTCTGCAATCAGCGAGTTGGTCCCGTGGGCGATGTTCGCGAAGGGGCCGCCGTGGACGAACGCGGGCGTGCCCTCGATCGTCTGGACGACGTTTGGTTTCAACGCGTCTTTCAGCAGGATCGCAGCGGGACCCGTCGCGCCGATGTCGTCTGCGGTAACCGGGTCGCCGCTCTCGTCGTAGGCGACGATGATGCGGGCGAGCCGTTCCTTGAGATCGTCGATCCCGTCGGCGAGACAGAGGACGGCCATCAGTTCCGATGCGGCCGTCAGGATGAACCCATCCTGACGAGGGACACCGGTGACGTCGCCGCCGAGCCCGATCACGGTCTCGCGGAGCACGCGATCGTTCATGTCGATCGCGCGCGGCCAGTTGACCCAGTTGACCGCGATGTCGAGTTCGTTCCCGTGTTTGATGTGGTTGTCGAGCATCGTCGCGATGAGGTTGTGCGCCGACGTGAGCGCGTGGAGGTCGCCGGTGAAGTGGAGGTTGATGTCCTCCATCGGGAGTACCTGGGAGTACCCTCCGCCTGCAGCGCCACCTTTGACCCCGAAGACGGGACCCAGCGACGGTTCGCGGATCGCGATGAGCGCGTCCTTGTCGATCTGATTGAACGCCTGTCCGAGCCCGACCGTCGTCACCGTCTTGCCCTCGCCCAGCGGCGTTGGGGTCATCCCGGTGACCAGAACGAGCTTGCCGTCAGCCGATCGTTCCTCGCGGATCCGCTCGATCGCCTCGAGTGTGACCTTCGCTTTGTGTTCGCCAAACAGTTGCAGGTCGTCCCGCATAAGCCCGAACGGTTCGACGACGTCGGCGATGTGGCTCGTCTCAGCGGACTGTGCGATTTCGTAGTCGGTCGGTATCGACTGGTCGGTTTCCTCAGAGCCTGTCATGTACAGATACGTTTCCGCGCTTGGTGTTAAGTGTTAACACACTTATAACGTTCCGGATACGACGTGGGTGGCGCGCCGAATCGCGGCGATAGCCGTCGTGCAGTGCCCGGTAGTTCACTCCCCTCACGAGTGCCGGAAGCCGTGGTATTGGGGTAGTACGGTACCGGCGGCGGCCTGCGGATGGCGACTGGCGCGAGTTACGTCCTCGAATCGGCGTCCGAATGTGGACGGAAGCTGACGACAGAACGGACACAGCCACACGGCAGAACGTGTATGAAAATGTACTACTTGTGGGCCGACACCGGTCAGTAGGAACTTTATTGGCTGGCGTGTGATCTACCATGTTATGGAGTACCATGAAGCCGTCTCCAGGATGGAACGACTGCGACGGCTCCGGCCGGAAATGGGGACGGAAACGACCGCTGCGATGCTTTCGAATCTGGGGGATCCACACGAGGACCTGGTCGTCGTTCAGATCGCCGGATCGAACGGCAAGGGGAGTACGGCTCGCGTTCTCGACCGAATCTTCCGAGCGGAAGGGCACACTGTCGGCTGTTACACCTCTCCTGACCTGAACGACCGGCGTGAGCGTATCACGGTCGGGGGCCGGAAGATCCCGAAACACGAGGTGGTGCGGTTCGTCGAGACCGTCTGGCCCTTCGTCGTCGACCGGGCCGTCGAGGGTGCGGCGCCGACGTTCTTCGAAGTGTTCACCGCCATGGCCTTCTGGCACTTCGACCGCGAGGACGTCGACGTCGCCGTCCTCGAGGTCGGCATCGGCGGCCGCTACGACGCGACGAGCGTGGTCGATCCCGCGGCGGCCGCGGTCACGACCGTCAGCCTCGAGCACACCGACATCCTCGGCGACACGGTCGAAGAGATCGCTCGCGACAAGGCCCAGATCGCGCCGGCGGACGCGCCGCTGGTGACCGGCGCGACGGGCGCAGCGCTGGACGCGATCCGAGAGGAGACCGACGTCGTACGGGTCAGCCTCGACGCGAAATCTGATCGCGACGGAGACTCGAGCGATCGATCGGCCGAAACAATCGACGTGGTGGCGGAAGAGACCGGGATGGTCTCGCCGACGACGTCGTCGATCTCGCTGGTCGGTCCCGACTGGGAGGTCCAGAGCCGAACGCCGCTTCTCGGTCGCCACCAGGCGGTCAACGCGGGAATCGCCGCCACGCTCGCCAGACAGATCGCCGGAACGTCCGAACGAGACATCGCGGCGGGGGTCCGCAACGTCCGGTGGCCGGGCCGGTTCGAAGTGATGGACGACGAGCCACTCACGATTCTCGACGGCGCGCACAATCCCGACGCGTGTGCGACGGTCGCGACGCTTCTCGAACGGTTCGAGTACGACGATCTCCACCTCGTGTTCGGTGCATTACGCGACAAGGACCACCCGGAGATGTGTCGGATGCTCCCGGATCCTGATCGGATTTACCTCGCCGCGGCGGACGTCGACCGTGCCCTCGGAACGGACGTGCTCGCCGAGACGTTCGACCGCGAGACGGACGCCGAGACCGATCGATTCGGGTCGATCCTCGTCGCACTTGATCGGGCACTCCGGACGGCCGAGCCGTCGGACTGCGTGCTCGTGACCGGATCACTCTCCGTCGTCGGGGAAGCCCGCGACTGGTGGACGCGGACGCTGCAATCGGTCCAGACGCCCACCGCAGAACGCGCTCGAGCAGTCATGCGGCGTGCGGACGTCCCTGCCTCGGAACGCCGGGACCGCGCGGATCGGTTTCCCCACCGAACGCTTCGGTTTCACGTCCGCCAGAAGGAGGCGTCCGAACTGCGCACGCTGATGGAGTCACTGGGCGGCACCTGTGCGGTCGCCGGTATCGGTGCGACGGATCTGCACGTCGAAGTCGTGCTCGGTGGCACGCTCGCGCAGTTTACGGATCTCGTCGTCCGACTGCGCGGGCGGGCGGTCGGCGGCCGTCGGTTGGCCGAACAGCTGACCGACGCGCTCGGCATCGGGGCCGACGACTCGAGCGGCGAGTACCCGTGGAACGAGGGGACGGCGGTGATGGGGATCCTGAACGTGACGCCGGACAGCTTCCCCGACGGTGACGAGTACGATGCGGTTGAGGACGCCGTCGCTCGCGCCGAGGAGATGGTCGCGGCGGGGGCGGACGTTGTCGACGTCGGCGGCGAATCGACCCGACTGGGAGCCGAGCCGATTCCCGCCGAGACGGAACGCGAGCGCACCCTTCCAGTTATCGAGCGCCTCGACGGGCTCGAGGCGATGGTCTCGATCGACACGCACAAACCGTCGGTCGCAGAGGCTGCGCTCGACGCGGGCGCAGACATGGTCAACGACGTCACCGGGCTCGCGGACGCGGAGATGAGACGCATCGTCGCCGAACGGGAGGTGCCAGCCGCGCTCGTGCACAGTCTCTCCGCCCCGGTCGACCCCGGTCGACAGCACACCTACGACGACGTCGTCGGCGACGTGCTCGAGCGACTCACGGAGCGTGTGCTCCTCGCCGAGCGCGCGGGGATCGATCGCTCGCGACTCGTGCTCGGCCCCGGACTCGGCTTCGGAACGACCGCCGTCGAGAGCTTCGAGTTGCTCGACCGGATCGCGGAGTTCCGTGCGCTGGGGATACCGCTGATGATTGGTCACTCCCGCAACTCGATGTTCGAGCACGCGACGCGTCGCGACGAGGATCGAGTCGTGCCGACCGCCGTCGCGATGGCGCTGGCGGCCGAGCGCGGCGTCGATCTCGTTCGTGTCCACGACGTCGTTCCGAACGCCGCCGCGATCGCCACCGCCGAGCGGACCGTCGTCGACCGGTAACCGTCGCTGCGGATCGGCATGGGACTCCGATCGTTCGGCGCTGTGGCTCCGACTGAAATTGGCCGTGCCGTTCGTCCTGGCCCGACCACAGAATCATCGGTCGAACGGCACAACCTCTAGAATGAGGGACACGTTGTGAATGTCTTGTGAGTCGCCTCGGACGCTGCTCGACTGGAGCTCGGGGCTGTTACGGGCCGGTTCGCGAACTGCCTGTCACCATCGATCGGCGTTCGAATCGCTCGTTGTATCTGTTCGGTGTCAGGTTTGCGGACGCTTAATACCCTGTGAGGTAGTACCAAATGAGCGAAGATGTTACTGTACGGTACCAACTCGAGAGTAGGGATCGACTCGAGGAACGGACGGCTACGTGACGGAGGTATCGACCGACGATGAGCGACAGCGACTTCCCGTCGAGTGCGGACACAGTCATTATCGGGACGGGCATCGTCGGGAACAGTCTCACCTATCACCTCGCAGAACAGGGTCGGGACGATATCCTGTTGATGGACAAGGGGCCGCTCCCCGATCCGGGTGGCTCGACCGGTCACGCGTCAAACTTCCTGATGCCGGTCGAGCACTCGAAGGAGATGACCCACCTCACTCGCCGGAGCATCGAACAGTACGACGACATGGACACGTTCACGAACAGCGGCGGGATCGAGGTGGCCCGGACCGACGAGCGGATGGACGAACTCGAGCGACGCGTCCAGTCGGCCAAATCGTGGGGCGAAGCCGGGCGACTGCTCACCGTCGAGGAGATCGAAGAGATGGTGCCGTACGTCAATACGGACATCATCAAGGGCGGCTTCTACAGCGAGGGTGCCGGAACCTGCGATCCGCTCCGCGCTGGCGAGGTCATGCGGGCGCGGGCGGACGATGCGATGGAGGGCGGTCTGACGCTCTCGCCGAACACCGAGGTGCTCGATCTGCACGTCGAGAACGGAGCGATCCAGGCCGTCGAAACTGACCGCGGGACGGTCGAGGCCGGCGAGGTCGTGATCGCCGCGGGGCTGTGGAGCCCCAAGATCGCCGAGATGGCCGGCGCCGAGATCCCCCTGACCCCAGCAGTCCACCAGATGGTCAGCGTCGGACCGATCTCGTTCTTCGAAGACTACGAGGGCGAAATCTCCTTCCCCGTCGTGCGGGACATGGACACCCAGATGTACGAGCGCCAGCACGGTAACGACCTCGAGGTCGGCTCTTACCAGCACCGGCCGATCCTCTGGGACGTCGAGGACATCCCCTCGATCGACGAGGCGCCGCTGTCGCCGACACAGCCGCCGCTGACCGACGACGCGTTCGAGCAGTCGATGGCCGATGCGCTCGAGATCGTTCCGGAACTGCTCGACGATCCCGAGGCCGGAATCCGCCACGAGATCGACGGGTTGCTGTCGGTCACCCCGGACGGAATGCCGCTGCTGGGTCCGATCCAGGACGTCGAGGGGCTGTGGTCGTGTGCCGCGGTCTGGATCAAGGAAGCGCCCGCGATCGGCGAGGCCGTCGCTCAGTGGATGACGCGGGGCTGGTCGGACATCGACCTCCACGGCTCGGACGTCAACCGGTTCTACGAGTACGGAACCTCCAGGAAATTTGTCGAGAACCGCGCCCACGAGGGGTTCCAGAAGATCTACGGCATCGTTCACCCGGCCGAACAGTGGCAGAGTTCCCGACCGCTGCGGACCAGCCCGTTCTACGACCGGCAGGACGCCCTCGACGCGCGGTTCTTCGAAGCCGCCGGCTGGGAACGGCCGCAGTGGTTCGAGTCCAACGAAGATCTCCTCGAGCGCTACGACGACCTCGAGGGGCTGAAACGGCCCAACGAATGGGACTCTCGGTGGTGGTCGCCGATCATCCTGGCCGAACATCTGCACATGCGGGACAACGTCGCCATGGTCGGGGACATGGGCTTTGGCAAGTTCGACTTCGTGGGTTCGGACGTCGTCGACTACATGGAACGGATGGCCGTCGGCCGGACCGACGTCGACGTCGGAAAGACGGTCTATACGCCGATTCTCGCCGAGAACGGCGGCTTCGTCTCGGACCTGACGATCGCCCGGCTCGGTCCCGAACACTACCGGGTCATCACCGGCGGGGCGGCGGCCGGCGGCGACCGCGCATGGTTCGGGGATCACATCGGCACGGACGAGGACGTGACGCTGATCGACCGCTCCGAGTCGCTGTGCACGCTCGGCGTCTGGGGCCCCGACGCCCGTGCGGTCGTCGATAGCGTGGCCGATGAGGACGTATCCCACGAAGCGTTCCCGCCATACACCGCACAGGAACTCACCATCGGCGAGGTCGACTGCTGGGCGATGCGTCTCTCCTACGTCGGCGAACGGGGCTGGGAGATATACACGTCGATGGGCCAGGGCCAGCGCCTCTGGGATATCATCGCCGAGGCCGGCGAGGAGTACGACATCCGGCCCGTCGGCATGGGTGTCTACGGAACGACCGGCCGCATGGAGAAGGGGTACCGCCTCCACGGCCACGAACTCGAACTCGAGTACACCCCGGCGGAGGCCGGACTTACGTTCCACGGCGTCAAGGACGCCGACTTCATCGGGAAGGAAGCCTACGCCGAGGCGCTCGAGGAAGACAACGCAGCCACGCTCTGTACCCTCTCGGTGGCCGATCACACGTCGTCCGACGGCGAACGCCGGTTCATGCTCGGTAACGAGCCGGTACTGAACGAGGACGGCGACGTGATCGTCGACGAGGAGGGCCGGGAGTCCTACGTCACGAGCGCGGGAACCGGTCCGAGCGTCGGCAAACACCTGCTGATGGCGTACCTCCCGCCGGAGTACGCCGACGAGGGGCAGGGACTGCACGTCGAGTACATGGGCGAGCAGTACCCCGTGACCGTCGAGGTCGTCGGGAGCGAGCCGCTGTTCGATCCGGAGAACGAACGGATCCGCAGCTAGCACAGCACGCGAACCACATCGAGGCCGTCTGCGGCCTCCCATCCACACAATGAACGTACTAGCCTGTATCAAACGGGTACCGAACACCGGTGCAAAGATCGTACTAACGGACGACAACCAACGGATCGATACGAGTAATCTCGGGTTTACCATGAGCCCGCACGAGGAGTGTGCCGTCGAGGAAGCCATCCAGCAAGTCGAAACTCACGGCGGTTCGACGCACGTCCTCACGCTCGGCCCGGAGGAAGCGACCGAACAGCTCCGGACGGGACTTGCCATGCGGGCCGACGAGGCGACGCTGCTCGAGACTGACGGCGAGGAGTGGGGCCCCCGGGCGACCGCGTCGGCCATCGCGACCGCCATTCGCGACCTGCCCGACGACGACGCCGAGTTCGACCTGCTGCTGTTCGGGAACGAGTCGGCCGATATGGCCAACTACCAGGTCGGCGTCCGCGTCGCGACCGAACTCGATCTCCCCTGCGTGACGGGGATCAAATCACTCGAGGTCGAGGACGGCGTGGCGACCGCGAAACGCGAGATCGGCGGCGGCGAGGAAGTGTACGAGATCGACCTGCCGGCGGTCGTCTCGGTAAAAGAAGGGATCAACGAGCCCCGATACGCCTCGATGCGCGCCAAGATGCAGGCGCGTCGCCAGGAGGTCGGCCGCCTCGAGCCCGATCGGACGGAGGCTCCGGGCACGTTCGAGAAAACCCGCCTGGAGGCTCCCGAAGCGGACGACTCCGACGCCACGGTTCTCGGCGAGGGGACCGATGCTGTCCCGGAGATCGTCGAACTACTCGAGTCGGAGATCGAAGTACTATGATCCTCGGATTCGTCGAACACGAAAGCGGCGTTCCCGAAGAGACCTCCCTCGAGATGCTTACCATGGCCCGCGAGCTCGCTACGGACGAAGAGGCGGCGCTTTGTGCCGTCGTCTTCGGTGACGAGGGGGCCGCCCTGAAAGACGAGCTCGGCCCGTACGGCGTCGAAGAAATGTACCACGTCACTCACGACCGCCTCGAGGGCTACGCACCGGAGGGGTGGGGTGAAAGCGTTGCCCAGCTCGTCTCGGAACTGGGCGCGAGCACGGTCGCGGCCGCCGGGACGGATCGCGGGCACGAAGTGCTGGCCCACGCCGGCGCCACGCTCGACGCCCCGATGGCGACCAACTGTGTCGACGTCACCGGGGCGGGAGAGAGCTACGAGGTGCGCCGTGACCGCTGGGGCGGTAGCCTCGTCGAGCACGCCCGCCTCGAGGGTGAGACGAAGCTGGTGACCGCTGCCGAGCACGAATACCCGATCGAGGAGGCCGCGTCGACGACCGAGCCGACGGTCAACGAGTTCACGCCGTCGCTCGACGACGCCCATCTCCGGGTCCGCGTCGAGCGAGTCGAGACGGCAGACGAGGAGGGAATTCCCCTGGGCGAAGCCCGTGTCGTGGTCGGCGGTGGCCGCGGCGTCGGTGGCCCGGAGGACTACGACAAACTCGAGGAGTTGGCCGATCTGCTCGGCGGAACGGTCGGTGCTTCGCGGGCCGCGATCAACGAGGGCTGGCGGCCCCACGACGATCAGATCGGGCTAACCGGCGCACAGATCAGTCCCGACATCTACATCGCCTGTGGGATCAGCGGCGCAGTCCAGCACATGGTCGGATGCAAGGGTGCCGACAAGATCCTCGCGATCAACACCGACTCGGAGGCTGCTATCGTCCAGAAAGCCGACTACGCCGTGATCGGCGACCTTCACGAGGTCATTCCGGAGCTGACCGACGCGATACGCGAGGTGACGTAACTGACGCCGCCGTCGCCCGCGGGTTCGATCGCGAATACGGTTCGTTCGCCACGTTTCGCCAGTCGGTCCTCACCGGGCCGGCACCGAAAGAGAGCCCACGGACGAGTAGTGATCTGGCTCCGACGAGTTGGCAACGGCACAAATTGTCCCTGTATTGAGAGATTATGGGATGAACAGGCACAAAACCTCACGCTTTAGCGCGGGGATACGCGCCGTCACTGGATGACACAATCGACCGACAGTAGCATTACAGGATATTTCACGCCAACCGGTACTATTAACAAACCAGCGTTCATAACCACTTATGAATACAGAAATGGGTCGAACCATCCGAACGTTCGAGGCGACGATTACGAACCAGAACAGGTTCGTGACGACCCCGACCAACTCGGTTGGGCTGGCTCAAAACTCTGGAACGTCGGTCGCTACTACGCACACGAACAGTGGGACGAAACGGGCGAGATTCCTGATGACGGGGAACTCAAAGCCGAACTCAAAAGCCATGAACGCTACACGGACTTACATTCTCAATCCAGTCAGCGCGTTCTCGAAGAACTCGCTGAAGCGTTCAACGGCTGGTTCGGTAAGCGTCGGAACGGCGACAACCGTGCCCGACCGCCCGGCTACCGCAAAAACGGAGACTCCCACCCGCGTTCAACTGTGTCGTTCAAAGCGGCTGGTTTTAAGCACGACGCACAGTTCACCCGCGTTCGCCTCTCGAAAGGCCGTAACCTCAAAGAACACTGTTCAGACTTCATCCTGTGTGAATACCAGACTCGCCCGGATGTTGACCTGATCGAGTGGGACATCCAACAGGTTCGCGCCGTCTACAAACGCGACGAGTGGCGACTTCAATTCGTCTGTCGCACCACCATCGACCCGAAACCACCGGGCGACGAGGTGGCTGGTGTTGACCTCGGGATCTGCAACTTCGCCGCTGTCTCGTTCGGCGGCGAATCGATGTTGTATCCGGGTGGCGCACTCAAGGAGGACGAATACTACTTCACGAAGAAGAAAGCCAAGTGCAACGATTCCTCGTCCCGAGAGGCTACTCGTCTTGATCGGACGCGAACAGGTCGTCGGACACACTTCTTGCACGCACTCTCGAAAGCGATAGTCGAGGAGTGCGTTGAGCGAGGTGTTGGCACACTTGTCGTTGGCGACCTTGGTGGCATCCGAGAAGACGACGAGAGTGGTGAGTCTAGAAATTGGGGCGACCACGGCAACCTCGACTTGCATGGGTGGGCGCTCGACCGTTTCACGACGCTTCTCGACTACAAGGCCGAAGCCGAAGGTATCGACGTGGAGTTGGTGTCCGAACGCGATACGTCGAAATCGTGCTCGGCGTGTGACCACACAGACGACAATCAGCACGTTGAACGTGGCCTGTACGTATGTGAGATGTGTGAGACGGTTGCGAATGCGGATGTGAACGGTGCGGAGAATATTCGGCAAAAGGTACTCCCGAGTCTCGCCACGGATGGCGGTGATAGGGATAACGGCTGGTTGGCACAGCCAGCGGTTCACCTGTTCGACCGTAGTGAGGGCTGTTTCGCCCCACGAGAACAGGTCGCTAACCGCGAACCGTAATATCCCAACGCGGTCGGGAATCCTCGTCCTTCAGGGCGGGGAGGATGTCAATGTGTTTGGTCGGGAGCGTGTGTTTGCTGCGTTCGATACAGGACGAGCATCGAACGCGAAGGACAGTGATATATTATCAGAAATTTGTCGGTACTGGGAGAGTATCAGTATGAAGTAGCTGATTTTTCGAACCCGAATCAGTCAGCAGTCCTCGAACCAAATCGAGTAACTCGCCCTATCTAAAGGAAGACCACACGGACGGATACGAGTACGTAACGCTCTCAATTGATGGTCGGAACACGCCATTGTCATCGCAGTCGAACCGGTTCGCCGAAAATCTACGTGGGAGGTGATGATAGCGAACCCTAGCCAAATTAGCAATTATCGACTTCTTACGTTTCAGGTAACCAATATGTCGACTTTTATAGAATGGTGGTCGATTGGGAGTTTGATCTGCCTGATCAGGAACTATAACTTCTCTCGAGCCTCTATTTTCTAGTTAGACCAGTTTGAGAAACAAGCAGGTCGTAGAGTTTGTTTGAGACAATACTCACAGACTGCTTAGCGAGTCTTGTGCGGCGTATCGGTTAATCTCATACCGCTCGACGACTCCAGTACGGTAGGGACCGCACAGCATGAACGCCACTGGTCGACGGACGAACCATCGACGGCTCAGTCACGGTTCGCGGCGGTAACCGGGTTGATCCGATGGGCTGACGGTGACCGCGTGATCGCCGATGACCGACGGGAGTTCCTCGAGAGGCGGATCGGCTACGGCGAGGCGATAACCGATACGACGCTGGTCCCACTCGAGAAGACGCTACATCGCGATCGTTCGACCGCTTCAGCCTTCTCTCAGTGGAGACGCTCGGTCGCGATCTCGCTCCCCTCGACGAGCGCCTCGAGTTTCGACCACGCTATTTCGGGATTGACCATGCCGATGCCGGCCTGCGTGTCGAAGCCGCAGTCGGGCGCGGCGACGATCGGCGTCGAATCGTCGACGACGTCGGCGACCCGTTCGAGGCGGTCCGCGATCGTCTCCGGGTGGTCGATGATGTTCGTTTTCACGTCGACGACCCCCGGCATTAGGGTCCACCCGTCCGGAACCGGCTGTTCGGCGAATGCGCGGTATTCGTGCTGGTGGCGCGGGTTGGCCTGTTCGACGTGCAATCCCGTGATGTCGGCTTCGTATATCTCCGGCAGGAGGTCGACGAGATTCGCGTCGAGATGGTGGGGCCCCTCGTAACTCCCCCAGCAGGTGTGAAGCCGGACCTGCTCGGCGGGGACGTTTTCGAGAGCCCTGTTGAGCGCCTTGACGTGGAGATTCGTGGCGTTCTTGATATCCTCGATGGGTTCGTCCGCGAAGGCCGATGTCTGGCCGACGGTGAGGAGTTCAGGGGCGTCGATCTGGATGGTCATCCCGGTTTCGGCGACCAGTTCGTACTCGTCTGCCATTGCGTCCGCGACGTCGAAGAGGTACTCCTTGTAGGAGTCGTAGTAGTCGTTGACGTGTGTGGTCGTAACGATGCTCGGCGACGCTGAGGTCATGAACGTCTCCTCGTATTCGGCGTCGACGGTTGTAAGCGCCTCCCGGAACTCCTCGCATTCGGCGGCGGCCTCCTCCTGGCCGGTGTACTCGATTTCGTCGACGACGACGGGCTGCATCGAGAGGTCGATGACGTCCGTCTTGAACGTTTCCTCGGCGTACTCCGGGTAATCCTCGAGGTCAGCCCATATCTCCTGCTCGCGCTCGCCCTCGATGCCGCTGAGTCGGTCTGCGACGTACCAGTTGAACGAGACTCGAGACTGCTCGCCGTTGTTGACGACGTCGAGGCCGATGTCTGCTTGGCGTTCGAGGACGGTCCGTGTGGCGTCGGTGACGGTCGCCTCCCACTCGTCTTCGTCGACGCTCGCCCCGTCCTGGCGCGCTTTGAGAAGCTCGAGCAGTTCTGGCGGACGGGGGAGACTTCCGACGTGCGTCGTGTGGATTCGGTCTTCGGTAGTCGTCATTGAGTACTCGAGGATTCGTTGCGTCGGGTAGTATATCTCACGATACTCTACTGTAACCATGACCGCCTGCTAAAACCCGGGTGTAACGCCGTTCTCCGTCTTCGGAACACATCGATAGAGGGGTGTCCCCTTCCCCAGTCTTGTAACTAAACGGAGGCGACAACGTCGCTCACATCGCTGTGTCTCAAACTATTCCAGTTACCGTATCCAAAAATCCCATTCCACTCAGTTAAAGGTATCGAGTCTGTTGATATCCGTCTGAATATTGTTATGTGCGGTTTCTACCCTCTGGGCTTCCGAACTCGAGAGGTCCCACTCTATCGTTCGTTTCACCCCGCTCTCGTTCAACTCCACCGGGATACTCAGACATCCGTCTTCCAATCCGTATTCTCCATCGACCGGAACGGAGAGACACAGGTGATCCTGAAGGGTCTCGTCGAACATGTTTCTAAGTACGCGACTCAATCCCGCGCTGGTTACCCATCGCGATGAGTCTTCTATTCCGCGACCCTCTGCGATTTTGAACGGAATCTCGAGCACTCGTTCCGTGATCTCCGCTCGTTGTTCCCCCGAGAGGCTCACGCGGTCCCCGTTTACCGTCGCTTTCGAAAAGATGGGGACGACGTTATCGCCGTGTTCGCCCATCGTCGGACAGTACACCTTGGACGGGTGGACATCATACAGCGATGCGATCGTCTCCGCGGCTCTTGCCGTTTCGGCTAACGAAAATCCGAGAAACCGCTCGCGGTCCCACTTCAATCGATCCCAGAGTCTGTACGTGATCGTATCGATCGGGTTCGTAACGACGATCACGGGCAACGGACCGATCGACCGCAACTGAGTGGCGATATCGTCGATGATCGGAACGTTTCCTGCTAGCTCTTTTTTCCGTACGTCTCCGTTCTCGGCTTCTTTCGGATCGATCTCCAGGGGGGCGCGAGCAGTAATCACTACCACATTCGGTTCTAACGTCTCGAGTTCGTCCGTTCCGATGCTCTCGATCGTTCCGGAAGCGGACGAGCCCTCCTTCGGAGAATCGGCGAAGTGATACTGACCATGCGTAATATCTGTCGCGTGCCCCCACGCGGCATCTTCGGCTTTTTCGACGATCGTGACGTCGGCGTTTGGATTATTTGCAATAATTGTGTAAGCGAAGGTCGATCCGATCGTACTCGCTCCGCCGATAATTGCGACGTGCATTGCTGTGGAGAACCTGCGCGGTAACAATAAGCATACTGATCGCCAAACTAGAGATTTCCTTCAGTTATACCCCTCTTAGTTACTCGGCGCTCTGTAACGTTTAACTAGTGTTCGTACCTGTCTGCGGGCTACGAACCGTCTTCTACCCCTTCCGATATGTTCGGATGGAGGCTCGTCGAATACGTCCTACTGATATCTTACAAACATATGGTTGTAATATGCCTGGCGAACTGTATAAATCTCACAAACTAAATATCGAATTTTACTATGTGTGTATTTACAATTCTCTGGATCCGATTAAATCGGAACTGCGGCATTCTACTGTCGGGCGAGATATCATCTGCCCGGTACCGTTAAATGAAACGACTTTCGAGAACAATTCTCGAGTAGAAATGTCCGAAGGAGTCTGATCCCAACTGTCTCGATTCCGAGAATGGAATCGCGGGTGGTAAACGCTTTGAAAAGGCGCGGGTGGTAGACGTTTTGTCAAGGTCCGCGCTTCGCTTTCGCTGTCTCGCCGGCCGAAACGCTTCTCACTCGCCGGTCGGCGGCACTCGCATCTTTACTCGTCGTCCGACACTACCTGGAACCGTCGACCGTCGGGGTCGCGGAAGTTCGTAATAGTTCGGCCGGTCGCTTCAACGTCGTACGGACCGACGATCGAATCGATGTCTTCCTCCTCGAGTTGCTCGGAAACTTCGTCGATATCGTCGACCCCGAAGGCGATGTGGTTGATTCCTGGGACCTCTTCGCCTTCGACGGTGTGGATTTCGAAGAGCGGACCGTCCCCGGATGCCGGTTCGAGTTCGAAGGACTCGCCGTGGTGTTCCGTCGTTCGAAGCTCTTCGTATCCGAGCTTCTTCAGGAATCCGGCCATTTCCTCAGCGTTACTTGCCTCTATCTCGATGTGGTCGATTTCTCCAATCACATGTGACCGGAATTTCCCTAGCCGAATATTTCTTTCGATAGTGGCAATCTATATCGATACTAGCACTGTTGACTAGTGGATACTCCGTTTCGGAGTTATTATCTCGTCGTGGAGTCGGTCGATAGTTCCGATTCGTGCTAGTGTCACACCAAGATGGCAGTGCGAGAAGAAAACCTGCCGCGTGACCGCACGGAGAACTGTGCTACAACCGCCCCGAAATTCGTGTGAACCGTTCGGTCGTATTACTGAAATCTAATCTCGATAACAAGATCAGTCACCGAAGAGTGTATAGCACCCTGTACATGATGTACTAACACGCATGGCTATAGCGGAGTTTAAACTTCCTGACGTCGGCGAAGGCGTCGCCGAAGGTAAGCTGGTCACGTGGTTCGTCGAACCCGGCGACCACGTCGAGAAGGATCAACCGATTGCCGAAGTTGAGACGGATAAGGCGTTGGTAGAGATTCCGTCTTCGTACGAGGGGGTCGTTGCCGAACTTCGTGCGAAAGAGGATGAGACGGTACCGGTCGGCGACGTCCTCGTCGCTTTCGAAGTCGATGACGGAACCGTCGCTGAGGGATCCTCATCTGCCGAAACGGCTTCGGGTAACTCGAGTGTTTCGACCGAAACGTCGTCCGCTGACTCCGACCCGACGGGCGATTCGGCCAAATCGGCAAGCGAGACAAGCGGTGGAACCGACGTTCCCGTTCAGGACGAACGCGTATTTGCGCCGCCGAGCGTCCGAAATCTCGCTCGAGAACAGGGTGTGGATCTTTCCGCGGTCCGGAGACGGATGGACGGTTCGGCCGGTCGGATCTCCGAGTCTGATGTACGCGCCTTCACAAACTCGAACGAAGCGGTGGGCACCGAATCGACCGCAGGTGCCAAACTGACAGCGGGTACTAAACCGACGGCGAGTACCCAAGCCGAGGGTGAGTTCGAGGCGCACGAAACCGGACGCGAGGAGCACGATTCGACCCCATCCGAACGCGTCGAAAGCGCGGACCGGGATCGAACGCTCGCGATGCCGGCGACCCGACAACTCGCTCGCGAGAAAGACGTTGCCATAGATCGGGTTCCGGCGAGCGAACAGCGGGACGGAGAACCGTTCGTCACCCCTGACGATGTCGACGAGTACGTGGAGGCCGATCGAACGACGTCCGGAAAGCAAGAATCACGAGCCGTCGAATCCGACCACGATCGGCCGGGAGACCGGATTCCGTACACTGGAGTGCGGCGGACGATCGGAGAGAAGATGTCGACCTCGAAGTACACGGCTCCCCACGTCAGCCATCAAGACGAGGTCGACGTGTCGGAGTTAGTCGAAATGCGAAGTCGACTCAAAGAGGTAGCCTCGGATCGCGACGCGTCGCTTACGTACCTGCCGTTCGCGATCAAGGCGTCGGTTGCGGCGTTGAAAGAAGTCCCGGCGTTGAACGCGGAGTTGGACGAGGAGAACGACGAGATTCTTCTCCACGACGAGTACAACATCGGGATCGCCGTGGCGAACGACGCCGGACTGATGGTACCCGTGATCGACGATGCGGATCAAAAGAGCTTGATCGAGTTGGCTCGAGAGATCGACGATAAGGCCGAACGCGCTCGAACCCGTTCGATCGCGCCCGACGAAATGCAGGGCGGCACGTTTACGATCACGAACGTCGGGGCGATCGGCGGCGAGTACGTTTCGCCGATTATCAATTATCCCGAGGCGGGGATCCTCGCGATGGGATCGCTGAAAGAGCGGCCGTGGGTCGAAGACGGCGAACTCGTCGTTCGAGAGACGCTCCCCATTTCGATGTCGGTCGATCACCGGATCGTCGACGGCGCGGAGGCGGCACAGTTTACGAACGAGGTCAAGCGATACCTGAACAATCCTGAACTGCTACTACTAGACTAATGGTGATGGGAGATGTGCGGACGGCGACGGATGTACTGGTAATCGGCGGCGGTCCCGGCGGCTACGTGGCGGCGATTCGCGCCGCACAACACGGGCTCGATACGACGCTGGTCGAAAAGGACGCCTACGGCGGGACGTGCCTGAATTACGGCTGTATTCCCTCGAAAGCGATGATATCCGCGACGGATGTCGCACACGACGCGGCGACCGCCGAAGAGATGGGCGTTCACGCCGATCCGACGATCGATATGCGAGCGCTCGTCGAGTGGAAGGACGACGTCGTGGATCAACTGACCGGCGGCGTCGAAAAATTATGCAAAGCTAACGGCGTCTCGTTGGTCGAGGGCACCGCGACGTTCATCGACGAGGACGCCGTTCGGGTCGCCCACAGCGGCGAAGGTCAGGGGAGCGAGTCAATTGAGTTCGAACACGCCATCATCGCGACAGGGAGTCGTCCGCTCACGATCCCCAACTTCGATTTCGCGGACGACTCGATCTGGTCTTCCCGGGATGCGCTCGATGCCGAGGAAATCCCGGACGAGCTCCTCGTCGTCGGCGCGGGGTACATCGGTATGGAACTTTCGACCGTGTTCGCAAAAGCCGGCGCTACCGTGACTGTCGTGGAGATGCTCGAGAATGCCCTGCCAACCTACGAGGACGACATCGCACGCGTCGTCAAAGATCGAGCGGAGGAACTCGGTATCGACTTCCGCTTCGGCGTCAGCGCAACCGATTGGGACGAGGTCGACGGTGGCGTGCGGGTACGCGCGGAAGACGAGGACGGCGAGGAGTCGGTTTTCGACGCGGATCGCGTCCTCGTCGCAGTCGGTCGGGAACCGGTCACCGCGGACCTCGAGATCGACGCGCTCGGGCTCGAGACGAACGATCGCGGATTCATCGAAACCGACGACCGGGCGCGAACCGACCTCGAGCACGTCCTCGCGGTGGGTGACGTGGCGGGGGAACCGATGCTGGCCCACAAGGCCAGTGCTGAAGGGCTCGTCGCCGCCGGCGTCGCCGCGGGAGAACCCGCGGCGCTCGATCACCAGGCGATCCCTGCGGCCGTCTTTACGGACCCCGAAATCGGAACGGTCGGGATGACCGAAGCGGAGGCCGCCGATTCTGGATTCGACCCCGTCGTCGGAACGATGGCGCTCCGAGCCAACGGCCGGTCGCTGTCGATGGGTGAATCCGTCGGATTCGTTCGAGTTGTCGCCGATTCCGAAACCGGCTTCGTCCTCGGTGGACAGATCGTCGCTCCGGAGGCGTCTGAACTGATCGCCGAACTCGGTCTCGCGATCGAAGTGGGGGCGAAGCTCGAGGACATATCGGGGACCGTCCACGCGCATCCGACACTGTCGGAGGCGATTGTAGAAGCAGCCGAGAACGCACGTGGCCGGGCTATCCACACGTTGAATCGATAACCTTCGGTTCGGGGATTCCGATTCGAACCGCTCGTCGAACTGAGTGGACCGTCTCGAAGCGTTCGAAACCGAACCGTGTCGTAAAAAAACTCGGTTGCAGGACCGTCAGTGACTCATCGTTTCTTCGATCGCTTCTTCGATGCGCGGCGGATGCGGGATGTAGAAATCTTCCATCGACAGGAGCGGGACGGGAATATCGAACCCGGTGACCCGGTTGATCGGTGCTTCGAGGTACATGAGCGCGTCGTCGTTGATCGCGGCGATGACTTCGCCGCCGAAGCCGCCGGTCTTGGCCGCTTCGTGGACGACGACACACCGCCCCGTCTTTCGGACGGATTCGAGGACGGTCTCCCTGTCGAAGGGGGAAATCGTTCGGAGGTCGATGATCTCAGCGTCGACGTTCTCGAGGTTGTCGACGGCCTCTATCGTGTTGTGCATCATCGATCCCCAAGAGACGACGGTAACGTCGGTTCCTTCCCGGCGTACCGCCGCTTTCCCGAGCGGTTCGGTGTAGGTCCCCTCGGGAACGTCTTCTCGGAGCGAGCGATAGACGTGTTTGGGTTCCATGAACAACACCGGATCGGGATCGCGGATGGCGCTGATGAGCATCCCCTTCGCATCGTGCGGGGTCGACGGAATCGCCAGTTTCAGGCCGGGGATGTGCCCGTACGCTCCTTCGAGGCTTTCGGAGTGGTGCTCGAGCGCACGAACGCCGGCGCCGTAGGGCGTGCGAACGACCATTGGTGCGGTGAGTTCGCCGCGGGTTCGCCAGCGGATTCGGCTTGCGTTCGTGACCAACTGGTCGAACGCGGGCGGCAGAAAGCCCGAAAACTGGATCTCGGCGACCGGGCGGTAGCCGTGAGTTGCCAATCCAACCGCGGCTCCGGCGATGGCGATCTCCGAGAGCGGTGCGTCGAGCACTCGGTCCGACCCGAACTCCGCTAACAGCCCCTCGGTGGCTCGGAAGACGCCGCCAGATTCGGCGACGTCCTGCCCGAAGACGACCGTCTTGTCGTCGTTTTCCATCTCTTTGTGCAATGCGTCGTTGACCGCTTCGATAATTGTCGCGTTCATGATATTGGCTCTTATCCCTTGGGTCGGCGTTCGATATGGTCGTACACGTCGGGCCGTTCTTCGAGAAAGTCTTCTAATCCTGCTAATTGGCGCTCGAGTTCGGGCGGCATTTCTTCGTAGAGATACTCAAATATCTCCTCGACATCGCGCTCCTCGAACTCGTCTGCGGCCTCGACGGCCTCCTCGAACTCCGTCCCGAACTCCTCGCGGATCGCCGCTTCGTCGACCGCGTCCCACCGACCGGTTTCCTCGAGGAACGAACGGTACCGCTCGAGCGGATCACGGTCTTTCCATTTTTCGACCTCCTCGTCGCTTCGGTAGCGAGTCGGGTCATCGCTCGTGGTATGTGCGCCCCGTCTGTACGTGACCGCTTCGACCAGAACCGGGTTCCCCTCGAGGGCGCGCTCTCGGGCGGTCGAGACCGCGTTGTAGACGGCGAGCACGTCGTTGCCGTCGACGCGAATGCTGTCGATTCCGTACGCAAGTGCCTTCTGTGCGACCGTCTCGGCGTTCGTCTGCTCGTCGAAAGACAGCGAAATAGCGTACTGGTTGTTCAGACAGAAAAACACCGCGGGAACGCCGAGAACGCCGGCTAAGTTCATGCCTTCGTGAAACGCGCCGGTCGACGTCGCACCGTCGCCGAGGTTCGTGAACGTGACGGTGTCTTCGTCCCCGAGTTGCATCCCCCACGCCTTTCCGGTTGCGAACGGGACGTGCGCACCGACTGAGATGGACATCGGAACGATGTTTGCGTTCCTCATTCTCGACGCATCTTCGATGCCGCGCCAATACATGAGAAGATCCCGTAGCGGAAGTCCGTGCAGTAACAGCGCAGCCGCCTCGCGACCGTACGGGAAAATCCAATCGTCCAGCGAAAGGGCGGATCCGCTCCCGACGATGCTCGCTTCTTGCCCCCGCCCCGAAGCGATCGTTCCAAGTTGACCGCGGCGCTGAAGTTTCGTCGCACGATCATCGTACACACGCTGTACGAGCATCCATCGATAGAGATCGCGAAACTCGTCGTCGCTGAGATCGGGCACCCGCTCAGAATCGAACGATCCGTCGGGATCTACCACGGAGTACGTTTCAATATCCACGTCTCCTTGCGAAATCGGGTCGACGCCGACGTCACCCGACGTGGAAGAGATGGACTGTGGGATGTTATCCATTGTACGGTTCTCCATCTCCTAACTAACGATAAACGGTTTCTTATACAGGTAATATTTTCCCACAGTACGCGGTTTGGCTGTGTCGAACTTTGGGAGATATAGATGCACTAACATGTGTGCGGCGTGTTACCGTAACACTTTTACCAATTCTGTATGACTACCAATGTATGCTACCTAGTAGCAGAAGGCAATTCCTTAAAACTGGTACAGCCGCAACAGCTGTCGGTCTCACAGGACTGGCAGGGTGCGTGGGATCGGATGAAGGGGCGCTTCAATTCAACTTCGTCGTCCCAATCGAAAATCTGGGCTCCTTGCTCGACATTCCCGAACTCCAAGACGAGTTAGAGCACGTCGGCGAAGACTACGAGTTCGAGATTCATCAGGACGCGAGTACGCCCGATACCGTAAACGCGCTCGCATCCGGCGAAGCTGATCTCGGATTACTAACCATGGAGAGTTTCCCCAATGCAGTTGCCGCCGACGCCGTTCCCGGTGGAATCTCGACGATCGCTATCGACATGTGGGACGCTCACCCGGACTACTTCGCGGTGAACGTCTGTTCGCTGCCGGACTCGGACATCACTGAACCCGAGGATTTGGAGGGTGGAACGGTTGCCGTTAACGCGGTCGGGACCGGCGTCCACGCAGTCTACGTCAAAATGTTCGATCAACTCGGTATCGACCACGAGGAAGACGTCGAATTCATCGAGCAGGGGTTCCCGACATTTATTCCGGGGCTCGAAGATGGAATCTTCGATGCGGCGATTTTCCCCGGCCTGTATTCCGTCGATGCGCGAAGCGAGGGGCTCACTGAAGTCTTTACGACCCGAGACGCGTTCCAGGAGGAACTCCGACCGTACCCATACACGTTCACGACTGCGACGAATGACGCGATCGATGAAAAGGAAGAGGAGCTCCAGGCGTGGATGGATGACTTCCGAGACGTTATCGATTACATCGAAAACAACCGCGACGAGGTCGTCTCGCTCGCCGCTGACCACTTCGAAATCCCCGAAGAGACGGTCGACCAGTTCTTCCTGACGGAGAACGACTACTACCGCGACTTCGAGATCGACTTCGACGCTCTCCAGGGAATCGTCGACGAAATGTACGACCTCGGTCTCACCGAGGAGGAGGTCAATATGGAAGAGCACGCGACGAACGAATTCGTCTCGTAATGGGATCGATGCAGTGTGGTCGTATCGCATGATAACTGTTAAGTAGCGTTTCGTCGCATTCCTAATCAAAAATGGTTGAAGGACACGTCACAATCTCGAATCTGGAAAAAGTATACGAATCGGGGGCTGAACGAACGAAGGCGATCGACGACCTCTCCTTAGAGGTACCAAGCGGCGAGTTTTTGAGTGTCGTCGGTCCCAGCGGGTGCGGAAAAAGCACGCTCTTGTATCTCGTTGCTGGGTTTCTTGAGGCGTCGTCGGGAACGATGGCGGTCGACGATCAGTCGATCAACGGACCAGGGACCGACCGAGGCGTCGTCTTTCAGGACTACGCGCTCTTTCCGTGGCGCACCGTCATGGAAAACGTCACGTACGGCCTCGAACAGAACGGTGTCGCCAAGGAGGAACGCCGCTCGAGAGCGCAGCGATTCATCGATATGATGGACCTCGACGGATTCGAGGATAAGTACCCGAAGGAGCTCTCTGGCGGAATGAAACAGCGGGTCGCTCTCGCGCGGACCCTCGCGTACGATCCGAAGATCCTCCTCATGGACGAACCGTTCGGTGCGCTGGATCAACCGCTCCGCGAACTGCTCCAGGATCACCTTCTCGACATTTGGCGCGATCTCGAAAAGACGGTCATCTTCATCACTCACGACGTGGAGGAAGCGGTCTACCTCTCGGAGCGTGTGATGATCATGACTCGCCATCCTGGAACGAAAAAAACGTCCGTCGAAATCGATGTCGACCGATCGCAGGACCGGGAGGATATCATCATGTCCGACGAGTACACCGACATGAAAAACCAAGTTTGGCAGTCACTTCGCGAAGAAACCCAACCGGAGAAACAACTGTAACCCATGTCCTATGCCAACCTTCGATTAGCCGATGTCGAAGAAACGGTGCCCGAGTCGATCCAGCGGCCCGTTCGGTTTCTCCTCGAATGGATCCCGCTGTTCATCGTCATAGGGTTCTGGGAGTTCGCCAGCGGCGTGTTCGTTCCCAGTGTCGTCCTCCCCCCGCCGTCCGAAGTCGCGTCCGTCACGTGGGAGTTGCTCGTTTCCGGTGACGTGTTGCCCCACCTGCAGATCTCGCTGTTCCGCGTCGGGGTCGGGCTCGCACTCAGCATCTCGATAGGCGTCCTGCTGGGGGTCGGTATGGCCCGCTCGGATCCCGTCGAGGACTTCTTTGAAGTCTTCCTCGCGTTGATCTACCCAATCCCCAAAGCGGCGCTCGTTCCGCTCGCGATCCTCTGGTTAGGCGTCGGTACGGAAACGGCGGTCTTGATCGTCTTCCTGGCCTGCTTGCTCCCGATCGTCTTGAACAGTTATAACTCCGCTCGAGACGTCGATCAGAACCTTATCTGGTCCGCACAGATGATGGGGATGCCGTCCTGGAAGATCCCGCTCAAGGTGGTCATCCCGGCGACGATACCGAGTATCCTCACCGGGATTCGACAGGCGATACCGATCGCGTTCATCGCGCTCGTGAGTGCGGAACTCATCGCCTCGAACGAAGGCGTCGGATTCGAAATTCTGCGCTACAGCGAGGTCGGCGCGTACACGCACATGTTCGCCGTCCTCGTTATCATTTCGGCGGCCGCTTTCTTCGCGGTCCGTGGGTACGAGTGGTTAGAACAGAAGGTGGTTCGATGGACGTAAGCAACAAGCTCTCGTTCGACCGTACCGATGCGGTCAACGCCGGAAAGTCGGTGTATTCGTTAATCATCGTTCTTCTGATCTGGGAGATCGTGACTCAGCTCGGGATGATTCACTACTACTTCCTCCCGCCGCTTTCGGATATCCTCGTTCGGTTCTTCGAGATGACCGTCGACGGGACGCTCATCTACCACGGCTATCTGACGGTTCGACGGGCCCTCGTCGGTCTCGTGATCGCCTGTACGCTCGGGATCGTCGTCGGCGTGCTGACCGCTCGCAACCGAATTGCGAGCTGGTTCTTCGATCCCATCATCGAGGTCGGCTATCCCGTCCCCGTCATCGCTCTCGTTCCCGTCTTCCTGTTTTGGTTCGGGACCGGCGACCTCTCGAAGATCGTGCTCGTCGCGATCGGCTGTTTCTGGCCCGTCGCGATCAACGTTCGGAACGCGACTCGAGACGTCGACGAGAACCTCATCTGGTCGGCTCGGATGATGGGAACGTCGGATCGACAACTGCTCAGAAGAGTGATCGTTCCGGCCTCGGCGCCCGGCATTATCTCCGGCATCCAGATCGCGCTCCCAATCTCGCTGATCATCACCTTCGTCTTCGAGATGGTCGCGGGCGGTGGCGGGCTCGGCCACATCGAGATCCAGGGCGTGCGAACGTTCGATTCGGTGCAGGTCTACGCGACGTTGATCGCGATCATGATTCTCGGATTCGCCCTCGACAGGGGTCTCCGTCAAGTGCGCTTTAGACTCCTTAATTGGACCTAACGGGAGCATCCCTCTTTCTTCACGGTCGTAGCGTTCGACGTGATCGATCGGTACGAGAAAATGTCCCGTCGGACGGCTACTCACTGGGGCGTCTACCGGAGTGGAGACGATTAGAAACGATCACAGCGTCGGCTCCGGCAACTCGACTTCGATACCTTCCTGCAGACCCGTCGCTTTCACCGTATTGTACAGAAGCATCGATATCGTCATCGGTCCGACGCCGCCGGGAACTGGCGTAATCGCACCGGCTTTCTCTTTTGCACTGTCGAATTCGACGTCTCCGACCAGTTCGTACCCCTTCTCGGTAGCCGCATCGACGCGGTTGACGCCGACATCGATGACGACGGCCCCTTCCGAGATCATCGAGCCGTCGATGAGGTTCGGGACGCCGGTCGCCGCGACGACGATATCCGCGTCGCGGGTTTTCTCGCCGAGGTCGCTCGTGCGTGAGTGGCAAACGGTGACGGTCGCGTTACCGCCCGGCCCTTTTTGCGTTAGTAAGTTTGCCAGCGGTTTGCCGACGATATTCGACCGGCCGACGATGGCGACGTCTTTCCCTTCCGGATCGACGTCTATCGCCGACAGGAGTTTTTGGACGCCGTGAGGCGTGCACGGAACGAATCGCGGAGTACCCGAGACGAGCCGCCCGACGTTTTCCGGATGAAAGCCGTCCACGTCTTTCATCGGATCGATCCGCTGAAGTACCGCCTGCTTGTCGACGTGGTCGGGAACCGGCATCTGGACGAGGATGCCGTTCACGTCGGGATCCGAATTCAGAGTATCGATATGTTCGAACAACTCCTCCTGTGACGAATCCGCATCGATCTCGATGTGAATGCCGTTTACGCCGACCGCATTACACGCCCGCTGTTTCATCGAGACGTACGTCTCGCTGGCGTCGTCGTCGCTCATGAGAACGGTCGCGAGACTCGGGGTGACTCCCGAGTCAGATAACGCGGCTACGCTCTCCGTCAGTTCGTTCTTGATCCGGTCTCCGATCTCGTTGCCGTCGATAATTTGGGTCATGTTGTGGCGAACACCTTTCGTTTGGGTTTCCGTCTACGAATACGAGTCGATTCAGGCTGGTCCGTCGACTACTCCGGAATATCGCTCGCCTTTGTCCACTCGATGGGTACCAAATCGTCATCAACCTAAAAAATGATTTCGATGTCTGTAACGCCGAGGCGACGCGTACGCGAGTAATCGTCCGGCGTCCAGCGTCGCTCTCACTCGACAGCCGCGATCGAACTGCAAAAGTTCTCGACCATTCGCTCTCCCATCTCGGTGAGAATGCTTTCCGGGTGAAATTGAATCCCGAAATGGGGGTTTTCCGCGTGTCGGACGCCCATAAGCACGCCTCGCTTGTCGTCAGTTCGTGCTGTCGGGACGATGCAACCGGAAAGTTTGCTACTCGTCGCCGCGAGCGAGTGGTACCGGCCGGCCGTAATCGGGTTCGGAAGGCCGGCAAACAGTCCTTTGTCGTCGTGTACGACGGTCGATGATTTTCCGTGGACCACTTCGGGTGCGTGGCCGACGGGTACACCGTTGGCCGCACAGAGCGTCTGATGTCCGAGACACACGCCCAGCGTCGGATACTCGGTTTCAACGAAGATATCCATCGAGACGCCGGCATCGTACGGTGTTCCGGGCCCCGGCGACACGATGATTCCGTCCGGATCCAGTTCGCGAACCCCCGCGATGTCGATTTCGTCGTTGCGTCGGACCACGACCGGCGACGAACTGCGCGCTTCGGTCCTGTGCGTTGCTGGGACGGCGTCACCGACGTATTGTACCAGATTGTAGACGAACGAGTCGTAATTGTCGATAATCAGGATCATTTGACATCCTCCAGTGTGCTGGTCGACGTTTCGACGTCGAAAGACCCGCTGTCGTCGAGTGCCGTGTCGATAGCGGTGATCAGTGCGGCAGCTTTGTCCAGCGTCTCGTAGTATTCACTATCCGGATCGGAGTCGTGGACGATTCCCGCTCCCACCCGAAGGTGGTACTCGTCTTCGTGCCGGACGAGCGTTCGGATAATGATGTTCAACATAGCGCGGTCGTCGAAACCGAGGACGGCGATACTGCCGGTGTACGGCCCGCGACGCGTGCGCTCGACTTCGTCGATAATTTCCATCGTTCGCGGTTTGGGCGCACCGGTGATCGTCCCGCCGGGAAAGACCGCGCCGATGGCGTCCGCGATCGAAGTCTCGGCACGCCGTTTCCCTTCGATCAGTGAGACGAGGTGCATCACCTCCGAATACCGGTCGATGCGGCGGTATTCGGTAACGTCGATGGTTCCGTACTCGCAGACTTTTCCGAGGTCGTTCCGTTCGAGGTCGACCATCATTGCGTGTTCCGCGCGCTCTTTTTCGTCTGCGCGTAACTCCGTCTCGAGCGATTCGTCTTTCTCCTGGGTCTCCCCGCGAGGACGAGTTCCGGCGATCGGTTCCGTCGCCACCCGATCGTCTCTGACCTCGAGCAGAAGCTCCGGGCTTGCACTCACCAGATCGACGCCCGGGTATTCGAGCAGTCCCGAGTAGGGGGCCGGGTTAACAGCCCGGAGCGCCGAGAACGCTTCGACCGGATGGACGTTCGCCGGTGCCGTGAGCCGGTGAGAGACGTTCGCCTGGAACGTGTCTCCGTTGCGGACGTGCTCTTTGACCGTTCTCACTCGGTTGGCGAACCCCTGCGGGCCGCAACTGCTTTCGAAGCTGGCCGATTTCGCGGCCGATGTCGGCATCGATATATCGGACGAACCCGTCGTCGCGTCTTCGGCTAGTGCCACCGCTTTTTCTCGTCCGCGCTCGTACGCCGCCCTCGGATCGTCTTTCACGACCGGACAGGCGGTAACGTGGAGTGTAACCCCCCCGTCGCACGGCTGACGCCAGGCGGCGACGCAGTCGAATACACCGAGCTGGAGGTGGGGCAGTCGTCGCTCGTTTCTCGTCGTCGTCAGCAGATCCTCGAGTTCGCGGGCGACATCGTACGAGAGCCAACCGAACGCACCGCAGGGGTAGGGCACGTTGCAGTGACCTCGGACCAGCTGTTCGCGCTCGAGGAGTTCGTCGATAGCCGCTAACGACGGACTCGAGTCGCTGTCCTCGCTGGGGACGTCCCCCGCGTCGACCCGAACGCGTTCGATCGGTTCGATGCCGAAGTACCCCCAGCCGTCCTGGCCGCCGGAGGTCTCGAGGTAGAACCCGCCGGTCCCGTCTCGAGCGTTTCGGTACGCGTCGAACGTGTCCGAAACGACGACGCGCACTTCGACCGGAACTCTGGCGTTCGAGGGTGCGTTCTCGGCGACGCTTGCGAACGTCTCGACGTCCGTTTTGATGGCTGGTTCAGTCATGGTCGGGGAGCTTCTACTCGTGACGATCGTTTTGGGCGTGCCCAGTAGCTATCCGGACGTACGTTGTGGGTCAAAATAACTGGTTCCCCGGGTCGGGGTCGCTGTTGGGAGGTCCGGAAACTGGGTGCCGCGAGAAATGTGTTATCCATCAGAGGTTGTCTCCTGACTGCTTTACAGATCTCGCCGTTCGGACCGCCGCCGCGTTCTCGGCGACATCGTGGACCCGAATAATGTCCGCACGGCGTTCGGCGGCCAGTGCGGTCGCCGCGACTGTCGGTGCAAGTCGGTCGTCGGGTCCGCACCCGACCTCGCTGAACAGCGATTTGTGAGAGTGCCCGAGAAGCACCGGACAACCGAGCGCCTGCAGTTCGTCGAGTCGACCGATCAGTTCGAAGCTCTCTGACGCGTTCTTTCCGAAACCGATTCCGGGATCGACGATAATTCGTTCCCTCTCGATTCCGTTTCGCTCGGCGAGCAAGATTCGCTCCATCAGATCGTCGATCACGTCCTCCACGACGTCGTCGTACGGTACCGTTTGATCGGGATTCACCGGCGTCTCTAGGCTGTGCATCACGACGACGGGAACGTCGTGCTCGGCGACGACCTGGCGCATCTCGGGATCTACAAGCCCCGAGACGTCGTTGATGATATCCGCCCCCGCGTCGAGAGCCGCTTTCGCGACCTCGGCTTTTTGCGTATCGACGGCGACGAGACTCGAGCCATCCGCGAGCCGTTCGACGACCGGGATAACGCGATCGATCTCTTGGTCAGCGGGGACCGGCTTCGCCCCCGGTTGCGTGCTTTCGCCGCCGATATCGACGATGTCTGCACCGTCTTCGATGAGGCGAGTGGCTCTCTCGACGGCGTCTTCGGTTCGGTTGTACTCGCCACCGTCGTGGAAGCTGTTCGGCGTAACGTTCGCGATCCCCATGATGGCCGGCGAGTTCTTGGCCCACGGATACTCGCTCCACGGGTTGTCCTCGTCGAAGCCAAGGGTAGTGCGAAGTTGGGACGCAATATGAGATAGCTCGCCGTCGGTTTCGTCGAGCGCCTCGATGAGTTGGCGGAACTGGTTGTGAGATCCGTTCAGAACGACATCGACGTGCTGGTGGACGCCCTCGATGGCCGAGGCGGTCGCCACTCCGCCCACAGACCGCATGCGTTCCGTTAGCTCGTCTACGCTCCTCGGTCGACAGAAGGTCTTGACCGTCTGTTGCTGAAAATCCTCCAGCACGCTCGAGGCGCGTGTGGGCGAGATCTGACTATTCTCGAGCACTTTCCGTAAGCTCGCCCGTGAGCGAGTTTGTTTCGGAATGGGGCGTCTCGTCCATCGATCTCGAGCTTCGGCGACCGTATACAGCGATCCCGTCACGAGCACGAAATCGTCGGGCTCGGCGCGGTCGATCGCTCGTTCGACCGCGGTGAGAACCGTCGGGGCAGTAGTGACGTCGGCAGCTGTTTCTCGGTCGACGATACTCTCGAGTGTTTCGGGTGACTCGGCGCGGTCTACGTCCGGTTGGCAGACGACGGCCGTGTCGAACCGGGGGAGCGTAGCGACCATCTCTTCGTGGTCTTTGTCCTGCAGTGCCCCGAGGACCACGTGGAGTCGATCGTAGTCGTATCGGTCCACGAGTGACGCGAGTTTTGAACAGGCGTCCGGGTTGTGAGCGCCGTCGAGCGCGACGTACGGCTCCGACGTGACGATTTCGAAACGTCCTGGCCACTGCGCTCGCCGGAGTCCATCCTTGAGCGTCGACCGTTCGACGTCCGCGACCTGCGTTGCGAGCACTGTCGCGATGCCAGCGTTTACCGCTTGATGAGTTCCGAGGAGCGGGATCCGCGCCTCGAGATCCCACTCTGGGGTCTGTACGGTTACGCGCTCTTCAGTTTCGGATACGACCCCGCGGCTCTCGACGCGGACGTCCGAACCCCGTCCACCGACGGTTACGGTCGCCGTCTCCTCGCGGATGGCCGAGAGCGCTTCACCGGTTGCACCGGTCACTAACGGTCCGTCTGAAGGGGCGACCTGAGCCTTATCACGCGCGATCTCTTCGACGGTTTCGCCGAGGAGATCCGTGTGTTCCAGGCTGACCGACGTGACCGCACTGGCGACGGGGTCGACGACGCTCGTCGCATCGTAGCGTCCGCCGATCCCGACCTCGAGTATCGCAATATCGACGTCGTGTTCAGTAAAGTACGCGAGTGCGAGAGCGGTCAGTACCTCGAACTGCGTCGGGCAATCGCCGGCGACGTCACGTTCGCGGACGTGCGATTGAATCCGGTCAACCAGCGATGTCAACTGCGCTTTCGGTATTTTCCGCCTGTTGAGACGGATCCGTTCGCGAAGGTCGTTCAAATCGGGCGACGTGTACAACCCCACGTCTACCCCTTCCCTTTCGAGAACGCTTGCGAGCATACTCGCTGTGCTCCCCTTCCCGTTGGAGCCGGCAATCTGGATGCAATCGACGGTTTCGTATGGGACCTCGAGATTTCTGAGCAGTTTCTCCGTCGTTTCTGTCCCGAACTTCGGTCTAGATCGTTGTAGGGTAGCTAGATAATTGACTGCCTCGAAATACTCCATAATCCGGGTAATATTCTGTGAAGTATTAAGCTACCGGTCTCTTCTGCGTGATGTCTGCGTAATTATTTCGAACGAGTCGCTGATTTGTGCTATGATACTCTTGCGACGTTTTATGCCCTACTGCACCGGACGCATTTGATCCGAGTATATAGGACGAGAGACGCGGATATTGGTGGGCGGCAGCACGCATCTATGACAAATTGCGCACGTAGTTCGCGGTTTGTGGAAGGCGAGTTGTTCGTCCACTCGAGCTTTTTTGCAATTCCCTTCCGAAATATTCGGATACAGTCGGCACTTTCGTGTAGGGGCGTCTAGATCGGCTAAAACCGCGATATTGTGGTGTGTTACAATCCAACAAGAATTCGGTCGTGCCGTCGTGTTTGCTCCCGTGTGGGTGAGAGGGGTCAGGAACCCCAGGGAACGCAAGATATTTACATTAATATGGATGTAATAAGGGTCCTGGAGATATCACTGTCATATGATTGTAATGGATAAGGCGTACTGGCTCGTGTAAGCGAATATCCGATACTCTCGGAAATAGGGGACTCCCATTCATCGAGTGATAACTTACCCGTGTCTGTACCTGGAGGTGTGTGGGATCTCCTATGAGTGAGGGGATTGGCGCGATAGCGTCATCCCTCTTTGTTGTCGCTTCGCGAACCGCTAGAGGGCACGAGCCGTTAGATACAATCGAAATTGCGCTAGTGCTTATCGGAGAAATATAGGAGTGAATACGCATCGGCGCTGTGAATCAACACAGCCGGTTGTGAACGGTCTATTCGGACGAGTCGTCGAGAATCGTCTTGATCTCGTCGGGTAACGGTCGACTTTGATTGTCTTCTTCCGAGACGCAGACGTGTTGTTCGTGTCCCGTGTACGCCGTGCCACCGTCCTCGTGCGTCGCGGTGAACTGCATCCCGAGACTCTTGGTTCCTATTTCGGGCTCGACCGTAATTTGAAGCACGTCTCCGACCATCACGGGACGTTCGAACTCCATATCCATCGCGACGATCGGCAGGAAGACTCCGTACTCCTCTGGGATATCCCAGTACGCGATTCCGTTGTCGTCCATGTATTCCTCGCCGGCGCAGTGCATGGCGTTTATGAGGCGTGGATAGTAGGCGATACCTTGCGGATCAGCTTCTCCCCACGCGCATTTCCATTCGTGCTGAAACATCGTTCGAAAGTGGTTTTCCTTTGTATAAGTAACTTCCCCTCGATTGATGCCACCTTCTCACCGACTGGAAACTAGCGCAATCGACCGAACTCAACGTATTTCCACTTTCTATCCCTAGAACGATGTGGCCCTATGACACGTAGCGGGATAACACTCAAACTATAAGTAAAACCACTACAAGCGTATCTACTATGCACCACACTTCGACAGTCGAAGTACCGCCACTCAAAGATCTCTCGAGTATTGCGGCCGAAAACAACCCCCACAAACCGGCCTTCGGCAACGGTATCGACGGCAGAGTGGTAACCTGGGAAGAGTTCGACGAAGAGAGCAACCAGGCAGCGAACGCCTTCGGGGAACACCTCGGACAGGGTGACCGGGTCGCACTTCTTTGTGAAAATTCCCTCGAGCATACGACCCTCTGGAACGGCGCGCTCAAAGCGGGGTGTACCGTTTCGAACCTCCACGTCCGGGCCTCCCCGAACACGCTCAAGTACTGTATCGACTCCTTCCGGCCTCGCGCTCTCGTCGTCGACGAATCGACCGTCGAATTCTTCGAGGAGCGCGTTCGCGATAATCTCTCGACCGACATCGACGTGATCGTCAGTACCGGCGAGTCGCAGTTTGACTACGATCGACCGTTCGAAACGTTCGTCAGCGAGCAACCGACCGACGAACCGGACGTCCGCGCTCGGGAGGAGGACACCGCAGTCGTCATGTGGACGTCGGGGACCACGGGGAAACCCAAGGGCTGGTGTCACACTAACCGCGGGCTGTACATGCGCGCAACGGCGGTTGTCGACGTTCTCGAGGTAAACCGGGCGACCAGACAACCCCACGTCTTTACGCCGTCGTTCGCGGCGTGGTACTCGGTGGTGCTTCCGGCGCTGGTATCCGGTGCAACGACGTATTTCCTCCAGACCTGGGATCCCGAGGAGTACCTCCGGACGATCGACGAGTACAATCTGACGACCGCGCTGCTCGTCCCGACGATGTGGCGGGAACTCCTCAACCTCGACTCGTTCGGTGATTTCGACGTGAGCTCCCTTCAGGCGATCACGTCGGCGGGAGAGGTCCTCGACTCGACGACGCTCGAGCGATTGCGGGAGGACATCTGTGAGATCGTCAAAAATTCGTACGCGGCGACGGAAGCGTACGCGACGGTGATGACGAACGACGAACTGGAGGAGGGTCGAATCGAAAGCGTCGGAAAGCCGGTGCCGGGGGTACAGATTCGGATCATCGATCGGGGCGGCTCGTATGATGATATCAAACCGACGGGCGAGGTCGGAGAGATAGCAATCAAGGCACCCGATTGTCCGGTTTGGGCGTGGGGGCGTACGGAGAAAACCGAAAGCACCTTCGAGGACGGCTGGTGGCATTCCGGCGATCTCGGCTACCGGGACGAAGACGGATTTCTGTACCTCGAGGGGCGGACCGATTTCCTCATCATGTCGAAGGGGATCAAGGTGTATCCGAACCCCGTCGAGGAACGTCTCAACGCGCACGAAAAAGTGAACGAATCCGCGGTGGTCGGCGTCGAAGACGAGGAGTACGGGGAAAAAGTCACCGCGTACGTCTACCCCGCGACGTCCGACCTCACTGTCGATGAGCTCGATGAATGGTGTCTCGCGAGCGACGAACTGGCCCGCATGGAGCGGCCTCGTACGTACTACTTCGTAGACGAACCCTTGCCTCGCACTTCGACGGGAAAACTCGATAGGAAGACAACGAAACGCGAGGACATTCGGTAGACGGGCTTCCGTCTCGACGCCGTATTGCCGCTTCGATCGCGTAACCGTTTCGCCGTCAACGCCGCCGTGAGGCCGGACAAAAGTGCTCTCGCGGAAACGGTACTATAGAATCTGCTGTCCGATGGAATCGACTGTCGGCGTGTTCCCGTCTCAATGGACGATATCGTCGTTCTCGGACAGGGCCCGCCGATCGTTCTCGGATGGGGCCGCTGATGACTGTTCGTACGCACGGTTCGAATACTGCTGTTCGTGCGCGCTGCTTATGACTGACTGCTGTTCGTGCGCGCTGCTTATGACTGCTTTTCCTACGCACGGTTCGAGTGACTCGAGTGCTTGCACGCGTTGATCTCTCACCGCTTGGCGAGGCGTAATTCGCTGAACGTCACCGGTCACCGCTCAGTCTCGTTCGATCGGAGGGGCGAACGAACTTCGGCGAGGAGTTTCGCGAATACTCGATCAGAGATGCAATCATCCCGGCACGGTCGGCCCGATACGGCTCTCAAAGGATGTAGCGGGTCCTTCCTTCGTTGTATCGACGAAACGAGGACCGGTTCCGCTCGGTAACTAGTCTGCGGAAATTATAAATACTCGAAGGACATCCATCAAATCGCGATATACAATGAGCGAAAGAGCATGGTCCTTTAGCGACAGTATGGAAGAGGCAGTCGAAGCTGCCGGGAATCCAGTCGAACTGATGCAAGATCTGGGAGTCGGTCAGTTCACCAAGGTCCCGGACGAGTACACTCACTGGATCGAAGAACAGCGTTCGTGGCGGGAGACGGTTGCGCTGGCTGACCAGTCCTATCACATGACCGACCACCACGTGAAAGGTCCCGATGCCGTCGAATTCTACTCGAATTTCGGCATCAACAACTTTGAGAATACCGAACCCGGGAAGGCGAAGCAACTGGTCGTTTCCAATCCGAACGGTTACTTCATCGGCGACGCTATTCTTTTCCACCTCGACGACGACGAGTTCTTGAGCGTCGGCGGCGCGGCCGCCCACAATTGGCTCCAGTACCAGATCGAGACGGGAGAGTACGACGTCACCGGCGAGCTTCAGGGCCGGCCGGTTCAAACCGGTGACGATCCAAACAACTTCAGGTTCCAAGTTCAGGGTCCCGAAGCGATTAAGGTCATGGAAGAGGCCGCCGACGAACCGCTTCCCGATCTCGGATTCTTCAACTTCGAGTCGATCTCGATCGACGGAAAGAGCGTCAACCTCCTGCGTCACGGGATGGCCGGCGAGCCCGGATTCGAGTTCTGGGGGCCGTACGAGTACGGTGACGAGGTCAAGTCCGCCGTTCTCGATGCGGGCGAGGAGTATGACATTCGCCGTCTCGGTGCCGAGAGCTACCAGACGCCGAACGCCATCCTCGGATGGGTTCCGCTTGTCGTGCCTGCAATCTTCGACGAGGAGATGCAGGATTACCGCGAGTGGTTGGACGTCGGCCAGGGGCTCCTCTCGATCGGCGGAAGCTTCGAATCGGACGACATCACGGACTACTACTTCACGCCGGTGGAGCTCGGATACGACCACATCCTCGACTTCAGCAATGATTTCGTCGGCCGGGACGCCCTCGAGGCCGAAGCCGACGACCCCGACCGCGAGAAGGTAACGCTGGTCTGGGACGGTGACGACGTGGTCGATGTCTTCGCCTCGCTGTTCGAAGAGGGAGATACGTATCAGTTCATGGAGTTCCCACACCCGCGATCGTCGGCGTGCCCGTACGACGAAGTGCTGAAAGACGGCGAACACGTCGGAGTTTCCACGGACAAGAGTTACATCTACAACAAGCGAGAAATGCTCTCGCTGGCCGTTGTCGATACTGAGTACAGCGAACCTGGAACCCAGGTTACTCTCACTTGGGGCGAACCAGAAGGCACGGAGAACCCGAAAGTGGAACGTCACGTCCAGAAAGAAATCACGGCAACCGTCGCAACCGCTCCATACAGTGAGGACAAACGATAGACAGCGGCCAACTCCCGTACGGCGTGTTTCCACGATCCTGCCCCCATTCGAGCCGTAGTTTCGGATACCCGTTTTACGTCTTTTCTTGATCAGCGCGTAGAGGAGGTATCGTCGGTAGACTGGGGAGACACGGTGCCGAATTCATCGATCTCTCCGCTAACGATACGCGTGCTCGAAATGATTCCCCCATCCTCCGCCCGGACGTGCGGAACGACGTCGATTTCTAACGGCTCGTGACCTTGCTCGAGGCGGATTTCGTTGATACGCTTCGCACCAGGTTCCGTCTCCGGCGAAACGACGAGGACGTCGAACTGCGGCTTCGTCGCGATTCCTGTTGGCTCGTTCAGGCGGCGAATCTCGAACGAGCGGCCGTCGGAGTGCTCCGCCAGTTCGGGACGAAGGTTCCGTCTCCGCGTTTCGAACGGTCGGACGTGTCGTTCTTTTCGGCGCGTTTCTTGTGCGAGGCAGTCGCTCGTGAGTCCGACCGTGACGTCTCCTCGTTCGAACGCCCGCTCGAGGAGCGCTCGATGACCGTCGTGTACCGGGTCGAATGTGCCGCCCAGCGCAACCTTCATACGAAACGATTGGGGAATACCGACTAAACCTGCTTCGGTTCGAGAGAAAAGTTACGAACGCGATAACTTGGTCACTCGAGGCGACACGGTCGCGTACGCCACGCGAATAGCGTCACGGTTTCAAGACATGCTGTCGTTTGCTGCTGAGGGTATCCGTCGTCGGAGCCGTTTCCCGCGGATTTGACGACTCGAATCCCGTCATAAGGAAAAGCTTTTATGACTTTGCCATAAATTCACACAATGTGCCGATCCCAACCGGACACGGGACAGTCGACAAACACCCGCGAACCAAATCGCTTCCCGATGAGCGACTATCCAACCAGTATAATAGAGGTTGCAACCAATGACAGTTAATTCCCAGGCGGCCGCGACGACGGATACGGTATCGAACCTACTCAACGATCTCCGATACGAGCTGATGCCATTCGAGAGCTTCGGCGATCAAATCGAGCACCTGCCGGACGGTGCCACGGTCACGATCACGGCTTCGCCGACGCTCGAACTCGAGTCGACGATCGAGTGGGCGGAAAAAGCCGCAGAGCGCGGGTTTGAAGTCGTTCCCCACGTTTCGGCCAGATACGTCGAAGACGTCTCTCACCTCGAGGAGATCGCCGAACGGTTGCGGGCGGTCGGGATCACGGATATCTTCGTTCCAGGAGGAGACCGAGAGGAACCGATCGGCGAGTTCGAGTCGTCGTACGAGCTTCTCGAAGCGCTCGAGACGATCGAGTACGAATTCGAGGAGGTCGGCATCACGGGGTATCCCGAGGGCCACGCGTTTCTCTCGGAGGAGACCTTGGCCGAGTCGATGAAAAAGAAAGCGCCCTACGCTACCTACATAACGACCCAGCTTTGTTATGATTCCCAGGCGGTCATCGACTGGATCGAAGACATTCGCGCTCGCGGCATCGAACTCCCCGTCGAGGTTGGGATCCCGGGCGTGATGAAATATCAGAAGCTGATAAACATCTCACAGAAGGTCGGCGTCGGCGATTCCGTGCGTTTTCTCAAAAAGACGAGCGGGATCCTCGGATTCGTCCGCCAATTCATCGGTTCGCGCGGGAAGTACGAACCCGACGACCTCGTCGACGGTCTCGCGTCCTACGCCGATGATCCGGAGTACGGCATCCGGGGGCTGCATATTTACACGTTTAATCAGGTTCCCGACACCGAATCTTGGCGTACCGACCGATTATAGCTGAAGTAGTCCTTTGTAGTCGATTGTAGCCGAAGTAGTCCTTCGTGTCTCATCGTGAGCAAATGGTCTTGTCCTCCGCCGGTCGACGACTATACGCTCGTGAGAAACGCGTCGAATTTTCCGTACTCGTCCGCCGAGAAAATCGATTTTCGCTCGCAATCCAGTCGACAGCAGGGGGATCTTCGATTACGTGTCGTCAGTCGTCGGCTGGCTCGGCCAGGCTTTGTGCTTTGACCGAGTCCCTATCTACCGGGCCATCGGGATTTAATTCGGTAATTTCTTCAGGGAGGCCGAGCTCCGTATCGTCGGCCTGAACGTTGGTTCGTCCTTTTCCAGCGATAATGTCGTTATTCAGATGGAGTTTGATCGCTTCGATCAGCGCATCTGCTTCGAGCGGCTGACCGCGTTCTTCTAGTTCCGCTTCGGTTGCGCCGTCGGGGACGTTAAACGCTCGTTGCGTGATGATCGGGCCCTGATCCAAATCCGGCGTCACGTAATGTGCCGTAACGCCGGCGATTCGGACGCCCTCTTCGATTGCTTGCATATATGCTGCTGCGCCGGGGAACGCAGGAAGCAGGCTCGGATGGACGTTGATAATGCGGTTCTGGTACCTGAAGACGACGTCCGGACTGAGAATGCGGATGTATCGTGCGAGCGCGATCAGGTCGACGTCGTACTCGTCGAGTAGCTCGATCAGTTCGTCTTCGTCCGGCACGCCTTCCTCGTCGCCGATATCGTGGAACGGGACGTCGTGTTTTTCGGCGAGTGGCTGCAGTTTGGCGTGGTTGCCGATCACGACGTCGATGTCGGCACCGAGCTCTCCGCTTTCTGCCTCCTCGAGCAGGGCCTGGAGACAGTGACTCTCTTTCGTCACGAGCACCGCGACCGATTCACACTCGTCGCCGTCCGTGAACCGAACCCGTACATCGACGTCTAACTCCTCACACAGCGTTGCTAAGTCGTCCTCGAGCTCGTTTTCCGAGCAGTCCATTTCGGATGTGTCGACGCGCATCGTCATCCGAAACACGTCGTCTTTCACCTCTTGATCGAGATCTTCGATGTTGATATTGTTCTCGAACAGGAGGGACGTGATTCGTGCTAAAAGGCCAGTGTCGTCGTCACCGACGACTGTTATTTCGGTTAGTTTCGTATCCATCTCTAACACTGCCGCTGTTACTTGCGGTCGTCTGCATAGAATACGTTCTGGACCAAAAATCTACCGCCATAGACCCTCCTGTTCAGCTGGATCTCCGTCGCCTTTTCAGCGCGGATCAGCATACCGATTCGGCGAGTGACGGAACGATTCGGCGAGCGACGGCACCGGTCGGGCGTATCCACGGGTACGATACCGACGACGTTTCCGCTTTGTGCGCGATCCTCCTCGAGTATTCCCCAAGCCCAGAAGAACCCGTACGGACGCGTTATACGGCTGATCGGTACAATCAAGTGCCTGCGAAGACGACTCGTGACATGGTTCAGGTAATCATCGACCAAGACATCACTCCGACTTCGCGGCTTCTCACTCAATTGCCTGATTCGTGGGAGACCACCGTCGGGATAGACAACGACGAATACGCGCGACAGATCGCTGGCTATGACGTTGCGCTCGTTACTTCCCGCATCCCTTTTTCGCCGGAACTGATCGAACAGACGTCACAACTCGAGGTTATCGGCAAACTCGGAACCGGGATCGATTCGATCGATCTCGAGGCAGCCGAAGACAACGACATTTCGGTCACGCACACGCCGGGGCACAACGCCCTCTCGGTGGCAGAACACACGCTTTGTCTCACGTTGGCGACGCTCCGTCGACTCACGGCGGCACGGGAGTTGATCGCGACGGATCGGTGGCGAGACGAGTACCCGCTCGGGTCGACTCTCTCGGGATCGACGGTCGGTATCGTCGGATTCGGAGACGTTGGTAAACGAGTGGGCACGCTCCTCTCGGGGTTCGACGTCGAAATCCTCGCGTCCGATCCGTATGTCCCGAGCATCGACACCGAACTGGTCGGCGGCGAGGAGGCGTCGTTGGGCACTCTTCTCAAGGAGAGCGACGTCGTTATACTCACAGCCGAGCTAACCGATGAAACGCGCCACATCATCGATCAACGGGAGCTGTCCATTATGGATTCCTCCGCAATCCTCATCAATACAGGCCGCGGACCCCTCGTTCGAGAAGACGCGTTACTAGACGCCCTTTCCTCGAATTCGATCGCAGGAGCGGGGTTAGACGTGTTTTTGACGGAACCGCTCGGTTCCGATTCGGAGCTTCTCGAGTTGGATACCGTCGTCACAACGCCCCACGTGGCCGCGATGACGACCGAGGCTCGCTCCGAGAATATCGATCAGCTCGCGTCGAACGTGACGCGAATAATGGACGGAGAGCGTCTCTCCGAGCGGTATATCGCGACGGCGAAAAAATAACGAGTGCAGAAGCGTCCAAAAGTTTCGAGCGAAACGTTTTGAGAGGTTCAAACCGCTGTTCGTCGAGGAAGATCTGATCGAGCCGCGGTTACAGTTCTCCGATTTCGCTCAGTCGTTCCGCCAAGGTATCCTGGATCGCCGAAAGGTCGCCACCCATACGGACGATCTGATAGCCGTCTTCCACGACGGATTCGATCTTGTCGGGGCTGTTCGCGATACATCCCATCGGAACGTCCGCCGATTTGCAGGCGTCCTCAATTTCTGCAATCTGTGCGGTGACATCCGGGTGATTTTTGTTCGTCGGATGGCCCATTTGTACCGAGAGATCGGACGGACCGACGAATACGAACCCGAGTTCGGGAACGGACAATATTTCGTCCAAATTGTCGACCGCCGTCGTCTTTTCGATCATCACTCCGACGCACACCTCGTCGTCTTCGGTCGAGACGTAGTCCTCCGAAAGACCCCATGTTCGCGCTCTCCCGCTGGCCATTCCGCGCTCGCCGGGCTCGTTTTCGTAAACGAAGCGAGACGCCTTTACGGCTTTGTGCACCTCTTCGGCGTCGTCGATCCGGGGAATGAGGATATTTCGAACTCCCGTATCGAGGACTTTTCGAACGAGCGATGGATCTGCGGAGGGAAGTCGCACGAACAACTCGATTCCGCCGACATCGGCGGCGCGCGTTAACTCTTCGAACATCGTGCTATCGTACGGGCTGGGTCCCATGTGCTCGAAGTCCAGCCAGACGAAGTCGAGTCCCAGTTCTCCGTAGATCTCTATCACGGCGGGTGAGAACGTCGAGGATCTGGCCCCGAGTACGGATCCATTATTCTCGATCGTTCTGCGGAAATCGTTTATCTGGTCCATAGTGTACTTCCCATTGGATGGTACACTCCAATATACATTCCGGTCCCAGAAGATGCGACACGCAGTTGTCCATCTTTCTATCGGTCCGATCAAAGAATGTGGGCCACCGGGGTGAGCTATGAGTCTCACCGAATATGAGCTACGGAGGGGTAGACTCTCAAATGGCTGATGACCTCCCAGGGCTAGGGAAGTGATGAGGTACTCTACCCCTCGAATACTAACATAGTCTCCAACGTGTTAATAGTTGTGTTCAATGCAGTTTAGCCTGGCCTCGTTCGTTGCGGAGTCCCCTATCGTTCACCGACGACTGTTTCCGAATAGATCGGAAATTACAAGACGCATCCGGTCCAATGTTCTTGCATGACACGCGAGACAAGCTCACTCACAACGATTCACCGGGCGTTCGAAATACTCGAGCTCCTGTGGGAGTTAGACGGCGCCGGACCCACCGAGTTGGCTAACCGAATGGACCTTCCGGACAGTACCGTCTACGATTACTTGCGATCGCTGAGTGATACGAAGTACGTTACGCGCGAAAATGGAACGTATTTCTTGAGTTCGTATTTCCTTACGATCGGGGGGAAGATGAAACACCGCAACCGCCTTTTTCAGGTTGCGAAACCGGAGATGAAGCGAATCGCCGCTGAGACGAACGAGTTGGTCGGATTGACGATCGAGAACAACGGAATCGCGGTGGTCTTTCACCAGGAGGAAGGGAAACAGGCGTTGAGTCTCGGGACGCATCCGGGAGCTGCGACGCCGCTTCACACGCTCGCCACGGGGAAAGCTATACTAGCCCATTTACCGGATGAACGAGTGGACGAGATTATCGCCGAACGCGGTCTCGAACAGCGAACGGAGCATACGATAACGGACGTCGATCGGCTGAAAGATGAATTAGCTGAAATTAGGGATAACGGGTACGCCGTCGACTGGAACGAGCAAGTTATCGGCATGGGGATGGCTTCGGTTCCGATTCTTATCGACGATCAAGTACTGGGTTCGTTTGGTATCGTCGTGCCAACCGGGCGTATTCAGGACGAACAATATCAGCAAGAATTATTGCGAAAGTTACAGGAGATGGAGGAAACTGTGACGATTAATTACCAGTTCGGGGAATAGGCCGGGGCTCGGTGAGACGGAGAACGGCTACTCTCGTCTTGACGGTGCTGGAGACGGAAGCCGTCGTGGAAACGACCCGAAGCCGTCGCCAAAGTACTACTTCCGAGATAATCGGAAATCATGCCTCGTGGATGGTTTCACCCTTCACTGAATTACATTGTACGATTGTAAATATTGGTGTAGTTGGGAGATGAAAACACGGAAAATCATGGCCTTGTACAAGCTACCACTCTCGATTCGGTCTGAATCGGATCGAATCGGTGAAATCTCTCCGCATATATCGGTGCTATTTTCCTATAATCACATATTTAATTAATACTATTGAGTTACGAGTATACTTTAGATTCCGTAATGCGTCGAGAGACGGTTGTAGACTAGCGTGTAGAAACACCGCACGGCCGTCTCGTACATCCGATTAAATCGGATACAATCTCTCGAGCCAGTCCCGACGCACCGGTCGCGTATCCGGAAAAGGGATCTTCGTTCGGTTGCGGATCGGTCCACGGTACAGAACGTCGATTTGTCGCCCGTCGAAGGTCGTTCGTGCTATCCGAAGATCCGTGTTTCAACCGAACACCTACTATATCGAATGAATTAATAGGGTGGCTCACGTCTCGCTATCCATGTCTCCGGAACTGTCCCGTCTCGGTCACGTCGCACTCGATGTACCCGATCTCGAAGCGTCGCTTCGGTTTTACCGGGATTCGGTCGGCCTCGAGGAGGTAGAACGAGAAGGTGACACGGCGTATCTCCGCGCCGTCGAAGAGTTCGATCACCATTCGCTGCGTCTTCGGGAGTCCGGTTCCGCTGGCGTTGATCACATCGGCTGGCAAACGGAAGATCAACAAAGCATCGATGGGTTTGCGGAGCGACTCCGCGATCAGGGTATCGACGTGGCGCGAGTGGAAGCCGGCGAAGAGCGCGGTCAAGGGGAGGCGATTCGCTTTCAGGTTCCACACGGCCACGAGTTCGAAATCTACCACGAGATGGAAAAACCCGATCCGCCGAAGGAGCGGCGGTCGAAGCTGAAAAACAAATCGTACATCTCGGCTGAAACGAGTTCGATCGCTCCGCTTCGCGTCGACCACGTTCAGATCTGGGATACGGACGCGTTCGAAGCCGCCGAGTGGATGCAGGAAACGCTCGGACTATCGGTGATGGAGTACTATGATCAGAAGGACGGCTCTCGCTGGGGGACCTTTTTGAGCGCGTCAAAGAACAAAATCGAGGCCGCGGTTATTCAGGGCGAGAGCGACGACGATTGTCCGGGGTTACATCACATCGCATTCACGTCCGAGAGCGCGGAAGATCTGTTCAATGCGGCGGATACGATGAACGAACGCGGGTACCCGATCGACGGACTCGGCCAGCATTCGATCTCGAGGGGAAAATTCCTCTACGTCAGAGACGACTCGAGCGGCCACCGAGTAGAATTCAACGTCCGCGGATACCTGGTGTTCGATCCGAACTGGGAGCCGATCGCCTGGCAGGAAGGCGACTTAGACGACCGGCAGTGGATCGGCGAGATCAGGGGATTGGATACCGTGAAATACAACTGAGGACGTACCGAATCGCGGCCAGATCAGCCAAGGCGGCCCGTGACCGGCGTATCCCGATTCCCGCGTTGTTTGATTCGTCTCGAGGACAATCGTGAGCGAGCGGGCGTCCTTCTAATTGTCAACTATTGGTTATACTCCCGGAACTGAGTAGACGACGGTTACGTAATCGGTTTCCCACGACTTGCCGACTCGATCAACTGGTTGCACGCGAACCGAAGTACCCCGTTAATCGTCGGCCGGTGTTTCGGGGCTGTCTTTCTCGAGCGTGACCTCGATATCAGTCGCCGCGGCCTTGTACTCGGGGATTTTGGCTCGCTCGTCAAGGACGTCGTTCGTGAGTTTGTTCGCGGAGGCGGCCGCGAAGTGGGGCGTCGTCCAGACGACGCCTTCCTTGATATCTTCGGTGACCTGCGCCTCGACGGTAATTTCACCCCGTCGAGATCTGAGCGTGACTTCCTCGCCCGTTTCGATCCCGTACCGTTCGGCGTCGTTCGGGTGGATATCGACGAAGTTTTCGGGCGTCTGTCTGTTGAGCGTCGGCGACCGACGGCTCATCGTACCCGTGTTGTAGTGTTCCTCGAGGCGAGCAGTCGTCAAGACGAGCGGGTACTCGTCGTCGGGCGTTTCGGCTGGCGGCGTGTGACTAACACCCTCGATGTGACCCAATCCGCTTTCCGTGTCGAACTCCTCCTCGTAGAGGAACGGATCGCCTTCGTCGCCCAGTTCGTAGCAGGGCCAGTGAAGCCCCTCTTCGCCGAGCAGGTCGTAGGTCATCCCGTGGTAACTCGGACAAACCTGGCGTAGCTCTTCGAAGACCACTTCGGGGTCGTCGAAGTCAAACCCGTCGGCGCCGAACAGACGAACACCGACTTCCGAGAGGATGTCCAGGTCGTGGCGGGTGTTTTCGTGGACTTTGTCGATTCCGCGCATGCGCTGGACGCGGCGGTCGGTGTTGGTGACGGTCCCCCCTCGTTCGGCCCACGAGGTCGCCGGGAGGATGACATCCGCGTACTCTGCCGTTTCGGTCATGAATATGTCCTGGACGACCATGAACTCGAGTTCCTGGATTCGTTCGGCGACCCGGTTCGCGTCGGGTTCGCTCATGACCGGGTTTTCGCCCATGACGTAGACTCCTTTGATCGAATCCCCGAACTCGTGTGAGATTTCGACGTTCGTCAAGCCCGGCTCGGGCGGGACCTCGAAGCCCCAGACGTCCTCGACCGATTTGCGGGCCTCGTCGTCATCGACCAGCTGATAGCCGGGCAGGACGTTAGGCATCGCTCCGACGTCACAGGTTCCTTGCACGTTGTTCTGTCCGCGCAACGGATTGACGCCCGTTCCGGGCCGACCGAGGTTGCCCGTGATCAATGCCAGGTTGATCTCATTTTGGACGTTGTCGACACCGCACCGATGCTGGCTCATCCCCATCCCGGTGAAGATCGCCGCGTTGTCGGCCGTGGCGTACTTTTCTGCGGCCAGTTCGATGTCCTCGAGCGGGACGCCACACTCCTCGGCGGCCGCTTCCTTGTCGAAGTCTTCGAGCGTCGTTTTGAGGTCGTCGAATCCCTCGGTTCGCTCCGCGATGAACTCCTCGTCGATCCAGTCGTTCTCGAGGGCTGTCTTGATGACGACGTTCAACAGCGGAATATCGGTTCCGGGGTTCAACTGGAGGTGCATGTGCCGTTCCGTCTCGTCGATCTGGAACGACTGGGTCGTCTTGTTCGCGTGGGGATCGACCTGAATGACCGTCGCACCGTCGAGCATCGCCTGCCGGAAGTATTGACTGTTGGCGATCGGATGTTGCTCTCCGGGGTTCGCCCCTTGTATCCAGAAGACATCCGTTTCGTCTCGAAGATCCCGCATGCTGTTCGTCATCGCGCCGGCACCCAGACTCGTCCGGAGTGCCCACACCGTCGACGCGTGACACATGCGCGTGCAGTTGTCGACGTTGTTGGTTCCGTAGCGCCGAGCCAGCTTTTGAAGGAGGTAGTTCTCCTCGTTCATCGTCTTCGAGGAGCCGAAAAAGCCCATCGCGTCGGGCTCGTACTCCGATCGGATTCGCTCGAGTTCGCTTACAATGTACTCGTAGCACTCCTCCCAGGTCGCCTCGCGGAACTCCCCGTCCTCCTTGATCAGCGGCTCGGTCAATCGATCCTTGTGGGCAATGACTTCTGTCGCCGCACCGCCTTTGATGCAGATGCGCCCTTCGTTGACCGGCGCGTCCCCCCAGGGCATGAACCGAACGTCGTCGGGTTCTTCGCCCTGTTTGACCTGAATTCCGCATCCGACGCCGCAGTACGGACAGATCGTTTTGGTGGGAGATTCTGTCTCATCCGTCGACATCGTGATCACCTGCTTGATTGTGGGTCATGATATGGTATACTAACGCTTCCCACGGGTATGAACCTTTCTCTCATCGCGATTCGGTTCGCCGGGCTGTCTATCGTTTTTGTGACCGATCCGTACGCCCGCCTGCAGGTGTCAGTTACCAAGGGCAACATTCACGCTCTTGGCACACGTACCCTCCGTTACGATGGATCTCTCAGCGGAATCTGTCGGTCGCCTCGTTGAAGCGTACCCCGATACTCAACCCCTTTCCGGGGTCGAGGCGGACCACCTCGAGATGCTTCCCTCAACGCTGGAAAGCGGTTCGTACGGTCGGCGCGACGTAGAGTGGATCGTGCAGTGGTACTATCGACGGTTTTTGGGTGATTATCCCGATGCCGAACGACGCGAAGCCGAAGACGCCTTCAGCGACAACGAGTTCGACGATATCCGCCGAGCGATCGACGGCGCGTTGCAGCGCGAGACGACGGGAGCGAAACTCGAGTGCCTCACGGACCTTACAGGCGTCGACGTTTCGGTTGCGACCGCGTTCTTACAGTTTCTCGACCCGAAAACCTACCTGGTACTGAGCGAAACCGAGTGGGAGTCGTTGCGACGGTGTGGCGAATTCTCGAAGCAGTATCCGTCACGGCCGTCGTCAGCTGATTACGACCGATACCTACGGGTGTGTCGATCGGTCGCCGACCGGTGTGAGTGTACGCTTCAGACGCTCTACCGAGCATTGTGGCAGATCCAGATAGGACAAGGTCGAGCCGATAGCGATTAACGAGCATCGCGTTCGAACGCGGAGATTGAGGCAATTCCGCCGGAGCAGTGTTCTCCGTTTCCCGACTCGCATCGACACGGACGATGCGGCGTTCGTCTCGCTTCGTATCCCAATCTATTTGCTGGTGACCGCTTCTTGTATACGTATGCTTGACGACGAGACCCGCAATCGGCTCGCGGAATCGCTCTACGAGGCACTGCAAACGAACGACCCCATCGACAGGCTCACCGAAGCACACGACATGACGACCGAGGATGCCTACGCCATCCAGTCGAACCTCGTCGACCGTCGTCTGCAGGACGGCGCGTCTCTCGTCGGTCACAAGATCGGGCTCACGAGCACGGCGATCCGCGACCAACTCGGCGTTCCCGAACCCGATTTCGGTCGGTTGCTGGACACGATGTTTATCGACGGGCGAAAAGTTCCCGGCGACGAACTCATCGAACCGCGCATCGAACCCGAGATCGGATTCATGATCGGAGAGGATCTCGAGCCGCCGGTGTCGTCCCTCGACGTCCTGGCCGCGACCGAGTTCGTCGTCCCGGTTCTCGAAGTGATCGACAGTCGTGTTCGCGACTGGGATATCCGAATTCAGGATACCATCGCGGACAACGCGTCGTCTGCGTTGTATCTCACCGGCGAGACCCGAAGTGCCGTCGACGGGATCGACCTCTCCCTGGAGGGTCTGAAGCTCTATCGCAACGGCGAGCTCGAGGCCTCGGGTGTCGGCGCAGCGGTTCTCGATCATCCCGCGCGAGCGGTCGCGTGGCTCGCGAACACGCTCGACGATTTAGACGAGACGCTCGAGGCCGGGCAGTTTATTTTGAGCGGTTCGGTAACACCCGCGGTCGATATCGAATCCGGAGACGTGTTCACGGCCGAATTCGCTTCGATCGGGACGGTTACTGCGACCGTCGAGTAAAAACGGTGTTTCGGCCGTCTTCGAGGGAGCGTTTCCGCCGTCTCACTGAGACTCACTGTGGCTGATGAGAGTGGACAAAAATCGAATTATTGTCACATGAGAACAGCGGACAAATCGGTGTTCACTCGGCGGTGAGCGTAATCTCTCCGATGTTCGCGAACTTGATGTGATACACGTCGCCCGGTTCGATGTCGATCGCGGCGTTGATGCCGCCGGTGAGGATCAACTCGCCCGCTTTTAGCCCTTCGTCGAGTTCGTCGAGTCTGTTTCCGAGCCACGCGACCGCTCGAGCGGGGTGTCCCATGATATCCGCGCCGACTCCCGTCGCCTCGAGTTCCCCGTTGACCGATATGACGACGCTTTCCATCGCGAGGTCGACGTCGGTCACGCCACGAAGCGTTTCGCCGACGAAGACGCGGCCGGCCGACGTGTTGTCGGCGATGACGTCTTGGGCCGAGGGGATAGTCCACCCCTGGAACCGGCTCTCGAGGATCTCGACGACCGGAACGACGGCGCGCGTGGACGTGAGGATATCGGTCGGGGTCACCGGCGCGGAGATGTCCTCGTCGAGGATAAGGCCGATTTCGGCCTCGAGCCGGGGGGAGATCAGCGAGTCGGTCGGTATCGTCGCCCCGTCGAGTACGGTTTCTTCGGTCACGGAGCCGAATATCGGCTCTTGAATCCCGAGCTGTTCTTGTTTCGCCTCGCTTACGAGGCCCAGCTTGTGGCCGGTTATCCGCCCGTCATCGCCGCAAATGCGGTCGATGACCCCTGATTGTATCTCGTAGGCTTCGTCCACCGAAATTTCCTTCTCGTCCGTAAGCGGTGGAATCGGCGAACTCGTCTTCTGTGCCTCGTAAAGCGATTCCGCGAACTCGGTCGTTTCGTTTTCGCTAAGAGTCATCCGGTTTGTTCTTTCGTTGATTGCTTATTTAGTGTTCCGCCTCTCCCGCATCGATAGTCCGTTTCAACGGATGGACAACGATGTACGGCGAGCGAAATCCGAAATGGTCGAATCGACTCGGACTCCACTCCGATACGTTGTCTTGAAGTCGAACGGCGTATCGGAGCTGGTGATCGCGCTCAATTAACGTACTCGAGGCCGTCCCATGCAGGTCCTTGGCCGACCCACTGGTGGTTGGTCTCGCCACCGATGTCTTCTTCCGTCCATTCGATCGGCTCCCAATCGGGTTCGAAGTTGAGGTATCCGGGGCCGGCGAACAGTTCGATACGGAACTCGCTTGCGGGATCTGAGACGTACAAGAAGTCAGCACGCGTGATCGCGTGACGGCCCGGACCGCCATCCGGTTCGATGCCGTGTTCGCTCAGGATGTCGGCGGCGCTCCAGAGTTCGTTGAGGCTATCGAGGTGATAGGAGAGGTGATGGAACCCTTCGGTCGTTCCCGGCGGCTCCCGGTGGATCGCAATATCGTGTGGCAGCGGCGTTACCGCGAGCCACCAGCCCCAGAGTTCGTCGTCTTCCGCTCGATACCGCTCGTTCAGTCGGAATCCGAGTTCGTCCTCCAACCAGACTGCGTGGTCCGTGGCCGTTTCGGTCGGGTCCTGGACGTGAACGTGATCGATGCGCCGCGGCGCGATTCGATTCGCAACGGCTTCGGTGTAGTTGCGATTCTTGAGCCCCGACCGTTGGTCTTCGGGGGCTCGAGGCTTTTCGACGTCGTAATAGAACTCGTAGGGATGGCCGAATTTCTCGATTCGAATTGCCTCTCCCTGTCCCGATTCGACTCCCGCGTCGAGATAGGTAACGTCAGTGCCGTTTGTTTCGAATTGGTCGGCGAGTTCGCTCAACGCGTCGGCACTAGACGTCCGAAACGCGATGTGATCGACTCCTTTCTGTCCCGATTCGGTGATGCTTAGCGTGTGATGTTCCCAGTCTCGTTGGCCGCGGAGATAGGCGGTATCGTTGGTCTGTTCGACTATTTGAAGCCCGAGAACCTCGTTGAAGAACCAGAGCGATTCCTCGAGGTCGGGCGTGTGTATCGCGACGTGGCCGAGTTTTGCGATTTGTGACTTCATCATTCATATCACCAGCTAGTGATAGCCGCGTTCCTGTGTCTCCTGTTGACACAAACCACCGTTGGCGGCTTGCTAAAACTGTTCGTAAGACAGATATATAGGTATTTTCCTCCGACCGCTTGCTCTCGAACCGGACATCGGACGACCGAGTACTTCGATATCGACGACAAAATCCGCAACTGGCCGCCGTCGGACGCGCTACTCGATCAACTCGAGGAGGTTTTGGGAGTAGATCTGCTCTCGTTCCGATTCGTCGATATCCATCTCCTCGATGGCGTCGAGTCCGTTTTCGATGCCTGCGCGTCCTCGACTGGGTCCGAATGGGTAGTCGGTGCCGTAGATGAACGTGTCCCCGAAGAGGTCGTACGCGCATTCATGGGCCGAGACGGAGTTCCCGAGACAGCTGTCGGCGTAAAACTCGCCGAAGTAGTCGCTCACCGGTTGCTCTAGGTCGGGAAGGTCAGTATCGGCGTAATTGTCCGGATACTGCATGCGGGTCTCGTAGAACCCGTCGATGCGCCCGCTGAAATAGGGAATCATGCCGCCGCCGTGATGGGACACAATGTCGAGATCGTACTTCTGGACGACGCCGCCGAACACGAGCCGCGAGAGCGCGAGCGTGGTGTCGAACGGCCAGCCGAAGAGTCGGTGATCCATGTACTCGCTCGCCCAGTCGTACCACTCGAACAGTTGTGGGTGGATCCACAGGGGCGCGTTTTCGGCGTCGGCCTTGGCGAAGAGCGGATCGAACTCCGGTCGATCCAGCGGCTTGCCGTCGATGTTCGAAAAGATCTGAATGCCGGCCATGTCGAGATCGTTGACGCACCGGTCGAACTCGTCGATGAACCCGTCGTTGACCTTCGGAATCGTGCCGACCGGAACGAACCGATCGGGGTGCTGATCGGCGATACGTTTGATCTCGTCGTTCGCTAATTTCGTTAGTTCCAGCGCCGTTTCGTCGCCCATCCCCTGCCAGATCGGTGGCAGGGCGATCGTGATCACCTGCTTGTCGATGCCGAACTCGTCCATATCCTCGAGGCGCTGATCGAGATCCCACAGAAACGACGGCGAGCCGCTGAGACCCTGGAATTCGTACTCCTCGAGCAACGTTTCGTAGAACCGTTCCGTCAGCGCGTGGGTGAATGCGTCGATTTTCATCGTTGGAAGTGTGTGAGCGGTCGTCGAACCCGTTCTCGGACAGTGCCCGGGTTGTGCTACCGATGATACATCACTAGTAACGAATACGCATCATATAAACCTCACGTCCACGCGACGAGTCCGTTCCGGCTCTTCCGTCTCGTGCTCCGTCGACGCGTCCCTCCGACCGCAACTCGACTCAGGCGCTGTTCCGACGATTTTATGCTTTTCGCTGTTCATCGGTTCCTATGGACGTCATACACAGTGCGCTTTGGGTATCGGACATCGACGAAACGCTGTCGTTTTACGTCGATTCGCTCGGCCTCGAGAAGACGCGCGAATTCGAGAGCGGCGAGGGCGCTCGAAACGTGTTCGTCGCCGGCGATTCCGACACCGAGATCCAGTTCAAGTCCCATCCGGATCGCGAGCCGTCGTCGGACGGGTTCGACCACGTGGCGATCGAAGTCGACGATACCGACGCCGAGGTCGAGCGACTCGTCGAGGAAACGGGCTGTCGGGTTCGGCGGGGCCCGCTCACCTCTGACGGCGCGAACGCTCGAGTCGCGTTCATCGAGGATCCGGACGGGTACGGCATCGAACTGGTTCAGGAGTTCGACTGACGACCGGCGGTTCGCGACGCTTCTCCGATCGGTTAGCAAAACGATACGGGACCACTCGAGAGTCCGTTAGTCGTCGGCCTCGGCTTCGTCCGCCCGCTCCTCCGCGATGCTCGCGGCGATATCGGTGATCATGTCCTCCTGACCGCCGACGACGCCCATCTCGCCCAATTCGACGAGGATCTCTCGAGGGTCGAGATCGAATTTCTCGCCGACACGACGGGTGTGTCGCAAGAACGACGAGTAGACGCCCGCGTAGCCCAGGACGAGCGAGTCGTTGTCGAGTTCAGGCATCGTCTCCTCGGTCAACATCGGGACCAGGACGTCCTCAGCGGCGTCCATCACGTTGAAGAACTCGGGCGTCACGTCGTATCCGGCTTTCTCGAGCGTGCCGACGAGTACTTCCATCTGTGCGTTCCCGGAACCGGCACCCAGCCCGCGAAGACAGCCGTCCACCGTCGTCGCTCCGGCTTCGATGCCGGCGAGCGTGTTCCCGATCCCGAGGCCGAGGTTGTTGTGCGCGTGGAATCCGACGTCGATCGATAGCTCGTCGGCGAGCAGTCCAACCCGCTCGCGAACGTCTTCGGGAAGCATCGCACCCGCCGAGTCCATCACGTAGACCGCGTCCGCGCCGTACTCCTCCATGAGTCGGGCCTGTTCTAACACCTTCTCCGGCGGCTCCATGTGCGAAAGCATCAGGAGTCCGTTCGCCTCGAGACCACGGTCCGTGACGAATTCGAAGTGTTCGGCGGAGACGTCCGCCTCCGTCACGTGCGTTGCGATGCGGCAGATGTCGGCACCCCGGTCGACCGCGAGGTCGATCTCTTCGACGGTTCCGATCCCGGGTAGCATCAACACCGAAAGCTCGGTATCCGTTAGTTCGGGGACGACCGCCTCGAGGTACTCCGAAGTGTCCGCCGCCGAAAATCCGTAATTGATCGACGAGCCGCCCATGCCGTCGCCGTGGGAGACTTCGACGACGTCCATCCGCGAGTCGTTGAGGGCGCTCGCGATGTCCGCCATCTGCTCCGGCGTGAACTGGTGGTCGACGGCGTGCATGCCATCCCGAAGCGTCATGTCGACGAGTCGAACGTCGCGTTCAGTCATCGGCATCACCCCCGACGGTCCGCGCCTCGGCGGAGTGCTCCGCGATCCGTTCTGCCGCACCGAGCGCGGCGCTGGTCATAATATCGAGGTTTCCGGCGTACGGCGGTAAGTACTGCCCCTCTCCCTCTACTTCGAGCATCGTCGTGATGACGATTGAATCGCCGAGGTCGAAGCCGACGTCGTCCTGGTCTTTGACGCTCGGCTCGAGGGTCACCTCGTATCCGGGGACATACGACTGAATTTCGCTCTCGATCTCGGCTACAGAGTCGCGGACGTCGTCTACGTCGGTCGTATCCGGAACTTTCGTGTACACCGTGTTTCGCATTAGTATCGGCGGTTCGGCGGGATTGAGGATGATGATCGCTTTCCCCTCGTCGGCGCCGCCGACTTCCTCGATGCCGGCGGCGGTGGTCTGGGTAAATTCGTCGATGTTCTGGCGGGTTCCGGGGCCAGCGCTTTCCGAAGAGATCGTGGATATCATCTCCGCGTACTCGACGTCGGCGACTCGGTTCACCGCGTGGACGAGCGGGATCGTCGCCTGTCCGCCGCAGGTGACCATGTTGATGTTGTTCCCGCTGTTCGTAACATTGTCAATGTTGACGGCAGGGACCGTGTACGGACCGACTGCCGCGGGGGTGAGATCGATCGCGAACAGGCCGAGTTCCTCGTATACTGGCGCCTGCTGTTCGTGAACCGTCGCGCTCGTGGCCTCGAAGACGACGTCGAATTCGTCGGCGTGTTCTCGGACGCTGTCGATTCCGTTCGTTCCCACGTCGATCCCTTCGTCGACGGCGGCCTGAAGCCCCTCGGACTCGTCCACCGGAAAAATCCCGATCATCCGCTGTAGATCGATCGAATCGCTCCGACCGAGGATCTTGTACATGAGGTCAGTGCCAATGTTTCCAGGACCGACTATCGCGGCGTTCACTGCCATGCGGTAACAGTCGTATTAGCGATATTTAGTACTACTGCAAAGCGGATGGGGTTATCGCGATGGAAGTGGCGTATCGATCCTCGGAGAGTCTTCCACCGAATATTTCGGAATCGCTTCGGGGCTCTTAGAACAGGTAATCGCGCGACTCGCGCTGGACCGACGTCCACTTCACTTCGGTGAATTCGTCGATGATCCAGTCACCGTTGTACCGACCCATACCGGAGTCCTTCTTGCCGCCGAACGGCGTGTGCGGCTCCGCGTTGACCGGCTGGTCGTTGACGTGCATCATTCCCACCTCGATCTGGTCCCCGACGTCGCGAGCGCGACCGCGGTCCGCCGAATGGACCGAGCCTGCCAGTCCGTATTCGGTCGCGTTCGCGATTTCGATCGCTTCCTCGTCAGTACTGAACGGGATGATCGGCGCGACGGGTCCGAAGTGCTCGTTACAGGCGGCAGCCATGTCGTTTTCGACGCCGGTGAGGACGGTCGGTTCGACGAACAGATCGTCGTAGTCGCCGCCGGCCTTGAGCGTCGCGCCTTCGTCGATCGTTTGCTCGATGTATTCGACTATCTCGTCGCGCTGTTCCTCGTTGATGATCGGTCCGATAACCGTCTCCTCGTCGGTCGGATCGCCGATCGGGAGTTCGGCCGCGCGGTTCGCGAGTCGTTCGGCGTACTCGTCGTAGAGCGACTCGTGGACGAGATGGCGGTTGATCGAAATGCAGACCTGCCCCTGGTGCCAGAACGAACCGAACGTCCCGGCGTCGATTGCGGCGTCGAGGTCGGCATCCTCGAGGACGACGTGCGGGTTGTTCCCGCCGAGTTCTAGCGCCGGGAGCGCGAAGTGGTTCACGGCGTTTTCCCCGACGAGTCGGCCGGCTCCGGTCGAGCCGGTGAAGGCGACGACGTCGCTGTCGGGATGGGACGCCGTCCGGTCGCCCGCGACGGTGCCGTGGCCGGGAACGACGTTTATGACTCCGTCGGGCAATCCGGCCATTTCGAATAGCCGAGCGATGACGAGTCCGCCGGAAATCGGCGTCTCGGTCGGCGGCTTGAGAACGACGCTGTTCCCGAGGGCGATGGCGGGAGCGACGGCACGGATCGCGAGTTTCAGCGGCACGTTCCACGGGCTGATGACGCTAACGACGCCGGCCGGGTCGCGCTGGATGATGTTTTCCTTCCCCGGAATCTTCGACTGGTTGTGGCGGCCGGACATGCGGAACGCGAACGACGCCGCATCGTGGACGAACGTCACGGCACCGCCGTGCTCGATGTCGAGCTTGGGCGGGGCGCTTCCCGCCTCGACTGCGAGGATTTCGCGGATCTCCTCGGCGTGGGTTTCTAGCAGTTGTGCGACCGTCCGAACGACCTTCGCACGCTCGTCGGGCGTTGTTTCGGCCCACGCTTGCTGTGCGCCGACTGCCGCGTCGTATGCGTCGTCGATGTCTTCGACCTCACCTAACGGAACCTGAGCGATCGTCTCTCTCGTCGCCGGATTTTCCACGGCAACCCGCTCCCGTTCCTCGACGGGGCGCCATTCGCCGTCGATAAAGAGCGCGTTCCAGTCACCGTCGACTGATATTTCGGGTCCGTCTGGTCGAGCAGTCTGTTTAGCCATCGTGAGATCCTTACGCCTCTACTTGCTTGAGTTTTATGGGTAGCACTGCCAGGGTCGATTCGGCTCCGTTATCGACCGAGCGAGCACGATCCGCACGCGGAAACCGCCTGAGCGCTCGAGGACTATTGCGAGTGATCGCGGATCGGATCGAATCCGATTATATCGGTATCAATCGCGTCATTCCCTGTGGATGCACAACCATGAGATACTGATACTAGTTCGAGCGATAGCGTTCGCCCGACGCCAGCCGGGCTAGCTAGGGTGCAAGTAGCGAGGGTCGTCGCACTCGGTGTTCGCTCCGACCGAGTTTCGATTGCTCCGTTTCTGCACCGAAACCGGATAACAGAGTGCAATCGGTGATTAGTCGGTTCGCTCGAGGTTGTCGTACAATCGCTCTTGGAGGTCGTCCATGTCGATCTCGTAGACCGGGTCCGAACCTGCCAGATCGAGACTGTGTGCAGCGGCAGCTCCCATCGCGATACAGATACCCATTATCCGGATCGCCGAGAGGGCTTCGGTATCAGCATCGACACAGCGGCCGACCGTGACGATGTTGTCCGCTCCCTCGGGTATCATACAGGACAGCGGGATGTAGTAGACGTGGCCGTCTTCGAAGTGCTCCCAGTGAACGTCTTCTGGGGTGTCGTGGAGTTCGACCGACCACGAACCGCGTGCGACGGCGTCGTCTGGCCGGTACCCCTCCTGGAGGTCGTCGAGCGTCAGTTGCTCACGGCTCTTGATCCAACGGGTCTGGCGGATCCCGGGATTCCCGTAGCGGCGAACGCTCGCGCCCTCGAAGATTTCGGGAAACTCCGTTTGCAGGAACTCGATTGTCTTGTCGGCCTGTCGGCGTCCCTCGAATACCATATTAGCGTACCCAAGCGGGTCCAGTGGCGTCTCGATATGGGTGATGTTAGCCAGCATGAAATCCTTCTCGGGAAAGTGCATCAAGTGGCCGTCTTCCCGGACGAGACCGTACTCCTCGCCGACCTCCTCGAGCCGATCGTGAACGTCGTCCATCGAGAAGTCCCCAACAGCATTGGTGTCGTACCCCTCGATGAGAAAGTTCAGCGAGCCGTACACCGGTTCGTTGGGTTCGCGTAGCTCGAGTCCGGCCTCCCAACAGAGGCTCCCATCGCCGGAGGCGTCGATGAATCCGTCCGCTTCGACTCTGACTGAACCGTACCGCGTCGTGAAATCGAGATGGTTCACGTGACGGTCGGTGAACTCCACATCGGTGAGTATCGCAGCGAGCAGCGTTCGTACGCCATGCTGTTGGCACTTTCGTTCCATCCACCGCTGGAGTTCGACTTCGTCGTACTGGAACAGGACCGTCGAAAGTTCCGAAGTCTGGGCACTGAGCCGCTGAATCGACCCCTCCGGTTCCAAGTCCTTGATGAGGTCGTCAGCGATACCGTGAGTGAGCTGATAGGGGTCGTCACCGTGGGAGTAGAGTCCGATGAGCGTCCCGATGATCGAGCCGACCGCCTGACCGCCGATCGACTGTGAAGCGTCGGCCAAGACGACGTCTGCACCCGACTTGGCAGCCTCTAACGCGGTCGAGACGCCTGATATTCCCGCGCCGAGGACACAGATATCGGCTTCGATGTGCGTTCGGTCGTCCTGTTCCGACTTGGATACCGTATCCGTCTGGATGTCTTCTGTCATTGTAGTGTCTTCTCTGTTGTGTTTCACTATCCGTTGACGAACCCTGGCTTGGGGCCAGAGCCCCTGATGATCGTGTTCGGTTCGTGATCGGATATGCCGGTTACTCTGATACGTCCCTGTCGCCGGAGTCAGCGCGTTTCGTGATCGTTACGATACCCTCATCACCGTCGACGGCCACCAGATCGCCGCTGTCGATTACTTCTGTCGGATCCTCGTCTAGGTCGGTCACGGCAGGCACCCGCGTGACGACAGCCCCGAGCGCCACTTTCGTGGTCGTTTCTTCGTAGACCATCGCAGCGGGTGCGGTATCGGCCAGCCGCGTCGTGTGAAAGATCGACGACCAGCCCGAGGACCCCTTCGCCCCCCGGAACACGAGCACCTTGTCCGTGAACGATTCGCCATGGAGTTCGTGGCGCATTTCGATAATCGTCCCGTCTGCCGGATCGACGCCGCCCCAGCCGGAGATCGTCTCGTCGGTGACGATGGCCTCCGCCTCGATATAGCCGTCGACGACGGGGCGTCCCTTGAGAACGATCGTCTCGTCGGTCATGGCCGCTCACCATCCCAGGAACCGGAGATTGCCGCATCGATGACGTCTTCGGTCGAGCCGAACCACGCCTCGACGTCCATGATGGCCGGAAGATAGTGAACTTGCTTGGCCGAATCGAGCGCAACGACGTCGGTCTCCGGCGGGATGGCCTGACTCATCGACGAACACGTATCGGTCATCATCTTCCCGCCAGCGGCACGGATCACGTCCGCGTGCCCTTCTTGTTCGGCTTGATCCCGAACCTTTCGAGACGCGAACAGCCACAGCTCGACGTCTTCATCAAGCTCTCTCCCCTCCAGGAGACGACTGGCTTCCCGCACCTGTTCTATCGAGTAGTGCGGACAGCCCAGCATCACGAAGTCGATGTCGCGGTCGTCACCGACAGCATTGAGTTCATCGTACACCTCCCTGCAGGCCTCCTCGTCGTAGCGATAGACATCCTCTGGTTCGTTGGGACCGAACGCACTGGCCTCAGTCTCGGCTTCCGGGGTTTCGCCGACGACGTGGTAGAGTTCGATCCCGCCGGAGGTCGCCGCAGAGGCACCGAAGTGCTTGTGCTCTACCCGGCTTGGACTCCCGTAGTCACCGACCAGAACGGGGATGTCTTCCTGAATGTGTTTACCGACGAAATAGCCTAGCATTCCCCAATTCATGATATCGTCGACCGGCACGTCGACTTCTATCCGGTGGGTTCCGTACCTGTTCTCATCGCGATGGAGCCCCCAGTCGGGAATTTTACCCGTGAGCATCGCGGCACTGGTGCTTTCACGTCCCTCGACGTTCGTCCGCGCACCGAGGACGGAGTTGATGAACACGACGGCCGACGACTCCATCCACGCACAGTGTTCCCCGTACGACGGGAGGTTTCCCGCGTGGTACGGCGTACACGTCTTCAGAACTTCAACATCGTGGTCGGCGGCGAATTCCTCGCTTATACGGTCCAGTTCGGCGTTTTTCTGGTCGGTTCCCAGCTCGTCCCAATGTTTGGGTTCGACCTTCCCCTGCAGTCGGGTGGCACCAGCCTCGGTATCGGGGACGTCAACGACCCGATCGCTATCGAGATCGTATCGCGAGAATATCTCGTTGTGACTGGTACTTCCCCCGCCGTAGTAGTTCTCGAGGAATTCGTTGACCGCTCCAGGAACGCCAGCAACGTTGTCCGTATTGATGAGGCGGTCGACGTCTAGTGCTTCGGCGTACCTGATCAGTAGATCCATCGCCACCTGTTTGGCGGGACCTTCCTCACCGTTCAGCATGGCCCGTTCGTCGGGATCTAGTTCCATCGCTGATCACCTGAGCCCCACTCAGGTGAACGGGATGGTCCGATCCCTGTTACAGTCCGTTTCGTAATATGTTTTCTCCGTACAACTAGTCCGTGTGTGTTCATCATACACATACACTATTACCCTATCAGTGGCTAAAAGCTTTCGTCGGTACTCCGGCGAAAAGGATTCGTAAATCGGGAGAACTAATCCAATTAGTCGGAGCGTGCTATTAGGCCGGAAGTGTCCATCCTCGGTGAGATGAAATAACTCACGGCCATAAACGTCACCAGCATGCTGGCGACCGCAACCTGGTACAGGTACGTATTGAACACTCCAAGGTGAGTACCGAACATACCGAGCAGCGAGAGCCCCAGGAATACGATTCGGTGGATCGCCGAGAGATGGTTTCGGCCGTCGAACGCAAACATGCTCATACAGAGGCCGATGACACAGACGACGGTCGTCAGTAGCAAAAGTATGGTAACCGGGGACTCCCAATAGATCAACGAATCGTTCGCGATGAACACGAACGGGATCAGGAACCCAGGGAAGGCGAGTCGCATCGACTGCTTCGCCGTCTCGAGATACGACGCTTCCGCTAATTTCGCTGCGATGATCGTCGACGGACCAACAGGTGGTGTAAACGATGCGTACAGCGCGAAGTAGAACACGAACATGTGGGCGGTGATATCCCTGATACCGAAGCCAACCATCGCAGTCGCTGCCAGTGACGCGGTGAGGATATACGCCGCCGGTGCCGGCATTCCGAGACCGAACAGCAGGCTAACGATCATCGCTAGAACGAGCAGGAGGAGTAGGTTCCCGCCGGCGAGCCCGACCATGAACGTACTCAAACGCTGTGCGAATCCAGTTTGCGTTAGCACTTCGATGAGAATCCCGATGGATCCGAGTACGGCGATCAGTGCGGCCATGTCGACGGCACCCTGTCGGAGCCCGTTTACCGTTCTGACGGTGGCCTCTTTCGCGCCGTCTCTCCCGTCTTCGACGATCGTTTTGACGAAGAAGACGCCTATCAGTGATAGCACAGTGTAGTAGCCAGCAATTAGCGGGCTGAACCGCAACACTGCGAGAAGATAGATGAGAACAGCGAACGGGATCATATACCAGACGGACTGAACAAAGAGACGATAGTCGACATCGCCCGACGTGTTCGACGTCCAGCCATGCTTGAAAATTAGGAGTTGGACGGCGACGACGATGCTGAAGTAGAACAGGAAGGCCGGAATCAGTCCCGCCTGTACGATCGAGAGGTACGGTACGCCGACGAGGTCGGCCATAATGAACGCAGCGACGCCCATAATCGGGGGAACAAGTTGACCGCCGATCGACGCGACCGTTTCGACTGCGCCAGCATAGGCCTTATCGACGCCCTGCTTTTTCATCATGGGAATCGTGAAGTTCCCGGTCGTTGCAGTGTTCGCAGCACCGCTACCGGTTATCGAGCCGAAACCGAGACTCGCGACGACGGCCACATGGACAATTCCGGTTCGAGTGAGTTTACTGACTTCCTCGCTTACTTCGACGATATAATCGAGAATACCGTAGGACTTTGTGAACCCTGCTAACAGGAGGAATATCGCGACCCAGGTGGCGCCGATCTCGAGGATGAACCCGTAGACGCCGCCGAGACCGATCGCCGCGATTCTGATCATCTGTTCCAAACCGAGACCGCCGTGGTAGAACAGACCCGGGAGATACGGGCCTAAGAAACCAAAGAGGATTCCGATAACGACGACGGCACCCATGATCTTCCCGAAAGCACGCGTCGTGACGTCCGTAACGAGCACAATGACGATCGCACCGACGAGGTAATCCAGTTGGGTATTTCCGGCGATGGGCGCCTCGGTGAGGAGTCGAGAGAAGTGAAACTGAATGTAGAGGGCAGTCGCTAGCGAGAGCGCCGTGAGGGTGAGAAACAATGCCGGTTTTATTTTCTTGTACGACCGACTGACGGCTAACCAGATATGCTTCACCTCGGCGTCGGTCTGTGGAAGGTATCGTTCGATACGGATATATCTGAAAATCGGTACGGCCACATTGTCTTCGTCGATCGCAGCCGAAGCCTCTTCTTCGCTGTAGATCTCTCTAAACTGAAGCATGTAATAGATAGCCATGCTCAGTCCGAGGATGAGATTGGCGTGTTGTGTACGGACCCCGTACAGTGAGAACGCGTAGTAGATGAGGAGCAACGACATGATGACCCCTAGAACCCATATCACGCCGTCTCCGAACCGGTAGAGCGACTTTCGATCAGTCCAATTCATACAGGCTCCTCTCCCGTATTCATAATCATTGTCATATTTTGTATTGTGGGTGGAGTTTCGCTACTCCGATGCGCGCTCAAGGTCGTCGTCCCAGGCTCCGACATCTTCGTAGAAATCGGCCGCGGCCGAGTGGAACGGGTATCCCTCGAAACTGAATCGCGTCCAGTGGTCGTCGTACTGGTGGAACGTCAGGAAGTCGTGGTACGTGCCCATGTCGTCGCGCTGGTCCCACGCCGTTTCCATCATCGTCTTAATCAGGTCACCGTCCGCATCGGCAGGTGCACAGAGGTACGTCGTCTGGACCATTCCCGGGATGGAGTCCGGGGTACTGTCGTACCCTTCTACCAGGTCCGGATCGATGGCGAACGTCGTGAACTCATCGGAAATAGTTTCGAACTGGTCTTCCGCCATTTCGAGGGGATGGACATCAGACGACCCTTGTAGCTGCTGGACCCAACCCGGGGTGATTAGATCGGTCCCTTCCTCTTCATCGGCCGTGGGTGCGTTGTTGGTCGCCGAGAGTCCGATGTCTATTCGTCCCTCTTCGAGGGCAGAACCCATGTCACCGAAGCCGACTGGGGTCTCGTCGAACTCGATGTCGAGTTGCTCCATGATTTCGACAAAGTAGTCCATGACTGCTGTACCGGACGGACCTGCAGAGACGCTGGTATCCGCATCGATATCGTCGTACGAGGTGATGTCATCGTCGTTAGATACCAGAATCCACTCCGTCGTGGCCGTTTTCAGTAGTTGCGTGAGTTCGTAGTCGATGTCGGCATACTCGTCTTCACCACGCTCAATCAGGAGGGCATTGTAATCAGTCAACAACGCGAGATCCATTTCGCCTCGTGCCATGTCACCGACGTTGGCGGCCATCCCGTCGTTGGGACGCACGTCGAGGTATATATCGTCTGTATTTTCGTTCACCGCGGAGCCGAAGCCCTGCATCGATGCGTAGTTCGCCGTCGCTGAGGCGGCGGTACCGATAACCAATTCGTTCTCGCCTCCCCCTTCTCCCAGACAACCGGAAAGCGTTGCGATACCCACTGCACCTGTTGCACCCGTGCCTTTCAGGAAGCTACGCCGATCGATAGTGGTGTCATGTTTCATGTTATCATACCCCTGTATCTGTGCTAATAGCACATCAGCATAAATCTATTGCTTCGTAGGATCGCTAGACAGAGCTTGATTTCGGGGTTTCACTCACCCAGACGATCGGTAGAAACCGAAACACTGCGGTTGAATCTACGGATATCTAACCGTTCGATGAAGATTGTAGACGGCACATTTGAGAACCTGCTCTCGGAATTCGAGATGCCAGCTTCGCGCATGCACGGTATAGTCAGCGTAACTCTTGAATATCCGGCGGTCTCGGCGAGCGGGTCGAGCAAGGCTACTGCGACGAGTGTATCGTCTCCTGTCCGTGGCACGGTTGGTCGTTTACCCTCGAGACCGGCGAACACATCGGAGATGACGGCTACGTGTCGCCGACGTACGATGTCGACATCGTCTACGTGAACACGGAATAACGGGCTCCATTTCTAGTATAGTTCGTTAGGTTCGTGCAACCGAGTATCGATCTCGGTACCGGTACTGATGGCAAGCGGAGAACGGGCTACTCGCGGTGACGACGACCGGTACCGAACGTCGACGCTTGCGACGGTCCGTCGTTTCCCAGTCGAAGTCGGCTAGTTTTTGCAGTATTCGCGGATCGACCGCAAAGGGACGACCCTGAACCACAACAGAACGCTTTTCCACTATTTCCTGCTATGTTCTAGCATGCAGTATTATGACGATATCACAGTCGGTGAAACTCGAGAGTACGGCGACTACCACGTCACGAAGGAGGAAATCATCGAGTTCGCAAAGCAGTACGATCCGCAACCGTTTCACACCGACGAGGAAGCCGCAAAAGACTCGCTCTTCGGCGAACTTGTCGCCTCGGGCTGGCACGTCGCGGCGATCTGTATGCGGTTGAGCGCCGACGGGATGGGCGAGGAGTACGCGACGATCGCCGGTATCGGTGTCGACGAACTCCGGTGGAAAAACCCGGTTACGCCCGACGACACGCTTTCGCTTCGAGTCGAGATCGTCGATAAACAACCGTCCGAAAGCAAGCCCGACCGCGGGCACATAGAAACCCTGCGAGAAGTCACGAACCAGGACGACGATGTTGTGCTCTCGATGATCGGACTGTCGCTGGTCGAGCGAAAACGGGCTGAAAACGACTAACGTCGGGAACCGTCCGGGTCGATTTTGGAGGCGTCGTACGCGCTCGGAAAACGCAACAGATCCTTAAGCCCCTTTATCGAAGTGTACCGGTACTTTTTTGCCTGGCAACCGCTTTATATAACAAAATGACTGACTGGCTGGCCAGTCAAATTGAGCACAATGAACGAAACCACCGACGAACTCATGGATGCGACCTATGCGGCCCTCTGCAAACACGGCTACGCATCGCTTCGGATGCAGGATATCGCGGACGAGTCCTCGAAGAGCAAATCGACTCTGCACTACTATTACGATAGTAAACAGGACCTCCTCTACTCCCTGTTCGATTACCTGCAGCGCTCGTTCGCCGAACGCATCGCAGGGCTGGAGGGAGACACGCCCGACGAACAGCTCGTGGCGCTTATCGAGACGTACCTCGCCCCCCGGAACGAAGAGACCTTTCAGCGCTTCAGGACGGCGTTGCTCGAGATCAAGGCCCAAGGGCCCTACGACGATCGATTTCGCTCCGAACTGGCGGACTTCGATCGACTCCTCCACTACCGGTTTCGGTCGATCCTCGAGAGGGGCCAGGAAGCGGGAACGTTTCGCGATGAGATCGACCCGGACCAGACGGCCGATTTCATCGTGACGGTGCTCAACGGCGTCCAGACTCGCCACGTCGCCGTCGGACATCCCCTCGAACGGACCTGTGAGACGCTCGAGACGTACATTTCGGAACACGTGCTCGTGTCGGATCGGGTGGAGGTTAGCGTCGAGTGACCCTTCGAGAACATCTGAACGCGATATTCAAATCGTCGGATCAACTCAATCTCACATCGGGGGGAATCGCAAAACCGCTGATCTACCTCTCGATTCCGCTGATTATCACGAATCTCCTTCAGGTCACCTACAACCTCGCGGATACGTTCTGGCTCGGCCAGCACAGCACCACCTCGCTGGCGGCGATCAGCTTCGCGTTTCCGATGGTCTTTTTCCTCATCGCGCTCGCGCTCGGCGTTTCGGTTGCCGGGAGCGTGCTCGTCGCCCAGTACACCGGCGCGGGCCAGGAACAACAGGCGGAGTACGCCGCGTCGCAGACGGTGACGTACTCGGTTATCACGTCGGTTATCCTCGGCGCGTTCGGTTACGTGTTTGTCGACGACGTTCTCAGTCTACTCGGCGCATCGCCGGAGGTTGCGCCCCTCGTCGCCGACTACATGCGCGTGTACTCCGTCGGGTTGGTCTCGGTTTTCGGCTTTTTCGTCTTCCTCGCGCTCATGCGCGGATACGGCGATACGGTCACGCCGATGCTCGTGATGTTCGGATCGGTCGTGATCAACATCGTCGTCGACCCCTTTTTCATCTTCGGTTTCGAGAACAACCCGCTATTCGGCTATCTGGGGCTCCGCGGCTTGGAAACTGAACTGTTCGCCCGTACTGGCTACGCAGGGTCGGGAATCGAAGGCGCGGCCATTGCGACCGTTCTCTCGCGAACGCTGGCGTTCGGCGTCGGACTCGTGATCCTGTTTCGGGGAACTCACGGCGTTCAGATCCATCTCGACGAAATGTCGCCGGATTTGGAATATGGCCGCCGACTTATCGATATCGGGATGCCTGCCTCCGTCGAGGGGACGGCTCGAGCGCTTTCAATCAACCTGCTGTTAGTTATCATCGCGGTGTTCCCCGAGACGGTCGTCGCGGCGTTCGGCATCGGAACTCGAGTCTTCTCGGTCATCTTCCTTCCCGCGATCGCATTCTCACAGGGCGTGGAAACGATGACCGGACAAAATATCGGTGCCGGAAAGATCGACCGGGCGGAGCGGACCAATCACTTCGGCGCGAAGGTGATGTTGCTCGTGTTGAGCGGCCTCGGCGTACTCGTTTTCTTCGCCGCCGAGCCGATCGTGTCCGTCTTTACGACCGACCCCGAGGTCGTCGCCGAGGGCGCGTTGTTCCTGCGATACACGGCGTTGACGTTCGGATTCATGGGCGTCATGCGGGCGTACAGCGGCGGATTCCGCGGCGCCGGAAAGACGCTGATCGCGGCCGTTATCTCCATCCTCACGCTCGGCGTCATTCGGTTTCCGCTCGCCTGGATCGGCGCGGAACGCTTCGGTTCGGAGGGTGTGTGGCTCGCGTTCGCCGTCTCGACGGTCATCGGCGGCATCATCGCCTTCTTGTGGTTCGGCCGAGGAACGTGGCGCGACGGAAACGTCACTGACGAGCAGAAGGGACTTGAGGATGAAACCATGGCGGTCGATGACTGAGCGTTCCGTTCCTCAGTGACGGGTTCCGTGTGGTTTCGTTCTACGTTTCCTCGCCGATCAGTTCCAATGGGTGCCGACTGCGCCGTCGCGCCGGTTCCGATACGGTGTCGACGGTCGGACGAACGACTCGAGGCGCTCGGCGTTGCTCAGTGGAATACGGTCGCCGCGATCCATCCCCGACAGCGCCTCCTATGGCCGTATTCGAGCGGCGGTTCGTCGACGCTGGCTCCGTTCTGAACAGCCAGCCGCATCGAGTCCCGGAATCGGCTATTCGAGTTTTGAAACGCCGTGTAGAATACTCGAGTATACTCCTCTCTCGAGCGGGTGCTTGTTCGTTTCAGTCGTCGTCCAGCGTGAACGTCTCGGCACCGAAAAAGGGTCGAAGATGTCCGATTTAGTCTTCGATCGTGATCCGCGGATCGATCACTGTGTAGAAGATATCGACGATAAGGTTGCCGAAGATGATCCAGATCGCGACGATGATGAAGAGGAATTGGATTACTGGCGTATCCCGCGAGAGGACGGAGTCGAACAGGAGCGTTCCGATACCCGGCCAGTTGAAGACGGTTTCGATGAGGACGAGTCCGCTGATCGCGGTCGCCGTCTGTGCCGGCAAAAGCGTGATAACCGGGAGCGAGGAGTGCTTCATGAGGTGTTTGAATCGAGTTTTACTCGGCAGTCCCGCGATGCGCTGGAAATACGTGTACTCCTGTCCTTTGACGTCGATGACGCTCCCGCGCATGATCAGCGCCGGATAGTACAGGAACGTCAGCACGATCGTCGTGAACGGAAGCACGTAGTGACTCCAGAAGTCGGTCGTGAGGTAGATCTCGTAGTGCGACTCGACCTCGGCGTACGTCTCGTACCCCGCCATACCGCCGACGGGGAACCACCCTAACGCCGAGGAGAATATGAGCAAGAGTAGGATGCCGATGAAGAAGTTCGGGGTCGTTCCGGCGAGCGTCGGCGGGAGGATCCCGTATCGCTCGAAGGCCGTTCCCGACTTCGTTCCCAGCAATGCGCCGTAGATCGAACCGATGGTGAACGCGACGATGATCGCGGGGATAACCAGGATCAGCGAGTTCATCAGCGGGGCGCGAACGTAGCTCAAGACCGGCTCGTTCGAGACGTGGGAGGTACCGGGGTCTCCCGTTACCATATTTGCCATGTAATGGTAGTATTGCATGTACAGCGGCTCGTTCAGCCCCCACGATTCTCGAATCTCTTCTAATTCGCTGGACGACGCACCGCCGCCGGCCAACGTCGTCGCGTAGTCCCCCGGCATGAGCCGGAACGCGATGAACAGGAAGGACACGACACCGAATATCAAAAGCACCGTCACGAAGAGTCGACGGATGTAGTACTGGATCTTACTCATGACTCCGACACCCCCGTTTTGTTGATTCCGATCGGAGAATTATCGACGGGTTGCTCGTCGTACAGGTGACAGGCGACCTGATGGTTGGTCTCTTCTTCGTGGACTTCGAACGCCGGTTGCTGATCGCAAACGTCCATTTGCTCCGGACAGCGATCCTTGAACCGACACCCGCTCGGCAGGTTTTGTGGATCGCCCGGCGTTCCGTCGAGTTCGGTCCAGCTTCGATCGTGGAACGGATCGGGAATCGGTATCGCGTTGATCAGCGCCTGCGTATACGGGTGCTTCGGATCGGAAAGGATCTTCCGCGTCGGCGCGCTTTCGACGATCCGCCCAAGGTACATGACGTTTACCTTGTCACAGACGTACGACACCGTCGATAAGTCGTGAGAGACGTAAAACATCGCGACGTCGTACTTCTCGGTGAGATCGCTCAAGAGCTTCAGGATCGACGCCTGGGTTGAAACGTCGAGCATCGACACCGGCTCGTCGGCGAGCACGACATCCGGCTCGAGAATCAACGCTCGAGCGATCGAGACGCGTTGTTTTTCGCCCCCGGACAGCTGCGATTCGCGGCGATCGATGTACTCTTCGGCCGGCGTGAGCCGAACCGTCTCGAGCATATCGAGCAGTTCCTCCTCGTCGGTCTCGATGCCGTGTATCTTGAACGGTTCTTTGAGCGTTTCTCGAACGGTAAAATGGGGATTCATCGTGTTAAACGGATCCTGAAAGATTACCTGTATGTTCCGACGAAGTTCCTTCCAGTCCGCTTTGCTGAACTCCGATATCGGCTGTCCTCTGTACAGGATTTCGCCCGCCGTCGGCTCGTGTTCCCCCATAAGCGTCAACAGGAGCGTCGACTTCCCGCATCCGCTCTCTCCGATGATACCGTGGACCTGGTTCTCCGCTAACTCAAGGTCGACGCCGTCGACGGCACGAACCGGCTCTTGAGCGCCCCCTCCGAAGAACGTTTGGCGCAGAGTTTCCGCGATATTCGTCGACTGTTCGAAGTGCTTTTCGACGTTTCGAAGTTCCAGTATCGGCTCGGTCTCGTTGTTAGTCGTCATCTTCGTATCCCTCGTTTTCGATAGCGTTCGCCTGTGGTCTCCCGGTCGTGTTCAGATGCTCGCTCGCTAGCGATTCCATCTCATCGCTTCGGAAACACGAAACACCGTGGCTGTCGTTCCCGTTTAATGATTCGATCGGCGGGAGCGATTCTTGGCATTCGTGTTCGGCCCACGGACACCTGCTCGCGAACGTACAGTAGTCGACCTCCTCGCGTAATGCCGGCGGGCTCCCCTCGATAACCTCGAGTTCGCGGTCGGGGTGTCGAGCGTCGGGGAACGACTGTTGTAAGAGTATCGTGTAGGGATGTCTCGGCGTGGAGAATATCTCCTTCGTGGTTCCTTTCTCCGCAATCTGGCCCCCGTGCATCACCGCCATCGAATCGCAGGTTTCGAAGACGACCGCGATGTCGTGTGTGATGAGAAGCAACGCGAGGTCCCGCTCGTTTCGCAGTCCGTCGATGTGCTTGAGGAACTGATCCTGCATGATCACGTCCAGCGCCGTCGTTGGCTCGTCGGCGATGATCAGAGACGGATTCAACAGCAGCGACATCGCGATTATCGCGCGCTGTTTCATCCCGCCTGAGAACTGGTGTGGGTAGTCGGTGACTCTCGACCCCGGAAGACCGACGATATCGAACAGTTCCTTGAGCCGATCCACCGACTTTTCGGCCGACCAGTCGGTGTGGACGTTCGCGATTTCGATCGCTTGGTCGCTCAGCTTTGCGAGCGGGTTGAGGCTGTTCATCGCCGCCTGTGGAATCACTGAGATCTCTTTCCAGCGGATTTCCTCGTTGTACTCTTTTTCGGAGAGATCTTGGATTTCCCGGCCCTTGTATCGAATCGTTCCCGCGGAGATCTCCCCGTTCGAATCGAGCCCCTTAATGACCGATTTTGCGAGCGTACTCTTTCCACAGCCGCTTTCGCCCACGAGTCCGAAGTACTCGTTCGCACCGATCTCGAACGACGCATTGGTTACGGCGTGGACGTCTTCGCTATCCATCCGATACGTGATGTCTACGTTTTCGACTTCGAGTAGTGGTTCTGTCATTGTCTTAGGAAACCTGGTTAACTTGCTCTTCGTTTACTCGCTCGTAGCTCCGTCCGAGAAGGAAAATTGCGAGCACCGTAAAGGAAATCATCGCTCCCGGCGGAATCGACCACCACCACGCCTCGGTCATGCTCCCGGATGAGTACGCGTTTCGGAGCATCACACCCCACGATGGAACGTACGGATCCATGAAGCCCAGGAACGCGAGACCGGCACTGATTAGAATGGTTATCCCGGTTCCGAGAGCCAAGAAAAGCACCACCATCCCCATCATATTCGGCAGAATGTGGCGCGTGATAACGTATCGATCGCTCGCGCCCAGCATCTTTGCGGCCTTGATGTGTTCGCGCTCTTTGATCTGTAATACCTGCGATCGGAACACGCGAGCGTTCCCCCGCCACAGTAATAACCCGATGATGAGGACTGAACTCCAGAACCCCATTCCGAAGTAGGCGACGAGCACGATCGCGGTCGGGATGATCGGAATACCGTACGCGAAGTCAGTTAATCGCATGAGTAAGCTATCGACTCGTCCACCGTAGTATCCCGACACCATCCCAACGGTGAGCCCGATACCGACGATAATCAGCCCGCCGACCAGGCCCGTGAGCAGGGTCGAGCTTGCACCGAAAAGTAATCGGGAGAAAACGTCCTCTCCGGACGTAGTCGTACCGAGCGGGTGTGCCATCGACGGTGATTCTAGTCTGGCGATTTCTCCGTCCGGAGTGCGATGGACCGTCGTGTGTTCGTACGGCATCAAGAATTGATCGAATACGCTGATGAATACGAGCATCGCCAGAAAGACGATACAGGCTATCGTTATCCGATCTGAAAGGTACTTTGAAAGTCCATCCCTGAAGCTTTCTACAAAGTCGTTCTCCAGTAATGAATTGAGGCGGGCTTCTACGTCAGTGGATTCACTCATGTTGAGCCAATTGTTAAAATGTCACACAGCGAAACTACATAAACGTTTCCCTCAAACGTCGATATCATTATCTATATGAAAATTGATACTGACCCCGTTTTGGCCCCCGTGCTAGTACCGAACCCAATTGACCCGTCCGCTTCTTCGTGTTGCCGTGTTTCGGGGGTTTGTTGAAGGATCTACAAAATTTGTGCCAAACAAGTTACTCGAGACACGAGTATTCGTCGGGATGATCGGCCGGTTCGTCACCCTGCGGCCAGCGCGGGTCCGTGTCGATGTCGTCTGGATACACTAACCGGTCATCATCGTCCCAGGTCCAACCCGCTTCTTCAAGGATTTCTCGCGCTCGTTCGGTGTCTCCGCTCGGCGACTGAGCGATCTGGGTTAGCCCTTCCGCGTCATCGGGGTAGAACGGATGTTGCTCTCCCCACGGGGCCGAGTGCAAGTGTATCTCACCGTTGCCTCTCGACAGGAGCTCCCTGAGATACTCCCGGTCGATGGCTTCCGAGAGCGCGAGACGGAACTCTCTGAACTGTGTCACCGGGAAGCTGTGTTGTGGTGTCAGCTCCCAATCGCCGAACCCTGGCACCCCGTCGATCTCGATGGAATCGTCGTCTTCGATATTTGCCACGAGGTCGCTCCCGAGACTGAATATTGCGTCGAGGTCGCCGTCTTCTAACTCTCGAACGGCACCGGTCTGATCTTCGAACGATCGCATGACCAGTTCGCCCTCGGTATCGATCCAGTGGTCGTCGTACGGCTCGAGGTGCAAGATTTCGTCTCGCTGCCAGTTGACCACCTGGTACGCGCCGGAGCCGACGATCGGGTCCAGGTCGACGTTGTCCGGGTTCTCTTCTGCTCCGCCGTCCAGCCAGACGTCTTTTGGCACGATACCCCACGTCGTCGCCGTTCCGCGAAGGAAGGGGGCGTGCGGTTCGACGAAGTTGAACTCGACGGTGTGATCGTCGATGATGTCGATCGATTCGTAGGGGACTTCGCTGGCTTCCTGGAAGTGAGCCGTGTTCTCGTTGACGAACTCGAATGTCCACTGGACGTCCTCGGCGGTGATGGGATCGCCGTTGTGGAACGTGGCATCCTCGCGGAGATCGAACGTGAACGTAGTCGCGTCGTCCTCGATCTCCCAATCCGTCGCGAGGAAGGGCTGGAGCTCGTTGTTCTTGTCGAAGTACACCAGCGGCGAGTAGACGACGGTCCCCCAGACCGTCGTCGGTGTGTTCACCATGTAAGTGGACGACTGCATCGCCGTACTCGTCAGGTTCGTCTGGATCGTGTCGCCGTCTGCAGGGCTCATCTCCATGAAGAGGTCCGTATTTCGATCGGCAACCCCCTGGTCGCCGGTATCGTCGGGAATGTCCACCCCGTCCGGCCGGTATGCAGATTGAACGTACATCGAGAAGAGATTGATCGTGCCGATATCCTCCGAAAAGGTGCTCACTGCATCTTGGATCATCGATTCGCGCTCGTCAGGATCCGAGATGGTGACTTGCTCGTTGACGAGATCTGTGTATTCGCAGCTTGCGTACTGGCTTACGTTTCCTAACCCGTTTGCGCCCGCCCGCTGGGCCTGGAACTGTCGAAGGACATTGTGCGGCTCGAGAAACTGCGGCATGTCCGGGGTGACGTCGAGGTGGAGGTGCCGGGACCGATCGTCGCTGTAGATCTCGTCCCACATGGTGTTTATCTCTTTCGTCGAGACATTTGCCGGGACCCCTAGCTCGTCCTCGAGCACCTCGGCGAGGTGAAGGTGGGCTTGTTCGATCGAGGATTCACCCGTAACGCCTGTCATCGAATCGATTTGCAACGTAGGCACCGGTTCACCCGGTTCGTGTTCTTCGGTACTTCCCCCCAAGCACCCTGCCAGAGCCGCCCCAGCCGCCGCCGAAAGCGCCCCCAGGTATGTTCGTCTATCGGTACTCCACTCGTGAGTCGTGTCTTTGTCACTCATTATAATCCACTTGCCCTCCGCGTAGGACCCTTGTCATTTGTGCGTGTGTGGCACACCCATGTGTTATTCGTCACTATATATATAAGTTGCTCATTGCGTGATGAAACGTGACAAACGTGTTCCGTAAGAGTTGCCGTCACAGCACCGGGTCAAGCCGGAGAAATCGCTGTTCTATCGCGAGGAATGGGTCGAATCGTACTCTCGTTGATCGCCGTTCTTGTGATAGGTCGTCCAAATCGGTGGGAATCCGTCCGTCCGGAGTTCAAATCCCCGTTCGTCGCAGTAATCGTGTTCGTGAGTGCGTTTCGATTGCTAGTACTCGACGACACCTCTCATTCTGTCCATCACTGCTAGTATTCGGCGACACCTCTCATTTCGCCAATCACTGCTAGTATTCGGTGACACTCTCGTTCCGCCTATCACTGATTTGGTACTGTCAAATTGATGTGGCCCGTTCAGTCCCACGGACGGTAACGTACATTAACCGGTTGAATCCTTTCTAAAAGCGGATTTGCTACACTCGGTCAGCGGCGGGGTGCGTGATTTCTCGATCCGCGTTACCATACTACGTGATATTTCATCAGGCCACTAGAGAAGACGTAGAATGCGCCATAACGTTCGTTATAATTGCAGTTCTTCAACTCGAACTCCGCTTTCACTTCGTCTTCAAAGACACCGCTCGACGATATAATTACAACCGTATGTGTGTATAAAATGGTTCCTCTCAGGACGCTTCTTTTTGACGCTGACAAAATCGGATTGTACTAACGCCGATGGAACGGTCCGTTCTCGGGAGTACTCGGACCGACGACCGGTCCCAACGTCCCTCCGCTTCGGGGAGCATCTCCGTTTACCAGTTCCGTCACCCGGTAGCGGATTCGATTACGGTGCTCTTCCGGTGTGTCGTTTCGCGATCCAATTGCGCTCCCGGAAAGTGAGCGATCCCGGTTGTTCGTCTCTTCTGGATGTGGTGATCACGGGCGACAATACTTCCACCGGCGCTCTTGAACGAACGCCTTCCTCCTCGAGCTATCGTCGGCACCGTTCTTCCTCTTCTATCATGGTGGTTGTTCACACTTCAGTTTGAGAGGTTCAAAGAACGTGCGGTCTTTATTATTGTCTCGAGCATTGTGGATACGCGTGTAAACGCCATTGTGATACCGTGTCGCCTTCCGTCGAGAGACAGAGTACCGGCTTCGAGGCGGGCCGCCGATGTTCGGACCGGCAATTCGATGTTCGAACCGCCGATCGTCCGTTTCCGCGACCGAGTTGCGGGAGCGACGAAGTCTCGTGGCGCGAACGAGGTTCAGTTCCCCTTCACACTTATAGTCTTGCACTGATAATGATGGAGTATGATTCACGCTACAGGTCCGCTGTTGAGTTTGGATGTCAGTGAACGAACGGCAACAGAAACGAATATCGACTCGCTGCTCGAGACGCACGTCGGCGGCCGCGCCGCGGCGACTGCGCTCGCCCACGAGCGGATCCCCTTCGACGCAGATCCGTTCGGTCCGAAAAACAGGGCGTATCTGTCGACCGGTCCGCTCCAACAGTCGCAGATGTCTTTTACGGGTCGGATGAATATGACCGGCCTCTCGCCGTTGACCGACGGACTGGTTTCGAGCAACGCGGGCGGGTATCTCTCCCGCAACTTCGTCAGTACGGGCATCAGTGTCCTCGAGGTGACGGGCGAGAGCGACGAACTACTCGCGATTCACGTGACCGACGACAGCGTCACGTTCGAAGAAGTGCCGGAACTCGAGGGGGCGACCGTTCCCGAGGTTTCGGAGTACGTCGAAACCAACCACGACCTCGGACCCGAACACTGTATTACAATTGGACCGGCCGGCGAGAACCTCGTTCGATTCGCCTCGGTGATGACGTTCGACTCCCGGACGTTCGGCCGCGGCGGGCTCGGCGCGATACTCGGCTCGAAAAACGTCAAGTGCGTCACCTTTTCGGGAGATGTCGAGCCGCCGATCGAGATTCCGGACCCGCCGGAGACGGACGTCCATCGCGAGGCCGCACAGTCGGACGATCCGATGCGCCGACAGGGAACCGCTGGCGGAACGGAGTTTATCAACGACAACTTCTCGCTCCCGACGCGGTACTTCGAGGAGTACGAATTCGAGCACGCGGCGGATATCGGCGGGAACGCCGTCGAAGAGAAAAAGTACAAGAAGGGGGCGTGCTCGGCGTGTGCGTACGCCTGTAAACTCCCGACGCGCGACGAAGAGACCGGCCTCGAGACGGAGGGGCCGGAGTTCGAAACGATCTACGCGTTCGGTTCGAGTCAGGGCGTCGACGACATCGTCGACGTCATGAAGGGGAACGAACTATGCGATTCACTTGGGATGGACACCGTCTCCGCTGGCGTGACGGTCGCTGCGTATCTGGCGAGCGAAGACGAGTTCGGAAACGCCGCCCTGGCACAGGAGGTAACGGAGAAGATCGCTTATCGCGAGGGCATCGGAGACTCCCTTGCGGAAGGCGTTGCGCGCTGTCACGATGAACTGGGCGTCGAAGACTTCACGGTCAAGGGGATGGAGTTCGCCGCCCACGACGGCCGCGTCCTTCACGGACAGGGGCTCTCTTATGCCGTCGCGAACCGCGGTGCCGATCACATGTACGCCGGTATGTTGTCGCTCGAGTACAGCGGCCAGATCGACCCGGAGGGGACGCTCGGAAAAGCGGAGACGCTCGTTCGAGAGGAAAACTCGGCCGCGTTCCGGGATACCGGGATCGTTTGTGCCTTCGGAAGCGAGTACGTCACCGAAGAGCGTCTCGAGACGCTGTTCGACGCGCCCTACGAGGAACTCCTCGAGATCGGGGCCCGAACCGTCGAACTCGAGCGCCACTTCAACAACCGTCGCGGCATCGATCGCTCGGACGACGAACTCCCCTACGAAATCCCGGATCTCGAGGCGGCGATCGCGGAGTACTACGACGCTCGCGGGCTGAACGACGACGGCACCGTCCCCGACTCGACGGTCGAAACCGCCGCCTCCAGCGCCGTCCCGACGAACTGATCGTCGAGGACGGGCGCGAATCCGATTTTCGGCGTTTCGTTCGCAGAAAGATCTAATAGCGTCATCTTCGAAGTCGACGTATGAACGTGGAAGTTCGGGCCTTCGGACCGGTTCGCGAGGCCATTGGCACGAAATCCTACGACTGTACGCTCGAGTCGGACGCGACCGTCGGCGACCTGTTAGCGACGTTACGTTCGGAGTTCGACGGCGCGCGAGCCGTCCTCGACGGTCGATCCGAGAGCGGTGAGCTATCCGCGATCGTCACCGTCAACAAACAAAGCGTCCGGACGCTCGAGGGGGACGACACGGCGTTGTCCGACGGTGATGTCGTGCGTCTCTCGCCGCCTATTCACGGCGGGTGAAAATCGGTATTCGACAGTCGCACGGCGACCCCGCTCCGTTATGAGCTCGAGTCCGTCTCGACGTGCGATCGCGCCGCCCGGACGGCGGTAACGCCGTCACCAACCGCGGCGACGACTTCCAGCGGGCTATCCCTTCGCACGTCCCCGGCCGCGTAAATGCCTTCGACGGACGTCTCCATACCCGGGCCGACGATCACGCTGCCGTCGTCGTCGAGCTCGACGGTCTCATCGAGGAACGACGTGTTCGGAACTGCGCCGACGTTGACGTTCAATCCGCCCACCGGCTCGGTTCGCGTCTCGTCGGTTTCGTGATCTCGCAGTCGGATCGAGCTGACGACGCCGTCTTCGCCCCGTATCTCCGTCACCGACGTCCCGGTCAGAACCTCAAGCTGTTCGTTCGCTCGAGCGTCCGCCGCGAGTGACTCGTCGGCGGTCAGCGCTTCCGCCGCTTCGACCAAAAGCACCTCCGAGGCGTGGTTCGTCAGGAACAGCGCGTCGATAACGGCGTGATTTCGGCCGCCGACGACGGCGATTCGCTTGTCGGCGTAGAGCGGCCCGTCGCAGGTCGCACAGTCGAACACGCCTCGTCCCCAGTAGTCCGATTCCCCGGCGACCTCGAGTCGCTCCGGACTGCTTCCGGTCGCGATGACGACCGCCGCGGCCTGAAACTGTCCGTGTTCCGTGTGAAGTTCGTGGGGCCGTCCGGGATCGATGCGTTCGACGGCGTCCATCTCGACATCGGGTTCGTATGATTCGGCGGTGTTGACGAGCCGAGATCGAAGCTCCGTTCCGGCTATCCCGTCCGGGAATCCCGGGTAGGACCGAATCTCGTGTCGATTTACGAGCTCCCCGCCGATCGATTCGTCCTCGAAGAACAACACCTCGTATCCTCTGCGTCCCGCGTAAGCGCCCGCGCTGAGCCCGGCCGGTCCGGTGCCGATAATCGCGATATCGTAAACCATTGTCTAGCGGTAGTTGCTATCTACCCGGTAAAAAACGTTCCCCCTGGCTTCGGGGGTCAACCGAGTTTTGTGAGCGTCGAGTTATGATCGCCGATTGTCCTCTTGTGATCCCCCATTCCCGTATTGTAATCGCCGTGCTGTCGCGCCATCGCCTCGGCCACAGCCTGTCCACTTTTCTCTGACACAATTTCTTAAGTGTGTGGTCCGCAATGTGGAACTCGAGAAGGCCAATGACAGAAGATACCACTCGAGGAGGCGACAGCGAACCAACCAAGTACGCCGATACGAACCGAGCGACGCGGTGTGACGGCGGCCGCACCGCGGCGACGGAATCACGCGACGTGTGGGAATCGCCGGTCGAAGGAGTTGCGACCGGAATTAGCAAGGAGACCGACGTTCCGATCCCGATGCGCGACGGTTTGGAGTTGGCCGGCAACGTGTACCGGCCCGAAGAGCCCGGTGAGGAGTTCGGCGAGGTCCCCGGCGAGTACCCGGTGATCATGGAGTTTACCGGCTGGGGGAAAGACATCTACTGGGGACAAGCCCAAGAGCTGTTCGGCGAGCGATGGCCGGGAACGGGAGTCGGCTACGAACCGTGGAGCCCGCCGGTCGCACATTCGTGTACGTTCGAATCGGAGAATCCCAACTTCTGGGTCCCGCACGGATACGTCAACATCGTCGTCGACGGCCGAGGGTTCGGCCGCTCGCCGGGGGAGTTTACGGGATTCGAAGCGTGGGGTCGAGACATGTACGACGCGATCGAGTGGGCGGCGCGCCAACCGTGGAGCAACGGAAAGGTCGGCATGAGCGGCGTTTCGATCCTCTCGATCCTCCAGTACTACGCGGCCGAGGCGAACCCACCCCACCTCGAGGCGATCTGTCCCTGGCAAGGCGCCCCGGACGATCTGTACAGACACGGAGGTATCGGGCCCGTGACGTCGCCGACGTCGACCGATGACTTTCCCGTTCCGAACGATCCCGCCTGGCCCGCGCCGGACGAGACGAACCCGCCGACGCCCGATCCCAGATCCGAGGACGAGCTATTTGCAGAAATCACCCAACCCGCCCTCATCTGCGGCTCCTGGTCGAGTCATGGCCTCTTTAGCCGGGGCGATTTCAGGGCGTTTCGAAACATCGATTCCGAGCACAAGTGGCTCTACAATCACGGCCGGGAGAAGTGGGCAACGTTCTACGAAACGGAGGCCCAGGCCTTCCGAAAGCGGTTCTTCGATCACTTCTTGAAGGGAAACGATTCGAGAATTTTAGACGAGAAGCCGGTCAGGGCTGAAGTTCGCGACTCGCTTCGGAGTTGGTCCGTTCGGACGGCGGACGACTTCCCGCTGCCCGAGACGCAATATCGGACGCTGCATCTCGATGCGACCGACCGATCGCTGACCGACCGAGGAACTCCCAACCGGGCGAGCGCGGTCAGCTACGACGCGACGACGACCGACAGTGTCGCGTTCGAGCACACGTTCGAGGAAGAGACCGCGCTGGTCGGGTATCAGGGGTTGAAGCTGTGGGTTGCTCCCGAAGACGCCGCGGACGCCGACCTCTTCGTTACCGTCCGGAAGCTCGATCGGGACGGCGACGAAGTAAAATTCCACGGGTACTCCGCGCCGCTGGCGCATCCGGTCGCGCTCGGCTTCCTTCGACTGTCACACCGGACCCTGAACGCGGCGAAATCGACTCGGTGGGAACCGTTCCTCGAGCGAGACGCGGATCCCGAGCCGGTCGATCCGGGCGACCCCGTGGCGTGTCAGATCCCGATCCGGCCGTCGGGAACCCGTTACCGGGAGGGGGAGACGTTGCAAGTCGAAGTTTCCGGAACGCTGTTCGGACATGAGGATATGACGGAGACCTACCCCGCCAGGAAGCGAGGGGAAACGGCGCTCGGACTCGAAACGATCAACGAAGGGGAGCACACGATTCACACCGGTGGAGAGTACGATTCCCGGCTCGTGATACCCGAGGTGCCGCCGGAGCCACCAACTCGATGACGGGGAAAGCGACGAGAAAGCCGAGACGCGAATCGCGTGAGGGTGTGTAGCGCAAACACTAATAACGGTCCCCCCGAATTTCTGGATGATGCTGAATTACAGTAGCGTCCACGCAATTTTCCTACCCGCGGGTACCCACGCACTATCGGAATCCGACGTGTGGTCAGCGCGCGAGAACGGCGGAGGGAGGAACCGATGACCCAGACCGCGGCAATCGTCGGCGGCGGCCACACTCGCTGGGGCGACCGACAGGCGACGTGGAAGGACCTCGCCCAGGAGGCCGGGAAAGCGGCCTTCGACGACGTTCCCGGTATCACGCCGGACGACGTCGAGGGGCTGTTCGTCGGCGCGGTCCAGCCCGAACGGTTCGCCTTCCAATCGCACGTCGCACCGCTCGTCGCGGAACTGCTCGGCGTCGACGTCGACTCGATGATCGCCCGAACGGAACTCGCCTGCGCGAGCGGACAGGCCGCGCTCCGGTACGCCTGGCTCGCTATCGCCGCCGGGCAACTGGACGTCGCGCTCGTCGTCGGCGTCGAAAAGATGAACCTCCCGGACGACCGCACAGAGGAGATGCAATCGAGCATGACGAACGTCGTCGACAGGGAGTTCGACGGCGTCAACGGACTCAACGCGCCGTCGTACTTTTCGCTCATCGCCCAGCGACACATGCACGAGTACGGCACGACTCGAGAACAGCTCGCGGCGGTAAGCGAGAAAAACAAAACCCACGCGGCGAACAATCCCTACGCGCAGTTTCAGAAGGCGGTCGATGTCGATGACGTGCTCGAGTCCTATCCGATCGCACCGCCGCTCAATCTGCTCGACTGCAGCGGGATCACGGACGGCGCGGCGGCGCTCTTGCTCGTGAGTGAACAGAAGGCCCGCGAACTCACGGATACGGCCGCGTACGTGACGGGAAGCGGACAATCGTGCATGGCGAGTAATTCGATCAACAACCTCCCGTCGCTGTCGGCGTGGCCGCAGGCGACCGTCGCAGCCGAAAAGGCGTACGAACAGGCGGGTATCGAGGACCCCGTAGACGAACTCGACGTCGCCGAGATACACGATTGTTTCTCCATCAGCGAGATCATCGAGTACGAGGATCTCGGATGGGTCGAAAAAGGCGAGGGTGGGCGCTTTATCGAGGAGGGTCGAAGCGCCCTCGACGGCGACATCGCCGTCAACCCTCGCGGCGGCCTCCTCGGCTGTGGCCACCCGCTCGGTGCGACCGGCATTTCGCAGGCGTTGGAAATCTACCGCCAGTTCACCGGCGATGTCCCGTCCGAAAGGCAGGTCCCGGACAGTCCAGAGACTGGCCTCATTCACAATCTCAGCGGCAGCGCGTCGGTTCACAGCGTCATGACGCTCGCGAGGGATCCACAATGACCGACGATCCGACGCCGCCGCGGGACACCGTTAGCGTCCCGGAGCGGATCGACTTTCCGCGATTGCTCGATTTCTACAACCTCCAGTCCGAGGAGGAGACGCGCATTCACGAGTTCTACGACCGACTTCAAGAGGGGTCCTTGTCGACGACACGGTGTGAAGACTGCGACGCGCTCCACTTCCCGCCGCGCGTCGTCTGCCCGGAGTGTACCAGTGATGACCTCTCTTACGAGTCGCTCCCACACGACGGAACGCTGTTCGCGTTCTCCGTCGTCCGCGGAAGTGCGCCGATCGGCATGACGGACGATGTCCCGTTCGTTATGGGTATCGTCGATCTCGAGGGCGTCGACGTTCGGCTCTCGGCTCGTATCGACGGAGCCGCATACGACGACCTTTCGATCGGCGATCGGGTGACGCTAAAAATCGTGGATATCGACGGTCCGCGCGACGAGGACCGCGTGTTTTATCGGTTCGAACCCGTCGGACACGAACCGGAGTAACGACGGTCGATACGTCGTCGCGATTCGTGTGATCGATGTCGGCGCGGCCGTTCTCCTTTTTCCGACGTTTCGACTGGGAGGCGTGATTGTCGGACGGGCATCGAGCCTATGGATGGCATTGTGTGAAACGACGCGGACTGCGTACCAGTCGCAACGGCTCGAGAAGCCGAAGTCGGCGTCGACCAACGCGTTCGCGAGCGGACGCCCAACCGTATCGACGGTCGCAACGGCTCGAGAAGCCGAAGTCGGCGTCGACCTCGAACACCCTTACTGATCTTGCAAGAAATCGGGCCACTCCTCGGGCGGCTTCTCGAGGTAGTCGGGTCGTTCGTTGAGATTCCCGCCGCCCTCGATTTCGAGAACCGTCCCGGTGATGTAATCGGAGAGGTCGGACACGAGGAACAGGACGCCGTCCGCGATGTCGTCGGACGTGACGCCGCGACCGAGCGGGCCGCTCGGACCGCCGCCGGGACAGATCGCGTTCACCCGAACGTCCGGCCCGAGGTCTCGAGACGTGTGCTTCGAGAGGCCGATGAGGCCCCACTTCGAAGCGGTATAACTTGGATTGCCGTGGACGGTGACGTTTCGACCTGCCATCGAGGAGATGTTGACGATGCGCCCTTGCCCGTGTTTTTGCATCTCCGACGCGACGGCCTTCGTGCAGTTGAACGGACCCGAGAGGTTCAGGCCAACACCGTCGGCCCACGTGTCGAAATCGAGTTCGGTAAAGTGGTCGGTCGTGCTCCCGCCGGCGTTATTGACGAGGATCTCCACGCTTCCGAACCGGTCGACCGTGGCCTCGACGAGCGCCTCTGCGGACGCCGGATCGGTCACGTCGCAGTCGACGACCTCCACCTCGATATCGTAGTTTCGAAGTTCTTCGGCCGTCTCCTCAGCTTTCTCGACCTGGACGTCGGCGATCACGATGTTGCTTCGGGCCTCGCCGAGGCGTTTGGCGATTCCGCGTCCGAACCCCTGTGCTCCACCGGTGACGATTGCAGTCTCATCTGTCAGATCGATATTGATCATGTGTTCCGCTCACTTGCGACAAGGATAAGCATACCGAATTCTCTCGGGCGTTGGCACCGTTCTCCGCTGGGTCGTTGCACTACGCGTCTTCTTTCGCTGGCTCGAGAACGGTGTATTCCGACGGGTCGCGGCTGTTCGACGGCGGAGAGTACCGCGGGCTAGCGCTGTTCGCTCGGCCGTTGTGCGTGCGTCATTGGAGTCAGTTGCGAACTTCGATAAGGTTCGTCTTGTACTCGTCCGTCGGGAGGTCGTCGACATCGACGACCGTGGGATCGACACGGACTTTGAGCTGACCGCGAACGGTGTCGACGACGTCGTTGATGAGGTCCGATTCGGGCCGTGTGGTGTTCGGCTCGGACGCGATTTCGATCGAAATCGGATCCTCGAAGTGGACTTTGTTTTCGTCGGGGACGATTATTCGAACTCGAGGTGCGACGCCTTCAACCTCGGAAATGACGTCACGAACCGCCGACGGGAAGACGTTCATGCCCTTGTAAATGAGCATGTCGTCGGTTCGGCCGATGCACTGAATCTTCGGCGACGTTCGACCGCAATCGCAGTCGGTCCCCGTCACGCGGGCGTAATCACCCGACCGGAATCGAACCAGCGGCGTCGCTTCCCGGCGCAGGTGGGTGTACACGAGTTCGCCTTCGTTCCCACTTTCGAAGGGTTTGGTCTCGCCCGTTTCCGGATCGATCAGTTCGACGTGCGCGTGGCCTTGACCGTGGAAGTGCATCCCCGATTCTTCCTCGCACTCGGCCCACATACAACCGATGACGTCTCCCAGTCCCATCGCCTCGCGGACCAGGTTCGCGTCCCAGATGTCGTAGAACTCGGATCGGATCTCCGGGTTAGAAATTCCGGGCCCACCGCCGCCGATAACCTTCGTCATGGGCAGATCCTCCGGCGAAACGCCGCACACTTCCTCCGCCTGTTCGGAGAGGTATTGGACGTGTGAGGTGGTCGTCCACAAGACGTCCGGATGGATATCGGTCGCGACGGAAAGCAGTCGGTCGGTGCTTTCCCCGCCCGCGGGGACGACGTTCGCACCCAGTTTCGTTAGCGACTCGAAATACGGCGTTCCGCCGGTGATCATCGTTTGTCCCGCCCCGAACAACACCGTGTCCGACGGCCGGACCCCCACCGTGTAAAATGCGCGCTCTTGGACCGTGTTCCAGTCGCGTCGATCTTTCGACGTGAGCCCGAAGTAAGTGGGTTTGCCCGTCGTTCCGGACGACGAAATGACGCGGTTGAGCGCCGAGGTAGGAGCGGTTTGGTGTTCGCCAAGGGGTTTGGCCGGCGTTTGGCTCGCTTGACAGTCTCGCTCGTCCTGTTTCGTCATGAACGGAAGCTCGGCGAACTCCTCGAGCGTACCGATAGCCGTAGGATCGACGTCCCACTCCTCGAAGAGACGGCGGTAGTATGCTGATTGTTCCATGAGATATTCAAGCTGACTGGGAAGGAGACGCTCGTGTTCAGCGAGTACTTCTTCCCATGGCTGAATCTCAATCGGGTCGTAAACATCAACCATGATTTGGTAAGTCACTGCCTAGCTAATTCAGTCTATCGGTTCGTCTCTTCGAAACTAGTCGGATACAAACTCCAAGAATTGGTCAGCGTCGTCGGTTACCGCCTGCCTGTCGGACTGAAGTCGAAATGACGACCCTTCGTCGGATCTCGCCCATCGAAAGTCCTCGAAGCCGGCTGAACCGAACTGACCTAAGATTTCGATGGGAGAAGAACGAGAGGAAGTGAGCGCATTATTTTGACCCTCACAAAAGAATATATACCTTCATTCTATATTATTATCCATGTCGGATGAAAGCCGCCGAATCCAATCGGTCGATCGGTCGTTTCAGATACTTCGCCAAATCAACGAAACCGGCTGTAGTAGTGTCTCGGAAATTTCCGAAGACGTCGGCCTCTCACCGGGGACCGTCCACACGCATCTGGCAACCCTCAAATCGAATGGGTTCGTCAAGCAAGAGGGAGAAAAATACAAGTTAGGAATGGAGTTCATCCCCTTCAGCGAGCGGGTGCGAGGCCAGACCGACCTCTTCCGAGCCGGCAAGATGGAGATTGAGAAGTTAGCTCACGAGTACGACGCCGTGGCGCACCTGATAACGGAATATCAGGGCAAGACGCTTATTCTGTACGAAACCTTCGGGAAGGACGCCATCGGGAAAGAGATACACACCAAGAAACGAGACGAACCGCAAGTTCACACCCACTGTACGGCTGGCGGGAAAGCGATACTCGCCCACCTGCCCGAGTCGGGGGTCGAACAAATCATCGAACAGCAGGGGTTACCGGCGTACACGTCCCACACGATAACCGACGAGGACGAACTGTACGAGGAACTCGACCAGATTCGCGATCAGCGGTACGCGGTTAACAACCAGGAGGTCGTGTACGGAAACCAGGGTATTGGCGCGCCGATCATCGACGAGCACGAAACCGTCATCGGCGCGATAAGCATCTCCGGCCCGGCCAACAATTGGCAGGGAGAACAACTCGAGAACGAACTCGCCAAGGCGGTCATTCGATCGGCGAACAACATCGAAATCAACATTCATACCGGAACTGGCCTGCTGTAGTATTTGAGGATGTCAAACTGGTGGCGACTCTTCCCTCCGAACTATACATGTGTATGGCTGTAAATTCGCGCGCTTTTGTTCGCGACTGAGATAATTACGGGGTCCCTCCCGAAAGACGCGACAGATGTAGTGAGTTAGATCGATTGAGAGCACAAACAACTGGTGATTCCGACAGAATAGCTTGATCCGATAAAAGTAGATTGATGATTACCCACGGAATCTGTATCCCGGTTGTCTTTTTCCGGTGCAATAAATCAACGCAGGGAAAGCGGATAGCAGTCGATCGCTCCAGTCATTTGACGCTCTCAAATCAATTTGAACGATTCGGAGAACCCTGCTCTGCCGGATCGCTAGACGGTCATCGATCCGCGGATCACGATCGAGGATCAGTAGGACCGTCCAAATGATTTCGGCTGTCTGATGGACGGTCTCCAACGGCGGTCCGAGTTATCTCCGAGTGGTTGATCAGTCAGTCGGTCGCTCCGATCTCACCGGTCGCTCGTTCAACCGCGGATCTGAACGCCGCCGAATCGATATGATAGATCGTGTTGCCACTGTCGTCGCGCGATCGTTCGACGGAAAACGCGTCGTCGCCGTCGATTTGGACGGTCCATTCGTCGGTGTATTCAACGTTGATACCGAGAAACAGAATCTCGCAGTCGTGGACCAACTCGAGAGTCGGAACAACCTCGTGAACGTAGACGCTGTCGTCGAACCGGGGTGGCTCGTACGACGGAAGATCCATCGACGCTCTTGCGCGTTCGTTTGCCCGCCACCAGTCGGGTTTCTTTCGATCACCGCTCATGCGTGAGCGTTCAGTCTCGAGATGGAAGTACATGTCGACGTTTCAGTTTCACTTCAGTGTACCACCTAAACCGGTCATACCGGCGCGTGCCATGTCACCGAAACCATTAATAATGCAACGGTGGATCGACTGTGCATGGCGGAACACTCGATCGTCGAAGCGAGCGAATTAGCCGACGGTGATCACCTCGTGGTCGAACTTGAAGGTCGCGAGATAGGCGTCTTCAACATTGACGGCGACTACTACGCGCACACGAACTGGTGTGCACACCAAAGCGGACCGGTTTGTGAGGGGCAAACCGCCGGATTTCTCGATGCGGAGTTCAACAGGGAGTCACTGGAAACGGACATCGAGTGGACGCGCGAAGACGAAATCATCGCCTGTCCGTGGCACGGGTGGGAGTTCGATCTGGTGACCGGCGAGTGCCACTCGAAACCGGGAGTACAGTTGATCTCACACGACGTATTCGTTGAGGACGGCGAAATCGTCGTCTGCGTCTGATCGTTTAACGCGATCAGATCGGCAACCCGAACGCGTCGATGGCGTTTTCTCCGAAGACACCGCGTTGTTCTTCCTCCGAGAGGTGACTGAAGAAGCCACGAATCGTCTCCGGGTTGTCGATATCGAAGTGGGGGAAATCGGTCGAAAACAGGATGTTTCCCGACCCGACGATGTCGATGATGTCGGCCATGTGCGATCGCTTCGAGAACTCGCCGAGCGGTTGGGTCCCGAAGTAAAACTGATCTCTAATGTACTCTTCGGGCATCTTCTCGAGCAATGGTGCCTGGCTCCGCCAGGTACTGTACTCGCGGTTCAGCCGCGACATCATGTACGGTACCCAGCCGATGCCCGACTCGAGGAAGATGAAGTTTAGATCCGGGAACTTCGCCGGCGTCCCCTCCAAGATGAGACTCGTCATCACCCACATCATCGAGTACGGATGGCTGAGCGTGTGTAGTTCCGGCATCGTCGACATCGAACCGATGATCCCCGGCATCTCCCACATCTGTCCGGTCGCCGTGGTGTGGAACGCGATCGCCAGGTCGTTGTCCTCCGCGGCGGCCCAGATCGGATCGTACCGGGAGTCGCCGAGCCCACGCTCCTGTCCGCCGGGGTGGACGAGGACTGCGACCATCTGTCGCTCGTCTGCGAGCCGTTCGATCTCCTCGACGGCCGCTTCCGGCTCCCGCGTCTGGATCGATATACTACCGAAGTAGTCGTCGTTCGAATCGAGGAACTCCTCGAGCAAGACGTCGTTGGTCGCCGGCATCTCCTGGAGGATCTGGTCCGTGTCGGGGTAGACATCCCACATTGGGGTCATATTGATGACCGGGTAGTCGACTCCCAGTTCGGCGCGGAGCGTTTCGTCGATGTCCGACGGCTCCAGTACGGGATCGAACCCTTCGAAGTTAAATACGCTCATCTTGCCGGGGATTTCGCTGTGAGCTCCCGACCGGGGGAACCCGTAGCCACCGGACCCCTTGTCGGGATCTAACAGGTGACTGTACGGCATCTCCATTCGTTCGGCGACCATCTTCGCGATCTCGGGGATGTGCCCCTCGACATGGACGTCCGAATCGATCACGGTGAACTCTTGGAGTGGTTGCTTGTCACTCACTCGCGTAGGTGAACCCATAGGAGCTAGCATTCGGTGCTAAATAATAATAGTTTGCACGTACGCGTTTTCCCTAGCTACTGTGAGAGGGCTCGCGACGATCCAGTGCCGCAAGCCCGAGCGTATCTTGAGCGGTTCGTGTTTTATTTCACGCCCGAGAGAGGGAGTTGGCTAAACATGGCCGAAATAGAACTGGGCGTGCTCAAACGTCAGTGTCTCGACCGACGGATCTACCACGCAGCGACTCCAGGCGGAGGTCGCTGCGTAGCAGGATCACCGCAACGGATCTTTTCGGTCTATCGAGTGGCAATTCACGACTACTGATGCCTGGGTCAAATTTCGCCAGCTCTATCCAGTCGAGTCCGAAGTGAGTTTCCAACTCCGGAGTTGAAGTGACACTGGGCGTTGATGGTAACTGTCGCAAATGAGAGAGCCGTTTCGGATTGAATCAGCCGCTGTGGCGGGTTGAGCCGATCGACATCTATTAGGTGTGTGAACAATTAATATGGCAATTATAGCCATGTACGATTACATCATCGTCGGCGGTGGTAGTGCCGGCTGTGTCCTTGCGAACCGGCTTACGCAGGATCGGACTGTCGACGTGCTTTTGCTCGAGGCGGGGGAACCGCAAGAAGACCGCGATACTGTGAAAGATCCCACTCAGGTGTCGGAGTTATTGGGGTCGGACATCGACTGGAAGTTTTCGATCGAATCACAACCCGGTCTGAACGGGCGAGCCATCGACTGGCCGCGAGGCAAAGCGCTCGGCGGCTCGAGCGTGATCAACGGAATGGCCTACGTTCGGGGTCACCCGTGGGATTTCGACAATTGGGCGGACCAGGGCAATGACGGCTGGAGTTACGAGGATCTCCTGCCGTATTTCAAGCGGTCCGAGGATTTCACGGGAGAGGCAGATGAGTTTCACGGAACCGGCGGCCCGTTGAGCGTCGACCAGCGAGGGAGTTCCGACACCTTCTCCGAACTGCTCGTCGATGCGGCGATCGAAGCCGGGATGGAGCCGAACGAGGACTTCAACGGTCGAAAACAGGCGGGCGTCGGCTACTATCACTCCACGGTCGACGACGGGGAGCGCCACAGCGCTGCTGCGGCGTTTATCGAACCGGTCCTCGATCGGCCGAACTTGACCGTCGAAACGTCGGCTCACGTTACCCGTCTGCTGTTCGACGGTGATCGCGTCACCGGAGCGGTCTACGAACAAGACGACGCCCAAACCGAAGTGGAAGTCGACGACGGCGGCGAAGTGATCCTTTCAGCAGGCGCGATCCAATCTCCGCAGTTGCTCATGCTCTCGGGCATTGGCTCGGCCGATCACCTCGAAGAGCACGGCATCGACGTGCGACGGGATCTTCCCGGTGTCGGCCGAAACATGCAGGATCACCTTCGCGTCTCGATCGCCTACGAAAGCCCCGAACCGATCGTCCCGCCGGAGGAAGCGGACCCGGAAACTCGCTTCGATCGAACCTTGGTCGGCGCGTTCGAGCGATCTGACCCGGCGCTTCCCGCACCCGACATTCAGTACGGCCTCGCGGTCGGGATTTCGCCGGAGGATCCCAAAGGGGGCTTTTCGATTACGGCCTTGCCGCTTCGTCCGGAGAGTCGCGGACGGCTTACGCTCCAGTCTCGTGATCCGTACGAGCAGCCGAAACTCGATCCGAACTACTTGGCGACCGAGAAGGACGTCGAGGATATCGTGACGTGCATCCGACGGGCACGAGACATTGCACAGACGGACGTTCTCTCCGAGTACAGGGAAGTGGAGGTTCGGCCGGGCCCGGACGTACAGTCGGACGAGGAGATCGCGGAATTCGTCAGGGACACCGTCATGACGGGGTATCATCCGACCTGTACGTGCAAGATGGGCTCCGGAGACGATGCGGTCGTCGACGATCAGCTTCGTGTACACGGGGTGGCGGGGCTTCGCGTCATCGACGCCTCGATCATGCCGAAGATCACGAGCGGGAACACGAACGCGCCGACGATCGCGATCGCCGAGAAAGGCGCGGATCTGCTCGAAAACGCCCGGTAACGATCGTCTTCGAAGCCGCGACCGTCGTGTTTCGATCATCGTCCCTATATTTTATGCCGGGGCGGTTCGTATTCGCCAGTGGTTATGCAAGCAGCCCAATATTACGGGAATAGGGATATCAGAGTCGAGAACGTGGACGAACCGTCCCCCGACGAGGGCGAGGTACTGATCGACGTGGACGCCTGCGGAATCTGTGGCTCCGACGTCGGTGAATACCTTCACGGGCCGCGATCCGACGATAGGGTCCCGTACACGATGGGTCACGAGGTAGGCGGAACGATCGCGGAGACCGGCGACGACGTCGATATCGAAGTCGGTACCGAGATCGTGCTAAACCCGCTCGTCGCCTGCGAAAACTGCCCGCGTTGTGCCGAGTCGAAGTACAACCTCTGTGAAAACCTCGAGGTTATCGGCGCACAACGATCCGGAGCCTACGCGGAGCGGGTGACGGCCCCGGCCGGCAACGTGGTTTCCCTTCCGGACGGTGTTTCGCCGGAGATGGCCGCGGTTTCTGAGCCGGTGACGGTCGCGTTTCACGCCCTGATGCAATCCCCGCTCCGACCGGGTCAGTCCGTCGCGGTCGTCGGGCTCGGCCCCATCGGGCTGGGCCTGGTACAGCTCGCCAAGGCCGCCGGTGCCGGTCCGGTTTACGCGTCGGGACACCGGGAGGCCCGGCGAGAGCTCGCTCGCGAGTGCGGCGCGGACGTCGTCATTGATCCGAGAGAAACGGATCCGATCGAACGGATCAGGGACGAGACAGATGGTGGCGTCGACGTCGCGTTCGAAGTGGCCGGCAAGGAATCCGCGCTCAACGACGCGATCAAGGCGACCAAACCGAGCGGACACACCACCCTCGTCGGCGTGTTCAAGGGTCCGGTGGAGTTCGAGCCGATGGACCTCGTCAACAACGAGCGATCCGTTAACGCTTCGGCCGCCTATCACACGGGGCCGCTCGCCGACCGAGACTTCGGCGCGGTGCTCCAGAAAATCGCGACCGGCGCGGTGGACCCCGAACTCCTCGTTACGTCTCGGATCGCCCTCGAGGATATCTCCGACGACGGGTTCGAGGCGCTCGTCGACGGCGACAGCGAGGAGGTAAAGGTTCTCGTTCGACCGTAATCGGTCGAATCGGAACGACACGTTGACCGGCGCTTCGCGTGTTAGCGGGTGTAATTTCACGCTAAAACGGTGATACGATGGTTCGACTGTCTCTCGGATGGTGTTTTCGGATCCGCCTATTCGTCCATCGTCATGTCGATGCAGACGTTTTTCGTCTGCAGGTACGAATCGAGCGACTCGAGGCCCATCTCGCGGCCGATTCCACTTTTCTTCATCCCGCCGAACGGTGTCGCCGCCGATCCGCCGAACCACTGATTCACGTATATCGACCCGGCTTCGATCTCGCGTGCCGTCTGGAGCGCCCGCTTGAGGTCGTTCGAGAAGACGCCGCCCGTGAGTCCGAGCTCGACGTCGTTCGCGATCTCGACGGCTTCTTTGCGGTCCGAGAACGGAATAACCGTAAGTACCGGCCCGAAGATCTCCTCTTGGGCGATCTGCATCTCGTTGCTGACGTCCGAGAAGACGGTCGGCTCGACGAAGTACCCGTCCCGATCGAGCGCTTTGCCGCCGGTCTCGAGCGTCGCGCCTTCCTCGAGGCCGATGTCGATGTAGTTGAGCACCTTATCGTGGTGTGCGGCGTGGTTGAGGGGACCCATATCGGGATCTTCCATGCCCGGGCCGAGCGTATAGGCCTCCGCCCGTTCGACGATCCGCTCGACGAACTCGTCGTAGATCGACTCGTGGACGATGGCCCGGTCTGCGGCGGCACAGATCTGTCCCGTGTTGCTGAAGATACCGATCGCGATCGAAAACACGGCCTCGTCGAGATCGGCGTCGGGCATCACGATCGCCGGGTTCTTGCCGCCGAGTTCGAGCGTGACCGGCGTGATGTCCTCCGCTGCCGATTCCATCACCGCCTGTCCCGTGGGGACGCTTCCGGTGAACGAGATCGTGTCGACGCCTTCGTGCGAGGAGAGGGCGGCGCCGGGCTCGGTCGCGCCGGTGACCACGTTGATAACGCCGTCGGGGACGCCGGCCTCTTTACAGATTTCCGCGAGGTGGAGCGACGAAAGCGGCGTCGTCGGTGCGGGTTTGATAACAACCGCGTTTCCCGCGACGAGCGCCGGTGCGGTTCCCTGCGCACTCAAGTTAAGCGGGGCGTTCCACGGGATGATCTGAGCGCTTACTCCATATGGCTCTCGAATCGTAAAATCCAGCGTGTCCTCACCGACCGGGATGCTTTTGCCTTCGAGCTTGTCCGCCGCGCCCGCGTAGTACTCGAAACACCCGGCCGCCCCCTCGACGGCACCCCGGGACGCCGTCAACGGCTTCCCCTGATCGAGCGTTTCGACTTCCACGAGCGTCTCCGCGTGCTCGCGGATGCCGTCTGCGATTCGCTGGACGATATCGCCCCGTTCGCCGGGCTTTTTCGCTTGCCACTCATCGAGCGAATTCCGCGCGGCGGCGACCGCCTCGTCGACGTCGTCGGCGGTCCCCGCCGCGAACTCCGCGATCGGTTCCTCAGTCGCGGGGTCTTCCGTCGTGAGATAGTCGTTGCTCGAGGCCGCCACCGTCTCGCCATCGATGAATAACTCGTACGTCTCCTTTATTCCGTTTGACATAGTATATCAACAGCGGGGCTGCGTCGGTGTTCCGGGTAAACCGCTGTAGAAAGTTACAACAAGCTCATACTAAATAATTTTACCGATGCCGGATCGTCGCCGAGGAGTTCAGCGGACAGCAACGACCAGAACGAGTAAGAACTATACCCGTTTCCGAGGAGGATAAGATACATGCTCGACGGTACGACGACGATTTCGCGAGTCGAATTTCCGATGGAGTTTCCGCCCGGACGCGCCGCCGCGTACGTTCTCGAGGGCGACGAGGTGATCCTGTTCGATACCGGCCCCGCCTCGAAATCGACACCGACGGCGGAGTCGATTCCGTTCGCCGAACGGTGTGAGTACTCCCCCGAAGAGATCTCTCACATCTTCCTAACGCACCCGCACCCGGATCACGTCGGTCGGCTCCGCGAGGTCCTCGAGCGAAGTAGCGCGGACGTGTACGCGCCCCTTTCCGCTCGCGATCGTCTCAGCCGCCCTCTCGACGTGGTGAGCGATCGAATCCAAGACGTGATCGCAGAGAGCGGATTCGATCGATCCACGCGGACGGGGTTGTTCGACGAGGAGATGCGATTACAGCGGTGGATGCGGGCGAACTTCCCGCTCGACGCCGTCGATCACTGGCTCGTCGACGACCAGCGCGTCACGGTCGGCGACCGGACTATCGACGTGATCTGGACGCCCGGCCACCACGCCGACCACCACTGCTTCGCGACGACGGTCGACGGCGAGTCGGTCCTCTTCTCCGGCGACATGGGTATCGAACCGTTCCGAGCGCTCCTCCTCAACAACCGTCTGGACCGGGAGTACCACAGCGCCGTCGCGAGCTATCGGCGCTCGCTCGACCGCCTCGAGGAGCGCACCATCGACCGAATCTTCCCCGGACACGGCCCCGTCCACGACGCCCCGCTCGAGTCGTTTCGGAACGATCGCGCGAGCCTCGATCGCCGGATCAAGGGTGTTTCCGACGCGCTCGTCGACGGGCCGATGACGGCCGCCGACGTCACCGAGGACGTTCTGGAGGAGGCTCACGCGATGCACTTTTTCCCCGAGATTCTCAGTACGCTCACGTACCTGGTCAACCGCGGACGGGCGTCTCGCGAGCGCGACGGGGACCTCGTCTACTACGCTCGCTGAACTCGTTCGAGTACCCCCGGAAAATTAGGTGTAGCGGTAGATTAGGTCGCGCTGAATCTCGTTGACGCCCTCGTAGATGATCGGGAGCCGCGCGTCGCGGAAGAGTCGGGAGATCCGACGTTCGTCCAGCACGCTCCGTCCGCCGTGGAGTCGCATTCCGGTCTCGGTGCATTCGACGGCCGTTTCGGTCGCCTTTGTCTTCGCCATCGCCGCCCAGTCGGTCGCGTTCGCGTTTTCAGCCACCTGCTTGGCGGCGCGCCAGGTCAGTGCCCGCGCGCTCTCGAACTCCGTTCGGGCGTCTGCGAGGTCGTGTTGGACGGACTGAAAGTCGCCAATCGGTCGTCCGAACTCCTCGCGTTGTTCGACGAACTCCCAGGTCTCCTCAAGGGAGGCGGCGGCGATTCCGAGGCCGTGTCCGCTTGTGGAGATCCGGCCGTGATTGAAGAACTCGGAAACCATCCGGAGCCCCTCGCCCTCCTCGCCGACGAGGTTCTCGGCCGGGACCCTGCAGTCGTCGAACTCGATGTGGGCCTGCTGGGACGCCCGCATTCCGATCTTTTCGGGGATATGTTCCGCGGCGTATCCCGGCGCGTCCGTCGGAACGATAAGCAACGAATGGTTGCCGTGTCTGTCGTCCGGATCGGAGCCCGTCTTCGCGTAGACGAGGAGCCAGTCGGCGTCGATCCCGTTTCCGATCCAGTACTTCTCGCCAGTTATCACCCACTCGTCTCCGTCCCGCTCCGCGGCGGTCGTCATCCCGGCCAGATCGCTCCCCGTTTCCGGCTCCGAAATTGCCATCCCGGTGCGCTCCTCGCCCGCCGCGACCGGCGGCAAGCGCGTTCGCTTCTGGCGTTCCGTTCCGTACCGCTCGAGGATGTTCGTCCCGAAACTCCGACTCCGAATCGCCATTCCAATGCCGGCGTCGGCGCGGAAGAACTCCTCCGCGACCGCCAGGTTCTCGAGGAGCGATGTGTCGCGGCCGCCGTACTCCTCGTCGATCTCTATTCCGACGAGATTCGCCTCGACCGCCGCGTCGACGACCGCTGTCGGGTACGTCCCGTCGTCGAAATGCCGCTCGGCGTTCGGCTCGATGTACTCGTGTGCGAACGCTCGAGCCTCTCGCTTAATCGGCCGAGCGGACGCAGGAACCGATGATTCGTCCAGTAACTCCATGTTGGATAACTGAAGGACGGCGACAAATCTCTTTCGCCGGAAGAAGGGGCCCGATGCAGATCGCTACTCGGCGATGTCGTGCCGTTCGCGAAGCGCCGTTCGACGGAGCTTTCCGGTCGAGGTCCGCGGGAGTTCCTCAACGAACTCGAGTTCACGCGGATATTCGTACTTCGCCAGACGATCCTTAACGTGTTGTTTCAACGCCGAGCGGCGGTCCTCGCCGGGACCGTGGCCGTCGTTCAACACGACGAACGCCTTCGGAATCTCGCCGCGCGTTTCGTGGGGAACGCCGATCACGCCCGCTTGCTCTACGGCTTCGTGCGTGACGAGCGCTTCCTCGATCTCGTCGGGGCCGAATCGATAGCCGGAGCTAATAATAAGGTCGTTGTCACGAGCGTGGAACTGGAAGTAGCCGTCCTCGTCGAACGAGACGATATCCTCCGAGAGGAGCCAGCCGTCCTGGATCTTCTCGGCTGTCTTCTCGGGCCTCTCGAGGTACTCCACGAACAGCATCGGGTCTCCCTCGTACCGGACCGCCAGCTCGCCGGTTTCGCCGGGCTCCTCGATCGGTTCCATCGTGTCTCGGTCGAGTACCGCGACCTCGTGGCCGATCGACGGGATCCCGAAGTACCCGGTGCGATGCGTGTAGTCGAACCCGGGATCGTCGCAGATGAGCCCGCCGAATTCGGTTGCGCCATACCCCTCGATGAACGCCGCGTTCTCGAAGGTGCTGGTCGCCCAGTCGATGATGCTCTCTCCCGCGGATTCGCCGCCGGTCGAAAACGCCTGCAAGCTCCCCAGATCGTACTTCTCGTCCGCGCCGTCTACCTGCATCATCATGCGAACCGCGGTCGGCGGGAGGTTCAGGTGCGTAATGTCGAACCGCTCGACGAGTTCGAACTCCGCTTCGGCATCGAACGATCCGCCTGGGGAGCCGACGACCGGGATTCCGTAGAACAGCGGCGGAAAGACCATCTGATTCAGGGACATGATCCAGGACCACTCGGAGATCGTCCGTGCGACCTGGTCCTCGCCCGTCTCGTGTCGTTGAAGGCTGACAAACTGCGGAAGGAGACCGAGGAGATGTCTGTGTGCGTGAACTGCGCCCTTTGGCTTGCCCGTCGTTCCGCTCGTGTAGATGATGCAGGCTTCGTCCTCCGGGTCCGTCTCTCGCGTCTCGAAACCGTTCGGGTGGCCCTCGATGGCGTCCCAGAAGTTGATTTCGCCTGCCCCGTCGAACGGCTCGTTCGTCACGACGAGCTCGAGCGCGTCGAGGTCGTCGCGGATCTCGCGGAACGTCTCGATTGCGCCTCGGCCGACCACGAACGCGACGGACTCGGAGTCCGCGAGCCGGTATCGAAGCCCGTCGGAACCGAGGAGGACGCTGAGCGGGACGGTGCTCGCGCCGAGCTTGAACGCGGCGAGGTGCGCGACGAGCGATTGCAGACACTGCGTTCCGTTAACGGCGACCCGATCTCCGGGTCCGACCTCCCGACTCTCGAGAAACGATGCGAATCGGTTCGCGTACTGCTGGAGCTCGCGAAACGTGTACGCGCTCCGGCGCTCTCCCTCCTCTTCGATATGGAGGGCAACGTCGTTCCCCTTCGTCGCGGCCCACCTGTCGCAGACGTAGTGGGCGATGTTGAACGTCTCGGGAATCTCCCACTCGAACCACGCGTTGGCTTCTTCTATTGTCTCGAATCCCTGCTCATGAAAGTAGTAGTTCTCCAATCGATCGATATCGTCCATTCTACTGGTAGAGTAAAGACTACACACATTAAATGTTATTTAATCCATCTTATAGAATTTCGCGACGGGAACGACGATTCGCCGACCGACATCCAACTCCGCCGCGGCTAGTCGAAGTTCGGATCTCGGTCGTGCGTAAACGCCTCGACGCCCTCGAGCATGTCGTCGGTCGTGGCCAGCAGGCCGAACGCCTGACTCTCCATCGCGATCGCCGTATTCAGGCTCGCGTTCTGGCCCTCGTTGATGACCTGTTTCGCCGCTTTGAGCGCCGTTTTCGGGCCGTTCGAGATGTTCGAGACGAACCCGTCGACGGTCTCTTCGAACTCGTCGGCCGGCACCGCCCGGTTCAGGATACCCCAGTCGGCCGCGCGCTCGGCGCAGATCTGCTCGCCCTGGAAGACGAGTTCCTTCGTGCGCGCCTCGCCGACGAGGCGGACGAGCCGCTGGGTTCCGCCGCCGCCCGGGATGAGGCCCAGATTGATCTCCGGGCTCCCCAGTTTCGACTCCTCGGTCGCGATGCGGATGTCACAGGCGAGGGTGATCTCGAAGCCGCCGCCCAGACAGAGTCCGTCGACCTTCGCGATGGTCGGCCGTTCGAACTCGTAGATGGTTTCGACGGCCTCGTCGACGCCCATCAGATCGGTCGGGTCGGCGGTCGTAAAGCCGGTGATATCTGCACCGGCGCTGAACGCCCGCTCGCCCGCTCCCTCGAAGGTGACACAGGAGACCTCGTCCGTGTCGACCGTCTCGAGCAGTCGCTGAATCTCGTCAAGCATGTCCGTGGAGAGCGCGTTGAGCCGTTCCTCGCGGTCGAACGTGACCTTGAGGACGCCGTTGTCGTCGAGCGTGTGCGTGATGTAGTGGTAGGGGCCGCCGTCGGCGTAGTCGTAAAACCCCTCGCCGGCGTCTTCACCGGTGCGGCCGTCCTCGACGCACTCGACGAGGTAGTCGGCGGGCTCGTAGCGCGCCGCGCCGGTCTCCTCGTAGAGCGACTCGACTTTCTCGAGCACCCGGTCGAGCCCGAGCTTGTCGCCGGTTCGGCAGGTTCCCTCCGGGAGGCCGCCGCCGAGGCGCATCGCGATGTCGATGTCTTCGGGCTCTGCGACTCCCTGACCGACGAGACGCGCTGCCTCGTTTATCATCCGCGCCTCGATCCGGAGCGTGTCGAACCCCTCGCCGTCGCCGGGCTCGTAGTCGACTCCGCGTTCGTCGTAGTCGTAGAACCCTTCTCCGGTCTTCCGACCGAGGTCGTCGTTTTCGACGCGCGTCTCGACGCAATCGGGAAGGGGTTTGTCCCACTGCTCGCGACTGTGTGCGAGCACGTCCAACCCGCCGAAATCCGCGAGTTCGAACGGTCCCATCGGGTACCCCCGCCGAAACACCATCGCCGCATCCGCCTGCCGGACTCCCGCCGCGCCCTCGTCGAACATCCACGCGGCCTCTTCCATGAAGGGGACGAGGACGTTGTTTACGATGAATTCGGGGACGTCCTTTCGGACGAGCACGGGCGTCTTGTCGATCGATTCAACGAACTCGTACGCTGTGTCGACGACACCGTCGTCGGTCCGTTCGCCCGAGACGACTTCGACCAGATCCATCTTCACCGGCGGGTTGAAAAAGTGCATTCCGCAGAACCGCTCGGGTCGATCGACGGCTCGTGCGATATCGCCGACTTTGAGACTCGAGGTGTTCGTCGCGAGGATGATGTCGTCTCCGGCGGCGTCTGCAACGTCGGCAAACAGATTCCGCTTCAGCTCGAGATCCTCAGGAATGGCCTCGATGACGATGTCCGCGTCGGCGACGGCCTCGGCGAGATCGGTCGTCGTGTCCACGCGCTCGAGGACGGCATCCGGATCGTCCTCGAGTTGCCCCTTTTCGGCGAGTTTCTCGACGCTCCACTCGAGCTGTTCGTAGCCGTCTTCGACGTACGACTCCTCGATATCGCGAAGCGAGACGTCGTAGCCGGCGATCGCCGCGAGTTCGGCGATTCCGTGACCCATACTGCCAGCTCCGAGCACTGCGACGCGGTCTATCTCCTGTAACATCGTGCTACTAATTACGATAATAGGTATTCAAGGTGTTGATTAGATACAATCGGCTCTCTTCGAAAACGGACCGATCGCGCCACGGCGGAATCTCCTTCGGTTGACGGTCTCTACGCCGGATCGAACCTCACTCGCCACAGAGACGCACGAAATCGAGAGTGCTCTGCTCTCGAGTTTGACCGCTGTTCATGCGTCCTTGATGAGATCCGCGCCTTTTTCGGCGATCGCGATCGTCGGCGCGTTCGTGTTGCCGCTCGTGACCTTGGGCATTACCGACGCGTCGACGACGCGGAGGCCGTCGATGCCGTGAAGACGGAGATCGTCGTCGACGACGGCCTGCTCGTCAGTTCCCATCTTACACGTACAGGTCGGGTGGTATCCCGAGACGGCGTTGTTTCGAATGTACTCTGCGATTCCTTCGTCGCTTTGGACGTCCTCGCCGGGTTTTACCTCCTTCTCTCGGTACTCCGAGAGGACGTCCGTCTCTCCGATGCGTCGCGCTTGACGGATGCCTCTGACGAAATCGTCGACATCTTTTTCGTCGACCATGTATTTCGGATCAAGTTCCGGATCGTCGTACGGGTCGTCGGATTGAAGTTTCACGCGCCCGCTGGCGACCGGACGAAGCGGGAGGACCATGATCGAAAATCCAGCCTGCGGGTCGGCTTCCGATCCCGGCGAGAGTCCGTACTGGAGGTCGGGTGCGGGGAGAGACGGATCCGACCGCTCGAACGCGCCGACCATGACGGTGTCGTACCGGGTTCCACGTTCCTCACCGTCCTCAACTTCGACCGGTTCCGGTGCGGACTCGATCGGTTCCGTACTCTCATAGACGACCGGGACCCGGAGGTGATCCTGCAGGTTGCGGCCGACGCCGGGGAGATCGCGTTTCACGTCGATGCCGTGGTCCTCGAGATGGTCGGCCGGGCCGATCCCTGAGAGCATGAGCAGCTGCGGCGTCTGAATCGCTCCCGCCGAAAGGATCACTTCGCCGGTGTCGTCGACCTCCACTTCGTGTTCCTCGCCGTTCTGTTCGTATATTGCACCCGTCGCCCGATCCCCGTCGAACGTGAGTTCGGTGACGTGAGCGCTCGTCTCGACGGTCAGGTTCGGTCGGTCGAGAACCGGCTTGATGAACGCCGCAGCGGCGCTGTGTCGGTGACCATCTTTCGTCGTGGAGTGGTAGTAACCGATTCCCTCTTGTTGGGCACCGTTGAAGTCCATGTTGAGCTCCAACCCGGCTTCCATTCCGGCCTCAACGAGCGTCTTCGAGAAGTCACTGGGCGTCCCGCGCGACACGCTCATCGGCCCGTCGGTTCCGTGGTACTCCTCGTCCCCGTCGGCGTTCAGGGTTTCGGACTTCTTGAAGTACGGTAACAAGTCATCGTAACTCCAGCCGTCGTTGCCCATCTCTGCCCAATTGTCGTAGTCGTAGGGGTGTCCGCGGACGTACGCCATCCCGTTGATGACGCTCGAGCCGCCGAGCGCTTTCCCCCGCGGCCAGTCGATGGTTCGACCGTTCATCCCCGGCTGGGGTTCCGTGTCGAACTTCCAATCGAGTTCGGATCCCAGGACATCCCACACTCGGGTGGGATCTTTTACCATATCCCTGTCTTCGGCCGGTTCGCCTGCTTCCAGTAGCAATACCTCGGTGTCTTCGGATTCGGTCAATCGGCGGGCGAGTACACAGCCTGCACTCCCACCACCGACGATCACGTAGTCGTACATGGTAGACATTATCTCCCTTCTCCAATTAGTAACTAATAATTTGCGTTTATTCGAGTTGATCAGTGTTCGTCTCGACCGAATTATCTCCACCTCAGCTTTCGAGTACGGACCGCAAAGAGTGACGATGTCTCGTTCAAGCGACAGCGGTAGTCAGTCGAAAGAATCGATCCTCTTGGGGCATCGTGCGGTGGCGGAGGAGGTCGTTTCCGATTTCACACGACTGTCTATCGGCGACGAGTGACAGGACGCTGCGAGCAGAGAGACTTCGAGACCCTCGATCCGACGACTGGCGAAGTCCTCGCCTCGGTTCCACGGGGCCGCGCGGAAGACGTCGATCGCGCCATCACGGTCGGATCACAGGCAACGTCCCCGATCTGGCCGTCTCCAGGGATACGACCACTCACTAGCTACTGAGATCACACGTATCAACACACCAGCAACAGCCACAGCAAAAAGATCAAGTTATCGCGGTTAGTATCGTTGATTGATTCGAGTCATCAATGGCCCATCATCAACCTCGCGAAGACTCCATTAGCACCGTTTCCCGTTCCCTGTACCGTCAGGGGTTGACAGACGGTTTGCCCGTTATCCCGCCCACGGACGAGCGGGTTGAAAAGATGCTGCGCGGCACCGACAAGCCGCGTGATCACGTTCTCGGTCGACTCGGCAACGACGATAGCCCGATCACCGTCGAGCAGTTAGCGTCGAACGCGGTGATGGCCGGCTGTCTGCCGACGTCCATGCCGATCCTCGAGGCGGGGATACGAGCGCTCTCCGATCCGAGCTCGAACTCCATCCAGTTTTCCGTCAGCACGGGCGGCTGGGCGTACCAGTGGGTTCTGAACGGTTCCGTTCTCGACGATTTCGGTGTGGCGGCCGGAAGCGGTCCGTTCGGACGAAATACCCGCATGAGCCGTGCGACCGCGCGGGCACTTGGAATCGCCTACAGAAACACGACGAAGATCTATCCCGGCGAAAAAGACATGGGCGTGATGGCGAACCCGCTCAAGTTCAGCTTGTTCCTCGCCGAGAACGAAACGACCAGTCCGTGGGAACCGTACCATGTCACGCACGGCTTCGACGAGGGAGAGAGCACGATCACGCTCGGTGGCCCGAACAGCTTCATCCAGTGGGAATCCGGGGCGGACAGTCCCGAAGCGATTCTTGGCGGGATGATCGAAAACACGCCGCCGTCGATGGTCGGCGGGGAACAACAAGGCGGGGACTTCGACCAAACGATTTTGTACGTGCTCAGCTCGGAGGATCTCGAGATACTGGCCGAGGCCGGTCTCACCAAACGGGAGGTCAAAGAGTACATCTCCGAGAACTCCTACATCCCTATCGAGGAATTTCAGAAGGGCGTTCTCTGGGACGACGCGCTGGACGACTACCACGGCAAGGTCGACAGCAGGCAGGTACCACAAATCAGCGGCCCCGAATACGTAAAGATCGTCGCGGGCGGGCGTAGCGAGAGCCAGTCAAACGTGGTCATCGGGCCGTCCATCGGCGGCCCGGTCACGAAGAAGATCGAATTCCCGGACGAGTGGGGTAGCTTGGTAACGGAATACGCCGTCGAGGGGTAACGGGTCGATCGTTTCCCGTTTTATCGTCCTCAAAAAACCATTGTTACTTGTCACCAAAAACTATATGCCCTGTGCGAGTGTTACTCTCCCATATGGGTCTCATAACGCCCTCTTCGACGGGTAATGACGCTGAACAGAAGCCACTCGTTCCTCGAGTCACTTCCCTGGAAGGCAAACACATCGGGCTGTACGACAACGGGAAGCCGGCGGCCGAACCGTTGCTGACCGCCGTCCAGGAGAAACTCGCACAGCGGTATCCCGATGCGACGTTCGAATGGTATCACGTTGAACACCTGAACCAGATCAAGAGCGACGACGAACAGGAGAGCGTCGTCGACTGGGCCGAGAACGTCGACATCGGTATCGGTGCGATCGGCGATTGTGGCTCTTGTACCAAGTTCCTCGCGTGGGGAATCGAACTTATCGAGGATGCCGGAACGCCCGGCGTTGGCCTGATCGACGAAGGGTTCGAACTCGACTACCAGTCGAACGCCGTCGAGCGCGGCCGTCCGCTTCGGTACAAGAAGACGCCCGTCCGATGCGAGACGACGGATCTCGACCGAGTTCGCGAAGAAGTGAGCAACGAAGTCGTGGACGGAATCGAGGAAGAACTCACTCGATCGCTAAACGACAAAGAGCGCGCAGAGCAAGTAGCGCAGTGACCACCGCAACCAGGAGAGACCATGTCTAATCAAACACAGAAAGAGCAGTCGCTAGAGGAGATCAACCGATCACTGTATAAAGAAGGGCTAACGGACGGCCTTCCTATCATCCCGCCAACGGACGAACGAGTGGAAGAAATGCTGCGCGGGACCGATAACCCGCGGGACCACGTTCTCGGGGAAATCGGAAACAACGAAAACCCGCTTACCGTCGAGCAGTTGGCGTCGAACGCGGTGATGGCCGGCTGTCTGCCGACGTACATGCCGGTACTGGAAGCCGGGGTTCGGGCGCTCGCCGATCCGGATTCGAACTCCATTCAGTTCTCAGTCAGCACCGGTTCGTGGGCTTACCAATGGATCGTCAACGGCCCCGTTCAAGACGCTCTCGATATCGAGAGCGGGTCCGGAGCGTTCGGTCCGAGCTTCCACGCCAACCAGACTATCGCGCGCGCCCTCGGGATCGCCTACCGAAACACCGCGAAGATCTATCCCGGCGAAAAGGATATGGGCGTGATGGGCAACCCCGCCAAATTCAGCTTCCTCGCCGGCGAGAACGAAGACACCAGCCCGTGGGAGCCCTACCACGTCACGAACGGGTTCGACGAGGAGGACAGTACGATCTCGCTCTCCGGCCCGAACAGCTGGGTCCAGTGGTTCCCACACGAGAACAGCGCTCAGGACGTCCTTCGTGGGATGATCGACAACACGCCGGAGTCGATGCGCGCTCGTAGCGACGAAGATTTGAACGCCACGATCACCCACTTCGTCAATCCCTACAATGCCGAAGAACTCGAGAAAGAGGACCTGAGCAAGGAAGAGATCAAGGAGTACATTGTCGAGAACTCCTACCGGAAGACCGACGGGACGTCCAACTCGATGCTCGATACGGATAAGGTCGTTCCGCGACAGGTCAGGCAGTATGCCGACACCGACTCCATCAACATCGTCGCCACGGGCGGAGCCGGCCGCGTCAACGCCATCGCGGGGACTTCCATCGGCGGCCCGGTCACGAAGAAGATCGAGTTCCCGGACGAGTGGGACTCGCTGGTGGAGGAGTACTCGGTCGAACGCGAATGGGTCCCCACCGAGGGGTTCTACGACTAACCCGCAACGATTCACCCGTCAGGGTAGTCGGTGCTCCCCCTCCGGCGGCGGTGTGAAGGGATACTGGCCTGAGATCCAGGCGAAACGCTCGTGTCCTTCAACCAGACCCCTTTCGCTTCGGGGCGGTATCCGTTTCCGCCGCTTTTTCTTCTCTCTTCGAATCGGAAAGCGACGGGTATAGCCCGCGCCCCAGTCGCTTTCAGCGCCTTCGTTGCCATACAACCGACCCGAAAAACAGGAGCCTGGTCCGAAGATTCGATCGTTCGCACACGGTGCCGTCGGTGTGACTATCGACCTTTGAGGCTACGGACAGACGAGGATCTTGCGTTCCTCATTGTCCTCGCTCAGGAGCGTTTCGAATCCCTCGTCGACGACGTCCTCGAGGCCGATACGCGAGGTGACGTACTTGTCGGCTTCGAGTTCGCCGGTCTCGAGCTGGCGAAGCACGGCGTTGTACTCCTTGGTGACCCGCGGCCCCAGTTGGTGAGATGTCGATCCCGAGATCGACCGCTGGGAGCTAACGAGACTCTGCGGTGAGATCTCGACGTCATCGCTGAACACGCCGATGACGGTCGTGTGGCCGTTCGCGCGCGTCGACTCGATGGCCTGATTGAGCGTCGCCTGGTGACCGACGGCTTCGAACGCGACGTCGACGCCGGTTCCGGTCTCTTCGCGAACGCGTTCGACCGGATCCTCTTCGGTCGGGTCGATGACCACATCTGCGCCGAACTCCCTCGCGACCTCCTGGCGTGACCCCTGGGGCTCCGAGACGTAGATCGGTCCCGCGCCCGTCGACTTCGCGAACTGGATTACGCCTAATCCGATCGGCCCGGCACCGACGACCATCGCGCTGTCGCCGATTCCTAACGGGGATTCACGGACGGCGTGCAGGCCGACGCTGACGGGTTGAGCGATAGCCGCGTCTTCGGGCGAGACGCCCTCCGGCAGGACAATTGCGTTGTCGGCGCTTTCTACCACTTTCTCCGCGTATCCGCCCGGCTGGGCCGAGGTCGCATTCAGGTTCCGACAGAGGTTGTAGAGCCCGTCCTCACAACACCAACACTCCATACAGGGTGTGTGTGGACTGAGAACGACGTCCGTCCCGACTTCGATATCAACATCATCGCCGGTTTCGATAACCGTTCCGCCGACTTCGTGGCCGAGCGTCACAGGTAGTTCGGCGTCTCCGTGGAGTCCTTCCGTGTAAAAGTGAAGGTCGGATCCACAGATTCCACACGCTGAGACATCCACCAATATCTCGCCCGATTCGGGGGTCGGCTCGTCGACGTCTTCGACAGTCATATCTTCTGTACCGTAGAAGAGTGCAGCTCTCATGTACTATGAATCACATCATTTATTATTAAATGTGTTGATCAGGGCAACCCGTGCGTCAATCTTGCGCCGTTATACCGGCGGACGCCGTGGATTGTTCGGCATAATCGGACCGACAGTGTGATTTAAGAGGGTCAAATGCGCTGTCACTCTCCCGTACCAACGCAACCCGGTTCTTGCGAACGTCGAACGCTCACCATCCCGAGAATCGAATACACGGACGTGATACGGTGATTTTCGGGGGAACGACCTAGTCCAAGTAACCGAACATCCGCGATTAGCACGGGCGGGTGTCGATTATCACGCGTCCTCGTTCGTCGCAGTCACGAGCCGTCCGTCGACGCGTATTATCGTGCTCTACGCGAACAGCGGATCCTCCGCGATCCCCTCACCGTAGTATCACGCGTGATGAAATAATCGTCTACCGTACTGGTAAATTACTCGCAGGAATTCACGCGACTGTCTATCTCGAGTCGCTATTTGATATTGTCAATCCACTTTACGAGATTTCAAAGATAAGTTATGGGTGATTCGACTGAATATTATTTCCGTTCTCGATGATGCCAATGATGACTCACTTCCCCAGACAAGATTTTACGATAGTATGGATGTAAATATGGTCCTTGTTACTTTGAAACAATGGGACTATATACCAAGATGGTATGTTACACAACCACATAACGTATTTGATGGACTCAAATACACTGCGATATCCACTCACTCTCCTATAGAACTGTTTTGGTCGAAACCGCCGTTGAATCCTCAGAACCCGATATATCCGGACCGATTTTCGGCGGCCGCTCGCGGGAGAATCGGCTCAACGAGCATCGAGGACGGTATTCCTCGAGACGGACGCAGTGAATACACAGACCCGTGACCGACGGTTAGTCGTTCGCCGCGGCCTCGAGTGTATCAGCGTCGGCAACTCGCTCCTGGTCCTCGAGGTACTCGTCGACGTCGAGTGCGGCTTTCGAGCCCATGCCCGCAGCCGTCACGGCCTGTTGGTAGTGGTAGTCGACGACGTCGCCGGCCCCGAAGATGCCGGACACGTCGGTTTCGGTCTGGCCGGCCCCGTCGCCGCCTTTTGTCTGCAGGTAGCCGTCTGTATCCATCTCCACGCCGGTGCCCTCGAGGTAGTCGGTGTTGGGGGTGTGGCCGATGGCGAAAAAGACCGCGCCGACGTCGAACTCGAACTGGTCGGTTTCGGGGTCCTCGAGTCGGTCGGTGGGGTGGCCGGCGTCGTTTTGGGCGAGGGTGACGTGGTCGACGCCTTCTTCGGGCGAGCCGTGGATCTCGAGGAGTTCGGTGTTTTTCATGATCTCGATGTCGCCGTCTTCGACCTGCTCGTGGACGCGGTCGATCCAGTACTGCTCGGCGCGGAACTCCTCGCGTCGGTGGGCGATGTAGACGGTGTCGGCGAACTTGGTAAGAAAGGAGGCTTCCTCCATGGCGGCGTCGCCGCCGCCGACGACGAGCATGTCCTCGTCGCGGAAGAAGGCTCCGTCGCAGGTTGCACACGTCGAGAGGCCGTAGCCCATGAGTTCGTCCTCGCCGGGAATACCAAGCGTCCGCGCGCTCGCACCCGAAGCGGCGATTACGGCGTCGGCCGTGTAGACGTCGCCGTTGGTCAACTCGACCCGGAACGGCCTGCTCGAGGTATCCACGTTGGCGATGATGCCATTTTTCAGCTCGGCACCGAACTGCTTGGCCTGCTCTTTCATGTTGTTGACCAGCTCGGGGCCACCGATGCCGTCAGGGAAGCCGGGGTAGTTCGCGACGTCGGTCGTCAGCGTCAACTGGCCGCCGGGTTCGTCGCCCTCGATCACCAGCGGGTCGTTGTCGCCGCGGCCGGCGTAGATCGCGGCCGTCAGCCCGGCGATACCCGTTCCGGCGATGATGAGTTTCCGGTGTTCGACGCTGTCGTGGGGTTGTCCGCCATCCGTGACCGCGGTTGTCTCTGATTTGGCGTCTCCAGTAGCGGATCGGCGATCAGTCGTGTCGCGGGCTGGGCGCTTATCACTGATCCGTCTTGAATCGCTGTTGGCGTGGCGCTGATTGCTCATAGACACCTATTCGCGAACGATACCTATATCGTTTTTCGTTTTGCAAACCCGCGTCCTTCTCGAAACACGCCGAAAACGAATTCGACGGTACGCCCGACGCGACCTTCCGTCAGACCGAAGTAGGCGTGTAACGTCACTCGATCGGGGAAAACTTCTTATAATATTGCCCAAAATTGGTGGTATGACAGTACTCGCAGCAGTAGGCGAAGAACATTCATCAGCCCAAACCGTCTCGATCGGCTACGATCTTGCGGTAAAGTACGACGAGGAGTTGGTCGTTCTCCATGTAATTCCCGAAGAGGACTTCGAAGAACACAAAGCGGAAATCGAGCGGAAGTCACACGGCTTTCAGGATTTCTCGCTGAGCCAAGAAGAAGAAAGTGCAGCTCGGTTCAGCCAGCGCGTTGTCGAGGAGGTTCTGGGCGAGTACGAGTACGAGAGGGTGAAGATGGCTGGGCGGGTGGGTGACCCGTCCACAGCCATCCTCACGGAAGCCGAATCGATCGACCCTCGATATCTGGTCATCGGCGGCCGGCAACGCACGCCGATCGGTAAGGCGGTTTTTGGAAGCGTCACGCAAGATATCCTCCTCCAGTCGGAGTGGCCGGTTGTAACGACCATGCGCGAGTAACACGTAGCCCAAACAGCCCCGGATCGTGCGGGGCTCTCTTCCATTCCTCCCCATGATCACCACTCGCTGGTTGTAACAATGTCTCTTTATTTGCTATTATGTCTTTTTCAGAGAGTACTACCAAGTATCTCCCGGCTACGGTGGTTGTCACTTGCTTCTATCAATAGTGGATTCGCTACCCGATCGCTTATCACAAGAGTGCACCATCGAATTCAACGAAAGTTATCGAAATATTTGTTTCTGCGACGGATCGATCGAAATCCACACGTCGGTGCTTACTCCGGGAAATCTATCGGTACACAGTACTCGAGAGAGATCACCACTATTTCCGGTAGGCCCCGAGCTATCGCCGTCGTGGTACGTTCGTCGTACTCGATGAGTTTTGCATCGTGTAAAACCGGGAGGTGGGTGTGGAGGAGAGAAGTCTTGATTTCCCTGAGTACGCCATCGGAGGTCGTTTCAGTGCGGCGTTTTTCTTCCCACGACCCAATTTGTCGTGTAAGTTCAGTTACCTTGGCTTGCTTTACGCCGTGTAAGTGATGAAGGACACAACGTCGCCGGCGGTGAGAAAGCGCGCGGAAAATCACATCGGGATTCGGTTCCGTCTCAACCCGCTCGAAACCTGATGCGCAATCCTCCCCTTTCTCAGAGTAGTTGTAAAATGACATGTGCTGGCATACCATCCGCATAACAATAAATTTATGTGTGCACTCAGTTGTTCAGGTTCGGGACGAATCGAGGCGTCCCATTTTCAGATCTATGTTGTGAAAATATTGCACCGAACGTTTGTGCGGTGAGATGATCCTGGATCTAAAATAACATTACAAAGCGACGAAGCTGGTTCAGAGCGAGTAGTCTCGCGGTTCGTGCTGGATAGAAATCCACTTGGTCTCCGTGATCTCGTGGAGGAACGCGTCGCTGTTGTATGAACCCATTCCGGACGCGCCGATACCGCTGAACGGCACGTGCGCTTCGTCGTTGATGGGTTGGTCGTTGATGTGAACGTTCCCGGTTTCCATTCGCTCTGCGATATCCTTTGCGACCGCGAGATCGTCGGCGTGGACGGCTCCGGAGAGACCGTACTCGGTATCGTTCGCTATCTCGACCGCCTCGTCGACGTCTGAGAACGGAATCACCGGTGCGATCGGGCCGAAGTGCTCGTTGCACGCGGCGGACATTTCGTTCGTTACGTCCGACAGTACGGTCGGGGCAACAACCAGCGAGTCGTCTACACCGTCGATGTTGACGATTTCCCCGCCCGTCTCGAGCGTCGCACCGGCCTCGATCGTGCTCTCGACGTACTCGAGCATTTCGTCCCGCTGCGATTCGTCGATAATGGGACCGACATCTGTATCGGGTTCATGTGCGCTTCCGGTGATAAGTTCCTCCGCACGTTCGGTAAGGCGCTCGACGTACTCGTCGTAAATATCCTCGTGGACGATGTGGCGATTGATGGAGATGCAGACCTGACCCTGGTGTACGAACGATGCGAAGGTCGCGGCGTCGAGCGCGTTGTCGAGATCGGCGTCGCGAGTGACGATGAACGCGTTGTTGCCGCCGAGTTCCATCGCCGGAACGGCGAGGTTCTCGCCGGCGAGTCCTGCGACGTGCTGTCCGACCTCCGTCGAGCCGGTGAACGAAACGACGTCGCTCTCGGGGTGACTGGCGATCGAATCGCCGATTTCGGGGCCCCGCCCCGTCACAATGTTGAGGACGCCGTCCGGAAGGTCGGTTTCTTCGAAGAGCTTTCCGAACAGCAGTCCGCCCGTGATCGGGGAGTTCGTCGAGGGTTTCAGGACGACGCTGTTGCCCGCCGCGATCGCGGGTGCTACGGCGCGCATCGAGAGGTTCAACGGGAAATTCCACGGCGAAATCACCGTAACGACGCCTTTCGGTCCGCGCTTGAGGAGGTTTTCCTTCCCGGGGATGTTCGAATCGGCGTGTTCACCCTTCATCCGACGTGGGAGCGTCGCCGCCTCGCCAGCGTGATCGTTCGCGATGTGAATCGACGTATGGCCCATGACGTGGGTGCCACCGACCTCTTCGGTGAGTAGTTCGACGATTTCGTCGCTGTGTTCGTCGACGGTCTCCATGAGCTGCTGGATAACCGCCTGGCGTTGTGCAGGCGGTTGTTCGCCCCATTTCTCTTGGGCGGCAACCGCGGATTCGTACGCCGCGTCAACGTCCGCTTCAGTCGCGGATGGAACTTCCGCGACTACTTCGCGAGTAGATGGGTCCTCGACGGAGAGGCTCTCTCCCTCTTCGCTCGAGACCCAGTCGCCATCGATATAAAGCGCATTCCAGTCGTCGTCGATCATTAGGTCGTTCGTCATTGCGTTTTACTGAATGGTATAATGATGTAAAATTGGGCAGAATGAGGAGATTATTACTGGTTTATTGATAAAACTCAACTACTGTGACACGTTATCGTTGAGAGTGTACGCCGCTCGTAATCGTGATGTACTGCGATCGAATAGCGAACGGCAGTTGGCCACGCCTGTCAAAAGTTATTTTACTGTGCAACGTTACTAATAGCCAAGGTAATTAGCCCTATGTCAAACACTATCGATCCTCCCGAAGAAATCAAGGCGCCGAAGGGTCCTCCAAAGGACATCAATACTCGAACCGCCCGCCGCGAGGAGGGGCCAGCTCGGAAGACGTTCGAGGCGGATATCTGCGTCTTGGGTGCCGGTATGTCCGGCGTCTCTGCTGCACTTGAAGCCGCTCGAGCCGGCAATGACGTTGTGCTCGTCGATGCCGCCTCGTCGATCGGTGGCCAGGCTGTCAATTCGATCATCGGAACGATAATCGGACTCTATGATCACGGCGAGAATCCCCGACAGCTCACTCACGGTATCGCCGACGACATGGTTGCTGACCTCACCGCCGAGGGCGCGATGGTCGAACGTGTTGGAGGCTATTTCGAGACCGTCATCTACCAGTACGACGAGGTTCGGCTCGCCCGGTGGATGGAAAGTGCCGTTGCTGAGGCGGGAATCGAGACGCTGTTAGGAACGGTATTGACCGATGTCGCCTTCGAAGACGGTCGGGTTCAGCACCTCGATTGTGTCAACCGCTTCGGCCCGGTCCGGATCGAGGCGGACGGGTACGTCGATGCCTCCGGAGACGGAAGCCTAACCTGGGAAGCGGGGTTGGAGATGCGCGAACCGACGGCTCCCGTTTACGGAACGTTGAGCTTCACGATGGAGGGGTACGACACCGAAGCTGTCTCCGAGTTAGCGGTCGAGGAAGTTCACGAACGTCTAGAGGAAGTCGGTGATGAGTACGGGCTCGTTCGCGAGGACGGCCAGCTGATCCATCACCCCAATTCGGAATTTCTCCTCGCTAATATCACCCACATGGAGACGCCAGTCGATCCGTCGGGGTACGCGGAGATGGTCTTCGAGGGCCGACGGCAGGTGGACAACGTCGTCGAGTTTCTCCGCGCGGAGTTTTCCGATATATTCGCAGACGTCCGGGTCCGTTCCTACGGCGATCCGGGGATCCGTCAGACGCGCTGGATCAAGAGCCGTGATCAGCTGACCGTCGACGAGCTCAGATCGGGCGAGCGACCCGACGACGCGGTGGCGAGAGCGGCCTGGTGGGTCGAACTCCACGACTCCGAAGAGAAGTTTCACCTCGAGCAGTTCGACTGGGGGCACGTCTACTACATCCCCCTTTCGTGTATGATTCCTGCCCAGGCGGACAATATCGTCGCGGCAGGCCGGTGCGTAGACGCTGATACGCACGCGCTTTCTGCCATTCGAGTCATGGGCCCCTGCATCGCGATGGGGGCGGCTGCTGCCCACGCTTTGGATCTCGCTGGGACGGACCCCGTCCACCAAGTTGACATTGACGCACTTCAGCAACGTCTCCGCGCCAATCTCGAGTTTTCAGCGTGAGCGCTGTCGCCCCTGGCGAAGCTGGCACGTGTTACGACTGTTCCTTGCTCACCCCTCTCAGCGTTGAAAACGAGTCGTTCGTCACGATCGCAAAGCGAGAACGTATCGAGTGAAGCGATCGCTGTCGTGTTACTCGAGCGTCGCCCCTTCGTCTCGAATTAATTCGAGGGTGTTATAGAACTCTTCCCTCACTACAGTCACGATTTGGTAGAAGGACTTCCATCTCCTTCAGTCTCGATTTAACAATGCCCAGTAACGCGAACTGTGCCCTCGTTTGCACATCGAAAAGTGGTCTCGAAGCATCTCGATGCAGATCGATCACTTCCATACATTCTGGTGACTGTCCAACCAGCGCTCGCAGATGCCTGAGACGGTTGAGATTCCACTACTACTACTACGATTTGGAAGAATCAAGCGTTAGATGGCTAAAAACCCGCTGAGAAGGATTTGAACTAGACCGTGCCGATGCTTCGATATATCCGGATCATCTAGTGGCTGTGATTCCGATAAAGAAATATCATACGGACAAATGCCTGTAATCTTGACACAGAAGTCAGTTACAAACACGAAATAATCGGATGACATAATATCGGGTAATAGTCGTATCAAGCTAGTAGTGCGATATTATCTTAAACTTCTAAATTAAAGTTGTATATGATCGGGTGTCTGGGTTATTATATCTGAACATATCTTCTGATTTGGAACTATAGATTCGGCCGCAAATATCGGACGGAACTTCACGGTCAAACAGTCCTCGAGACGCGCTTAGTCGGCGAGAGGACTGTGATGTCCACACCAGAACGGTTCCTGACGAAATACTCGTGGATTATTATCCATGATACCACCATGAAGCAACCACCAACAGTTAATTGTAGATCGGAAACTATAGCGTGTCCGTCGAAGAGCCGGCAGCTATGCCCAGGTACTCATCGACCACCTCATTGTGTTCTTGTAGTTCAGTTCGCGACCCCTGGAAGACAATTTCACCGTTGTGGAGCACGTAATGTCTGTCTGCCGCTTTCAGAACGACGTTGAGATTCTGCTCGACGAGTAGAACTGATATTCCTTCCTCTCGAATATCGGTGATGATTTCGAGGACATCGCTGACAATCTGGGGTGCCAGACCCTCGGTTGGTTCGTCGAGCAAGAGGACATCCGTTGGACTGAGGAGCACCCGAGCGATCGCAAGCATCTGTTGCTCACCACCGCTCAGTTGAACGCCGAGGTTGTGCCGTCGTTCCCGGAGCCGCGGGAACTGCTCGAAGATTTCCTCAAGCGTATAGACGCCGTCTTCCGCGGAACCAAGCGTTCCCATCTGTAGATTCTCTTCGACCGTGAGGTACGGGAAGATCTGACGGTCTTCGGGCACGAACCCGATCCCCTGGGTTGCACGCTGGTGGTCGGAATATTTCGAAACGTCGGTAGACCCTAACGTCACCGTTCCACGCGATTCCAGCGCGCCCGCGATCGATCGAAGCGTCGTCGTTTTTCCGACTCCGTTTCGGCCAATTAATGAGACAATCTCGCCTTCTTCGACGGAGAGGGAGACGTTTCGAATGATATCACCCTGACCGTAACCCGCGAATAGGCTATTGACGCGCAATAGCGGGTCGCCGTCTTGTTCCGGTTCCTCAGAGGTATCGTCGGCAGATTTCGATGAGGCGACGCTTCCGCGCCACTTCTTGTCGCCTGTTCCGAGATAAGCCTTCCTGACAGTTTCGTCTGCTCCAACCTCTTCTGGTGTTCCGTCCGCGATGATTTGGCCGGCTTGGAGTACGGTGATCCGGTCAGATATGTCCATCACGATCTCGATATCGTGTTCGATCAGCATGACAGTAATTCCGCGTTCGGTAGTTATTCGCTCGATCATCTCGGTCAATTCGAGACTCTCCTCTTTCCCCATTCCGGCTGCCGGTTCGTCGAGCAACAGTACCGTAGGATTGTTGACAATCGTGAGCGCAATCTCGAGCTTTCGTCTGTCGCCGTGACTCAAGTTTCGCGCGACGGTGTCGGTGTACTGCTCGAGTCCGATATCTGCGAGTACCGATTCTGCGCGCTGCGTGTGCTCCTCGAGAGAATTTGCCTTCACGCGGATCGACCGCTTGTGATCCGAGGCCGCCTGGGCGGCCGTCAGGACGTTCTCTTTGACGGTCATTGCCGGGAAAACATCAGATGTCTGGAATGAGCGCGCGATTCCGAGACGAACAATTTCATCAGGGTCCTGTCCTGTAATGTCAGCCCCATCAAATGTCATGCGACCGTTCGTCGGTTCATACAGCCCCGTTATGAGGTTAAATAGCGTCGATTTTCCGGCGCCGTTGGGGCCGATTACCGAGTGAACGGTCCCTTCTTCGACGGCGAGAGTGACGCCGTCAACGGCGACGAGTTTGCCGAACGATTTTGTGAGGTTTTCCGTTTCGAGGATTGTCATTGTTCTCCCTCCTTTGAAGCGGTGACGTCGGTGGTGCGATTGTCAGAGTTGGAGCCGATACCGATGCGCGTGAGTACTGGTTGTAGGCCGTCGTAGACACTGATAAATCCTCTCGGTGCGAACAGTACCACTAGCACGATCAGAAGTCCGACCAAGAGGCGCCACTGGTCGACGTACGTCGAAACGAGTTGTTCCATTCCGACGAATACCGCGGCGCCTACCATCGGTCCAAATAGCGTTCCCATTCCACCGAGTATGACGATTAGTGCTGCTTCGGCAGAAAGGAGCCAGTGTGAGACTGTCGGGGTAACGTAACTTTGTGAACCCGCGAAGAGAACCCCGCCAACCGCTGCGATCGGTGCGGAAACGACGAGTGCACGCCGTTTGAACAGTGACGTATCGTATCCGAGGAACGTCGCTCGTCGCTCGCCTTCGCGAATCGCGACCATCCCGCGCCCGAAGGGGGTGTCGAGGATGTGGACCGCGAACGCGTACGAGACGACGGTTAACGCCAGTGTAACGTAGTAGAACTCGGTCGCACTCTCGAGAGGGTAGCCGATGACCTGAAACGTGGGGACGCCCATGCCGATTTCACCGCCGGTCACAGCCTCCCAATTGCCGGCGACGAGGTAGACCAATTGTGCGATCGCGAGCGTGATGATGGCGAAGAAGATGCCGGAGAACCGGATCGCGAGGAGCCCGAAGAACCAGGCGAAGATCATCGAACAGACGATCGCCACGACGAGCGCCAAGAGAAGCGAATTCGTCACGTGGATCGCGATCAGACTGGCACTGTAGGCACCAATCCCAAAGAAGGCGGCGTGTCCGAGAGAGAGTAAACCAACGTATCCGAGCACGAGATCGAGACTGAGTGCGAGCAGGGCCATGATTAGCATCAGCGAGAGAATCCCTATGTAGTAGTCTGATATTCCAAGCAAGGTAACGACCGGGACCAGAGCGAGAACGCCGACGACGGACAGCAGTTTGGTATCCGAGAGCGGAATCGGCTTGATGTGACGATCTAACGTTACCTTCGGCAACCGCTTCATGATGTCTTTCTCCCCGTAGTAGCCGTATAGCCCCTGTGGTCGGACGAGAAGCGTTGCTATCAGGATGATGTAGATGTAATAGCCCGTCAGCTGTGGAACGTACGCTTGACCGAGTGCTTCGAGCACCCCGATAAGCAGTCCCGCGACCGCGGCTCCCTTGAAACTCCCGAGGCCGCCGAGAATGACGACGATGAAGGCAACGAAGAGAATTTGGTCACCCATTCCCGAGTTGACGCCTCGCATCGGGCCCATCAGGACACCCGCTAGGGCTGCCAATCCGGAACCGATGCCGAACACGAGTGTAAACGAACGGGAGATATCGATTCCGAGTAGTCGAACCGTCTCTTTTCGCTGGGATCCTGCTCGCATGACCAATCCGAGGTTGGTCCGTTCGAAGAAAGCCCAGAGTCCGACCGCCACGGTCGCGGAGATCACCATCACGAAGATCTGATAGCGGGGAACCGAGAGCGGTCCGAGCTGTATCGCGCCAGCCAGTAACGCTGGCGTATCCATCGACCGTTGGCTTCCCCACAACAACTCGACGCCGTCGGTGAGAATCAGTGCCAGACCGAACGTCAGGAGAATTGAGTAGGCGATATCCTTTTCGTACAGCGGTTGGATGGTCGTTCGTTCGAGGGCGAGTCCCACGAGTCCGACGATTACTGGCGCGACCAACAGTCCGATCCAGAATGACCCTGTGACGTTCACGACGCTGACCGCGAGAAATGCCCCCAACATGAATAGGGCACCGTGAGCGAAGTTCAGTATCCCGGTCACGCCGAAGATCAGCGTGAGCCCAGACGCGACCAGGACGTAGAGGAGTCCGAGCGCCACCCCGTTAAATAGCTGACTCAGGAATAAATTAACGTCCATAATTGTGTTTATAGTAATCTTTCAATGTCGTTCTCACAGTTCACAGCCGACATCCTCACAGCTATCAGCGAGGGTCTCTCCGTCTTCGGACCCAAACGGTTCCGGAACCGGGATCTCGAACTGGTCAGTCACGACTGCTTCACCGATGTGAAGGTCCGACATCGCCCGGTGATCACACTCTCGGATACGCAAGGGCCCCATTGGTGTTTCGATTTCACTCGTCTCGAGCGCTTCGACGACGGGTTCGTACTCCGTCGTTCCAGCCGATTCGACCGCCTCCTTGTACAAGTACAAGGCGTTGCGCGCGGTATGGGAAATACTGTTTGGCAATCCGTCACCTTCCATCTGGAACGTCTCGATGAACTCCTGGTTGAGTTCTGTATCGACCGTGGGGGAGTACGGAACGCCACCGACGATCCCTTCCGCATTACTCCCGGCCCCTGCGAGATCTTGAATTTCTAGGTGGGGGGCGTACAGGTCAACCGCTTCCTGCAAGTCGTTTTGTTGACCCTGATTGACGAATTCGATGAAATCGATCCCGCCACCACCAAAGTAACACCAATCGGGGTCGGCGTTCATCATTTCGGTAATCGCCGTCGAGAAGTCGCCTGCGGCCGGTGCCGTTCGAGTCGTCTCGAGAATCTCGAGATCGTCGTATTCCTCCTCTAGTACGGTTGTAAAGTGGTCTTCGATCTGTGACCCCCAGTCGTGATCGATGATGTGCAACCAGCCAGACGTACCCGACCGGTCCTGAATTTCCGGAAGGACCAGTCGCGATGCCATCGATTCGTCGGCATCGAGTGTGAACGTCGACCGGTGGCAGTCCTCCCTGCTCAACGAGTCGAATCCAGCGGGGACGAGGTATGGAATGTCGTCGCGGTTCCTGACGTAATCCGCAACCGCGTGTACATCCGGGCTACCGAACCCGCCGTAGAGCACGTCGACGCCTTCTGATTCGACGAGCCGCGTCGCTTCCTGTGCGGCCGTGGCGGCATCGTAGTCCGTACTGCCGAAATGAACTTCGACCGGTCTCCCGTCGATACCGTCGCCGTCGTTGATTCGATCGATCACAGCGGTAACCACTTCCTGTTCTGTTTCCGCGATTTCCGTCACCGGTGGTGCGAGCGCGTGCAGACTGCCGATGTGTATCGTTTCGTCGTCATCTCCACCGTTTCCACCGAGACAACCCGCTATTGTTCCGACACTCGCTACTCCACTGGCACAAATGAATCTCCGTCTGTGCATTGTACACCATTCTCACATCCATCATTATAAATGTCCCGATATAGGTAATCAGCGGATCTTGCGAGCTCCGGTCGGCGGCGGCCACCGTGATAGTCCGTCAGCCGAGCAAATGGGGAGTCAAACTATGGATGAGATGAATCGATTACGAAACCGCATTTGTTCGAATTGGAGCACGGTGAGTCGATCGACGATGAGGTCCTCGCGACAGTCCGGTTCATCCGGAATCGGACGGGACGTGTGGCGCTGGCTGACCACTGTCGGCCGACGGGAAAACTACTCCTCGCTGTCGGAATAGGATTGCCGTATCGCTAGAATGCATTCGATAGAACGGCCGTAAAATTTCTCCAGTCGGATCAGCGATCCCGCGCCATGAAAATATCGGACGTGATACCGGGGTCCTCGCTAGTTCGGTCCATTTGCAGAGTGACCCAATTCTCGATTACATATGTATGGGCGTAAAGAATTCCATAGAGCTGTGTTAACATGAGTGTGGTTCCTCCCAGATACGTCCGGTAACCGGACGAAAATCTGGATTGGTGGGTAGTCCTGTGGTAACCCATCACATGAAATTACCACCGAAACTAGCGCGTTCGTGTGTGGATCCATGTCAAATTCCAAATTCTGGGATGGGGTGTAGGTCGCTTCGTCATTCCATAGTGAGATGACCGCTTACGGAAAATGGACTCTGCGATGAGACGCTGGCCGCGAACGCAGAACCAATAACGTTAGACATCTGGTGAAACAATAGTTATAAATAAACGGACACGGCATTGTGGGATATGCCAGGTGTAAGAAAATTCGAACACGCTTCCCTGTGTGTACCGAACGTCGAAGAAACAGCTGCGTTTTACGAGGAGGTGATGGGCTTGCGACGGCGCTCGTCGGGCGATACCGTTCGACTCGAGATCGATCCCGAAACCCACTACGATCTGTATGATGATCACTACACCCTCGCCCTCGAGGATGGAAACGCTGGACTCGATCACTTCGCGGTTCGGGTAACCGAATCGGAACTCGAATCGGCCGAATCTCGTCTCGCCAACGCGGGCGTCGAATACGAGGTCAGCGAAGGTGCAGAACCCGGCCAGCAACGGGCGATTCAAACGTTGCTCCCAGGAGGGCTCTCGATTGAGCTCGAGGTCGTCGAGAAAACGGCAGACATCGATCGTCAAGATGTGCTTCCGCATTCGGGCGTCCATCATGCGCCTAAGGGGCAGGACCACATTACCCTCGCGTCCCCAGACGTAAAGGCGGACGCGGAGTTCCTGCGGGACGTTCTCGGCTTCAAAATTTCGGACGTCGCGATGGCTGGGCCGGACATGTGGGGAATGGCGTTTACTCGGTGGGGAGATCACCATCACGACGTCGCGCTGATCGTGGCGCCGACACGGGAGCAGACCGGTCTCCACCACATCGCCTGGCAGATGACCGACCTGAATCACATGAAACAGCTCGTCGACGTGCTCGGGAAAGCCGGCCACGAGGTCGATATCGACTTTACGCGGCACGTTCTCGGGAATAACGTCTCGTTGTATTTTCGCGATCCTGCTGGTCACCGGGTCGAGATCACGACCGAAGTGGCAAAGCTCGATGCGGATACACCGACGACGTTTCACGAGGAGGATCCGAACAATATCGTGACCTTCTGGGATGGGACACACCCGCCGCTCGGTGAAAAGGAAGACCATTGAATGGATTTGTCGGTAGCACAGGGCGACCAGCAATACACGGAACGACAACATACGAAGAGAAGATTAATTATGACCCAAGCAACGATCATCGGTGGCGGTATCGGCGGCCTCTCGCTCGCAGTGGGGCTCAAGCAACGCGGAATTGACTTCCACGTTTACGAAGCGACTGACGAATACAAACCCGCCGGCGCGGGAATCATCTGGCAGATCAACACGATGCAGGCACTTGACCGCCTCGGCCTCGCAGCCAACATCCAGGAACACGGCGCCAGTCACACTGCATATTCCGTCCGCGACGCGAGCGACGAACTCGTCATGGAGCACGACTGGACTGAGTTCGAGGACGAGTTCGGCTTCAGGGTGCACGGGATTTATCGGTCCAAGTTTCAGGAAATTCTCGTCTCGAAGGTCGGCGAGGAGAACATCACGATGGACAAGGAGTGCGTCGGCGTCGAACAGGGTGGTAACTCGGTCACCGTGCAGTTCGCCGACGGCACCGACATCGACGCGGGGTTCGTCGTTGGTGCCGATGGTATCAACTCGGCCGTCAGGGAATCGCTCTTCCCGGATCACTCGCTCGAGTCCCTCGACTGTGTCACGCATCGCGGACTCCCGGAGTGGCGACCGCCTGCCGAAGTCGAGGACATGCTCTGGAACGTATTCGCCGAAGACGGCCACGTAGGCTACGTCCCGCTCGAGGCCGATACCCGGAAGGGATACTGGTTCTACACGATGCACAGCGAGGAAATCGGGTCGAAAGATCCGGCCGATGTCAAAGCTGGATTGCTCGAACGTGCCGCGTCCAAACCCGACCGCGTCGGCGAAATGATCGACGCGACACCGGTCGGTTCGATAAAATCCGTCGATGCGCCGTACGTGCCGCCGATGGAAACCTGGTCGAAGGGGAACGTGACGCTGCTCGGCGATGCTGCTCACGGCATGACACCCCACGCTGCTCAGGGAGGCGGGATGGCGATCGAAGATGCGCTCGCGCTTTCGATCGCGCTCGACGAACAAGATTCGCTCGAGGACGCTCAGGAATGGTACGAATCTGTTCGTATCGAACGGGCCAGCGAGTTCGTCGAACGGTCGCGTCGAAACGGTCTGGGGGCAATCAGCGAGGGAGCAAATCACATCGAAGAAATGCGTCATGCCCCGGCAGAGGCGATGAAACAACAGGCTAGAGAGGACCTGACACTCGGATTCTAACGAACTGAAACCAGTGAAACCTCTACTGAAATTTGGTATCAGGGTTACGCCAATTGCGTTCTGTGAGTTTACGAACCGGCGGCTGGAAGGACTGTACGAAGACATATCTTCGAGTCGAATGAAAACAATTATAACCTAGAACATCCCCTACGAAGATATGCTGAAAGTCAGATTCAGAAGTCAGGAGAGCGTCTACTCTGGAACTGTCCGCGCCGATGGATACTATGCGGATGGACGGCAATTCGATCCCGAAGCCGTAGAGCTCTTGCCGCCGTGTGACCCGTCGAAGGTCCTCGCAGCGGGGATGAATTACGGGGAACACGTTGAGGCCATCACCGGGGAGGATTTTCCGAAGCCAGACTTTCCGACGCTCTTCCCTAAACTAACGAGTTCGCTCATCGTCCACGAGGAACCGATCGTGAAACACGAGACGGTAAACTTCCTCGATTACGAAGGAGAGGTCGCCGTGGTTATTGGTGCCGAGTGTTCGGACGTCTCCCAGGACGAGGCCCTCGAGTACGTCGCGGGATACACCAGCTTCAACGACGTGAGTTCTCGTGACTGGCTCGATCGCGAACACTTCATGTCTCGCGGCAAGTCCATCGACACGTTCGGACCGATCGGCCCATACCTCGAGACAGAACTCGACGAGCCGATCAGCGTCGAAACGCGCGTCAACGGCGAGGTTCGCCAGCAGTCGGACACTTCGGACCTCTTTTTCCCCATCGAAGAGCTCATCGCGACGGCCTCCGAGTTCTTCACGCTCCATCCGGGAGACGTAATCGCGACGGGGACCCCGCCAGGAACCGCCAGCGAGGACATCTCGTACGAGGACTGGGGCACCGATACGACGCCGCTCGCGCTCGACCCTGGTGATGTCGTCGAGGTGACCGCGGGGAACGCAGGGACCCTCCGCAACGAAGTTGTGGCACCCGAGTAACAGTACACAGGACACTTTCTGGTACGTTCGGAATTCGACCTGGGCCGGCGGCCGTTGCTGGCAACGGCAGTCCGGCCGTGTGCAATTTTATGTAGGTTGTTTCTGTATCCATCGTCGAACATGCGATTAGCGAACAGCGTCGCAATCATCACGGGTGGATCAACCGGTATCGGACGAGAAATCGCGGCGAAGCTGTCGAACCACGGCGCCGCGGTCGTAGTCGCTGACATAACTGAGAAAACCCGACTCAAGCGTGAAGTCGGAACGACGGCCGAAACGATCCGCGAGGACGGTGGGAAGGCGCGCTATCAGGAGGCAGACGTTTCCGACGAAGCGGACGTCCGTGACCTGCTCGAGACGACCGTCGACGAGTTCGGGCGGCTCGATATCCTCGTGAACAACGCGGGTACCGCAGCCCGAACCTCCGCGACGGAGACGAGCCTCGAGGACTGGCAGACGGTCCTCGACGTGAACCTCACCTTCCTCTGCTCAAAGTACGCACTGCCACATCTGGAGGAGAGTCCGCGCGGCCGAATCGTCAACATCTCCTCGGAACGTGGGCTCAGCGGCGGCCCGAACAGACCGGCCTACAGCTCTTCTAAGGGCGGCGTGTCGAACCTGACGCGACAACTCGCGATCGACTAAGCGATCGGGGTATCACCGTGAGCGCCGTCTGTCCGGGTCCGATCAGGACGGCCCGGCTCGAGTCGATGGCTGACGGCGGCGTGGACGAGTTCCTTGAGACCGTTGCAACGCCATACCTCGGCGAGCCGGAAGACGTTGCGAACGCCGTCCCGTTTCTCGCATCCCACGAAGCGCGGTTTATTATGGGGCACAACTTACTGGTCGACGGGGGTCACCACCAACTGTAACCTCGGTGCACCCGACAGCCCCTCCACGCCGTAAACGGCCACCATCGTGGAGACAGTCGCTACCCCTGGCCAGGACCCATCCGAGCAGTATGTGTAGAACTGATGCCTCAATCGTAGCTCCCTCTAGTGTGTACCCAGCCGCCATCGACCAGAATAGATTCGCCGGTAATGTATTCGGCAAGGTCACTCGCCAGAAACACTGCTGTGTCACCAACGTCACGGGGCGTGGCGAGTCGGCCGAGTGCCGTTTCGTTTCCGCGCTGTCTCTTCATTTCTTGTGTGTCCGTGGCGAAGCCAGTCTCGTCGGTATATCCTGGTTCGAGCGCGTTCACCCGAATCGACGGTCCGAGCGTCTCGGCTAGAGCGAAGGTCATCGACTTCACGCCACCTTTCGACGCGCAGTACACGGCGCCGCCTTCGAACCCGGTTTCTGCCCCTACGCTGGTAACGTTGATGATCGATCCGCGGCCAGTTCCTTGCATCCGTTCAGCAGCTGCCTGACAGCCATAGAACGTCCCCTTGAGGTTGACCACGACGACGCTGTCGAAATCCTCGCTCGTGGTATCCAAGAAGCTGACGTCTCGAAAGATCCCTGCGTTATTCACCATCACGTCGATCCCTCCGAATTCCTCGGCAACGTCACACGCAGCTACAAAGTCATCGTACTGGGTAACGTCGCACTCACTGAAAGTCGCGGATGCGTCCGTTTCGCGCTCGATTGTCCTGTGGGTCGGCGCCAGATCGTCTCGTCGCGGTTCGCGGTCCACGTCGGTGACGACGACATCGGCTCCGTGTCTCGCCAACGATAGGGCAATTCCTCGTCCGATACCGTTGGTAGCTCCGGTAACGACTGCAGTTGCATCTGTGAGTAACGCTGACATCACGACTGTACATGTTTTGTGACCAGTAGTAAACATTCGGGTCGGTTCTCTTAGTTCGGTTGGTCCGTCGGTTTGCCGTCTGCGAACCGTGACGAGTTACCGGGTGATCGATACGGCTGAGTCGGATCAGCTCAAGCAGGTGCAATTATGTGTCTCGGCGAGAATCCCGAACCATGGCAACTTGCGACAGCAACGAGACCAGCGAATATACGTTCGATTTCGGTGGCCACGTCCACCCGGAACGAACCGCACCGGAACCGATTCGCCAGCTAAACTCGGCCGTTGGATCGCACCACACGGACGTCGCCGAACTCGCACGCTGGTACGAGGACGCTGGGGTCGACGGTGCGGCGCTCTCCCAGCCGTTCTACATCGGCCATGGAGACGCCAACCGCACTACCGACGCAAACGATGCTCTTCTCGAGGATATCGACGGCCACTCGAATCTCTACGGGCTTGCCGCGATTCCGACCGCAGCAGGCGGCGACACCGCCGCTAGAGAGTTCGAACGCTGTCTCGAAAACGGGTACGTCGGTGGTGCTCTCGAAACGATGAGCGACGGCATCGAACTCACGGACCCCGCCGTCGAACCGATCCTCGAGGTCGCGGATCGGACGGGGGTACCGCTGCTTATTCACCCTAAACTTGACGACTCTGTGCATCCAGACGCGCTCGACGAAACGTATCGTCTCAACGCGATATTCGGGCGCGAAGTGGCACTCTGTGAGAGTCTCTGTAAAGTGATCCACGACGGCGTGCTCGAGCGGTACCCGAATCTCACGCTCGTCTATCATCACCTCGGGGGCAACATCGCGAGCATGCTCGGCCGCGTTCACGTCCAGTTGGATCCCGGTCGATGGCCGAATCAGGAGGCCATAGTCGAGTTCGACGAGTTCGAGCAAACGTTGGCTGATCGGATCCACATCGACACCTGCGGGTTCTTCGGTTACGCTGCGCCGATCCGCGCCGCGCTTGAGGTGTTTCCTCCGTCACAAATCCTCTTCGCGACCGACGCACCGTATGAACCGCGTTCGCCGAACGAGGTCCGAACCATGGCGACGACTGTAGAGGAAGTCACGCCGGAATCTGCATCTCACCGTATCCTCGGTGAGAATGCGCTTGATCTCCTGTCATGATTCGCCGAAATGCGTGTACGGAGGGGATGGTGTAAGGCCGGACTGGACCAGCAATAATTGACGAATTCACTACAATTATATGTGTGTGTTGGTTTCTCACGACATATGTGGAATAAGCTAGTCTCAGGAGACGTTCGCATCGTAGACCTCAGTATACCAATCCAAGCGGATGTCGAAAGCGAACCGTGGCCACCAGAAATCGAATATGAAAATCACGAGGACGGAGCAAAAACGCTCGCGGAGCCGTTGCAAGGGCAGGGGTTCGACGTCGACCCTGAGGACTTCCCTGATGGGCTTGGGATGGCGGCGGAATTCATCACCGCTGCCCCGCACACGTCGACTCACATGGACGCACCGTGGCACTACGGCCCCGAGGTCGACGGCGAACCTGCGAAGACCATCGATGAGGTCCCCGTCGAGTGGGGTATCGGCGAGGCCATCGTTCTCGATTTTACGTGGAAGGAACCCCGAACCGAGATCAGCAAAGCCGAACTCGAGGAGCAACTCGCGAAGTACGATCACGAACTGTCACCGGGTGATATCGTCCTACTCCACACCGGTGCTGACGAGCGCTGGGGGACGGCCGAGTACCTCACCGAGTTCCCCGGAATGAGCGCCGAAGGGACGACGTATCTCGTCGAACAAGGGGTGAAGGTGATCGGAACCGACGCCTACGGCCTCGACAAGCCGTTCGTCGAGATGGGCCGTCGCTTCGAGGAAACGGGTGACAGCGACGAACTCTGGCCGGCACACTTCGCCGGCCGAGATGTCGAGTACTGCCAGATCGAAAAGCTGACGAACCTCGATGAACTCCCGCAAGGGACCGGGATTCCGTTCTTGGCGGTTCCGACACAGATCGAAGACGGAAGCGGCGGCTGGGTGCGACCGCTCGCGTTCGTGGAGGACGCATGAAGCTCGCCACGTTTGAGGTCACCACTGACGTCGGACGGCGTCGTCGCCTCGGTGTCGTCGACGGCTCATCGCTCCTCGACGTAACCGCCGGGTACGCACGCGTTCTCGAAACCGAGGGTGTAAGGCAACCGACCGCGCGTGCGAAGTGTCTCGCACCGGCGGATCTCCTCGAGTTCCTTCGGATGGGCGAGGACGCCTTCGAGGCTGCACGAGCCGTGTACGACGCGGGATTTCCCGACGAAACAGTTCGGGCGCCCGACGGTGCCAGAATTGTGTACGAGGAAAATGAGGATACGATTCGGTTGTTGAGCCCGCTCACCCGACCGACCTCGATCCGGGACTTTTCCGTCTTCGAGGACCATGCCGCGGACCACGAGAAGCCTGATGTCTGGTACGAACTACCGGTCTACTACAAAGGAAACCCCGACAGCATCGTCCATCCCGACACTGACGTCACTTGGCCTGTCTGGGAGGACTCGCTCGACTTCGAATTAGAGGTCGCGGCTGTCATCGGAACCCCTGGCGAAAACATCGATGCTGCGGACGCCAATGAGCACGTGGCCGGGTTCACGATCTTCAACGATTTCAGTGCGCGGGATGCCCAGTTCGAGGAGATGGAGATGCCGTTCGGACCGGCGAAGGGAAAGGACTTCGCCAATGGGTTCGGACCGTACTTCGTGACGGCCGACGCGTTCGATGCCGACGGCGCGACCGTCCGCACGCGAGTCAACAGCGAGGAGTGGATGACCGGAAGTCTCGCCGAAATGCACCACTCTTGGGGAGACATGATCGAACATGCCTCGAGAGGAGAAATCCTGCAGCCGGGAGACGTTCTCGGCTGTGGAACGATCCCCGGCGGCTGTTGCATGGATCTCGATCGGTGGATTGAAGCCGGCGATACGATCGAACTCGAGGTTGAGGGAATCGGCACGCTCACCCACCGCGTCGTTGCAAGCGAGTAAGAACACGCAGTGCGTACAAAAAAGAATTCAACAGAACAAACTACACTGACCGCAACCATGAAAGAACCTTCAGTGACACAGGACGATATCGTCCATGAGCCCAGCGAACCGTTCATCGAATCGACGAACGTCTGGGCGTTCATGCAGACATATGACATCGACAACTACGATGAATTGATCGCACGGACGACCAGGGATGTCCCAGGCGTAAACGCGTCCGGAATCGACTGGTTCTGGGAGGAAATCGTCGACTACCTCGACATCGAATTTTATCGAGAGTTCGACACGGTTCGTAACGGCACGAATGAACCGCAGTTCACGACGTGGTATCCCGATGGGACGATCAATATCGCTCACAACGTGTTGGATCGACACGCCGGAACGGACAGCGAGACCCAAAATTCGATTGCCTGCCTCTGGGAAGGTGAAGGTGGAAATGTAAGAAGAGTAACCTATGGTGAACTTCACCGCCAAGCGAATCAGGTTGCGAACGAACTCGAGGCGCGTGGCGTCGGCGCAGGTGACACCGTCGGGCTGTACATGCCGATGGTTCCCGAAGTGGTGTCAATCCTCTACGGCTGTTTCAAAGTTGGCGCCATCGCCGTTCCCATCTTCTCCGGGTTCGGGGTCGACGCGACTGCTAGCCGAATCGCCGACAGCGAGTGTTCCGTGCTGTTCACCGCGGACGGGTTCTATCGCCGGGGAAATCCTGTTGGCCTCAAGTCAGCAGCTGATGAGGCGCTCGAAAAGGCCGGCTACGTAGAACACACGATCGTCTACAAGCGGCTCGGCTCGAGAACTCCTGAGATCGATGTTGAGGTGCCATGGACCGGTGAAACCGATCACTGGTGGAAGGAAAGCGTCGCTACCCGCTCAGTGAACTACAAGACGTCCGAACTCGAAGCCTCCCATACGTCGATGTTGCTGTACTCCTCCGGGACGACCGGAATGCCGAAAGGGATCGTACACTCCCACGCAGGTCCACTCGTTCAGGCGGCGAAGGAAGTCCATTTCGGGTTCGACCTCATGGCCGACGATCGTTTCTGCTGGGTCTCTGATATTGGCTGGATGATGGGGCCGTGGACGCTCATCGGTACCCACACCTTCGGCGGCACGGTGTTCATGTATGAGGGAGCACCCGACTACCCCCAGCCAGATCGGTTCTGGGAGATGATTGATCGCCACGAACTGACGCAGTTTGGTATCTCGCCGACTGCGATTCGAGCGCTCCGCGAGCACGGGGACGAGTGGCTCGAAGGCCACGACCTCTCCTCGCTCCGAATTCTCGGCTCGACCGGGGAACCGTGGGATCTCGAGTCCTGGCTGTGGTTCTACGAGCGCGTCGGGAACGAAGAGTGCCCGATCATCAACATTTCCGGCGGAACGGAAATCATGGGCTGTTTCCTGATGCCAATGCCGATCCAGTCTCTGAAACCCTGCTCACTCGGGGGGCCGGGTCTCGGCATGGACATCGACATCGTCGATAGCGATGGAAAGTCCGTGAAAAACGATAATGAACGCGGCTTCCTCGTCGCCAGAGACTCCTGTCCCTCGATGACGAAATCGCTCTGGGCTGGCGACGACCGCTACGGAGAGGAGTATTGGTCCACGTTTGAGGACCCGCCGCTGTGGGATCACGGCGATTGGGCCCAGCGTGACGAGGACGGCTACTGGTTCCTCCACGGTCGGGCCGACGACGCCCTCAACGTCGCCGGCCGCAAGGTCGGACCCGCGGAGATCGAAAGCGCTGCGATGGAACACGACGCCGTCAATCAGGCAGTTGCGATTGGCATTCCCGACAAGAGGACCGGCACTGCCGTCGTCCTTTACACGATCGTGGAGACCAAGTTTGATGAGTCAGAGTCGCTTCGGAACGACATCCGGACGCTCGTCGGTGAACAACAGGGGAAGCCGTTCCGTCCTAACGAAGTAGTGTTCGTAAACGAACTTCCAAAGACCCAGTCCGGGAAGATCGTTCGCCGAATTGTGGAGGCTATTCACGTCGGCGAGAATATCGGCGACCGGTCGAGCATCGAGAACCCGTCGGCGCTCGACGCGCTCGAGGAGGCACGATGACGATTGGTTCGAGTGAGCGAACTAGAAGTCAGATTTCGACTGCCAGCCCTGGACCGGTTCCCGCGGAGGTGCGATAACTCGATGTCGACGGTGCGAATCGCTGGCGGTGGAACGACACCGTTCACATGCCGTCGACAATCTGATCGCTCAGTTCCAGCATGAGATCGCTGTCAACGACGTTCTCGTTGCACCCATTATCTCGGATCCGCTCGGGTTGTACGACGCGTGTCCGGTGACCGACGGCGCAAGTGCGATCGTCCTTGTCAGTGACGCGTTCGCTGCGTCGCACGGATGTTCGGCACCGACGATGATCACCGGAACGGGACAGGCGAGCGATCGACTCGCGCTGCAGGCACGGGACTCGCTGATCGAAACACCAGCAACATCAGCGGCCGCAAGCGCAGCGTACAGACAAGCCGGAATCGAACCGACTGACATCGACGTCGCGGAAGTCCACGATTGCTTTACTATCGCGGAAATCCTCGCGATTGAGGGTTTGGGTTTCTATGACATCGGCACTGGTTATCGGGCTGCTCGAGACGGCGAAACTTGGTCGAACGGATCGCTTCCGGTCAACCTCTCGGGAGGCCTTAAAGCGAAGGGCCACCCCGTCGGTGCAACCGGCGTTGCACAAGTCGTTGAGCTTACGAAACTCTTGAACGGTCGCCATGTGAACGCGAACACCGTGCCAGACGCAACGACTGGGCTCGCACACAACGCCGGTGGAACCGTTGCCTCGGCGACGGTCACTATTCTCGAGGTGGTCGAATGACTGGCGAACGAGGTCTCGAGACGTGGCTTGATGCCGTCGAAACGGGTGACGGGTATTATCTCGAGTGCCCGGACGGCCACGCCTCACTCCCGCCGCGGCAGGGATGTCCATCCTGTGGCGAAAACATCGACCAGCGACAGCTCCCTTCGACTGGTAAACTCAGTTCCTACACGATGACAAACGTTGGAGCGACACCGTTCAGCGACGAAGTACTGATACTGCTCGGAATTGCCGCGTTCGGCCCGATTTCAGTTACGGGCCGTCTTCCGAATATAAAACCTGAAACGGTGACTTTTGGAATGACCGTTACACTCGAAGTCGAACGGCGTGGTTCGTCAACCGATCGACTGCCCGTCTTCTGCGCCAAGAACGGTCAGTAGTAAATTAATCGTTGAGAGAACTTTGAACGGAATGTTGGTAGCTACTAACACCGAACCAGAAATTGTCTAACAGGCAGATAATTAATGGCATAAAATCGACACAACAACAGGTATGGAATCGTATAAATAACATATATTCATACATTATTATACTTTCAATCGACTTTCAAACACTACTAGTCGAGCGCTATAGTACGCCAATAACACTATTAATAATTACTAGTTAAAAACAAATAAGAAGCATCCCACCATACGCACTTTGGTACGAATCAAATGCAGTAATCACTATCTCTGAATGTATACCTCTGGAGAATACTCACAACAGAGGAGGTGAGCTACCAACGGAGTTAGTCCATATCTACAAATATGGTGCAGTCGTTCGATACTGTTTCTACCTATCCCTCGTCCGAACGGAGCCACGTTTGGAAGTGAATATGCCAACACACATATGTTCTGGACATAGTTGGTCGCTTTTGCTCAGAATAACAGGTTAAATATATGTTTTTTAAATCATCATAAGCTTGTTTTGCAGTCCAAGTTACGAATGAACGCATACTGCAGCGACCGCTCAAACGTGACGAATAACAGTGGCAACTTTCGAGTTCGATTGTAGATTAGTATTACTAGCCGTTGTACTTCTGTTGATCGACCGACCTTCTCCTATCATTCTCACGTAAACTATTTTTGAGGGTGTCTCTAATTACCACACAATGTCTGAGGAGTCATTGGCGTCCACCCTTGTAGAAATTCTCCCACAACGATTTCAGATTTTGAGCCTGTTGAAAGACCGTCCAATGACACAGAAGGAACTCAGTAAGCACGTCGAGAGTTCCCAATCAACAGTCCACCGAGCTGTAACCACGTTCGTTGAGTTACATATTCTCGAACGAAGAGATGACCAGTACCAATTGACAGATTTCGGTGAGCGCGTCGTATATGAGTATGCCAGTTACCTAGACCAACTTGAGTCACTGTGTGACCGACAACTCGTTCATATGAAAGTCGCTGATTCGATTTCGTTTCAATCCCCTATATTCGAGGATGCTGAGATTTTTTTCAATCAACCATACACGCTGGATGCGGCGAGCCATAAGAACAGGCGGATCATTCAAAATTCGACCAGCGTTCGCAGCGTGCTAGATGGAATCGCTTCCAGTTATCTCGTGGCACACGAATTACTTCTCGAAAATGAATACCATGAAACGACCATAGTAGTTTCCGAAGATGTAGCCAATGCTCTGCTGAATACGTACAAAACAGAAACAAAACAACTGATTCAATCGGATCAGTTTGAATTGTTTCGCGCAACTAGTCAAATACCGTATACAATTACGATTGCAGAGACTGACATAGATTCGTATGCAATATTAATGAAACACGAGAAGAATACGGTAACGTTCAACGTACGAAATAATACCCCTGAAGCGATAACTTGGGCAGAGCAACGGTTCACTGAATGCTTGGAAGGTGCTGAGAAGATAACGATGTCTGATATCGATACCGATTGAGGAGGTTCGATCGTGAATTATGCTTGTTATTCTCACATACCAAGATTCAAGTGGAAGTTGAATACTTCGTTCCAAATTACGAACGTAGACTCCCTAACCGTCCTGCCGTCTCCTCTTCTGCACTGGCAGACGTGTTGCGAAGGTAGGGAATAATGCACAGGTCCGCCAACGACCACTTGCTGCCCTGAGTAGTCTCGCGAACTGGTACTCACGAATGAACAAACCGCTTTTTTCAGAAAGACGATGAGAATTGGTTGCTGCGGATCAGGTCCGCACACGGTAGCGTTATTTCTGCTTTCTTAACTGTCTGTGATATTATCCGTCGTGAATATGGCGATTCGGGCTTGTTTAGACGCGTGAGATCAGTGGTATCAGAGCCTCACAGCTTGCTCGATGTTTCTGACGGTAGCCTTTAGGACAAGCTCTCTGAACTGGCCAAACCACGTTCTAGCCCGCAACGTCTCGCCGAACCGATGTTTTAGAGCGAAGAAGACTGCCTCGACGATCGATCGGCGATGATAGACGTTCTCGTCGTGGCGAGCGTTGTGCGCTTTGTCGAGTGAATAGAACTCACGATGTTTGATCACCGGGCGAATGCCAGCGTCTCTGAGTTCGTGCCGCAGCGCGTCCCAGTCGTAGCTTTTGTCGGCGGTAATCGTCGTCAGCTGTGCCATATTTCTCGTCAGTACCTGTCGTCCGACCTGGGTGTCGTGCGGCTGTTTCATCGAACAATGGATATCGAGGATGACGCTGGTATCGCAATCGACGAGCGCTGTCGTCTTGATATCGTCAAAGTTGTAGCCGACGCGAAGAACGTAGTGGCGGCTTGCTTGATGGCGTTTGAAGCCAGTTGCGTCGATCGCCTGCACATCACCAAGCTCGTGCAGCGAGACGGATAGCCGCAGCAACACCCGCCAGATCCGCATTTCGAGATCCTGTTTCCGCGTGCAAACAGTGGTGAAATCCGGGAGCTGATCCACAGACAGTCCGAGTTTCGCGGCGATTCCGGGCATCTCGTACAAGATATCGAGTAATCGGCGGTAGGGTTGGTTCAGATACTCTCTAAGACAGTGAATCGAGACGATCACCCAGTCAGCGTAGCCGCCGTCACCCTTCTCAACCGCCGGAGCTGGCTCGCCAGTGACAGCGTTCTGGGACAAATCGACCCATTGGTCCGTGAAGCGGGCAAGTTGAGACGGCATACTCGCTGTTTCCTCACTCAACACCACATAATCCCGGTCGAGACGCCAACTGAGCGGCATCTAAACGTGGCCTGGCGATTCTATTCACGAAGACCGACTAACCAAACATTTATTTGTATGGGTGGTATACCCGACACTATGGGAGAAATACCTGACAATTTGTTACCTGAATCCGACAGTAGTGCCTCCAAGAGCGCAGTAGTGTTTCTAACCGATAGCTAAGAGATCATGAGCGAACTCAACTCAAACCTCGTCCAACAGAAGAGGAGTGGATACGTATTGCTAGCAGGAGCCGTTGCGACGCTTATTGGAGGTGCTTTGGCCTTCCAATATTATGACGTTCCCACGGTGAGTTATGTCGGGCTTCTCGTCCCGGTTGTGATCCTCGGTGCGTTTGGAGTCAGAGCTGTGTCGGCAGGTAATAGCGAGAGAGCGATCGGAGATGAACGGACTCAACAATTGCACGGTAGGGTTAGTATCAATGCCTTCTGGTGGTTGGTGAGTATCCTCTTCATTGATGGCGTATTTGGGGTGTATCCCACTGAAGATACAGGATTGCTATACGCGGCTACCGGACTAACCGTGTACGTCGTCTACTATGGGTATTACAGGTATGTCCAATAAAACCATAGAGAACGAATTGAAGGTCTATCGGGCAAAGCACGACATCACCCAGGAGGAACTTGCGAAGGAAGTCGGCGTCACACGCCAGACAATCAGTGCGCTTGAAAAGAGTCGGTATAATCCGTCGTTAGAGCTTGCATTTAAGATTTGTGAGTACTTCGATTGTTCTGTGGAGGACATATTCACATACGAGTGATCTCTATATTTGCGGCAGTAAGGAGTACAATATATGGGTGTTCTGGATATTTATATACAAAGGCCCGTATTTTCTGAGTAGTGACAGCACGCGCGGGACAGGCCCCGACGAGGTCACGGTGGGAGCGCCTCGGTCCGGCGAGGCGTCTCGACAGCGCGGGCTACGAATCCACACCGAAAGACTACGAAGTAGAAGGCCTCTATGGCGCAGACACCGTCGAGGTTGTCGAAGCGCGGTCCTTCGACATGACTTTTCGGGAGATGGTCGATGGAGCTCTCAGTAGTTACCCGTACCAGCAACAGATCCGGCACGACCGCTCTGTCTCGCTGGAAGATCTCGTCGCAGAGGTGCCTACGTGCTACCTCCGCTTCTACGACACCTACGACCACGAACAGGGGGACCCGAAGCCGTGGGAAGCTGTCTTCCGGGCGCACGTTCTTCGGTGTGTGAAAGGCTGGAAGAACGAAACGAAGCTCTGGAAGTACCTCAAGCAGCAGCCGTTCCTCTGTACGCAGCTGGGATTCGAAGACATCCCGGACCAATCAACACTCTGGCGAGCGTGGGAGGACCGCCTCGCTGAGGTACAGGAGGCTGTTCGGGACGCCGCCGAGGTCGTCGTGGACATCGCTCGCTACCACGACATTCTCGCGCCGGAGCCGGAGTTCCTGCCGGACCAGCCAACCGATACGGTCACGAAATCGAAGAGCAAGGACACGCTCGCGCGGGAGAAAGCCCGTGAGGTCTGGAAGGGCGCGAAGCCGATCGTCGAGGACTGCTTCTACCTCGATCGCGGCAGCAACTCCTCAATTCCTGAAGGCGCGTTCTGGGAACAGCAGTCTTACCTCGGGATGCGAACCGACATGCATCCGAATGACGGCGCACAGTCGTTCGCGGAGGACACGACCCGAGAGCGGACGCCGTCGGGCGACTCGCACCGACTCCAGACGAAGCGGCTTGGTATCGAGCGCACGCGAACGATGCTTCGAGAGAGCGCCCGAACGCTCGTTGCACGCGCGAAATCGAGAGATTAGATGGGGCGCAAGCAGATGGCTGCTATCGACATTACGAAGGGGAATCCGTGGGGTGGCGAGGTTACCCGCAACAGTAGCGGCCGGAACCAAGAGCCGTGGATTCTCGGGTACAAGGGCGATGATGGACCGTTCTTCCAGTGGGCAGTCATCAAACTCGTCGGCCATGATGTACCGCTGATCCTCGATGCGGTCCCAGTCGAACGTGGCCGCAAGCGAGCTAACCTCGTGGACGACCTCCTCGAAGGTGCAACCGACGTCGCGCCGGGACTGGACCTCGTGATGATGGATCGAGAGTTCGCCAACGACGGCGTCAAAGACGCCTGCGAGAAGCATGACGTTTACTACCTGAACCCTGCCGTCGTCCGGTCCAGCAGCGACCACGAACACCAGATCGCCAAGCTCGCCAGTGAGGACAAGGATTTCGACGTCGTCGAGCAGGAACGGCTGGACGATGGTCCGACGCGGAAGGCTGTCTACCTCCCGAAGCGCGAGTGGGGACGCGAGGAAGAGGATGGCGACGGCCCGGAGGTGACTATCCGTCAGGAGTTGCTCGATGAGTTCTCCGATGTGGGTGATACGACGCCGCTGTCGGAGGACCGCGACGCCGACTCGCCACTCGGCAATCTTCTCGATGAGATCCAGGAGGAAGAGGAGATCGACGAGCCGGCACGGGTCGAAGCGCCGACGGTCCCCTTCGAGACGAACCTCCCGTGGGTGGACGTCGAACCCGAGGACGAACGGGAGATGAAACACCAGATCGGGCGGCTGATGTCCCGGTACAAGCGTCGCTGGGGCATCGAGAACGGGTTCAAGAAACTGAAGACCTTCCTCGCGGAGACCCAGTCGCCAGACCACCGGTTCCGGTACTTCAACTTCGCGTTCGCCTGTGTACTGTACAACTGCTGGCGACTCGTGGACATCCTCGTACAGCTCGAACTGGACGGTGAGGTCGGCGACGGGCCGGCGATCTCGGCGAACTCGTTCCTGACGTTCGCCAAGAAGAGCTACGGTCTCGACCCTCCCGACTAACCCCGCGTTTCCTCTGGGTTCGCTCGGTCGGTAGTGGCGACGCTACCCTGAAATCGCTTTTCTCCGGCAATTTATGACCGGAAGTCGATAGTTTTCTCAGAACCGTTCCTTCAGACTTTGACGCCGACTTATTTCACATTCTTTACCCGTGGAATCTGTGCATCATAGTGCCATCTTCGCAACATCCAGAGGTTCGGAGTTTGGTTCTGCTACAAACGAAGAGACGTTCAATACAAGAGAACTATCACTGAATTATTGTAAAGAAGACTAACTGGACTGCACGGATGATACTTTCCATTCAGAGACGACAAGTGTAGTGTGAAAATAAGGGGTGAAAGAGAAGGCTGTTGCTACCCGAAATCGAGAACCCGAGAGAAATAGGGCTGCTCAGTCTGGAGGATCAAAGCCGTCGAGGAACGTCTCGATGCAGCCCGACGACGTGACTAACGGCTTCAAACGGATCTCGTCATCCCCCTTCTCGTAGTCATCATACGTTGCCTTGACGAGCACCTTTACGAGGTGGTCAACCATTCGCCAGAGGTTGTAAAGCAGTACACCGAAGATGAAGCTGAAACATCGCATTCGATAGTCCGTCGACGCGATCGACGGCAGGAACGACTTAATCGACTTGTACCCATTTTCGATATCCCAGCGCCGAGAATACTGTGATGTCAACCCCATCGCTTCATCAGGAGAGACCTCGTCTCGGTTCGTTATGAACACGGCATAGTCGCCCCCATCTGTTGTAGCGAACTTTTTGTTTCTTGAGGGCACGAACATGAAGTTCACATCATGACTGTGTTCACCATCAATATGTAACGGAACATCTTCCAGGACAGCAGCATCTGCAACTGGATGCTCTTCCACCTTCTCGATATCCTCCAGATCCTTCTCGTATTTCTTCTTTGGAATTAGATACGTTACTCCCCATTGATCAAGGATATCCTGAACACCGTGAGAGTCAAACTCCCTATCTGCCATCACTTTATGAATATCGACATGTTGGGTCGCCTGCTCCATTAGCCGATCGACGATCTCGTGGTTCGGCATTGATTTCCCGTCATCGCCTTCCCATCCCGAGTTCCGCCGAACTGGTTCGACGGCGATGACGATCGGAGCGTTGCGTCCAACGATTGAGAGTGTTGCATACTCATACCCATATGAGTGCTCGTCCTTTTGCCCGTGTACCATCTCTGGATAGTCTTCTTTCGGAACTTTAGTCTTCCCTGTCTTCTCGTTCACAACCATTCGTTCGTCATCTGGTTCGATATCTTCGGGCGATTTCCACGGTGACGAATGGAATGGGACAACTGTGTAGTCGATCGCAGCGATTACTGGCTCTTGAAAGCTCTCAGTTCCTCGAATCGAACTCAGTAGATACGAGGTCGCCTCATGGAACCGATCTTGAATTGTTTCCGCGATCCGAGTTGGTGATGGGATTGCGGACTGATCAGGAGTGGTAAAGTCATCTAATGAGTATTGATATATTTTCGGTGTAGCCAACTACTTGATAGCTCGCACGTGCGTATCATTATGGAGAGCATCCTCCTGCTTTCGATTCAACATTCGATAGATACCTCGTGAGCCAACTCGCTTCATCAGGCTCATTTTTGTCTGGGATTCCCAGATTGCCATATCACTGTGTTTGGTATTCGATGCTCTCTCCGTATCAAACGCTGAGAAGATATGTTCCCGACCGAGATCGATGATCTTGGGGACATGCTGGTCCACATAGTGATGCAGTGGTTGTGGAGTCTCAGACTCAGTATCGTCGCTGAGAGGCGGTGCAAGCTCTTCCGAGACGATATCTTGCTCGTGTGCTTCTGTATGGATCGCTCGTGCAACTGCCTCAACCACCCGCCGAAGTGGCGGTGTGAATCGGTTTCGCCACGTATACGAGAGCGTTCCTTGCGACGGTCTGTTCTTGAGTCCGAACCGCTGTTGAAGGTATGCCCAGGTCTCGAACCGATCGGCCAGTTTCAGATCGCTAAAGTCACCCACTTCCTTGTAGGTGAACACCCGAATCATCGACTCGAGCTCAAAGATTCGATCGCCCGATTTGGTGTAGGTGTCGTCGATCTTGGAAACGGGGATCTCGAGTTCCTGAACGACTTTTGAAATGCTATCGTGGATTTGGAGAAGGGTATTCGCCTGCTCGACGAGGTTTTCCGTGAGCTCAGGATACTGGTCTCGGCTCATCTAAACATCACCCGCAGAATAGATGAAATGAAAGAACCAAGCGGCTCAGAGACTGCTAAATCCGCATATTCAGTCCGCGAACCGTGGGGAGTTCCTCTCATAGCGACCAGGGAAAATTCGCTTTGATATAGAGCTATATTTCGTAGCAATATCTATTCGTTTCGCTTGTCCAATCGTTAGAACTCCAGCCTTATGAAGGGTATACAGCGGTTTAGAATTGAAATCGATTGGACCGCAGGACAGGTGTAGTTTAGGAATTAATTTGATTTAGGGATTAGTCTCATCTATATCCGTCTTTGGCTATTTATCTCAGCCAGTAATGGATCAAGGGCCGATAGAAGAGTACTTGCGGAGAAAAGGAGCACTTGAGATTATCGTTGAAATCGGAACTGGAAGTGCAACGTTCCAAGATATCGAAGATGCTGTGCTTGTGAGTTCTTCTACCGTTTCGACTCGTCTTCGCGAAGGCGTTGAAACTGACCTACTTGAGATTACTCACCGACCAACTGATCACGGGACGCAGAAACGATATACGACGTCTGGACTGGGAGAGCGTGTTGTCCATCGGATTCGAGAGATCGATCTCGACAAGACTGTCGAAAAACTTCAACGACTTCAACGCGATCGCGATACTGAATTAGAACGGCTTATCGGTCGACTCAACCGCGATAAAGAAATTGTGAGTTATGAGTACAGTCGAAGACCTTCTTCAGTACCTGAAGAAGTTGATTTTGATCAGCTTTCAGAGTATACAGAACCCTCGAAAAGTGAACTTCAGGAAGCCCACCAGGAAAAATTGGAGAAAGAATTAGATGAGGATATCATTGGGAAAAACGAACTGGATAACGATGATACTGAGACGAATTCAGAATAGACTTGTCATACAACCGTTCCCATACCCGTCTATCGATACTGTTGTACCGATAAGTGCGTATGCGAACCTATCACGAGATTGTAATTGAGAAAATATTTTACCCCTGCCATTCTTTGGCTGATATGAACCGGCGTGAGTTCATTGGGTTTGCTGCGAGTGTTGGAATCGGTACAACGGCAGGCTGTTTGTTCGGTGATAGCGAGGAATATGCGACGTTACAGGATATGTATCTTCGTAATTCTCATAGCAGTCCTGTAACGGTGGAACTCAGTATTGAGAGCGAAAACACAGATGAAATATTATATTCAGAGGAACGTGAAATGTCACCAGAGGGAGAGTGGCATCCCGATTGTGTCTGGCCAGATGAACCCATCACAGTGGTAGTTAACCACACTGATGGCAACGAACAGGCTAGTTTCACCACCGCAGACGAAGAAGGTTGTCAAGGTCTAATGGTCGAGGTGCGCGAACAGCGACCAGCACTGTTCGTTCATACCTCTTCTGAATGCCCTATCGACACGGCACGGTGTCATACCGATAACGAGAGGTAGTGGTTCAAGATACAGGGGGTGAATTTTGACCACCAGTGTGTCGTCTGTCATCCACACTCCGTTCCCTACGTGACCTGCACAGATCAGTAAACCATCTACGATGGAATCGACGAGTACGACGAGATTGATGGCCATCTCGCCATCAATCACGACGAACACTACGTCGTCGGTGATGCTCATACAAACAGCTGTGAGAACCGACATAGCTTCCTTCGCAACTGGTTGCGAAGGCTCCGAGGTGTCTTAAAACACCACTTACAGGGCTATTTAAACTTCTTCAGCCTGATTCTCAACACCGACAACTGGTTCGAGAAAATCTTGAGTACTGACTTCTACAGATGAGCGTAGTACTAATATTAGGTTCTACCCTCTGTGGGCGGCGGTGTCGGGGAGAAGTTGGAGGTAAAACTGTCGTCATCGAGGCTCGGGTGCCGTTCTCCGCGAAACCGGCTCCATTCGAACGCCCACTTCAGCGCGATAAAGGAACCGACCAACACCACCAGCGACACCCCTCCAGCGGCTGATTGGGACATAACGGCTGGGAGTGTGGAGGTAAGCACGACAGCTGTTGCTACTGCGTATAAGAAAAATAAAACATACATGAAGAAATACAGGATAGCGTACTTCACTTGGATCTCCAGCGCCATATGCGCCGTCAACTCCTGATATCGTCCCGTGGCGAAGTAGTACCGGTAGAACGTGATGAAATGGGTGAAACCGATAAACAGGGCGATTATAATTACGGCCGGAATCTCAAACATCGAAAACTGTGCAAAGAAATCCATTACGTTGCCACCTCCCCCTGATCGAGCTCTCCCGAGTCCCCACCCCTCCACAGTTACTGCACCGCCGACACCGATAAGCAACACCAGCATACCACCCGTTGTGGGAAGGACAAAACGCAGATTCTTCAGATATACTGGTGGGATGGATCGTACGATTCTTCGCGGATTTTCTCCAAATCGACGGTCAACGAATCCAAGTGGCCCCGCAGGAACGATACGTTCGCGTTCCTCGAGATGGCTCTCTGGCTTTGCAAACATCGTCAGGCCGGTGTAGAGTAGAAGGACCGTCATCGCCTCAAACACGTATAATAACGCTATTGCGGTTCCCGGCAACTCGAGCAAAAAATACGCCACTATCGGGAGCACAGTAGCGAGCGCAATCGCTGCAAACTCAATTTTTTGTTCTTTCATTATTGTCCCTCCTGTTCTATTGTTAGACCACTCACTAAGGGATAATATATATGGCGGAAAATGAGGCTTCATCTCATTTATATAATTGAGAAATGATCTTTTGACGTTCACTCATACATCCTTTTAGTTAACGAATAGAAAATATTTGCACTCAAGTTAAACCTCTCAACACCACCGTATACAGGTTTCTAACTATAACGTGGTCCATTCTTAATTGCATGCTTCACACCAATGCGGTAAACATCTGGATTCCATCACCGTTTCGACGCTAATCAGAATTATTCGACTCACAGGAAAGGTGGGCTACGCTTTCGAAGATTGCTAAGGATCAGTTAGGTTGGGATCGTGGGAACCATCGGAAGGTCATCCACGTCGACCCATGGAGTCCTCACTGTAGCTCCCGTACTTATTACGGTACCACAGACTTCACAATTGACCGGCCCACACGGGTTTGCACAGATATCTAGACCGGTAACCCCGAGTCCGAATCTGAGTTCTGAATTTCTAGTTTCAAGTGTTATTTCTCCGCACATCTCGATCTCTCCTCCGGGCATGGGACCGGGCAGACTGAGATTTGGTTCAAAACAATAACCCTCCACATCATCCGGTCCGACGTGGAACCCGAAACCACCTGGACTTACTGTTACTTCCTGCCCCGCAGCAGTAACTGAGATATCTAAGAATAGTTCACCCCCTATCATTCCATCTGTTGTACCCGAAATTTCAAACCCGCCCGAGATGACGACGCAGGGTTCTTGTTCCCCAATTACTGGAAAGTCCATCGTGGTACAGCCAACGTCCTCACTTACCGTGAGGAGGTCAGAGACGTGGGGACGGAAGTTGTCTTCACCGAGGGATATGGGGTGATCTCGTTCACGCCATGCACCTTCCTCGGCTATTTCATAGTACTGGCCCGACGGGGGCTCTGCGTTCTTGTACTTCCCATAGTAGATATCGGGTTGTTCGGGGCCTGGTGTGTCTGCTTGGTCGAGATCTTCGGTTGAAGAAATGGACTCCGTCTCTGCTTCTGTGAATCGTTGGCGTACATCCGGATCAAGAAAGATGTGGTCCGATTCCTCCAGAGTCTCCCGGAGTTCTTGCTCTGTCGTATACTCCTCTTCGCGTTCATCACCTGACTCCTTCCCAGCAACAGGTTTAATTCCAAATATCGCGCCACCAAGTCCAGAAGAGGCTGCAAGCGCTTTCCGTCGAGTCATTCCATTTCCACTTGCTTCACTGCTATTGTATGGATTATCCTTCTTCTCTTTCATTGCAATTCATTCTCTATCATATCATAACTTAATATTTTACATATAGGAAAACAGTCTTGGTGGAATACATTTCTAAATCTACAACTAGTGAAAGACACCATGTCCATACCTAGAACACTCCAATAATATAATGTGTATTCTATAAAAGATTAAAATGATAATTTATATCGGAATATAAATAGCCATGCAGCGTGATGATCGCTGATGGAACCGTCCTGCGGTTACACTAATTTCTCTCTGAGGAGTTCCAAGCCCTCCACAACGCCACTGAACAGACGATAGAACGACTCGACGTTACTGACGAAAAAACGCACGACGGCACGTTGTTCAACACAGGATCATGGCTTGAAGAACGGCTCGTTCTCTTCGACCGAGCTTACTTCAAGTACCGCCGCTTCGCGTTGATCGATGAGAACGACGGCTACTTCGTGAGTCGGCTGAAAGAGAGCGCGAACCCAGTAGTAACGGAGGAGTTACGGAAATGGCGCGGTAGTACTCCGGGAAAGTTATTGAGGAACTCATATTACGAGTGGGTAGGAAAGAGACTCTTGGCTCTGTTTTGTCGCACCTGTTGCTCAAAAACTTCTATGAGGTACTACCGGTCGCACGCCCAGCTCATCCTCCACGAACTTGGCAAATACCTCGGTTACTCGCCGCCACCGCTGTTAGAACGACTGATCGAAGATGCACAGAAGATCCACCAGCAACGACCAGTGTTACAAGAGACGCTCGCTACCGCTACACAACCGAGGTGTGAGTTTAGCTAAAGACGAATAGGGATCAATCCTTGTACTGGCGAGCTGTTGTCGCTCATCCATCCTACACCGCATTTGCGCCCCGCCGTAGATCATCGCTGACTCCTACGCTAACATTTTTCTGCTACTTGAGTCATGAGACGTTCAATCTGTTCTCACCATCCTCGCGATAATGCCGAGTCAGGGGATTGCTGAAGGTGGTGAAACTGTTCTTCCGAGTTTTCTATCTATACAGGCCTGAATATTCACCACGATGTATAATTCTACTTCAGCGATTGCCGATAATTGAGTAGCATAGATCAAATTGAAGTCTTCCCAGCCTATCAGTTTTGCAGGACCATTCGGGTAGCACCCAGTTCGTGGTGAGTGGCCAACTAACATCAGATAATGCGGTATTTGCCGCTAATATTGGCCGAATTCAGGACAGAGAGTCTCTACGGGGCTGAGTCTGAATGATAGCAATATCCAACCATAGAAGTAGAGATCAAGTGATTAGACCAATAGTATTATATGACCTCAACTAACGATATACCGATATATGAACGGATCAAACGATTCATCACAGGAAAGTAACCGATCGATTATGGGCATTCTTGTTCATCCACTGAGTCTTTTGACTGGTGGGATAGTCGCGCTCGTAATGTATGTTCTTGCCCAGAATGAATATACCAAAGCGAACGCTCGAAATGCCGTAAACTGGTATATATCCATACTTGGTTTGTTTGTTGTGACATTTGTAACCTTCTTTCTCGGTGCGGACGAAATTGAGGCTGGGGGAACGACAATCGAGTTTGGAATTCTTCCGGAGTCTCTCAGTGTAATTCTTGGGTTGATTGGGATCGCACTGATGATAGTGCTGGTATTGGCCTATTTGGCAACATTAATCTTCGCTCTCATCGCAACAGTCAAAGCCATCTCTGGTACCGCATGGAAATATCCATTTTCACGGTCCTTTGTAGGTCGTTGACTCTTTTTCGCTAAGAGCCGGAACCGTATTCTGCAATGACATCCTTGATAAAATTCTGATACTATAGGTCGAAAACATCGAATCAAACACTCGTTAGTAGTAGTTCTGATTTTGGCTGCTATATTTTAGGGTAGTTGGTGCGCGACTTCACAGAAGGTGAAATAGAATCCACAAACTCGAAACTATTGTTAGTGGCGTTGTAGTCGACAATCACGCAACTACTGGTCACCCTCAATGTATTGATCGCGTCGTAAAGTCCTCTAGAGTTTGTGGCTATGCTAAACGCTGTTTTCATCTATTACAGGTTTAGAACTGCGTGACCGAGTGCACGGTGATTTGGGACTCTGAGAGACATCTTGTAGACTTGCGCTCCGGCTCGGACGAGCAAAGTCTAGACCGCTTTGCAACGCGACCAAGAAATTTCTCCGAGTAGAAATCAACCTCTCTCGAGCCACACCATCAATTAATCTAGAACCGTCAAGACACGGTGTTTATGGATATGATCGAGGATAGCAGAATTACCGGATACCTATGCCTATCTGAACACAGGTTTCGATTGTGGATGATACCGGGACAAAGACCACTATACCATCATTTATACGATAGGGTTTTGCCCCGAAATCCCATAAGACGGTTTGTTCCTTCGAATAACCATATGTGATCTAGTGGTTTGTAGGAATCTACCTTCCGAACCTCTGAACATCAGACTGGCAAATTTTATATAGCACTATATGCTTTATAGATCTGGATTTTGAGTCGTAGGGCACTCGAGCACACCGAAAATGGCTGGAATAGTCGATACAGAATTCACTTCGTTAAACACCAGTTTAACAAAGTAGATTTATGTGGGTCGACACTGTACCCCACAAGTGAATGTCTGGATCGACTGATCGACGGGCTGACCGCGGGGGGAGGACTCTCGAGGAGGCGGTTTCGCGCTATCTCGGATCGCTGGACTCGGGCGGCTCCCGGTCGACGATGCGCTCGCCGCTCACTGAATTCGCGAGTTTCTGTGACGGAGAAGGTGTGAAGCGAGTCGATCAACTCGAGACGAACACGCTCCGGGAGTACGGAATGTACCTTCGCGAGCGGTACATCGACCAGGATCTGGCAGCGTCGACGGCGAATACGTACTTCAAATACGTGCGTGCGTTTCTTTCGTTTTGCGTTCGAGACGAGTTGCTAGATACAAATCCGGCAAACACACAGCGCTCAGAAGAGTTTCTCCCCGAAGATAAAGGCGATCGAGAACGCCAGTTCTGGGAACCCGACCAGCGCCAACAACTCATCAGTTACGTCACCGAACGCGTGGATCTGGCCCTCGAGGACTCCATAGACGTCTCTCGGAAAATCGCCTATCGAGACCGGGCAATCGTGGTCCTGCTGGCCGAGGCTGGCGTTCGTGGCGCTGAACTCTTCCGTGATCCGCGTGACGACGCCCGCAACGGCGTGACCTGGGGCGACATCGACCTCGAGAATCACTCTCTCGAGGTATTCGGAAAGTCCCGTCAGTACGAGCGCGTGGGTCTTCCGTCAGATGCTCGAGGGGCGTTGCAACGATATCGACGCGTTGCGGATCCACCGACGGAGGAGTGGCCTGTCTTTCCCACTGATCACGCTCCCTCAAAATATGCAGCGTATCGTGAGAGGGTTGGCGAGGAACCTGATCCAGATGTGTCCATTGATGAGGCGCTTCGAACTGCTGAGGTGGCGCCGCCGTCGATCACGAAAGCTGGCGGGCGATCAGTGATGAAACGGCTCACGAAGGAAGCTGGAATCGAACTCGAGGATGATGACTATCTGAAACCCCATGGCGCGAGACGGGCGTTAGGAGCTGAATTGTACGAAAAAGGCCACTCGGAGTTGGCACAGTCGGCTCTTCGTCACAAATCCATCGAGACAACGCATGAGTCGTATTCTGATATTCAGGCGAAGGATGTTGCCAGCGGCATCGATGAGATTCGAGACTGATACTGACATCGTGTTCAGATAAGCTGATTCCATGCAAAGGCGAACGATCTGAGCCACTCGTCAGCTGTTTCCACGTATGCATTACTAATATAGTTTGAAAACGAAGAGGCTCATCGTTTTACCTCTCGAAAGACATGCTCAGCGCTGTTCCGATTTCCCTGGCGTTCGTATCTGAAATCGAGATCATGTCGTTGGCAGGCGTAGTTCAGTGCTTTGTCGCCGTCGACGAGAAACACGGCGTCGTTGACGTCGTGTTTCTTGCACAATTCCGCAATGAATGAACTTGCTATTACTTTGTTTCTGGTCGGCTCAAGCTGTATATGGAGTAATCCGATCGATTCGTGATCAACCACAGCATACAGCCAGTACTGCTCGTCGTTGAGTCGGATTACGGTTTCGTCAACCGCAACCTGATCAGGATTCCGACCAGAATCTGGCTGTAGGTCGGCTTTGTGAACCCAGTTATGGACAGTTGATCGAGCGCGTTCAACACTGAAGGTCTCGAGAATACGAACAGTATCCGAAAGCGAGAGACCGACGAGATGAAGCTGAATACTGAGCTTCATCAACAGTCGCGGTGTTGCCTCTCGCTCCACAAAACCCAAGTCAATCTGGCCGATATAGGACTGAGGCGTGTGTTTTCGGGCATGAATCACCTTGAAAACGCCACGCCTCACTCCTTCAACCTTCTCTGAACACCACCATCGCAACGGATTGGAAAACAGCACCAGGATCAAAAAATCTCGCGCGGATACAACTCGACCGCTAACATAGTCGGAGTAGGGACCTCCGCAGTGGTGATAGGCCTCGACTTCGAACGTCGGAATTTGGTTAGTAGAGGTCGCTCTTCTTGGCTATGCTCGTATTATACACCTCTGACGTACGAGCGCCACCACCTCCGGATCGATTCCGCGTTCCTCTCAGATGAGGTGCCATATCTCTCCCCAATCGAACCGGTCTAGAAGGCACCGAAGTGGATATCTCCGTCGATCCTCGAGGGCACGGAAATTCGGTGTTCTCGTCAGTATCATGTTCGAATCACTGCCTCGATGCGGGTTTGAGAACTGAACAAGCGGTGGCGAGAAGCGTCCATGCAACGCGCCAACCCGCTCAAAAAGACCGTAAACGTAGAGTCTGATGCAGTCTGGCAGAACGATGGCGCCTCGATACTCGTCGGGGTGTTCGGGTCGAGTCTCCATTCGCGGGAATGTCAGTACGGAGGTCGTTGCAGGCCCGAACTACTCGGTATCGAGCGTTCCTCGAGAACCTATATTATGTGTACTGGTATGAGACTTCAATTTCGTCCGTTGTGGCTATCACTTGCTGAATGAGCGTATTTTTGTATTCTTTGTCTTTGAGACGACCAGTCGGACATCCAATAGCAACTGTCCCGAGCAGTATACCATCGACGACGACGGGTGACGCAACAAAACCCAATCCCATCGTCTCTTGGTTCCAATCCACTGCGTACCCCTTGGATTCTATCTTTGCGAGCTCCGATTTTAATTTTTCGTCGTCCGTTATAGTATGCTCAGTAACCGGCTCGAGCCCACGTGATTCGATAATTTCATCGACTCTCGCATCTGATAGTTGAGAGAGAATAACTTTTCCCGCGGCATGAGTATGAATCGAGGTTCGCATACCTGAGTACGAGCCCAGATTGAAAGATTCCAGCTCATTATCATTGTATAATAGGACCCATTCACCCCCTTCTTCCACTCCGAGACTACAGTGTTCACCAGTTTCTGCCGCAAGTTTCCGCAAAGGAACTTTTCCAGCTTTGAAAAACCGGTTTCGATACCTGAGGCGACCACCGTGTTCTAGGCATCTATACCCTAGTCGATACGATCCGCCATCATTTATCACAATTCCTATCGTATCAAGTGTCGACAAATAGTCGTACGCCGTACTTCTCGTCGTATCCATTCGATTAGCAAGTTCAGATGGCGTTATTTCATACTCTTCGTTTAGTATTTCCACTACCTCGAATACTTTGACAACAGTTTTGAGCCCGTTTGATTGATTTGTCATAAAACGAGTTTACCTTCATCTCTAAAAAGCGTTAGGATAGCTCGGACGAGATGATCAGTTGGTTTCAGTAAGATGTTTAGCTCTGGAACCACGTTTCGACAGTATCGGTTTGGTATAGCGAGACTCCGCCGGTGATCATCCCGGGTTCTTTCCTTGAGGATGGGCAGTTGGTCCGTCGAGTCTCGAGTGAAACGAGGAGAACGTCATCGCCGTCTTTGTGTCGCTATTTCGGAAACTAGAGGCAGTAGAGCAGATCGATTTCCCGATGCCGTGACGGTCAACACCCACTACGACGCGGTCCAGGGAAACGGCACCTCTACCGGTGACTCCCTACCGATCTCGTCCACCTCCGACTACCGGGCAATGCTATCACTCGCCGATGTCGACGGCGAGTGCATCGACCCGGGCACCGATACAATTCTGATTTTGTGCGAGTCGGGCGACGGGAAACGCACGTCTGTCGAACACCACGAACGGACGGAACTACGAACTCTGGATATAATCGTTCGAAACATGATCGCTCACGTCAAAACTCTCCTCTATAAATCCGAAATCCTCGAGTTCGCTGACCCTATTCTGCAATGCATCAGTATCAATATCTAAACTCTCTCGATAGAAATCTCGATCAGTGAGCCAGTAAGAATCGATTGCTTCTTCGCTCCGGTCGAAATGTTCGCTAACGGTTGCTATTAGATCCGAACGGTTCTCGAGCGCGTAGTTTATCGCAGTTGAATAATCATCCACCCACGCTTCGACAGCAGACTCGTTTTCTTCGACTGTGTTTTGCGAGATACAAATAAACGCGAAGGGGTACGGTTCGTCCTTGATTTCCTGGCTCGTGAACACCTCATTAAAGCCTTCATCTATTGCTTCGCTGCCGAAGGATGCTGGAAGCAACCCGGCATCGAGCACGCCTTCTTCCATTCCTTCGGTGTATGTCGGCATCGGCTGTTCAACGAATTCAACGTCGTCCTCACTGAGTCCTTCGCTCTCCAGTGCACTCAAGCAAAGTAAATGACTTTCCGTTTCAAGTGCATTCACGCCGATGTACGTGTCTTCTAAATCTTGAATCTCCTCGATATCGGAATCTGGATGACTGAACAAAGTTTGTCCGTAATAGTCTGGATGTGCATCGTAATAGTCACTGGCGACAGCCATCATCCCTCCTGGAACAGCATCGTTTGTGATTGCCGAGGCGTAACTCGTCGGCGTTAACGTTGCAATATCGAGCTCATCGGCCGCGATAGCTGTAACTGCATCGGGTGTCGCTTGATCCTGTTGTGGATCCAGTTCGTACTCTTCCCCGAGATGATCAAGTTCTTCTTGGATCTCCGGGACGGCCATAAGTGAATTTCCATTGTCGGGTGGTACAAGGTAGCTCATTCGCAATGAACTATCCGAATCGTCCATGCAACCTGCCGTCAACCCTACCCCAGCGATACCGATTGTTGAACTGATAAAGTGTCGTCTGCTATGTTTTCCCATGGAATGCGCATAGGCGGATATGTATATATAACTTTGGGAATTGACTATTCGCGGATGAGACGTCACAGTTCCCAACCGGCGTGAGAACTAAAGATAAACAGTGGTCTAATTGAAAAACTACCCGTGTACGTGAGTGTATCCAACTCTCCAGCAAAATTGCCTGCCGTCACACTCTGCCACAAATCGTTTAATAGAACGCCCGTTGCTATCAGCTGCTGCCGAAAGAGGGTTTCACACGGGATTGCAGTCATATCTGTGCGACCGTTATCCTTCCCGAAGTCAACTCGACCGCTGACTGGGAAGCATCCAAAGACAACGCAACTCGCGACGATGCAGTCATCCATACCCGCATACGCACAACCGAAAGCGACTCGAGTTGCTCGTAGTAGAGTTCATAGACAGCACGCGTAGCTTTCGGCAAGAATTAGTTTCGATCCGAAACTCCACACCGTACGACTCGTCTGTTACTATATATCGGACGAGATGTACAACCACTAGCTAACGCTCTGTGTGTATTCATTTAAACCCTGTTTATATACTAGGTCTTTACAATCGTATGTGTGTACAAGTAACTTTGGTCGTGAGACGGAGGAGGAATTTTGATCAACGTAATAACCTTCAGAGACCGAACGGAGTTTTTGGTGACCGCTCTAGTCACTCTCGTTCATTTAGCGATTTTGGTCCGATATACTCTGACGAGCCGAGCAGTAGTTTCCAGAAAATCACAACACTACAGACTACTTCGGAGGGTATCCTACCTTTGCTGAACACACAGCGAATTTCGATGACAGCATGAAGAACGGTGTCCGACTGACAAACATCTCACACACGGTAGATGCGTAGTGAGATCCGGTCTCATCGGTAGCGATTATCCGTTGCCTTGACGAAAACTACTGACAGCAAGATATTAGTAGAACGGTTCCAAATAAGGTGATAGCTAATACATGGTGTATGAAAATGTGGAGCAAATAGTCAATACAGCTGAATCACCTGTCGAACTGTTCCGAGACATCGGAAGTGGATCGTTCGGATTCCCCAACGTCCCCGACGAACATACACACTGGATAGCGGAACAACGCGCGTGGAGAGAGACGTGCTCGTTCGCCGACCAATCCCACCACATGGTCGATTACTGGATCGACGGACCGGATGCGCTTGAGTTACTCAGCGATCTCGCCGTCAATAGCTTCGACGGGTTCGAACCGGGGAACGCAAAGCAACTCGTCGTTGCGAACCCGAACGGCTATTTCATCGGCGACGGCATCCTCTTTTACCTCGAGGAGGAGGAGTTCGTCCTCGTCGGACCGCCACTGGCACCGAACTGGATACAGTATCACGTCGAAACAGGAGGGTACGATGTCACGACCGAACGTGACGAGACGTCCGGCGTCCGAGACGGGCCGCCGACCAATTATCGCTTCCAGTTGCAGGGTCCAAACGCCGTCCAGCTCATGGAAGAAGTGACCGACGATCCCCTCCCGGATATCGGCTTTTTCAACTTCACTGATGTCACCATTCAGGGCTGTGATGTCACCGTCCTTCGACACGGGATGGCCGGGGAAGCTGGCTTCGAATTCTGGGGCCCTTGGGCAGATGCAGATGCGGTTAAAGAGACCGTGCTTTCTACTGGCGAAAAGTACGGAGTGCGTCAACTTGGAGCCAAAAGTTACGGGAGCTCGGCTGTCGTCTCGGGTTGGGTCGGCATGCCCCTCCCTGCGATCTACGACTGCGAGGAGATGCAAGAATACCGGGAATGGCTCGACGCTCGCAGCATCGAAGGCCATTACTCGATCGCTGGCAGCCTCGACTCCGATGACATTACGGACTATTACGTTACGCCAGTCGAGCTCGGCTATGACCGCATCATCGAATTCGACCACGAGTTTGTCGGCCGAGAAGCGCTCGAGGCAGAGGTTGCAGACCCCGATCGGACGCTCGTGACCCTCGAGTGGGATTCGAGCGATGTCGTCGATGCGTTCGGATCTCTGTTCGAAGAAGGGAAGACGAACAAATTCATGGACTTCCCCGTTCCGTGGCGATCGGCGTCTCATCACGACGCGGTGACGAAAAACGGAGAGCTTGCTGGAATGTCGATGTGGGCTGCATACGTCTACAACGAGCGCGCGATGATCTCTTTAGCTGTCGTTGACACCGAACTCAGCGATCCGGGTACGGACGTCACTCTCATCTGGGGAGAACCAGAAGATTCGAAGAATCCAGCAGTTGAACAGCACGAGCAAACCGAAATCGCAGCGACGGTGGCCCCCGTCCCATACACCGAGGACAACCGATAGACTCGGCTTTCAAACCGACTGAGCATTTTCCACGAGAAAGCGAAACGGGCAGCTCAAAGTTGTGTTGGTCCACACGTTCGTTAGCAGTGGTTCAGGAACAGACCCTCCGATCATGCGTTGTGATAAATTCGTGCAATGAGAGCGACACCGTGCGACCTGCTGGCACTCGGTATTCGATTTCACCTAGACTTTCTCTAACTTATGGACACAGTTTAGAGATTAGAGAATTGCGCTGTCGAACGGAGTCGAAAAGTGATCCACGATTAGGTGCACAAAGACGGCTTTGCTCCTGTTGAGGGCACTGAGCCGAACAGAGTTGTGCTAGACGCGAGGTTGAACTGGATCGATAGGAAACAGTACTGTTGTACGCAGTGGCTGAGTCGACGACAAACCGATGCCGACGTTCGGCTGTACTCCGTACGGAAAACTGCTCTCACCAGAAGGTTTCTCGTGGAACTTGTGGAAAACACGATGTCGAAGACGCTGTCTCTCTAATCGATTCAGCCGTCTGGCTGAGAGTCGCGCTCTACCGATACGGCCTCGAATTTCGGTACGAACGTCACGGTAATCGCAACACCGACAAACATGTATTCGCAGAGATAAAAAGGAGAACGTCTTCGTTATCAAACTTGTTTAGCCATATCGATCCAGAGACGGCTAATTCGCGGAACGATATTTTTCATTTCTGGCACAATGAAACACACTAAATACGATCTGAACGGGTGGCCACAGATTTATGGTGATTGATCATACAATATATGTATGGTATTGCTTGACGATGTGTTCGTAGTCGACGCCGTTTCCCACGCATATAATCAAGCTGAATCGAACTTCCGCGTTCCGAGGTACGCAGAACAAATTGCAGACATTGGGGTCGGCCTCGAGGACGCGATGCCCGACGAATACAAACGAACAGCAGAGACGTTTTTGAGTGATTGGCCTGTTGAATACACCGAAGACGTGCTGTTTCGAGAAAGTCAGACGGATTTTTCGGTGTTTCATCCACAATCGATTACGGTCTTTCACGACGGGCTGACGGCCCTCGAGAAAGCACAGACGTTTACCGAGCGTAACCCAACGCGTGGTGTCGCCCTCGGCAGCATCGACGCGGTTGGACTCGAGGATCCACAGGGTGAGCTGACACGACAGGTCGAAGCGTTCGATCCCCACGGCGTGAAAGTCTACCCCTCCTACTGGGAGGAAAACGGTACACACCACGGGTTCAAGATGGACGACCCGGAAATGGCGTTTCCGCTGTGGGAGCACGTGGCTGATCTCGGACTCGACGTCGTCGCTGTTCACAAGGCGATGCCGTTCGGTGCGGTTCCGATGGACTCCTACGAGGTCGGGGACGTCGAAGAAGCGGCCGCGAGCTTCCCCGATTTGACGTTCGAAATCGTCCACGGTGGCCTGACGTTCGCTCGAGAAACCGGCTGGCAGATTGCACGATTCCCCAACGTCTACGTCAACCTGGAGTTAACCCTCGCAGAGGCAGTTACGACACCGAAGACGTTCGCAGAGACGATGCAGGATCTCCTCTACGCCGGTGGCAAGCGCGCGATCAATAAGATCATCTGGGGGACCGGTGCACCTCACTTCCATCCGCAGTTGTTGCTTGAACGGTTCTGGGATTTTGACTTTCCGGAAATGGAAAGCCTGAACGGAAGTTTCACTATTACACAGGAGGATAAACGAAAGATCCTCGGCGAAAACTTCGCGCAAGCGCACGGATTCGATCTCGAGGAACTCGAGGCACAGACGGCCGATGATGAGTACAGTGATGCGACCCTAGTCGAAGAGCCGTGGTCGACGACCGGTTTCGAGGTGGCCTCCTCGTGACGACAGTCGAGGCCGTTCGGGAATCGCTTCGAGAGATCGTCGATCCGTGCAGCGCCGCGACCGGGTCGAACCTCGATATCGTCGAGATGGGGCTGGTGAAATCTATCGACGTTTCCGAGAATCACGTTCACGTTTCTATGCGGCTGACAACGCTAACGTGTCACATGGTCCCGTATTTTTTCGAGGAAGTCGAGGGGAGGGTCGGCGATCTTGCGGGAATCGAATCGGTCGAACTCGAAACTGATGGCGGGTTCGAGTGGTCCGAGGAAATGCTATCTGACACGGCAAAGCAAAAGCGACAGGCAGTGCTGGACGAACAGGAGGCGCGATATCACGAGGAACGGTTTGCAGCGAGTAGTGACGACTAATCGCTTCGGCGGAGTCGTCAGCTTCCGAGGGGGAGAACTGTTCGTACCGGTCTCCCAGTCCCATCGTACCGCTGTCGGCCGTCGAACGTCCAACGTCAATTCGGCGTCCCATCGGGGAGTATTCTTAACCGCGTCGCGCGTGAACGATTGCAGTACGACGTTGCCATGAACGGTCTCACCGACTCGCGCCCGCCGCTCCCAGCGTGGATTGTGGATGCCTACGAAACCCTCGTTGCACACGGGCACAACGCAGGGAAGCCCCAGAACAGGCAGGCAATTCCGCGTGAAAACGCCCTCGAGGTCCTTCGAAACGCCGAGCAGTTAAATCTCGATGCGGGAGATGCGGTCCACACGTTGTCCGGGCTGATCAATCGCGGTTACCTCTACGAAGTAGATGGCGAACTTCGAGTAACGATCTCCGAAACCTAACGAGCAAGCAGTCCGTACCGACATCTGTCCGCACGTGTCGCACAACGGGCACTTCATCCCGGTTCGGTATCCGTCCGACAAACTCGTCAAACTCGAGGAGATCAATGTCGAGTCGATCCCCTACGAGACGGTTCGTCAGGTTCTAAAAAAACGACCTGAAACCGTGGAATTCGAGCCAATGGGTGATTCCACCCGAGAACAACGCTGATTTTGTCGCACGAACGGAGGGCGTTCTCGATCTCTACCACGATCCATACGCCCCTCTCCATCCCGTTGTCTGTTTTGATGAATGTCCTGTTCACCTTCGTGGCGATGGGAAGGCGTCCCTGCCGCGGAACCGGGCAGGGACGCTCACCATGACTATACCTACAAACGCAACGGTACGCGCAACCTCTTCGTCTATTCTGAGCCGCTCGTTGGCTGGCAGGAGATGACCGTCACCGACCGCCGCACAAAACAAGATAGGGCGAACGCGATGCACGCACTGGTTGAACAGTATCCCGACGCAGATGTCATTCGCGTTGTCTTAGATAATCTGAACACACACCACCCCGGAGCGCTGTACGAGACGTATCCGCCGGCCGAAGCCTGGCGGATACTCGAACGGCTCGAGTTTTATTTCACTCCGGTTCACGGCAGCTGGCTCAACATGGCTGAAATCGAAATTAACGTTCTCACTCGCCAATGTCTTGACCACTGAATTCCGGATGCAGCAACACTCCGTTCGGAGGTCGCTGCATGGGCTCGATCGTCGAGAATCACCCCACGGCGATCGAGTGCGTTTTCCCGGAGACCGCTCCGATCGTCTGCCACCCGCCGCCGTCGCGCCGAAGGACGCGGCCGTCGTACGCCGCTGCGAGGACGTCGTCGCGAGTAGCGTCGCGGACGGTCCAGGCGAAGACGAACCCGTCGGGCCCGACTGGAGACGGGACGGTCTCGAACGTATCGCCGTCGTCGGTCGATTCGTACAACTGCGCATCCGGGCCGCGTTCACCGTCCCAGGCCGGCGGTGGCACAGCGCCGGCCGCGTAGAGCCGGCCATTCGCGGCGACCGTCTCGACGAAGTAGCTGCGATCCAGTCCCTCGTCGAGGCGCGTCCACGACAGCCCCGCATCACGTGTGCGATAGAGGCCGCCCCCCGTCGAGGCGACGTATTCTGTTTCACCCAGGACGAGGACGTGGTGGACATCATCGTGTATCTCCTCTCGGCGTTCCGTCCACGTTGCCCCGTTGTCGTCGCTGACGAGGACGCCCCCGACTTCGATTCCGGCGACGAGCCGCTTCGGGGCGTCGGGATGGATACCGAGGCTGTGAACCCTACCCTCGTCGCGGTGGCGAGGGGTACGCCACGTCTCGTACGACGGTAGCTCAAGCAGGCTCTTTCGTTCGCGCCACGACTCGCCTCCATCCGTGGAAACGAACAGGTGGGCAGGGTGAGTTCCAGCGAAGAGGCGCTTCCCGTCCGACGTTTCGAGGACCGAGAAGACTTCGCGCTGGGGAACGCCGAGATCGCGCCACGTGTCGCCACCATCGTTCGAGCGGAACAATCCCGAACTCGTCGCCGCGTAGGCCGTGTCGCCGAAGACGCGCACGCGAAGGACGCGCTCGCCGTCGAGCACCAGCGTCGCGTCGTCGACCGAATCAATCGGCGCGCGGTAGACACCAGCAGCCGTGCCGATCAGGAGCACGTCCACCCTCCGTCGGTCGCGACGATATCGTGTACAGACCGAGGTAATCCGGACGTGTCTTTCCTCGTGAACAGAATCAGGGGAGACGGCTCGGATAGGCTCGCCTTGCCGGCTGAATACGATGTCATGAGATCATCAGCGTGGGTTGTGCGTTCGTGCATCATCGTACAGGTGATTCGACGGGGGACACACAAATGACGACTTCCCCTCATAATATGGGGTTTAATTTAGTTCGTCGAAGAAGTAGTGCTCGAGAAGATGGGCCTGGCCGCGATGCAACCGCTCGGCGAGCGACGATCGAGCGATGCGGCGACGTCCTCGAGGGATGTCTCCCGAGGAACGTTGAAGTGGCAGCCTCGTAGGCGGCCAGCAGCGCCTGCAGTACGCCGTCCTGAGTGATGCGCTGAAGATGGTTGCACGGTTTACACAGTCGATCGCCTCGACAGACGATGTCGCCGATTCGGAATCGTTGTCCAACAAGATGATTGAGTGCGACGTCACGGGTTTCGATGTTTCGTCGGTGTTCTCCCGGTGCGAGCTCGATCACCCCTTCACGTTCGATCGCTGTAATAGCCTCCTGTTCGACTAACGTGAGGTCATACCCATCCTGGCGTTCCTCATCTGAGTCCCACTCGACGAGGGTTCCCGTCTCAATCTCGCTAAAGTAACGATCACCTCGGAGCCCCTTCCCGGTGATTGCTTCAACAGTGGTTTGTTCCTCCATCTCAGCTTTGGCCTCGGGTGCTGTTAAAATACGTCCAATGGTGCCACTCCCGGCCATGGATCGTCTGTACTGGCGCAAAAAGTCTCGAGGGTGCACATGAGAGTATGGAAATAGTCTTCGACACATTTCAGAATCTCCAAATTGAGGTTGCACAGGATCCGGAAGTCACCGTTCAGAATATCGTCAGTAGTGCTGACCTCGGTCGCAATCTCAATCGATCTCCCCAGATTCTTCTAAATCCGCGTCGTAGCTCTCACTGAGCAGGTCTGAGAGCATTATCCAAATCAACTTAACGACCTGCTCACTTTTCAGGCTGACTCAACTAGACAGTGCCCCAGAGGATATGGAGTCACTAAGCGCATAGGTCGTCGGTTGAAACACTCTTTCTCTCGATATATTTCTAGAAGATTACAACGGTGATTTCGGAACTAGCCGGACTCCTCGCGCGAGTAAACCCGATGGTAGTAGGCTGTTGTTATGATTGCCTCGAGCACGATAATACTCCCCATAATCTCACACGTATGTTGCAATTTTTGTTGGGTTTGACACTCTCTATAGATACTAATAATCAAATACATAATATGTACTCGTGAGTGAACGAATACCTACTCAGTGGTCATAGCGACTGGTTCGTCTATGAACAAACCACCTGAAACGCATTTCGAGAACCGGATTGGACGACGATCGTATCTCCGAGCAGCTGCCACGGCAGGAATCGCAACTGCAGCGCTTGGAAGCATCGGAACAGCTGCAGCACAGGACGACGCAGAGGCGACGAGCCAGTACAACGTCGGCCACGAGACTGAGGCAGGAAGGGAACACGCGAGAGGTCTTGCGGTGGAAGTCCACCACGAGTTCGAGGCACTGGATATCACGACGGTCGAGGTAGCAGAGAGTAACCTCGATGCCCTTGGTGACCATGAGGATATCCGATTCGTCGAAGCGAACGCCGCGCAGAGTATCGATCTCCCTGACTCCGATCCAGACCACCAACTGCTAGAGGAACTTGAAGTCGAGCAATGGAATCCCTGGGGAATCGAACGAGTTGGTGCTCTTGTTGCACACGAACTCGGCGAGACCGGGTGTGACGTCCACGTTGCGGTCATCGATTCCGGTATCGACCCCACGCACGAAAACTTACATGCCAACATCGGCGAGGGTGTTGCCTTCGTTGAGACCACAATCGAGAGCAGTGAAAAGTGGGCTGATGACTTCGGCCACGGCACGCACGTGTCGGGGACGATAGCAGCACTCGATAACGATATTGGTGTCATTGGTGTGAGTCCATCCGCGACGCTCCATCCGGTGAAGGTACTCGACAACCAGGGAACTGGAACCGATGCGAACATCGCTGCCGGGATCGAGTACGCGGCACGTCAGGGCTACGATGTTGCCAATATCAGCGTGACCGAACAGGAGACATCGCAGACACAGACCGAGGCTGTGCGGTTCGCCCACGAAGAGGGGCTCTTGGTCGTTGCAGCGACGGGTAACGAGGGCCTCCCGCAGGTGGACTACCCTGCGGCACACGAGGAAGCGGTCGCCGTGGGCGCGATCGCGCAAGACGGTTCGCTGGCACCGTTTTCGAACACGGGCCCCGAAGTGAACCTGGTCGCTCCTGGGACCGCTGTGTTATCGACGATTCCTGGCAGTCAGTATGGGGTCATGGAAGGCACTTCGATGGCCACGCCGCACGTGACTGGTACCGCATCGTTGCTGGCCGCACACGGCCTCTCTACTGACGAAATCCGCAAAATCCTCACCGCATCCGCAGAAGATCTCGGACTCGGACACAACGAAGAGGGATCGGGGCTTGTCAACGCGAATGCTGCCCTCGAGGAGCTCGAAAAACTAGAGGTAAAGGCGCTGGCCAAGTAACAACGTTACCATTGTTGATTCCTTTTTCGTGTTTTACGGTTGCCATCGATTGGAGGTCCCCTCATGTTGGTCGGAAACTGATTGGTCTTAGGACACTGTCTAGTTGAGCACCTCCGCTGGCTCTTGTCCGTTGAGTGACTGGTGTGGTCGTTGTGTATTATAATAGTGTACAAACTGTTCAATCCATTCTCTGACGCTTGACCGACTGCTCACCTAGGAGTCATGGAAGCGGTCAACACGCATTTTAAGGGTGTGAACCACTTTTCGGTGAGGTTTCGTTCGACATAGTCGAGCTGATCGTTTAACCCTAATTGAGAGGGGGCAGTCAGATACCCGTAGCCATCGACGAGAAACACGGTCTCGGAGAGATCGTGTTTCTCGGTAAATTGATACAGGAATGCAGCGGCTTGATCGGTGCCTCGCTGACCAATGACTGCAATATCAAGAAGTAACTTTGACTCTATATCTATTGCAGCATATACTCAAGACCAGTCGCCGTTGATCTTGACAGCGGTTTCATCAACCGCGACCCGCGAGGGCTTCGCCATCGGCGGGTCTGGAATCATATACGGTAGACGACGTATCCAGCTCCAAATTGTTTGATGAGACCGTTCAACGCCGATCAAGCGAAGAATCGCTTGTATCTCTCGAAGCGAACAACCAGTCGCGTGAAGACGGACGGCGAACACCCTGGCCCAATCGCCGTCCGCTCACGCTCCCAACACTCATCAAATTCCGCCGCGTAGCTCTTGTTGAGCAGGTTTCAGAGCATTGATCCAAACTACCTCTACGGCCTGCTCGCTTCTCAAACTGCGCTAACTAGACACTGCCGGTTCGAGTTGTTTGCAAATACGGCGTAGCGGTCACCCGGTTCGATGCCCGCATCCCGAAGTGCGTTCGCGACGCTATCAACTTCGGCGTAGAGTTCGACGTAGGTCATCTCTCTGTCGACACTGGTGACGGCTGGCTTTTTGGGTGCCGACTAGCGACGACGTGGGGCCTGTACAGGGCGTTCATCGAGTTCTCACGGAGAGATGGTATTCATCACTATAGTGCTCCCCCCGAACCCCTGCCTATCGGATCTGTAGATCGCCGTCCTCTCGGTCTTCGCAAATCGTTCCTGGTAAAGTTACGTCCACTCGGGCTCTCGATCTTCTCGAATAGCGGCCATCGCCTCCTCGAAATCGTCGTCATCCATCGCTTCCGCCTGAAGTTCGAGATACCGATCGAGAAAACCCTCGAAGTTTCGATCGAACGATTCGACAGTCGCTTGCTTGGTCAAGCGGGCCCCCGCTGAATTAACCACCATGTACTCTTCGATGATCTCTTCGAACTCCTGCTGTTTCTCCCCTTCGTCAACTAAATGATCGACGAGTCCAATACGTTTCGCTTCCTCCCCGTCGACGTAATTCCCGAGAATGTTCATCTTCTTTGCACGTCCCATCCCTACATACCGTGGTAGCCGCCACGTTCCGAGACCGGGCAAGATGCTCTCTTCGATGGCAGTCAGGCCTAATTCGGCCGAGCGGGTACAAACGCGAATATCGGATGCCAAGGCAATCTGCAATCCGCCGCCGATAGCGTAGCCGTCAATGAGACAAATCACCAGTTTGTCCATCGTCTCGAACCGACGGAGCGCCTCTTCCCACAGCGGGAACATTCGGTCGTCTATCTCACCCTTCGCAAGTTCCTTGAGATCGATACCGGAACAAAATGCCCGACCTGCTCCCCGAATTGTGATTAATCGAACGTTCCGGTCGTTCTCGAGTAGCTGTGACACCGCATTTAGATCACGGGTGAGTGGGTGATGGATCGCGTTGAGCCGCTCCGGTCGATCGAGCGTGATCCTGGCGATTTTTCCCTCTTTTTCGACTGAAAGGTGCTCGAGTTCTACGTGCATAGTCGGTAATAACGTCACCAGAGTCGCTTATAAGCTTCAGGGTGAGAAAACTCGCGAACGGACTAACTCGAATTTTGCCGGCTTTTCTGTCGGAGAGCTGATCGAATATCGGGAGTAGTTGCTCGTTATACGAACTTCCATCGTTCGAGTTGGGTAGGGACTTGTTCAAGGAAGGATATGATCGGGGTCGTTCGAGACCCGGAAAAAAAATTCCCGCGCACGATACTCGCGATTACACTCCTTCCCAGTCGTTTCCTCAAGGCGATCGAGTGCACGAGAGGCAGTCGGTCCGTCACATCAAGCAGTTCTTGTACGACAGCGGCAGTGAGATGCGGTCGTTCAAAGCGTTTGTACGCGAGCTGTGTGTACGTCATCCTCAATTGGCCCGACTGCCTGCTGGAACGGGAGTTGAGCTGATCGCCCCGTATAATCCACGAAACGCCGCTGATCCAGTAGCAGTCGAATACCGAATCGAAGATGGGAGTAACGGAGAACGTACCGCTCAAGCGATCGGTCCTTACTGAGACGCACAAGCAACGAACACAGATTGAGCGAACGGTTAGAGGTGTACGGACTGTGGTTTCGGGGCGCTACGCACCCGAAGCCGCCTCCATGGACGGGAACATGCGTTTCTTGGACTGTGTCTCCGAGTGACGTTGCAGTTATGAACTACAAACAGGACGTAAATTCGGGCCGAACGAAGCTCGTGGTATGAGTTGAATTGTATAACACCCTCGTTGGTTAGTAAAACCAACTCCACGCTATCTGATGCCCGACCATCAACTCCCCCGATAGGTTGTGTACCCCCCTGGCGACAGGAGAAGGGGGACATGGTACTGTTCGTCAACGTCATCAATAATGAACCGAACAGGGACCGTCTCTAAGAACGACGATTCCGACTGCGCTTGGCGGTAGTAGTCACCGACATCGAACAGGAGTTGGTACGTACCGGTTTCCATCTCATCTTCAGTCAAGAGTGGCTTATCGAGCCGCCCATCATGGTTAGTTGTTCCTTGATTAATCGTTTCTGCATCACCCGAATCATCTATTCGCTGGAGCACCACGTCGACACCGGATGCGGGACCTTCACGGCTGGTATCAAGAACGTGTGTGGTCAGTCCTGGGCTCATTGTTCCTCCAGGTCACTGCGGTCCATAGAAAACTGTTGATAGCCGGTTGGCCGGGGTGGTTCTCTGAATACCTTTGCGTCTCCTTGTAGGTCATCACGTACCTCAATCCACGTTCGATTGTTCGCTTCGAAGCTGACGTCTTCGAGCTCCGGATATCGCTTCAGGATTCGGAGACCAATCTGATAGAGTAGATCTTGGATTGAGTTCGAATCGATCTCGTGGAACACTACTTGGGCGATATCACGGACCTGTTCAGCCGGAACGTATCGTCGTGGTTCTTCTCCCAGCGCATCCGCTGACTCGCCGTAGGTCCAGAAGATATCGAGAGAGATGTAGAGTGCGCGGTCCTCCCGCTCCGGGAGCGTCGTATACTCATCTTGGACGTAGCCTGTGAACGAGTTTTCTTTCACTTTGATGAGTTCGATCCCTGTAACGCCGCTCGTCTGCTCTTTGAACTCGATGGAGCCACCGTCCCGTTCAAGGTATATTTCTCCGAACGCCGATTCGTCATCGGAGACCCGGAAAACGAGGTCACTTGGCTCAAACCCATCATCTCCGGGAACGGGCCGCTCGTCGAACGGATACTCAGTCGCCGACATTTTCACCGCCTCCAGGTGCGAGTACGTCTCCAGAAATTCGTTCCCGACGAAGTGGAGAAAGCCCTCCGCTGTCGTCCCCTCGTACTCTCCCGCCTGATGAAGAACGAAATTCTTCATCGAGTCCGTCGCCACCACCTTGCTGTTGTCTGCCTCGCTAAAGGACGGTAAAAATTCCTCGCCCTCGAACTGTACACGGACTTCGAGTCCAAAGAGGATGTTATCTCGCCCGTCGAAAGACGATTCCGGAATAGTGCGAACGCCTTCAAGCGGATTGGCGTAGGTCCGGTAGACTGCGATCTTTTCTTTCCCGTAGTTCAGTATTCGTCGATCAGTACTCCGTACGTCGGTATCGATTTCGTTGCTGTTGCTCATGTGTGGTAAGTTGGGTATCTCAGTATTTCGGCGTTCGTCATCATGTTCGGGGAGTTGGTTGTTATCAAGTGCGTTCGTCCTCATCTGTCGCTACTAGCTCTTCGAGTCGAAGTCTCGCGATGTCGTTGACTTCGTCCAAGGCGGTCTGGAATTCCTCGGACTTAGTACGGTCAATCCGTTCTTCCATGGCGTTTTGGATCGTCTCAACCGACTCTTCCCTCACCGACATGAGGAACGGAAATCCAAACTTGTCTCGGTACGTTGTATTCAGTTGCTGGAACGTTTTGTACTGTTCAGCGCTTAGTCGATCGAGTCCGGCAGACGCTTGTTCTTCCTCCGACTCGTCGGTCATTTCAATATTTTCACCGAGGTCGGGGTGGGCTCGTAAGAGGTCTAGTTGTTTCTTCTGTGATGCGTTCCGGACGACATCCGTCATGGTCTGGCGTACGTCTTCGGTAGAAGAAAACGGTCGTTCCGACCACGCTCGCTCAGCTATCCATGGTGATTCCTCATATACGCCACCGAAAATGTCAACGAACCGCTCTTTGTCGGCTTGATTGAGATCCTCAACCGTGAGTCTCGTCATCCCACCTCAATTATAGATTACTCTTCACTTAAAACTTTCTTCGAACGGTATCCGTTGAAAACGACGGTCACACCTCTCCGTTCTACGAGCGTCCCTCAAAACAGCATCAGTCCCGGCACCCTGTGCCGTCGTATCGTATTCGGTACGAACATACGAATTGCTCCCCGCACAGCGACTAGACGAGGTTTTTGAATCGCATGGAGTATCTGTTCTCCCGATACCTTCAAAAGAGGGCGTGTTTTACCATACCATAGCGAGACAGATGGATCAGCATCTCTACCAGTACGTCGACGAGGACAGACTTCGGGAAGATATCATGCAGACCGCCGAATTCGGGTCCGTTCCCGTCGAAGACGGGAACTGCCGAACGGTGCTAACCGGAACAGAAGCCAACAAACGGGCTCGAGAATATTTCGTAAAGAAACTGGACGAACGAGGACTCGACGTTTCTATTGATGCCGTTGGCAACATCGCCGGTCGGTGGGTTCCTGAGAACGCCGACCCAACTGCTCGTTCTGTTGCAACCGGCAGCCATCTCGATTCGGTCGTTGACGGAGGGCAATTTGACGGTGTACTCGGTGTGTACGCTGGCCTCGAAGCGATTCGTGCCATACAGGATGCTTCACTTTCACCGGATTTCCCTCTCGAAGTCGTGGCGTTCACCGAAGAAGAGGGTGGTCGGTTTTCTGATGGCGTCCTTGGCTCTTCAGTGGCAATTGGCGCCTCCAGCGTCGCAGACGCACTTGCAACGACCGATGATACTGGTGTGACGTTGGGCGAGGCCCTAGAGGAAATTGACTTCAAAGGCGAAGAGCGCCTGGACGCAACCGCGTGGGATTCGTGGCTCGAGCTCCACGTCGAACAAGGCACTCGACTGGAGGAGACGTCCGTTTCTGCTGGCATAGTAACGCATATCACCGGCACTATCCGCTGTCATATCGATATCCTCGGCGAAGCGGATCACGCCGGAACTACTTCGATGGAATCCCGTGTCGATGCGTTGACTGCAGCAAGCGAACTGGCGCTCGAGATCGAGTCGGTAACGAACGAAATTGTCGAAACTCACAGTGAGACTGCTGTTGGGACTGTTGGTCAGTTCGATGTTGAACCAGGCTCGATCAACGTTATCCCTGGTTCCGTCCATCTCGGAATCGACATTCGTGATATCGAATACGAATCGATGGAACGGATCGTCTCGAGCATTCGTCGTTGTTTAGCCCGTCTAGAGGACGAGCGCGCCGTTGAAACGACGTTTAGCCGCCCGTACGATATCGAACCCATCTCGATGAGCGATCGCTGTATTGCAACACTTCACAGTGCAGCCACACAAGCAGGGATCAGTACCATCGAATTGCACTCCGGTGCAGGGCACGATACGATGCACATCGCGAAAGTAACTGATGCCGGACTCGTTTTTGCTCCCTCGGAAGGCGGATATTCCCACAGCGCGGCGGAATGGACCGACTGGAGTGACTGTACCACTTCAACGCGGTTGCTTGCAGGAGCGCTCTATGATCTGGCTACTGAATGAGACGCAGAGGCCAAACCCATACGAATACTGGTGGAGAGTTCTTCGCTTGTCTACCCCTCCAGACGAACTGTGACATCCTTCATCCCGGTTCGAAGTGTTTCTTGTTCCATTTCTCGGAGTTCTTCGCGCTCTGCATCCAGTGTCGCAACATGGTTGCCAGCAAGTTCGCCTGCTGGACTCTTGAAGCAAGTCGAACCGCATGGAACGAGGATTTCCTGTTCGTTCCTGTATCCCGGGTACAGGAGAATGTCTCCGTAGGATGGATACACCGTATGGTTCTCTCGTGGAAGCTCCGGAAGTTCGATCTCGTCAATATTGATCCACGTTGCATGCCCACTCCAACGAACGTGCATCAACTCCGATTCGAGGGGAAGGAATTCTCGCATCGCAGCAACTGATTCAGGCGCTTCGTCCTCGTGTAGTTCCGCTGTAAACGTTCGCTCTTCGATTTCAAATTCTAGTGAACTCATTGTGGATTGTGTGTTCGTCTCACACTGTCACCCCGTCGCAATTATTTCTTTCGGATCCACGACCGCGAACCGCAATGGGTAACGGTGTAACATCGTAGAGGCGTTCTCTCTATGTACCAGCGAACGGATGATGGTATCCACAATCCAGATGTAGTTGCTGATCGAGGTCGTCTAACTGTCGTTCCAGGTGGGTCGCTTCCGGCGAACGAACTCTCCGCACCCTGGCTTGGCGACGATTTCGCCTTCACTCGCAACGAGTTCCCCCCTGAGATACGTGCGCTTTACGTTCCCAGTTACTTCACGACCTTCGTAGATCGTGTAGTCGGCGACTGAAGCGTTGTCTCGAGCAGAGATCGTATATTTCTCATCGGGATCGAATAACACGATATCCGCGTCGGTTCCAGGTTCGAGCGTCCCTTTTTTCGGCAATCCGAACGTCTGGGCCGGATTCGTACACATCAGACGAACAAGAAACGGATACGAGAACCCTTGCTTGTTCACTGCTTCGTCGTGAAACACCGGGAGACTCGTTTGGAGGCTATTTGCACCGAACGGATCTTCCCACCACTCGCTCGCTTCTTTCCGTTCGCGAGGTTGCGCTACGTGATCAGTCGAAACAACGCTCAGTGTCCCATTGCGAAGGTATTCGAACATCGCGTCGTTGTCGTCGCTGCTCCGAAGCGGCGGTGCAATCTTCGGAAGGGTTCCCAACTCCTCGTACTGATCCTTTGTGAGGGTCGTATAGTGTGTGCAGGTTTCACCGCGAATGAGGCTCCCATCACGTTGATATCGCGCGAGCGCTTCCGCTGCCTTCCGGCATGAAGTGTGGATTCCGTAGTATTTGGTTCCAGTCTCCCGTGCGAGCCTGGCGATATCATCCGCTGCCATCGCTTCCGCATAATCCGGTCGAGCAACGGGAAGCCACGTTGGCTCGTCTCGGTTTGTGGCACGGAGTTCGGCAGTTAACGATTCGCAGACGCTATGGTCCTCTGTGTGAGCAACACCGACTGCGTCCACTTCCCTGAGTTCTTCGAGAACGTCGTGAATGAATCCGTTCGAAAGGCCGAATTCGTACGTGGTATACATTTTGAAAGAAGTTATCCCTGACTCGACGAGACCTGCCAATTCGTCGAAGACAGCCGGATCCTCGCGGAGGATTCCACCGTGTAATCCGAAGTCGACAAGCGCGTTTCCGCCCTTTTTGCGCTTGCGCTTGACACCTTCCTGCAACGTTTTTTCTTCTTCCCAGGGGCTATCTTCGCTGACGTATGACTGCCAGGCGAAGTCTATGACCGTCGTGACGCCGCCCAATGCGGCGGCACTCGTAGCTGTCTCGTACGTGTCGAGCGAAACATGATCATCGATATGCACGTGCGGGTCGACCACACCGGGCATCACCAAAAGTCCCGCAGCGTCGATAGTTTCGTCGGATTCTGGCAGGCAGTGTTGATCGCCGATTCCCACGATAGTTCCATCATCGATCGCCAGATCGCTGGTAAAGGTGTTCTGGCTGGTTACCAGTGTCCCTCCACGAATTACCGTGTCAATGGTCATGACCTGCTTTTCTGTACACGAGTATATAATTGATTGCACTGGTTGAACAGTTCCGACCGGATCAACGGCAGTGGTGTAAGCAAACACCGAATAGAGCGTTCGTATATATTGAACATCGGCAGAATATTGAAGGAGGCTTGTTACAGATACTATGTTATGACAACTGAAGACACGCCATCCGATCCACGCACACTGACCACTGTGCTCAACACAATCGATATTATACGTACCCTGATGCAGTTAGATGGTGCAGGTGTCACAGAACTCGCCGACCATCTCGATGAGTCGAAGAGTACCACGTATACCTATCTTAAATCCCTTGAACAGGGAGGGCTCGTTAGAAAGGACGGGAAGGAGTACCAGTTGTCGTATGATATGCTGATCTTCGGAGAGTATGTTCGGAATCAGAGCCTTCTCTACACGATAGGCAAAAGCGAGATAGATAGCTTAGCTGCGGAAACGGGGCAGTACGCACATTTGGTGGTCGAAGAGAACGGACGTGGACACAATTTGTATAAATCGAAAGGGGAACAGGCAGTTGGGGACGACTATCAGATGGCCAAATTCCAGCAACGAGACTATCTACATATCACTGCTTCAGGAAAAGCCATCCTCGCATATCTTCCACGAGAGCGGGTCGAAACAATCACCGACCACCACGGTCTTCCCGCTCGCACCGAACACACGATAACTATTAAGGATCGTTTATTCGAAGAGATAGCGGACATTCGTGAGCAAGGGTATTCGCACAATAACGAAGAAGAGATCGAGGGGTTCCAAGCTATCGGTGCTCCGATTAGATCTCGTGATGGAATCGTAAGAGGATCGTTGAGCGTCTCTGGTCCCAAAAGCATGTTTGAGGACGACTCAGCGTACCAGAAAATCAGTGATCTAGTAACAAAGACAGCGAACGTTATCGAAGTGAACGTCAATATGCATAGAAGAAGTTCCGAAATAATCAACGAAGGCACTTGAAGTCAGTTGTAGTTATCTAACCGATCAGCGGAATAATTAGTTTTCACACGCAGTTCTCCATTGCTAGAGTGTTCTCGTACATCACGAGCAGACTCTCCGAGTTGGACAATTGTTTTTCCTGCCCATTCAGATTACATTCATACATCTGTAAGTTTTCGGCATAGTTCCCTCCAAAAACTGGTCAGTCGTATCATATTAATATAATGTAAAAACCTTGTTTGTATATGTTGAACATGTGAGTGAGACGGGGGATAAAACTCGACGTTTGTCCGTTGAATCCTCCACTAGTGTTCGAATAGCAACCAATGAAAAGGTTTAACACATTTCATGGAGATTCTTTGTTGAAGAATGTCCAGCGAAAATGGGGATGGAATAGAGTTAGCGTACAGTCTCGATGAAAAACCGCCGTTACCAGCATCGATTCTCCTTGCACTGCAACATGTGTCCGTCATGATTGTCCCCTCGACGGCAGTCGCGTTCGTCGTCGCGGGAGCCATAGGACTAGACGCTGCCGACACAACGTATTTGGTCCAAATGGTGATTCTATTTGCCGGGATAGCGACCGTCGTTCAGGCGTACACTATCGGCCCGGTTGGTGCAAAACTCCCCATCGTCATGGGTACCAGTTTTGCCTTTGTCGGGGCGATGAGCTCTATCGGAGCAAGTTCTGGTCTTGATACTGTCTTTGGATCGATTGTCGTTGCAGCAGTTGTGGTCCCCTTTTTGCTTGGTTGGCAGTTTAAGCGACTCAAGTCGTTTTTTCCACCGCTCGTTACGGGTCTCATCGTAATTATCATCGGGCTTTATCTCATCCCAGTCGGAATGGAATACTCCGCAGGCGGAGTCGGAGCAGACAATTTCGGCTCAGTTGAGAACTTATCGCTCGCTTTAACCGTTTTACTCATCGCTGTCTTGTTTAACCTGCTTCTGAAAGGCGTCTGGCGAATGATGAGCATTCTCATTGGCATTAGCGCTGGTTACGTTATCGCGATCGGACTCGGTGTCGTTGATTTCAGCCCAGTCGCGGACGCAGCGTGGTTCGCAGTACCCACGCCCGGCGAGTTCGGATTCAGCTTCGAAGCCGTCCCACTCCTCACGTTCGCGTTTCTATTCCTCGTTTCAGGAATGGAAACGATCGGTGACATGTCCGGTATTACCGCTGCAGAAGGGCGGAATCCAACAAGTGATGAGTTCCGCGGTGGGATTTTTGCTGACGGATTTATTAGCGCGATCGGAGCCGTCTTCGGATCGTTCCCGCAGACTTCGTTCTCCCAAAACGTCGGTATCATCAATTTTACCGGCATCATGAGCCGACACATTGTCGGTATTGGAGGCATCGTTCTCGTCGTTCTTGGCCTCGTCCCGAAGATCGGAGCAATCGTGACGACGATCCCCGATGCAGTCTTCGGCGGTGCGGTGTTGGTCATGGTGGGAATGGTGGCTGCGAGCGGGATGCGGTTACTCTTCTTGAATATCGAGATGAACCGCCGAAACATGGTGATCATCGCCACTGCGCTGGGACTCGGGCTCGGAGTCGAAACCGTTCCTGAAGCACTCGCCGGACTTCCTCCCGGCGCACAAACGTTCTTCGGAGAGGCAGTAATCATCACTGGCCTCACGGCACTCCTCTTGAACACGTTCGTTCCGGGAGACTCCAGTCCCATCTTCGACGCACCCGACACCGTTCCGCCAGTCTCCGAGCCAGTCGACGACGATTAATCTAGCTCAAGGGCTATTTGGCTACCACCGAATCCGGTGGTCCGAAGGGAATCGGATCTACGAGTTGATCTCCGCTCTGCGGTCTCCAGTGATGCGATATCGGTGAGAACCGTAGAGTATCCATCGTTGCGATTCCCGTTCCGTGGCGAGTGCGGTTCCAACAGGGCACGGTCGTTACTTCAGCTCCTTGAGTACCGTACCAATCTCGAACATCGTAACAAGAGTGCGGTAGCATCCGTCATCAGTACGAATACCGCGTTAGCTAGTCGGTGTCAAGCTTCGCTCGAATCTTCTCAGCGGTGATTGGAAGGTCGGTTATCCTAACGCCGACGGCGCTGTGAATCGCATTGCTCAGCGCCGGCGGGACACCGTTAACGGGGATCTCGGCGACAGATTTTGCGCCGAACGGCCCCGTCGGCTCGTGTGTCTCGACGAGGATCGACTCGAGGGGAGGCTGGTCCGCTGTCGTCGGCATCCCGTAGTCGCGGAACCCGAGGGTTTCCGGCGTCCCGTCGTTCTCGAACGAGAGTCCCGCAGACACCGCGAACTCGTAACTCATATGCATCGCACCCTCGACCTGTCCTTCCACGAGGTCTGGATTGATCGCGACGCCACAGTCGACCGCGAATACGAGTTGATGGATCTCGAATTCACCGGTGTGCTCGTTGACGGTCACGTCGGCGAACTGTGCGCCGAATGGTGGCGGTGATTCGTCCGTGCAGTGGCTCGCCTGGCCCATTACCTGCGCACGCACGTTGTCGCCGTAGATCGACTCGTAGCCGATATCGTCTATCGTGACCGAATCTCCCGTCTGTGTGGAACGGACTGCTCCATCGCGGGCCTCGAGATCCGCTGCTGGCTCATCAAGCATCTGTGAGGCGAACTCGAGTAGTTGCGCTCGCGCATCCTCGGCGGCTTTTTTGACCGCGCTTCCGGTAACGTACGTCGTCGAGGACGCGTACGCTCCGTAATCGAACGGCGAGATATCCGTATCCGATGCCTGAACGAGAACGTCTTCGGGCGGGACACCGAGCACTTCCGCAGCGATCTGTGCCATCGCGGTATCCGCACCGGGACCGATATCGACGGCGCCCGTTTGAAGGATGAACGAGCCGTCCTCGTTCATCTTGATATGGGCTGTGCCGAGCTCGTCGCCTGCAACGCCGCTTTTTTGAGCGGTGAGAGCAACACCGCAGGCTCGGTGGAGATGGTCCTCTTCGGGCTGCTTGAGGTCTCCCCAGCCGATCGCGGCCTTCCCGCGCTCGATACAATCGTTGATACCACACGAGCGGATCCGACGAACATGCTCACCATCTGTGGTGACACCCGACGCAGTATCGAGATCGCCGTTCCCAATGAGATTCCGTGAGCGAAGGACAATGGGATCAAGTCCTAGTTTGTTGGCTACTTCGTCCATGTGACCCTCGAGTGCAAAATGGCCTTGGGGTGCCCCATAGCCGCGGATTGCACCGCCAATTGGGAGATTAGTATGGACGGCTTTCATCTCAAACCGGATATTCGGTGTATGCGTGTACAGTGGCAGCGGTTTCGTCGCAATAGAACTGGTTACAGTTAGCCCATGTGGGCCGTACGCACCTGAGTTCGTAACTGCCGACATATCGAACGCCTTGATCGCTCCATCCTGGGTCACGACGCTTCGCATTTGGACGCGAGCAGAGCGTCGAAAGCGCATGGCGTAGAACTGCTCGCGACGCGTCGTCTCCAGTTTCACGGGACGATCCGCGGCGAGCATCAGCGCTACTGTAATGGGTTCGATCAGCATCGACTGTTTGGCACCAAATCCGGCACCAATTCTCGGTTTCGTTACCCGAATATCCCGAATTGGGACATCGAACAGATGTGCGAGTTGTCGACGTGTATGGTACGGTACCTGCGTACTGGTGATGAGGTGAAAGCGGTTATCCTCATCGCGATGTGCAATGGTCGTATGCGGTTCGGGAACGCAGTGGGATTGATACGGTGTTTTCCACTCGGTTTCGGTAACGATCCAGTCGTCCCTGGTCGCTGCCTCCTCGAATGCCGTGTCCACATCGCCGATCTCGCCTTCGGTATGGGCTTCGATGTTCCGTTCGTAGTCCGCACCCGGCTGGATGTTTTCCACCTGATCGGGATCGTGGATCTGTGGTGCATCAGGCTCCATCGCCGCTTCTGGATCGAAAACGGCGTCTAGCTCTTCGTACGTGACATCGATCGCTCTGATAGCTTTGTTGGCTGTCTGGGCATCTGTGGCCGCCACAGCAGCGATTGGATCGCCGACATAGCGCACCTTTCGCCGGAGAACGTTCAGGTCCCACGGGCTTGGTTCAGGATACGACTGTCCCGCAGACGTATACATCGCGTCAGGAACCTCGTCGGAATCCGGCGTGATGACCGCGTAAACCCCGTCCATTGCGTCGGCGTCACTCGTATCGATTTCGGTTACGTACCCGTGTGCAATATCCGAACGGAGGATCGATGCCTCCGCCAGATCCGGGAAATGTAGCGCGTAGTCGGCGGTGTATTTCGACTCGCCTGTAACGATCTTTCGAGCGTCGGTCTTCTCCTCGCGCCTGGAGATTGCCTGCCGCTCGCTCTTCGATTTGCGATTGTTTGGGCTCTCGTCCCATTCGAGCGGATGCTCGGCTTCGGCGGAGGAGGAGAGCCGCTGATGACTGTCGTCGTCTTGCGGGCCATTTGGCTTACTCATCGCACTCACCCCTGCTCCAATCCTGGCTTGAACGCCCTGCTGTCTCGTGAGTCAAGTCGCCACCATCGGTAACGACGGTCTGCTCGCCACTCATTCGTTCAGCGGCGTCCTGCACAGCATCGATGATCTTCTCATAGCCGGTGCACCGACAAAGGTTGCCTGCGAGCCCCTCGCGAATCTCGGCTTCAGTCGGATCGGGATTGTTCGCGAGCAGGCTTCGTGATTGCATGATCATCCCCGGAATGCAGAATCCACACTGGAGTGCGGCGTTGTCGACGAAAGCCGCTTGAATAGGATGGAGGTCATCCTGGGTACCGAGCCCCTCGATCGTCTCGACCGCCGTCCCGTCTATTGTCGCGACCGGTTTGATACAGGAGCGTTCGGGTTCGCCATCAACAGTCACGGTACAGAACCCACAAATTCCCGTGTCACAGCCGCGTTTTGCCCCGGTGTAGCCGTTGCGGCGAAGAACATCGAGAAGCGAATCCGAGCGTTCAGCTTCGAACGTTCGTTCAGTCCCATTCAGAGTAATCTCTATTTCCATGGGCATGGTATGACAATGACCAACGATAACCATATATGTGCCGGTCGAATAGCCAATCTGTGCACGCGGCGCCAGATTCGTGGAGTACCACATCCGAGGTCCTCAGGCGAGTTGAGCAAGCTCTCGCAGGCAACGCTCAATTTGCGGTCACAACAGTCATAGCTGCCGAGCGAACAGGGTATCCACGTCACGGTGGCAAAATGGTGATCGAGTTTCACGAAACGTCACACGTCGGAATCACTGCCGGTTGCATCCATGGTCCATTACAGGAAGATGAAACCGAAGTTCTCGAGTCCCTTCGCGAGGACGACACCGAAATCGAACTCGGTGTCGCCGCACTTAAGCTGATTGAGAAGCGTCAACGACGCCGACAATTCCATTTTCGGCTTCATCTCGTGCGTCAACGAGGTCGTCGAGGTGCTCTCCGAGGCGGAGCTGGATCAAGAGTGCACCCACGCCGAATACTTTGGCCCTGAATAGGGCCTTGATCCCACCGTCACGACGGGGCAGTTCAGTCGCCGTCGTCCGCTCGAACGCGTACCGACGTCGTCATCATCCCGCTGATTCGCGACCAACCACCTCACCTCGTGTCGCTCGCCGGACTTGGCTACATAATTCCGAAGAACAAGGTCGCCACCTCGCAGGTACTCTTGGTTATCCGAGATGCTCGTCCGCTCACTCTCCAAAACCGCTTCTAAATCAACTGCGAAGCACTCACGGAGCGGATCTGTGACCATCTGAACCACTTTAGTCAACGGTCTGCTCGTTTCTCGAGCTGGCTTAACTCCATAAGAAATTAGAATTTCTTACCCGATTTGGTATGGATATTGAGTAAGAGTGGTGTTGATCGCCGTTGGTAACCCGGTAATGGACTGAAGAACCGGTTGCGAAGAGTTGCTTGTAGCTGTCGCCGCTACTCTTCGACTGGATTCAGTTCTGGAGAAGATGTTGGTAACGTGACGGACTCGAGGTCGTTACTAGCCGCTGGATTCATAACGGTCTACACCCGAAAGCACGGCGCTTGTCCAGAATTACGATCAAGCTATCTTCGATATCAATGTATGATGTTGGAATGAAATGTTTCGTGTGATTTGCGGCAACATACTCTTCGAACCGAGCGAAAAAGCGATCACCGAATAATGATCGAGAGAAGTATTGGGAACAGCTGTACGAGGGAGTACCACTACAGGCCCCAGCTGCCGATAAGTGGGGTAGACCCTATTCCCAGAACTTAGCTAATTCATTAGACGGTGATCGCGCCTAAAAGACACGTCCAGTCGCGTTGTCCTAATAATTCGACGGTCGGCCGCGTGCCGCGCAGAAAGCACACGGTACGCGGCTTGACTTGCACGGGTTTCTTGGTTTGATCGATACAGACTACTGTGTCATCAACTTTCCGTTACTTTTTGAGTTCGTCACGGAACGCTTTTTGCTTGTCAGCGTCAGATTCAGCGACTGTACGACGTGGTTCTTGATAGCCCAATCCCGCTTCTTTGAGCAACCGCCGGCAACTCGGGATTGAATATTTTCCATCATAGGTTTCGTCGAGATACTGCTGGGCGAGCGCCGGCGCGTCAATCCCAACTTCTTGAGGTGATTGGTAGACAGTTTCTTCGAATTCTTTCTTCTCCTTTTCTGAAAGATCTTGTCTTCTCCCAGATTGATAAGTATCAGTAACGGCTACCCAAGCGACTCGTCAATATCGAGTCGCTTGGGCCAGCTATAGATAGTCCATCGCTGTACATTGTACCATTCGGATAATTCAGTCTTCGTGACTCTTTTTGTACGCACTTGTCGCTAAGACTCATTGTATCGGATTCTTTCCCTCCACGTTGTCGAAGGGATCTTGCAATTCCTCGACAGAGATTTCGTCGAAATAGCCCACTGCATTCAGCTACAATCTATGAGAAGAAAGTTCTAATAGTTACTATAGTAGTCAGACTCTGTAACACTTGAGATTCACTCGATAATCATCATAATCGGTTTAGTCGTATTGGCTCCACCTACCTTTGGAGGATAATTACATACTCTATCTTGATGATTCGCGCGTTTTCTAATTGATTGTCAAGAATCACAATACTGGTAATTGTATGGTTGTAGATGACAATCACACGGGTATCAGAGACATCCAAATATTTGATTACGAGAGTAGTGAACATCTTCGGAAGGGCTGATTCGGTGTGAATCGGGGCGCTGACTACGAAGTCACCACTACGCGAACGCACTCGCGACTAACAGCGGGAACACGAGCGTTGCTTCGGCTTCGACTTGCGTGTAGTTCGTTTGCTCGTCTTTGATCTTTCCCCACGACACTGCTTCGTTGGGCGGCGCTCCCGAGAGCGACCCGTCTCCTTCCATTCCCGTAGAAATGTAGACGACGTAGTCCGCGCCGCCCCGGAACAAATTCGTCATGATTGCGTGATGTTTCGGCACGCCGCCACCGACGGCTATCAATCCTGTCGTCTCCGCCAGCAAACCGTCTTCGATGAGCGAGTCGTAGTCGTCCAGAATCTCGATCCCAACCTCCGAATCGTATCCTTGCCGGTAGTAATAGAGGAAGTTACCAACTTCGGCGTCCGTCAACGCCGGACAGTAGACGGGGACATCATTGTCCGCGGCCTGTTTCAAGACAGAATCCTCGTCATCGAGTGTCTCGCCTAGTTCTCGTGCGAACGCTGTCGGTGTGCGCACTTTTTCGTCCGCGAAAAAATCGTCGAAGAAGTCGTAGAGATACTCCTCGAGCCATACGTACCGATCGGAGGGGACGAAAATATTACCGAGTCGGTTGATGCCGCGGTCGCGAAGCGCGGCCTCGTCAGCATCCCACTTGCCAATCTTGAATGGCTTTGCGGTCTTAATAACGTCCTCCGTCAGCGACCCGGACGTAGTAATGAGCACGTCGACGTAGCCTTCGCGGACCAGGTGTGCAACTACTTCACGCAATCCCGAGGAGATGATGTTCGAGGTGAACGTCAGGTAGATCGTCGCCTCTTCGTCTTGCATTCGCTCGGCGATATTGACGGCCTCGGCGAGTTGCGTCGCTTGAAATCCTGTCGTCTCGTAAGACGCAATAAGGTCCTGAAAGTCGAACTCCCCGCGGAAATCGTATCCACGGACGTCCGCCGTGGGTAGTTCGTTCTCACTACTTGGAACAACGTGTTCACGAGAGTCGTCTTCTTCCATACGATTCCGTAGCGCGACGACTGATTTGAATGTCTCGAGATCGATCGCTGGATCCTCGGCAATTGCCATTCCGGAACAATCGGTCCGTATCCAGATTCGAAGATCCCTCGATTCTGACAATATGCGTTTCCCCGAATGGTCTCCTCTCACAAATGTCGACATTTGCTCGAGGTCACCGGGTTGACGATTCCTACTCACGGATCCTGCGTTCAGAATCAACGGACAGCCCCGAGATGACCGAATAGGACGGCAGACAATCTCATTTCAAATAGCAATTGATTAGTGCTATGACATCTATACCTATTTTACTGGGGTGTTTGGAACGCCCCACTGACTAGAATATTGGTTCACCTCCCGGTGGGATCGAGTATCTCGAGGAACGGTCGCAGAACGCGAGGTTGCGAGATAGCGAGACGCAACGCGTTTCGGATCAGTCAATCGATCGCAGCCTATCCAACAGTGCTTCTCGTGATCAATAGCAGGATAATTCCAGCCGCTAACACCAGCGTTAGCCATGTGAAGAAGATCATCGTAGCTTGACGGCCAGTGATCTGGTCACCACTAAGGATTTCGTCGAGCGCCATACGTAGCAGTACCAATCAAATAGAGATAAATCGTTTGGTCTGCCATCGTTCAGCAACTCTGTCACGATTCTTCCGACTTCATCTGTTGGAGGTTCTCGAGAAGTTCGCTGGTCGAGCTGCTGTCGTCGAACGTTATTTTGCCTCGATACTCGTTCGGCTGGTCGTCCGAGTCGGACTCAATTTCGGAGATCGTCCGTTCGCGACGTTCGTACTCACGCTGGTCATAGTTACCCATTCCCATGTGAATACGAACGTTTGTGAGCAGTCGTAATCAAGGTATCGGTCACCGACAGAACAGCGTTACAGACACTGCAAGAAGGTTCTGATAACTCTTCTCTTAATAGTACAGTGTAATTGGATTCTGTTGTCTGCGTTTGCTTCCCATTCAACCTGTATTACAATCGTATGTATGTAATGTATATGCTGGTGTCGATATTTCCATACAAAATCCAGAGTATTATACAAAATTGTGGGAGCACCGTATCCAGAGATGTGATTCCTGAATCGGTACTTCAATATAATAATCCAGCTATATCGAACAATTCTCTCGTGCTATCGAACGAGCGTGTGACCCAGTTACGGTGGCTGGCTCACTCGAGCTACACGATTGGCTGGTCAGAAATCTATCAGACGGTATCAGTCCCCATTTGAGAGTCTCTGAGACGAGATCGGAAGCTGTCGTGTCTTCGGTCTGGAGGACGGCGGTCCGACCGTCTGTGAGAGTTCGTATCTATTACTACTCAGCGTTCACCACTGAGCCTGGAAGCGACGGTGGATCGATACCGATAGTAATCGACTCGGTCGTCGTTGCACCGGAATTCGGGACTGTCCGGGAACAGAATCGTCCACGAACGGAACTCATAATGGTCCACGAACGGAACTCATAATGGTCCACGAACTCTATACCTGAACACATCCGGGACGAGACGACCACATGGTCGGTCGATCGGTCTGTCGGATGATCCATAGAAATCAATGACGGTCACTGATGCCGCTCTCAAGTCACCACTCGAGTATCAGTCGAACACGAGTCCAATGCGTATAACGGTCGTCGGAGCTGGTGAAGTCGGACGAGCGATCGCTGCGACGCTCGCGGACCTTCACGAGGTCGTCGTCGTCGACGGCGACGAGCGGGTCGTCGACGAACTCGCGTACGCGTACGATGTTCTCGCCGTCCACGGGGACGGCCGAGATATCGAAACACTACGCGAGGCCGAAATCGATCGGGCGGATCTCGTGATCGCGTGTACCGACGACGACGAGGTCAATACCGTTATTTGTGCGACCGTAACGATGATCTCCGACGCGTTCACTATTGCTCGAGTGAGACGTCGAACGCTCTTCGAAACGTGGACCGCCCGTCCGGACGCGTTCGGTGTCGATTTCATGATCTGCACGGACTCGTTGACGTCCGAAGCGGCGTTTCGGATCGCAGGACTCCCTGCTGCACAGGAGGTTGATACGTTCGCCAACGGTCTCGTTCGAATGGCTGCGTTCGAAGTCAACCCCGAGAGTCCGTTCGTCGATCGAACTGTGCGCCAGATCGATCTGGACAGATCGGTCACGGTCGCAGCGATCTTCCGCGACGACGAGCTGGTGCTTCCGACCGGAGAAACCGTAATACGGGCCACCGATCGGATCGTAGTCATCGGAAGCGCTAGCGGCGTTACGAACGTCGCGAATCGTATTTCACTGTCGTCGCGAAGTCCGACCGACGAGGTCGTTATCGCCGGCGCAAGTGAGATCGGCTTTCAAATAGCTCGGCTGTTCGAAGAACACGGCTATCGTCCCCGGTTACTCGAACAGGATCCCGATCGCGCTCGAAACGCGGCTGAAGCACTCCCGAACACGACAGTGCTCGAGGGGGATCCCGCGGACGTCGTATTTCTGGAGCGTGAACACATCGGGGATGTCGATATCGTCATCGCTGCATTGGCGAGTGACGAACGAAACTTACTCGTATCGTTAGTTGCCCGCCAGTTCGGCGTCGGTGAAACCATCGCTATCGTCGAGGACAGAGGGTATGCCGACCTGTTCGAAGCTGCCGGCGTCGACGTGACTGTCAATCCACGCGAGGAGACCGCCGAGGAAATTATTCGCTTTACCCGATTGATTCCGACCGAAAAAATCGTACTGCTTGACCACGATCGTGCGGAAGTGATCGAGATCGTCGTTACCGAAGAGAGTACTCTCGCAGATCACGAAATCAGGGATTCTACGGCGAGCCTTCCGGACGAAGTCATTATCGGTGCGATCGCTCGCTCCGGTGAACTCGTGACGCCTCGCGGAACAACCGTAATCAGACCGGGAGATCACGTCATTCTGTTCGTTGATACAGATGTACTCGAGGAAGTCATCGAGGTTATCTAGCGCGGAATCAACACGACTTATAGGCCGTAACCGCCAGTACGTACGTATGGCAGACCTCAACCCGACCGCGAAACGAATACACCAGATCAGTCCCGACCCCGTCGAGCTGACGCTCGACGACGGAACGACGGCCATATTTCATATTTCCGGGGCCGAATTCTTTCAGCAGGAATTTCAGGCGGAGGGTGTTTGCGAGGACGCTGACGCGGACTATCGATTCATCACGAGCACGGATAACGAATCGATTCTGGTCGGACGAAAGGGCGTAGACGAATCGGCGTGGACGATGATCGGGACGATAGTTGAAGTCAACAGAGACGGATCGTAATTACCTGTTCGCTAGGAATCATACTGTGCTCCCGTTCGCTACGTATCGCTTATCGCAATGTGAGGTGAAATTTTCATTCTAGTCGGTTCTTCGCCGACCTAACTGCCGTCAGCACGGTTGACGACGGCCGGCGGTTCTCCTGGAATACAACGTATTCGTCCAGTGTGTATAGTAGTCCGGATTTTCCGAACAATGTCGGCGACGCGCCGTACGGTTTCGCAATCACACTCAAAGAGTTACACACATACGGGCGTAATGGAAACCCATCATCTCGTTCCGAAAACAGGGACACATATAATGATACAGTGTACTCGGATTATTCGCTGAAACTCGCGAGAGATCCGGTTACTTAGCGATAATCGTCCAAGTACGAATCGCTGATTTCGGTCTCGAGGTCGTCGACGTATTCCATCAGAACCTCCGGCAACTCGGTGGTGTACCGTTCGTCCGTAAATCGATACTTCGGGCCGATGATGGCGATCGCGCCGAGGACGCTCCCATCGGGACCCGTCACACGCCGCCCGACTTCTCTGAGACCGTCGACGTACTCTTCATCGGCGAACGCAACGCCTCGATCGCGAATCTGCTCGAGTTCTCGGAAGAAATCGTTCCGGTCCGTGATGGTGTGTGCTGTCTGTCTAGGGAGTCCCCAGTCATCCAATACCGCTTCGACGCGCTCGTCGGGTAATTCGGCCAGGATCGCTTTGCCGGTTGCAACGCTGTGGAGGTAATAGTAGATCCCGGCGGAACTAGGCGCGGTAGAGATATAGCGCTCCTTCGATGGAAAGTGGCTGTCCGGATGGAAGGATTCGTGGACGAGAATGCCGCGATTATCGTTCTCGACGACGAATTCGACCTCTTCGTCGATTCGGTCGGAAAGGTCTGTTACCGTCTGCTTCGCCAGCGTGTACGCCTTCTTGCGTGATCGTGCATACTCGCCGTGATTGAGGAACCGCAATCCAATATGATATACCGCGCCCTCTTTTGTGAGATACCCCTCCTTGAGAAGGGTCTGGAGGTGGAGATGGATCGTACTTCTCGCAATCTCTAATTCACCGGTCAATTCCTCGAGTGTTGCACCGCCTAATTTCTGAATCGTGTCGATTACGTCCAGCGATCGTTCCGTGGTTTTCGCCGTCTGTTTGGTCATACCTCTTCGTACCGGCTAAATCGGTATAAAGATTCGTTCTAATCGAATTATTAAGTACTACTGCCGCTCCTCTCAGAAATCCGTATGCAACGCACGGTTAGCGGAGATGCTCACGGAGGATCCGATACCGATACGATCCGTTATATCCTCTCGACCACTTCTCCAAGTACGATCGGCTTTCACAGAATAATCCGAACAGCTCCAGTGAAAACCGGTCGTCGATCTCGTCTTCGACACCCTCGTACAGTACTCGTGATTTTATGTAGGGTCCTCTCGTCGGGTGATCCAGACACTCCGTTTGTAGATACGCTCGCACTACGTCGTCGGTTTCCGCGATATCGAACGTCTGTAACTGGGAAGGGACTTTGGTCATGGTGATCGAGGTGTCTCTAGCGGCTATCGGGGTGCGCATAGATAGCTTATTCCGGATGAACCATAATGATGTTGCTGTGGCCACATCGACTCCGGATCATGCATATCGTGTTCCACGTTTTGGGAACGAGGACGGCTGGGATAGGCCGCTCCCGGTGATGTACCCTCTCCGGATTCCGACTCAGTAGGAATCGGCTGGCCCCGCATATACTGGGATATCATACGCTAACATGTACTATGAGTGATCGCGCTGTAGAACCTCGACCAGTGGTATCACGCCGTGAGCTCTGCATCGCAGCCGGTGGCACGGGTATCTCAGCTCTCGCAGGCTGTTCGACTGAGAATACGAATCCGCCCCAAGCCAAGAACGCGACGACGATAACGGACCACTCGTCACCAGACCTCGAGAAGTGGGTCGATGAGGTTCCCCGACCGGGTGTCGCGAAACCGTCCGGAACGAAAGACGGTCACCCCCGCTACGAGATAGCGATGAGCGAGGTCGAGCAGAAGCTACACCGCGACCTCCCAGCGACGGCCGTCTGGGGCTACGACGGGCAGTTCCCGGGCCCGACGATCGAAGCTGAGCAGGGTGAACCGATCTACGTCCGCTGGACGAACGACCTCCCGGACGAACATCTCCTGCCTGAAGACACGACGATCCACAGCGACATTATTCCGTACGATACGCCGGGTGCACGGACCGTAACGCATCTCCACGGTGGAAACGTCGAGTCCGAGAGCGACGGCCACGCGCAGGCGTGGTTCACTCGGGACTTTCAGGAGACGGGCCCCGAGTTCGAGAAGCGAGACTACTACTACGTGAACGACCAGCCGCCGGCGACACTGTGGTATCACGATCACTCGCTCGGTATTACGCGATTAAACGTCTATGCCGGGCTCGTGGGATTCTATCTCCTGCGGAGCGAACACGAACGGAGTCTCGGTCTGCCCGAGGACGAGTACGAGATTCCGCTCGTGCTCCAGGATCGGAGTTTCGAGGAGGACGGGTCGTTGTTCTATCCCACGGCCGTCTCGGACGAGCAAGGCGGCGGAGACGATGCGCACCCCAACCCGAGTATCGTTCCGCAGTTCTACGGCGATACGTCGGTCGTCAACGGGAAGGCCTGGCCTCGGCTCTCCGTCGAACCCAGATCGTATCGGTTCCGACTCCTCAACGGGTCGAACAGTCGGTATTACACCCTCAAACTCCGTCAGTACGACGAGTCGTCGGGCGAGATTGGCGTGGACGGGCCGTCTTTCGTCCAGATCGGGAACGATGGCGGCCTCCTCTCGACGCCAGGAGAAATCGACGACCGCCTCGAGCTTGGCTCCGGTCAGCGTGCCGATATCTTCGTTGATTTCTCCGAATACGCCGGAGAGACGCTACTGCTCCACAACAACGCGCCCGCGCAGTATCGCGGTGAGGCGGGCTCGGCTGACGACGACATCGTTTCGCTCCCCCAGATCATGCTCGTGGATGTGAGCGACGCCGAGGATTCACAGGACGCTACCGAACTCCCCGACAAGTTGACCCGCGTTCCGGACATCCCCGTCGATTCGGTCGACAACGAACGATATCTCACGCTCAACGGCGGCGCGAGTGACGACTACGGACGGCAGCTCCACTTGCTTGGAACGGCAGCCGACCGTGTCGGTCTCGAGGTCGACGACCCCGTGACCGAGGAGCCCGCGCTCGGTGACACCGAGATCTGGAGTTTCGCCAACCGAAGCGCAATGTCCCATCCGATCCACCTTCACCTCGTACACTTCCAGATGTTGGGGCGACAGTCGATTGGGGACTACGATCCGAACGAGGACGAGATCGACCTCGACGCACTCGAGGCACCCGAGCCGTACGAACGAGGATGGAACGACGTCATCACCGTCGATCCCGGTGAAATTGTCCACGTGATCGTCCACTTCGGAGAGCACGACGGACTGTTCAACGATCAGACGGGTACATACATGTGGCACTGTCACATGATCGAGCACGAAGACCACGATATGATGCGTCCGTTCGAGGTTCACCCACGCTCGGACAATGTTGACACTCGTACTGAATAGGACGTAAGGCGTCGAGCGCTAGCCGTCGGTACGGAAGACGAGACGATCACCTGCATCGGCATTGATGGAATCGAAACCCCTCAGCAAAGACTCGAGGACGTGAAAATACCTCGTCAGCCAGCGGACGAGAAATCCGTGGGCAGGAGTACCCCTCGACTGCTTACTCCCGATTCCAGATCGTTATGAGTTCACCGAGGATTTCTGGATTTCGAAGGGTGTCGCTGTCCGTAAGCGGTCGGTCGTTGACGACGCGCCCGAGGAGCCGGTACATCGTTTTCCCAGAGTATGTTTCGGGAAGTTCTGGCGTGAATACAATGCTCGCTGGCCGTGTGAACTCGCCGACGCGCTCGGCGACTGCATCCCTGATGGCGTCTCGAACGGCGTTCCGGTCCCGCTGTTCTTGCTCGAGGGTTGCGAAGACACAGAGCGTCGTCTCGCCAGCGGCACTCTCGGCGACGGCAGCGGCTTCGGTAACGCCGTCTACCATCGTGATTGCAGCCTCGAGTTCGGCCGTTCCGAGGCGGCGGTTATCGATCGTGATTACATCGTCGTCACGGCCGATGATCGTTACGTACCCATCGTCGTCGACAACGGCACGGTCGCCCGTGAAATACCGCCAGGTCTCCGCCCGCGGGTCCGAAAACGCTTGCCAGTACTCCGCAAGAACCCAGTACTGATCACCCTCGAGTGGAGCAAGCATCGACGGCCAGGGACGGTCAATCGTCAGATAGCCAGGTTCACCCGGCGGAAGGTCGCGACCGTCTTCGTCGACGATCTGGATTTCGATTCCGGGCAACGGTGGGCCGACCGAACCGGGCTTCAACTCGTCGACTCCGGGACGGGCTGAGATGAGAACGCATCCGGTTTCGGTCTGCCACCACGTGTCGACGATCGGGCACCGCTCCTCGCCGACGTGGGTGTAGTACCACTCCCACGTATTCGGACCGATCGGTTCACCGACGGTGCCGAGCAGCCGAAGCGACGACAAGTCGTGGGACGAGGGAAACGACTTGCCCCACTTCATAAATGTCCGGATCGCCCCTGGCGTCGTATAGAAGACCTCCACGCCGTTCCGTTCGATGACTTCCCATGGACGGTGACGGTCCGGATAGCGGAGACTCCCTTCCACAAGGACGACCGTCGCGCCCGAAAGTAATGGTCCGTAGACGACGTAGGAGTGACCGGTAATCCACCCGATATCGGCTGTACACCAGATCGTGGTCCCCGGCGAGAGGTCGAACACGGTCTGGGCCGTCCACGTGACACCTGCGAGGTAGCCCCCTGTGGAGTGAGTCATCCGCTGCGGATTACCGGTTGTCCCCGACGTGTGGATGTGAAAGAGGGGATCGGTTGCTTTCCGCGGCACTGGAGACACATCTGCGCCAGCGTAGGTCTCGACGAGTTCGTTGTAGTCGTATTGGTCTGTACCGAGGTGTGTCCCGTGGCTCGCGCCAAGTCGATCGAC